>NZ_JBHSRC010000003.1:0-488028 GCF_042658805.1 Quadrisphaera sp. GCM10027208
GCCGGCACAGGCCGGCGGACCAGCCACGCCCACGACACCGACCGACCTCATCAGGCCACCGAAACCACCCAAGCCGAATCAGCGCGGTGGATCAGGGCTCAGTTGCAACGTTGTTCCCGCTAAGCGCTCCGCGGGTCACCTCAGCACCGCCGGTGGCCTCCGACAGCACCCACTCATCGGTAGTGGCGTCCGTGGTCAGGTCGAGCGCGTCGGTGCCGTCGACGTAGTAGGCGGCGATCTCCTTGCCGATCGTCGAGACGTCAGCCTTCGCCGATGTTTCCCGCGCCTTCGTGCGCTGGTTGAGGAACACCGGGATGGCGATGGCGGCCAGGATCCCGATGATGATCATCACGACGAGGAGCTCGATCAGGGTGAAGCCCCGGTCCTTCTCCTGCATGGACTTGCGGATGCGAGCGAGCATTGCAGTGCTCCCCTTCTGGTCTGTGGTGAGCCGCCCGCGTCCCGCGTGACCGGCTCGATGACACCTGTGGTATCGGTCCCCCAGGACCGCACTTGAGCCTGTAGTGCAGCGGTTTCCGCGTTCACACGAACGGAGCAAGCGTCAGGGGCGGCCCGCCGATCGGGCCGCCCCTGACGCACCTGCACGACCTACTCGATCAAGTCGAAAACGGAGAAGATGGGCATGTACAGCGCAATGACCATCGATCCGATGACCCCGCCGAGCACTGCGATCATCAGCGGCTCAATGAGGCTCGTCAGCGCCTCCGTCGTCGCCTCGACCTCGTCGTCGTAGAACTGGGCGATCTTCTCCAGCATCGTGTCCATCGCCCCGGTGTCCTCACCCACGGCGAGCATCTGGGTCACCATCGGGGGGAAGACGGCGTGCTGCGCCAGCGGGCCCGCCAGGGACTCACCGCGCCGCACCGATTCCTTGACGTCGTTGGCCGCCCGTTCCAGCACGATGTTGCCGGCGGTCTCCCCGACGATCTCCAGGCTCTGCAGGATCGGCACCCCGGACCGGAGCATGGTCCCGAGGTTCCGGGAGAACCGGCTGATGGCCACCTTCTGGAAGAGCTTCCCGAAGATCGGCGCCTTGAGCTTCAGCGGGTCGACGACCTCGCGCACCCGGCGCTGGTGCTTGACCCGCTGCCAGACGATCGCGAACACGACGACCAGAATCACCAGCACCGGCGCAAAGGTCTTCATCACGTCCGACAAGAAGACGAGCACCTTGGTCGGCGCCGGCAGCTCCCCGCCCAGGTCGGAGAACATTCCGGCGAACACCGGGACGATGAACAGCAGCATCCCGATCACCGCGAGGATCGAGATGACAAACACGACCACCGGGTACGTCATCGCCGACTTGATCTTGCTGCGGAGCTTCACCTCGGACTCGAAGTTGTCCGCGATCGACAGCAGCGTCTGGTCGAGGAACCCGCCGACCTCTCCCGCCCGGCACATGTTGATCATCAGCGGCGGGAAGATCTTCGGGTGCTTGGCCAGCGACGCCGACAGCGACTGACCGGTCTCGACGTCGTTGCGCACCTCGCCGAGCACCTTGGCGAGCTCCTTGTTCTCGGTCTGCTCGGCGAGGATCGACAGCGCTCGCAGCATCGACAGACCCGAGTTGATCATCGTGGCGAACTGCCGCGACATCACCGCGAGGTCCTTGAGCTTCACCTTGGCCCCGAGGCCCGGGATGGAGAGCTCCTTGTTCATCCCGGTGCCGGTTTCACGGACCGACACCGGCGCGTAACCCATGCCCTTGAGCCGGCTGACGAGCGCGGCCTGGTTGGCGGCCTCCAACTTGCCGCTGACGAGCTTGCCGGAGCGGTCGCGGACCGAGTACTCGTACGTCTTCGTGGCGGTCGCCATGGTGAGCTCCTCAGCCCCGGCCGGTCAGGCGGGTGTAGTCCTCGACGTGGTGGCACTTCTCCAGGCCGTGCTCGTAGGTGATGCGGCCCTGGCGCACGAGTTCGGCGAGGTGCTGGTCGAGGGTGTGCATCCCGTGCTGGGCGCCGGCCTGCATCGCCGAGTAGATCTGGTGGGTCTTGCCCTCGCGGATGAGGTTGCGGATCGCCGGCGTCGCGACGAGCACCTCGGTCGCCACCACCCGGCCGCGGCCGTCCGCGGTCTTGCACAGCGTCTGGCAGACGACGCCCTGGATCGAGGACGCCAGCTGCACTCGCACCTGCTGCTGCTGCTCGGAGGGGAACACGTCGATGACGCGGTCGATGGTCTGTGCGGCGTCCTGGGTGTGCAGGGTCGCGAAGACGAGGTGGCCGGTCTCGGCCGCGGTCAGCGCCACCGAGATCGTCTCGAGGTCGCGCATCTCGCCGACGAGGATGATGTCCGGGTCCTGGCGCAGCACGTGCTTGAGCGCATTGGCGAAGGAGTGGGTGTCCTCCCCCACCTCGCGCTGGTTGACGACGCACCGCTTGTGCCGGTGGAGGAACTCGATCGGGTCCTCGACGGTCATGATGTGCTCGGACCGGTTGCGGTTGGCCAGGTCGATGAGCGAGGCGAGCGTCGTCGACTTGCCCGAGCCAGTCGGACCGGTAACGAGCACCATCCCGCGGGCCAGGCCGGCGAAGTTGTTGACCGCCGGTGGGATGCCGAGCTCCTCCAGCGGCTTGATCTCGTACGGGATGACACGGAACGCGGCGCCGAGCGACTCGCGCTGCCGGTAGATGTTCACCCGGAACCGGGATCGGCCCGGCAGCGAGTAGGCGAAGTCGAGTTCGAGGTCCTCCTCGAACTTCTCCCGCTGCTTCTGGGTGAGGATCGCGTACAGCACCCGCTGGGTCATCTGCGGGACGAGCTTGGGGAAGTGCTCGAGCGGGGCGAGCTCACCGCGCAGCCGGACCGTCGGGTGCGCCCCAGCGGTCAGGTGCAGGTCGGAGGCGCCCATCTCCAGCATCTCGATGAGCACCGCGGACAGGTCCAGGTCGGCCGTCGTGGTCGTGGCCTCGGTGCTGGCCCGCTCGTAGTTCGTGCCCTCGGCCTGGGGCCGGAGCAGCCCGGACGACGCAGCCGTCGCCTGTGCGCTCGGCCGCGCCTGGACCGGGACGGCCGGCGTCGGCGCAGCGACCTCGGCGCCGAAGGCGTACTGGGGCTCGTAGCCACCGGCCGCGCCGGTGCCGTACCCGTTCTGGCTGTCCACTGGCTGTCCTCTCCGCGAGCGACGTCCACGGCGGTGCAGACCGCCGTCTGCGGAGAGCATCGGACGCCGGACACCCGGCCTTGAGGGTCACGCCGTCCCCGATCGGGGCCGGCCTCACGCGACGACGCGGAGGATCTCCTCCACCGAGGTGACGCCCTGGACGACCTTGGCCCACCCGTCGTCCCGCAGGCTCACCATGCCCTGCCGGCGGGCGACGTCCGCGATCTCGGTCCCCGAGGACCGGGCGACCGCGAGGCGCTCGATCTCCTCGCTCACCGTCATCACCTCGTGCAGGGCGAGCCGGCCCTTGTACCCGGTCTTCGAGCAGGACGGGCAGCCCACCGGCCGGTACAGGGTCGGCACTTCCTGACCCGGCTCCCACGGGAACCGAGCGCCCAGCAGCTCCTCCTCGGTCGGCTGGTAGGCCTCCTTGCACTTGGGGCACAGCCGGCGGGCGAGGCGCTGGGCAAGCACGGCGTCCGTGGCCGACCCGACGAGGAACGGCTCGACACCCATCTCGCTGAGCCGGGTGATCGCCGACGGCGCGTCGTTGGTGTGCAGGGTGGACAGCACGAGGTGGCCGGTGAGCGAGGCCTCGATGGCGATCTGCGCGGTCTCGTGGTCGCGGATCTCACCGATGAGGACGACGTCCGGGTCCGAGCGCAGGATCGACCGGAGCGCGCCGGCGAAGGTGAGCCCGGCCTTGGTGTTGACCTGGACCTGGTTGATGCCGGCCAGCCGGTACTCCACTGGGTCCTCGACCGTGATGACGTTGATCTCCGGGCGGCTGACGATGTTGAGCGTCGCGTACAGGGTCGTCGACTTGCCCGACCCCGTCGGCCCGGTGACGAGGATCATCCCGTAGGGCTTGGTGAAGCTCTTCTCGTAGCGGGCGAAGTTCTCGGCGCTGAACCCCAGGTCCGCGAGGTCGAGCAGCGCGGTGGAGTTGTCGAGGATCCGCATGACGATCTTCTCGCCCCACACGGTCGGCAGGGTCGCCACCCGCAGGTCGATCTTGCGGCCGTGGGCGTTGACCGACAGTCGGCCGTCCTGGGGGACGCGGCGCTCGGCGATGTCGATGTCCGCCATGATCTTCAGCCGAGAGGTGACACCGCTGGCGATCTGCTTCGGCGAGCGCATCACCTCGTGCAGCACGCCGTCGATGCGGTACCGGATGCGCAGGTCGTGCTCGGTGGGCTCGATGTGGATGTCCGAGGCGCGGTCCTGGATCGCCTGGGTGATGAGCAGGTTGACGTACTTGACGATGGGGGCGTCCTCGACGATCTCCCGCATCCGGGACAGCTCGTCCTCGGTGTCCTCGGGGCGCTCGAGCTCGCTGGTGAGCTCGTCGAAGTCGGCGTCGGCCCGGTAGTACCGGTCGATCGCGGACAGCAGGTCCTCGCGGGTAGCGACGACGGGCCGGGCGTCCAGGCCGGTGAGCTGGCGGATGTCGTCGAGGGCGAACACGTTGCCCGGGTCGGCCATCGCGACGACGAGCCGGTCGGCGTCGTCGTAGCCGACCGGCATCACCGTGTGTCGGCGGCACAGGGTCGCCGGGACCCGGGCCAGGGCGGACCCGTCGATCGGGGCGTCGGTGAGGTCGACGAAGTCCAGGCCGATCTGGCTGGCGAGCGCGGCGACGAGCTGCCCCTCGGTGAGGGCGCCCTGCTCGACGAGCACCCGGCCGAGCGAGCGACCGAGCCGCTGGTGCTCGTCGTAGGCGGCGGCGAGCTGGCTCTCGTTGATCAGGCCGCCCTCGAGCAGGATGTCGCTGAGCTGCTTCACGACAGCACTCCGGACGCCGGCATGCCCCAGTTGTCGGCGCCCGGACGGGTGAACTTGAGGTGCCCAAGCCCGCCACAGCCTCCGCAGAATGCTGGGTTGTGGGCGCAACACGCCGACGAATGGCTCCTGCAGGCAGCATTTTGCGGGTAGTGAAGTGCGGTGAGAACTGGGCTGCGGTCAGGCGTGGCGGGGCAGCGCGGCGCGCATGGCGTCGAGGGGCGGCTCCAGGCCGGTCATCAGCCGCACCTGGGCGGCCGCCTGGCGCAGCAGCATCTCCAGGCCGCTGACCACCGTGCCGCCGGCGCGCGCCCACGCGGCAGCCAGCGGCGTCGGCCACGGCGAGTACACGACGTCCAGGAGCACGCCCGGCGCCGGCGGCACTGCCTCGACGAGCACGTCCGCCACTCCGGCCGGGACGGTGGAGACCACGACGTCCGCCTGCAGGTCCACCCCGCCGACCCACTCGGTCGGCCGGACCTCAACGCCAAGCCGCTCAGCGGCGTCCACCACCGGCCGCGCCCGGGGCACGGAACGGACCACCAGGGCCGTCGACGAGCACCCGATCTCCCGGAGTGCCGCCACCGCCGACGCGGCCGTCGCTCCGCCGCCGACGACGACCGCCGAGGCCACCGGCGACACCACCGCCGAGCGCAGCGCGACCACGATCCCCTCGACGTCCGTGTTGTCGCCCACCAGCGACCGGTCGGCCGCGAACGTCACCGTGTTCACCACGCCGAGCGCCTCGGCCAACGGCGACAGCCGCGAGCACAGCGGCACCACCGCCTGCTTGAGCGGCATCGTCAGCGACAGCCCCGCCCACGAGTCGTCCAGTCCCCGGACGAACCCGGGCAGGTCCGGCACGTCGACGTCGACCGCGTCGTAGGTCCAGTCCAGGCCGAGCGCCGCGTACGCCGCCCGGTGCAGCGCCGGCGACAGCGAGTGCGCCACCGGGTGCCCGAGCACCGCCGCCCGGCGTCCGCCAGCCGGACCGCCCACCTCAGGCGTCGTTCTCACGCAGCCACTGACGGAACACCTCGACGTTCTGGGCGTGCTCCTCGGCGGTCTCGGCGAACCGGGTCTCGCCGGTCTCGGGGTCCACCGCGACGAAGTACAGCCAGTCGCCCTCGGCCGGGTTGAGCGCCGCGGCCAGCGCCTTCTCCCCCGGCGAGCTGATCGGGCCCGGCGGCAGCCCGGGGTACTTGTACGTGTTGTACGGCGAGTCCGTCTCGCGGTCCTCCGGGGTGGTGGTGATGCCGCCCTTGCCGGTCGCGTAGTTGACCGTGGAGTCGAGCTGCAGCGGCATGCCGATCTCGAGCCGGTTGGCGATCACCCGTGCCACCTTGGCGAAGTCCTCGTCGAGCTGGGCCTCCTTCTCGATGAGGCTGGCCTTGATGAGCACCTCCCGGCGCAACTCCTCGGGCACCCCGACGGACTCCATCGCCTGCCGGTGCCGCTCCACCATCTGGGTGATGACCTCGGTGGCGGTGACGTCCGGCTCGAACTCGTACGTCGCCGGGAACAGGTACCCCTCCGGGTCGCCGTCGGCCTCCGCCGGCAGCCCCACCTCGCCGGACGTCGCCGCGGCCTCCAGGTCCGCCAACGGGATGCCCGTGGCCTCCTGCAGCCGCTCGAACACCTGGTCCTTGCGCAGCCCCTCGGGCACCGCCGCCCGGATCGACACCCTCGAGGACGGGTCGAGCAGCAGGTCGAGCGCCGCCTGCGAGGACATCTGCGCGCGCAGCAGGTAGGTCCCGGGCTGGATGGACGCCGCCCGCGGCTCGCTGCGGGTCGCCTCGACGAACGCGTCGGCGGACTTCACGACGTCCGCCTCCTGCAGGGTCTGCCCGATCGCCCGCCCCGAATCGCCCGCCTCGATCTGCACCTGGACGGTGCCGCTGCCGGCGCCCTCGTAGTCGTTGGACTCGAAGAACCCGACGACCACTGGCCTGGCGATGTTGTCCCACACCAGGTACGCGCTCGTCCCGAACAGGACCACCAGGACGGCGAGCACGATCGCCGTCCGGCGCTGACGCTGGCGCCGCCTGCGGCGCCGCAACCGAGACCGCTCCGCAGCGTCCGCCTCGTCGTCGGCGGCGTTCGGCAGCTCCGAGAGCGGCAGCTTCCTCGCGGTCATCCGGGCGCGTTCCCCTTCGGAGTCCCGGCCGGGTCGTCCGGCTCGGTCCCCGGCTCCACCAGCGAACCGGGCGGCCGCCCCGACGCCCGTTCCGCGTCGAGGGCGACCTGCAGGACCGTCACGGCCGCCACCTGGTCGACGACCGCCCGGTGCCTGCGCCCCCTGACCCCAGCGTCGTGCAGCGCCCGGTGGGCGCTGACCGTGCTGAGCCGCTCGTCGACCAGACGCACCGGCACGGGCGCCAACCGTCGAGCCAGCGCCACAGCGTAGTCACGAGCCGCCTGTGCCGCAGCCCCCTGCCGCCCCGACAGCGACGTCGGGTGGCCGACGACGACCTCGATGACGTCCCGCTCCCGGGCCTCGGCGGCGATCCGCTCGACGTCCGAGCCGCCGCGGGCGTCACGGCGCAGGGTCTCCACCGGGGAGGCGATGGTCCCGCCGGGGTCGCACGCGGCCAGCCCGACCCGCACCGACCCGACGTCGACGCCGAGCCGGACGCCGCGGCGGAACCCCTCTGCGGTCACGTGCGGGCGGTGACCGTCTCGCCGACCGCGTGCTCCAGCCGGGTCAGCGCCTCACCGACCTTGCCGGCGTCGATGCCCCCGCCCTGGGCGACGTCGTCCTTGCCGCCGCCGCCACCGCCGAGCACCTGCGCCGCCACCCGGACGAGGTCACCGGCCCGCACCCCCCACCGGCGGGCCTCGGCGTTCGTCGCGACGACGACCACCGGCCGGCCCTTCGCCGTCCCGGCTACCGCGACGACGCTCGGCCGGACGTCCCCGAGCCGGCTGCGCACGTCCAGGGCCAGCGAGCGGACGTCGTCCGCGCCGGTCTGCCCGGCGTCGTGGGTGACGACGCTGACGCCGTACACGTCGCGCGCCTCGTCGGCGAGCCTCCCGGCGGCGGCGAGCACCTGCTGACGGCGGACCTCGGCGAGCTGCTTGTCCGCGGCCCGGAGCTGCTCGAGCATCCCCCCGACCCGGTCGGTGAGCTCCTCGGGGCGCGCCTTGAGCATCTGGGTGAGCTGGCCGACGAGGGCGTGCTCGCGGGCGAGGTAGGAGTAGGCGTCCACGCCGACGAGCGCCTCCACCCGCCGGACGCCGGCGCCGATCGAGGACTCCCCCAGCAGCTTGACCAGGCCGAGCTGGCCGGAGCGCTGGGCGTGGGTGCCGCCGCACAGCTCGCGGGCCCACTCCCCGACCGACACGACCCGGACCTCCTCGCCGTACTTCTCCCCGAACAGCGCCATCGCCCCGGCGGCGATCGCCTGCTGCTGGCTCATCACCTCGGCATGCACCTCGAGGTCCTCGGCGAGCAGCTCGTTGACCCGGTGCTCCACCTCGTCGAGTACGGACGGCGGGACGGCGGAGGTGGCGTTGAAGTCGAACCGGAACCGGCCCGGCGCGTTCTCCGAGCCGGCCTGGGTAGCGGTGTCGCCGAGCGCCTCGCGGATCGCCTTGTGCACCATGTGGGTCGCGGTGTGCGCGCGGCTGATCGACCGGCGCCGCTGGACGTCGACGACGGCCTGGGCCGGGGACCCGACGGTCACCTCGCCGGACAGCACCCGGGCCCGGTGGACGATGAGCCCGGTGATCGGCGACTGGACGTCGTCCACCTCGACGACCGCCTCGCCGCCGGCGCTGTCCCCCAGGACGATCCGGCCGCCGTCGGCGAGCTGGCCGCCGCCCTCGGCGTAGAACGGGGTGCGGTCCAGGACGACCTCGACGGTGTCCCCGGCCCGCGCCGCCGCGGACGCCGCACCGTTGACGAGCAGCCCGGCGACCCGGGCCTCGGAGACCACCTCGTCGTAGCCGGTGAACTCCACCGACCGGCCCAGGGTGTCGGCCAGCGCCCGGTACACCGAGGTGTCCACGCGGCCGGTCTTCTTCGCCCGCGCGTCCTGCTTGGCCCGCTCGCGCTGCTCGGTCATCAGCCGGCGAAACCCCTCGGCGTCCACCTCGACGCCCTGCTCGGCGGCCATCTCCAGGGTGAGGTCGATGGGGAAGCCGTAGGTGTCGTGCAACTGGAACGCCTTGTCGCCGCTGAGGACGGCGTGCCCGGCCGGGGCGGCGTCCTTGGCCTGCTTGACCGCGACGTCCAGGATCGTCGTCCCGGCGCTCAGCGTCCGCAGGAACGTCTCCTCCTCGGCGTAGGCGACCGAGGAGATGCGGTTCCAGTCCCGCTCGAGCTCGGGGTAGGACGCCTTCATCGCGTCGCGGGAGACGGTGAGCAGCTCGGGCATCGTCGTGGTGTCGACGCCGAGCAGGCGCATCGAGCGGATCGCGCGGCGCATCAGCCGGCGCAGCACGTACCCGCGGGCCTCGTTCGAGGGGGTGACCCCGTCGCCGATGAGCATGAGCGCGCTGCGGACGTGGTCGGCGACGACCCGCAGCCGGACGTCGTCCTCGTGGTGACGGCCGTAGCGCTTGCCGGCGAGCTCGGCGGCCCGGTCGATCACCGGGTACACCTCGTCGATCTCGTACATGTTGTCGACGCCCTGGAGCAGGAACGCGACGCGCTCCAGGCCCATCCCGGTGTCGATGTTCTTCGCCGGGAGCTCCTTGACGATGCGGAAGTCCTCCTTGGAGCGGACGTCGTCGAGCTCGTACTGCATGAACACGAGGTTCCAGATCTCGAGGTAGCGCTCCTCGTCGACGACCGGGCCGCCCTCCCGGCCGTACTCCGGGCCGCGGTCGACGTAGATCTCGCTGCACGGGCCGCCCGGGCCCGGCTGGCCGGTGTGCCAGTAGTTGTCCTTGCGGCCGCGGCGCTGGATGCGGGACTCCGGCAGGCCGGCGATCCGCTGCCACAGCTCGAAGGCCTCGTCGTCGTCCTCGTAGACGGTGACCCAGATCTTGTCCTCGTCGAAGCCGTAGCCGCCGTCGGCCTGGGACGTCGTGACGAGGTCCCAGGCGTAGGTGATCGCGCCTTCCTTGAAGTAGTCCCCGAACGAGAAGTTCCCGTTCATCTGGAAGAACGTGCCGTGCCGGGTGGTCTTGCCGACCTCGTCGATGTCGAGGGTCCGCACGCACTTCTGCACGCTCGTGGCCCGCGGCCACGGCGGGGTCTGCTGGCCGGTCAGGTACGGGATGAACGGGACCATCCCGGCGACCGTGAACAGCAGGTTCGGGTCGTCGGTGACCAGCGAGGCGCTGGGGACGACGGCGTGCCCCTTGCTCTCGAAGTAGCGCAGCCAGCGGCGGCGGATCTCGGCGGTCTGCATGCGGGTCGGTGCTCCCGGGTCGGGGGTGGGCCGGGCGGGTGGGGCGTGGGTGGGCCGGGCAGGGGGTCAGGCGTCGGGCCGCGGGGAGCCGGGCTGCTGGGCCGAGGCGTCCCCGAAGGGGTCCTCCAGCAGCTGCCGGGCCTGCTCGGCGTCCAGGGTGCCGGTGTCGATGCCCAGGGCGACGCGGAGCTCCTGCTCGCGGCGGTCCATCCCCTCGCGGACTGCGGCGGCGAACTCCTTGAGGCCCTCACCGATGGAGGCCAGGCCGTGCGCCACCCCCTCGGGGGTGTAGGCCTGCGCGGTCTTGGTGACCCTGCGCACGACGACGACGCCGGCGGCGGCGCCCAGAGCGGCCCAGAACAGTCGTGGCACGGGTCAGCCCTTCCTGCGGAGACGGCCGGCGCCGGTGCTGCGCCCGCTGATCGCCTGCCGGACGCCGTAGGTGAACGCCGCGACCTTGACGACCGGCGAGCCCAGCGTGGCGGCGAACAGGGCGGTGAGCGCCGAGACGTTCGTGGCGACCTGGGCGACGTTCGTCGTGATGGTGTCCACCTTGACCATCTGGTCGTTGGTGTGGGTCACCGTCTGGGTGACCTCCTGCAGCAGCGGGACGGACTCCTCGGAGATGCCGCGGATCGTCGTCCGGGTCTCGTCGAGGACCTTGCCGAGCTTGAGCAGGGGCACCGCCAGCAGGCCGACGAGCAGCACGAACGCGAGTGCGGCGATGAGCCCCGCGACATCTCCAACGGACATGCGGGCGACCTTACCTTCCCGTCGCTGCGCCCTGCTGGTCGTGCCCCCGACCCACCCGAGCCTCCCCCACTTCGCAGAATGCTGGGTTGTTGGCGCAACACGCCGCCACAGGTGTGAAAACCACAGCATTCTGTGCGGGTCTGCTGGGACCACCTGTCCTGCACAGGCTGTCGATCCGGCACCTGTGTCCCCAGAGGACGCAGGGAGGCGGGCACCAGCCAGTGCGTTCGCGGACCGTGGCACCGTGCTGTCGCTGCCCGACGAGGCGTTCACCGCCCCGTGGCCGTCGTCGCGGGAGACCTTTATCCGGGACCGGTCCCGCACCGGCCCGCTGTGGTCCCGGCCGCACCGGGGAGTCGCCCGGTCGGTGCTGGTCGACGCCGACGCCGGGCTCACCCGGGTCCTGGCCGCGGCCGTCGCCCTGCCCGGCGTCCCGCTGGGGACCTGGGCGGCCGCGCTGCTGCACGGCGTCCCCGACCTCGACGGCACGACCTGGGGCGGCGAGCTGCTCGACGTCGTCTTCTGCCCGGGTCGAAGCGGCGCCCGGGCACCACGGCCGGGGCTGCGTCCCCTGCGCAGCACGCTCACCGACGCGGACATCGTCGCCGCACCGGGCTATCCGGACATCCCGATCACCAGCGCGCTGCGGACCGCCTTCGACGTCGGACGGATGGCTCCGACACTGCCCGCCGCCGTCGCGGACCTCGACGCCGTCCTGCGAGTGACCCAGGTACCCGTGCCGGATCTGGCGCAGTACGCCGCCGAGCGGCGCGGCTGGAAGGGAGTGCAGCGGGTCCGCGATGCGCTGCCCCTGCTCGACCCGCGGGCGGCGTCCCGGCCGGAGAGCCTGATGCGGGTGGTGTGGCGCGTGGACGCCGACCTGCCGCCGCCGCAGGTCAACGTGCCGGTGTGCGCCAGCGACGGGACGCTGCTGGGCAAGCCGGACCTGCTGGACGTCGACAGCGGGCTGGTCGCCGAGTTCGACGGGTCATATCACCGGCAGGCGGACCAGCACGCCGATGACAACGTGCGCGAGGAGCTGTTCGAGGCGCACGGGCTGACCGTGGTCCGCGCGATGTTCCGGGACGTACGGAGCCCGTTCAACTCGGGGTTCGTCGCGCGGTTGCGGACGGGCTACCGGAGAGCGGTCCAGGCGACGGAGCGCCAGGATCGCCGGTCGTGGTTCGTGCCGCCGTCGCACCTCAAGGGGTAACCCCTGGCATGGGCTCCGGTGCGCAGTAACCCCTCGACCACCCCCTGCGCTGGCCTGCCCTGCGCTGCGCCGCCCCCTGGCCCCCTGCCCCTTCCCTTGCCTCCCCACAGAATGCTGGATTCTGAGGGACCTCTGCGGCGTGTTGCGCCAACAACCCAGCATTCTGCGAGAAGGGAGTGGGCCCTGCACTGCGCTGCCCCCTGGCCCCCTGCCCCCTGCCCCCTGCCCCCCCACAGAATGCTGGATTCTGAGGCACTTCTGCGGCGTGTTGCGCCAACAACCCAGCATTCTGCGAGAAGGAGGGAGTGGGCCCTGCGCTGGCCCCCTGACCCCACAGAATGCTGGATTCTGAGGGGCTTCTGCGGCGTGTTGCGCCAACAACCCAGCATTCTGCGAGAAGGGAGTGGGCGCTGCGCTGCGCTGCCCATGCGCTGCGCTGCGCTGCGCGGGGCTTACTCGCCGCGGAGGAGGGCGCGCAGGCGCTCCAGGCGGGTCCGCACGTTCGCCTCGAACCCGCGCTCGCTGGGCTCGTAGTAGACGCGCCCGACGAGGTCGTCCGGGGCGTACTGCTGCGCGGCGACGGCGTGCGGCGCGTCGTGGGCGTACACGTAGCCCTTGCCGTGCCCGAGTTGGCGCGCGCCCGGGTAGTGCGCGTCGCGCAGGTGCACCGGCACCGGTCCGCCGCGCCCCGCACGCACGTCCGCGGTGGCCGCGGCGACCGCCGAGGAGACCGCGTTGGACTTCGGCGCCGTCGCCACGTGCACGACGGCCTGCGCCAGCACGAGCCGGCCCTCCGGCATCCCGATGAGCTGCACCGCCTGCGCCGCCGCGACCGCGGTCTGCAGCGCCGACGGGTCCGCCATCGCCACCTCCTCCGAGGCCGCGATGATGATCCGCCGGGCGACGAACCGCGGGTCCTCGCCCGCCTCGAGCATCCGGGCCAGGTAGTGCAGCGCCGCGTCGACGTCCGAGCCGCGCATCGACTTGATGAACGCACTGGCCACGTCGTAGTGCTGGTCGCCCTCCCGGTCGTACCGGACCACCGCCGCGTCCAGGGCCCGCTCGGCGTGCTCGACGGTGACGACGTCGGTGCCCTCCGACAGCGCCACCCCGGCGGCCGCCTCCAGGGCGGTCAGCCCGCGCCGCGCGTCCCCGCCGGCCAGCCGCACGAGGTGCTCCAACGCAGCCGGCTCGACCCGCACCTCACCGGCCAGGCCCCGCTCGTCGGTCACCGCCCGCTCCAGCAGCCCGGCGACGTCGTCCTGGGACAGCGGCCGCAGGGTCAGCACGAGCGAGCGCGACAGCAGCGGCGAGATGACCGAGAACGACGGGTTCTCCGTCGTCGCCGCCACGAGCACCACCCACCGGTTCTCCACCCCCGGCAGCAGCGCGTCCTGCTGGGCCTTGGTGAACCGGTGGATCTCGTCGAGGAACAGCACCGTGTGCCGGTCGTACAGGTCCCGGGCGTCGCGGGCCTCCTCCATCACCCGGCGCACGTCCTTGACCCCGGCCGTGATCGCGGACAGCTCGACGAACCGCCGCCCGGTCGCCCGGGACACGACGTGCGCGAGCGTCGTCTTACCCGTCCCCGGCGGCCCCCACAGCACCACCGACGCCGGACCGGCCCGGCCGTCGCCGCCCTCGACGAGCCGGCGCAGCGGCGAACCCGGTGCCAGCAGGTGCCCCTGCCCGACGACGTCGTCCAGGGTCCGCGGCCGCATCCGGACGGCGAGCGGCGCCCGGGTGATGCCCCGCTCCCCGGCGGGCGCGTCGTCGTCGTCCCGGCTGAACAGATCGGCCACGGGCCGAGACTACGCAGCCCGCGCCGCCCACCCGGGCCGCCGCCCACGGCACCGGCCGCAGAGCCCTGATCACCGGCGCCCTACCCTGCGGTACGTGCTCGCCGCCCTAGCACGGTCCGTCGCCCGGCACCCGGTCATCACCCTCGTCGGCTGGGTGCTCGTCCTGGTCGGCGCAGGCGGCGCGGCCCTGGGCGCGTTCGGCAACGAGCCGCTGTTCAGCCGCCTGACCAGCGGTGCGCCGCAGGTCCCCGGGGAGTCCCAGACCGCCCAGGACCTGCTCGCCGAGCAGGGCGAGACCGGCGAGTCGCTGACCCTCCTGCTCGAAGGCGTCGACCCGGCGTCCCCCGAGCTGGCCGCCGCGCTCGGCGAGGCGGTCGCCGACCTGCAGGCCATGGACGGCGTCGCCGACGTCGTCGCCCCGCTCGTCCCGCCCCAGGCACCGGCGGGCACCACACCCCTCGACGTCCCCGAGCTCGCCCCCCTGGTCAGCGAGGACCAGGACGCCGTCCTCGTCACCGTCACCGTGGACGCCGACCTGGACGGCGCCGCCGAGGACGCCGCGCTCGCCGAGGTCCGCGACCGGCTGGAGGCGGTCGACGACGACCTGGACGGCGCCAGCGGACGAGTCGCCGGCTTCACCACCCTCATCGACGAGATCACCGACCAGGTCCGGGTCGACCTGACCCGCGGGGAGAGCATCGCGCTGCCGATCAGCCTGCTGGTCATGGTGTTCGTGTTCGGCGGGTTCATCGCCGCCGGCCTGCCGATCGTCGGGGCGCTGGCGTCGATCCTCGGCGGCCTGGCCGCCCTGCTCGGGTGGTCGTACCTGTTCGACATCGACGCCGCCGTCGTCAACGTCGTCACCATCCTCGGCCTCGGCCTGAGCATCGACTACGGCCTGCTCATCGTCTCCCGCTACCGGGAGGAGCTGCGCGAACGGCGCGGCGGGCACCGGCCCGGCTCGCGCGCCGCCCGGGACGCCGCCCTGGTCACCACCGTCCGCACGGCCGGGCGGACCGTCGTGTTCTCGGCCCTCACCGTCGCGATCAGCCTGACCGGCCTGCTGATGTTCCGCGCCGACATCTTCCGGGCGATCGGCCTCGGCGCGATCAGCGTCGTCGTCGTCGCGCTGCTGTCGGCGCTCATCCTCGTCCCGGCGGTGATCGTGCTGGCCGGCGAGCGGCTCGCCCGGCCCGGGGCGGCCACCCGGATCCCGGGGCTGCGGGCCGTGGCCACCCGGTTCGGGGACGTCGCCCCCGCCGAGGGCCGGTTCTCCCAGCTGGCCCGCTGGGTGCAGCGGCACGCCGTCGCAGTGTTCACCGGCGTCCTCGTCGTCCTCGTCGTGCTCGCCGTCCCGTCGGTGTCGATGACGCTGCGCGCCGACGGCCCGGAGCTGCTGCCGACGTCCTCCCCGCAGCGGCAGTTCTTCACCGACCTGCGCGAGGACTTCCCCCGCGCGGCCGGCTCCGACGTCACCGTCGTCGCCGACGCCCCGGTCGAGGACGTCGCGACCTGGGCGCAGGAGGTCGCCGACCTCGACGGCGTCCAGTCCGTCGACCCTCCCCAGCGCCGCGGGGACCTCACCGTGCTGGAGATCCACGCCGAGGGCACCGACCCGGTGAACGAGCAGGCCAGGCAGGTCGTCGAGCAGCTGCGCGCCGACCGCCCGGGCTTCGACACCTGGGTCACCGGGCAGGCCGCCGGCCTCATCGACTTCACCGCGGACATGCGCGAGCGGGCCCCGCTCGCCGTGCTGTCCGTCGTCCTGGCGACGTTCGTCCTGCTGTTCCTCATGACCGGGTCGGTGTTCGTCCCGGTCAAGGCGCTGCTGATGAACGTCGTCTCGCTCGGCGCCTCGCTCGGCGTCCTGGTCTGGATCTTCCAGGACGGCCACCTGGAGGGGCTGCTGCAGTTCACCTCGACCGGCGGCATCGAGAGCTTCGTGCCCGCGCTCGTCATCGCGTTCGGGTTCGGCCTGGCGATGGACTACGAGGTGTTCCTGCTCTCCCGGATCGTCGAGCAGCACCGCCTCGGCGCCGACAACGACACCGCGGTCGAGCGGGGGCTGCAGCGCTCCGGGCGGATCATCACCTCCGCCGCGCTCATCATCATCATCGTGTTCCTCGGGTTCGTCACCGGCGAGCTGCTCATCATCAAGCAGGTCGGGGTGGCGCTCGCGGTGGCCGTGCTCGTCGACGCCACCCTGGTGCGGATGCTGCTCGTGCCGGCGACGATGACGCTGCTCGGGGACTGGAACTGGTGGGCCCCGCGGCCGCTGCGCCGGCTGCACGACCGGATCGGCGTCACCGAGTGAGCGCGCCGGTCACGGACCCGTTCCTGCGCTGGCAGGTGCCACCGGAGCAGGTGCACCGCCGCTGGGACGTCGGGGACGCGGTGGGCGTCCTGCACGCCGGGTGGCACGGCCGCCCCGCCCTGACCGTGCTCGGCGACCCGGACGACGCGGCCCGGCTCGTCGTCCGGGCCCTCACCGAGGGGGCCCCGGTCCGGCGGGTGACGCTGCCCGTCGGCACCCTGGCCCGGCTGCCCGACCCGCTGCCCGGTGGCCTGCGGGTCGGCGACGGGGCGGACTGGGACTGGATGTGGACGCAGACCCCGCCGCCGGTGCAGCCCGGGGAGGAGCACGTCGTGCGGCTCGGGCCGGACGAGGAGCCGGACGTCGCCGCGCTGCTGGACGTCGCCAGTCCCCGGACCAGCGCCCGGCCCGGCGACGAGGGCGTCCGCGGGTGGTGGGGCATCCGCGAGCCCGCCGGCCGGCTCGTGGCCTGCGCCGGCCACACCGAGCGGGTCACCGGCGTGCCGCACCTGGCCGGGATCGCGGTGCTGCCGGAGCTGCGGGGCCGGGGCCTGGGCGGGGCGGTGACCGCCGGGATCACCCGCGCCGTGCTCGCCGACGGCGCGGAGGTGTGCACGCTCGGGATGTACGCCGACAACGACCCGGCGCGGCGGGTGTACGACCGGCTCGGCTACGTCACCGAGCACCGGTTCTCCTCGCGGGTGCTGACCCGCGCCCGTATCAGTCCCGGTCGACCTCGCGCAGCAGGACGAGGCTGACGTCACGCAGGGACACCATCCCGACGACGTCGTCGCCGTCCTCAGCGTTCACCACCGGCAGGTGCCGGACGCCGGCCTCGGCCATCAACCGGGCGGCGGTGAGCACCGTGTCGCCCGGGGTGGCGGTGACCGGCGCGGTGGTGACGACCTCCTCGGCCAGCAGGTGATCGGGGTTGGCCCCGCCGGCGAGGTGGTTGGTGACGTCGCGCTCGGACACCACACCGACGAAGTGGTCACCGCTCATGACGACGGCGGCCCCCACCTCGTTGCTCGCCATCGCCTCGGCGACCTGGCGCAGGGTGGCGTCCAGGTCGACCGCGGCAACCGGCCAGCTCATGAGCTTGGACACCGCGTCGTGCAGCCCGGTCGTCGCTGTGAACGCCATCGTGACCAACCCCTCTCGTGCGGTCCGACGGCCTCAATCTGGCCTGTGCGGCTCCGGCACCAAAGGGCCTTTGGTCACCGCCCGCTCGGCACGCTCAGGCGGGTGCGGTCACGGCCGTGGTGACGGCGCGGCCCCAGTCACGGGCGCGGTCGAGCTCGGCGAGCGAGATGGGGTCGGTCATACCGGTGACCCAGAACGTCTCCGGCTCCAGGACGGGGTGCAGACCGAGGTGCCGCAGTCGGCGCAGCGCCGCGCTGGCGGCGGAGCCGGGGAGTCGCGGGCGGTTCACCCGGGTGTCGAACGTGGCCACGTCGACGAGGCGACCCGGCGCAGGGAGCGCCTCGATCCACTCCCGGATGCCGACGCCCCGCGACACCAGTCCGTGCGGGGCCTGCTCGGCGGCCGAGCGGCGGGTGCTGGTCCGGCTCATCCCGAACGCGTGCGTGGGGCCACCGACGACGAGCAGGCGGCAGTCGACGTCCAGCTGCCGGGGGGCCGCACCGACCTCGACGAGGTGGACGGGCATCACCGCCCCGATCGCGTCCGCCACCGCGGCGGCGACGTCACGGGTGCTGCCGAACATGGACTCGTAGACCACGAGCGCGGTCATCTCGGTCTCCTTCGCCGGGGCGGGACCCGGGACCGATGCTGCCCTGCAGCAGCAGCCCGGACCAGGGTCCAGGGTCCCGAGCGACCCGGGCCAGGGACGCAGGTCAGGCCGGCTGGGCCGGCGCCTTCGGCACGGCGTCGACGCCCGCCTCCCGGCGCTGCTCGGGGGTGATCGGCGTCGGCGCGCCGGTGAGCGGGTCGTACCCGCCGCCGGACTTGGGGAAGGCGATGACCTCGCGGATCGACTCGGCCCCGGCCAGCAGGGCGACGATCCGGTCCCAGCCGAAGGCGATCCCGCCGTGCGGCGGGGCGCCGTAGGCGAACGCGTCGAGCAGGAACCCGAACTTCTCCTGCGCCTCCTGCGGTGACAGCCCCATCACCGCGAACACCCGCTCCTGGACGTCGCGGCGGTGGATACGGATCGACCCGCCGCCGATCTCGTTGCCGTTGCACACGACGTCGTAGGCGTAGGCGAGCGCGCTGCCGGGGTCGGTGTCGAAGGTGTCCATCGACTCCGGCTTCGGGGACGTGAACGCGTGGTGCACCGCGGTCCACGCCCCGGAGCCGACCGCGACGTCGTCGGTGTCGGCAACGGGCTCGAACAGGGGCGCGTCGACCACCCACAGGAAGCTCCACGCGTCGGTGTCGATGAGCCCGGTGCGCCGTGCGATCTCCAGACGGGCCGCGCCGAGCAGCGCCCGGGCGGACTTCGCCGGGCCGGCCGCGAAGAAGATGGCGTCGCCGGGGGCGGCACCGGTGTGCGCGGCCAGGCCGGCCTTCTCGGCGTCCGAGATGTTCTTGGCGACCGGGCCGCCGAGCTCACCGTCCGCGCCGACGGTGACATAGGCCAGGCCCTTCGCTCCCCGCTGCTTGGCCCAGTCCTGCCAGGCGTCGAACTGCCGGCGCGGCTGCGAGGCGCCGCCGGGCATCACCACGGCGCCGACGTACGGCGCCTGGAACACCCGGAACGGGGTGTCCGCGAAGTAGTCGGTGCACTCGACGAGCTCGAGGCCGAACCGCAGGTCCGGCTTGTCCGTGCCGTACCGGGCCACCGCCTCGGCATAGGTCATCCGCGGGAACGGGGTCTGCAGCTCGACGCCGATGAGCCGCCACAGAGCGGCGAGGATCTCCTCGGACAGGGCGATGACGTCGTCCTGCTCGACGAAGCTCATCTCGATGTCGAGCTGGGTGAACTCCGGCTGCCGGTCGGCGCGGAAGTCCTCGTCCCGGTAGCAGCGGGCGATCTGGTAGTACCGCTCCATCCCGGCGACCATGAGCAGCTGCTTGAACAGCTGCGGGCTCTGCGGCAGCGCGTACCAGGAGCCGGGCTGCAGCCGGGCCGGGACGAGGAAGTCGCGGGCGCCCTCCGGGGTGGAGCGAGTCAGCGTCGGCGTCTCGACCTCGACGAACCGGTGCGCGTCGAGCACCTCGCGGGCGGCCCGGTTGACCCGGGAGCGCAGCCGCAGCGCGGCGGCCGGCCCCGGACGGCGCAGGTCGAGGTAGCGGTGCCGCAGCCGAGCCTCCTCGCCGACCTCCACGTGCTCGTCGATCTGGAACGGCAGGGGCGCCGACTCGCTGAGCACCTCGACGTCCTGGGCCGTCACCTCGATCTCGCCGGTGGGCAGGGCCGGGTTCTCGTTGCCCTCCGGCCGGCGGCCGACCGTCCCGCGCACCCGCAGGCAGTATTCGTTGCGCAGCGAGTGCGCGACGGACTCGTCGTGGACGACGACCTGGACGACGCCCGAGGCGTCGCGCAGGTCGAGGAAGGCGACCCCACCGTGATCGCGCCGCCGCGCCACCCAGCCGGTGAGGGTGACGGTCTGGCCGGCGGAGTCGGCACGCAGGGTGCCGGCCTCGTGGGTGCGGAGCACGGAGGTTCCTTCCTCGGGCTGATCGGGGGACCGCCCGATCCTACGGAACCGCGGTCACGGCACCGAACCCGCTGCCGGTCCGGCGAAACCCCGCGTCCAGGTCAGCCCGGTTCCCCGCTGCGCTTGCGCCGGATCACGACGACGAGGTCCACCGCGGCGACCAGTGCCCCGAGCGCCAGCAGGACCACGAGCACGGTCGACACCTCGGCCTGCGCCGCCAGCACCGCGAGCACGATGCACAGCACGAGGCCGAACCCGGCCAGCCACAGCCGCAGGGTGAGTGCGCTGCGGGCCGGCGGGGCGCCGCCGATCCCGGAGGTCGGGTCGTGGTAGTCGGGCCGCCCCCGCCGCGGGTCGCTCTGGTCGCTGGTGCCGTCCTGACCGGTCATGCCTCAGGCGTACCCACGGCCGGGCGCCGTCATGCCGCCGGGCGACCCCGCGACCGGCGTCCGCGACCCGTCCGGCCGGGCACGCCGCTACGACACGTCGACGGCGGCGCCGGGCCGCGGCATCTCCACCCACGTCCGGCCCGGGGCGAGCCGCACCGGGCCGCCGTCGTCGGTGACGAGCTCGAACGGCTCCCCCGGCGCCCCCTTGCGCCACGTGCCGGTGACCGCGGACCCGCCGGACAGGACGAGCAGCTCCCCGGAGGCGTCGACGACCTGCAGCACGTCGACCGGCTGCCCGGAGCCCGCGGCGAGCTTCTCCCGCCGGGACTCCACGAACAGCACGACGACGTTCTGCGCGCCGACCCGGTCGCCGTCGGCGGTGACGTGCGGGCCCCACGGCTCGGACCGCTCGTACCGGCCGTCCGCGTCGTCCCACGTCCAGGAGACCGTCCACTGCGCGCCGTAGGGGACGGTGAGCCGGCGGGCCGGCTGCCCGTCGGTGACCGCGGTGGCACCAGCGACGTCCTCGGCGTGCTCGAGGTACGGGGCCGGCGGGCGCGTGGACTCGGCGAGCTCGAGCAGCCGGGCCGGGTCGACCAGCACGTGGTCGGGGGCGGGCCGGTCGCCGTCCACCGGGTAGGCGCCGGTGCCGTGCACGGTCAGGCTGCCGAGGTTCTCCAGGTCCCCGGTGTCCTCGACGTAGCGCAGCACCCACTCGGCGCCCATCGTGTTGGCGAACACCGGCCGCAGCGGTGACAGCAGCGCGGCGTCCATCGGCCGCACCGAGCGCACCGGCCCGACCCGCTGCGGCAGCTCGGAGTGGAACACCGCCGCCAGCCGCGTGTACGACGCGCCGATCGGCTCGACGAGGACGAGGTCGGCGCGGTCGACCCCGACCTGCGGGTGCGCCTGGCGGACGTCGGACACCTTCACCGCGACCGCGGGTCGCTCCAGGACCGACGGGTCGGCGACCTCGACACCGGTCAACGGCGCCCGCACGCCACTGCCGCCCGGCTCGGCGGCCTGCGTCGGCGCGGCGGTGCTCGGCGTCGCGGTGGCCTGCGGCTGGGGCCCGGGCGAGGAGCAGGCGGCCACGGCGGCCACGACAACGACGGACGCCGCGAGCACGGTCAGCAGCCGGGGACGGGTGCGCACCGGGTCAGCGAAGCACAGCGCGGCGCAACCGTCCGGCGATCAGCCCGGCGTGTCCGCCGCCGCCCGGACGACGGGGCGAAGGTCCTGCTCCGGCGGCGTCCAGGTCGCCGGGTCCGCCGGCACCTGCTCCCCGGAGCGGATGTCCTTGACCTCGTGGCCGCCGTCGTCCTGGGGGAACCAGACGAACGGGATGCCCCGCCGGTCGGCGTAGCGGATCTGCTTGCCGAACTTCGCCGCGGACGGCGACACCTCGGT
Source organism: Quadrisphaera sp. GCM10027208 (assembly GCF_042658805.1). Taxonomy (NCBI): domain Bacteria; kingdom Bacillati; phylum Actinomycetota; class Actinomycetes; order Kineosporiales; family Kineosporiaceae; genus Quadrisphaera; species Quadrisphaera sp. GCM10027208. Next base: position 21,771 of record NZ_JBHSRC010000003.1, read on the forward strand.
CGGCACGCCGCGGGCCCGCAGCGCCGCGGCGACGGCGTCCGAGTCCGCCCGGCGGGCCTCGTCGACGACGGCGACGACGACCGCGGTGGGCACCGACCGGGACGCGGTGAGCGCCCCGCGGGCCAGCAGCGGCGCGAGGGTCCGGGTGACCCCGAAGGAGATGCCGACGCCGGGGTAGGTCGTCGACCCGTCCGAGGCCAGCGCGTCGTACCGGCCGCCCGAGCAGATCGAGCCCAGGTGCTCGTAGCCGAGCAGGCGGGTCTCGTAGACGGTGCCGGTGTAGTAGTCCAGCCCACGGGCCACGGACAGGTCCGCGACGACGTCCACCCGCTCTGAGCGCAGGTCGGCGCACCCGGCCAGGACGGCGACGAGCTCGGCCAGGCCCTCCTCCAGCAGCGGGTGCTGCACCCCCAGGGCCCGGACCCGCTGCGCGAACCCGGCCGCGTCGTCCGCGCCGGAGCTCAGCTGCGGCAGCCGCAGGCACCCGGCGACCTGGGCGTCGTCGAGCCCGACGTCCTCGCGCAGCTGACGGGCGACCTCGTCGCCGCCCACCTTGTCCAGCTTGTCGACGACGCGCATGACGGCGGCGACGTCGTCCACACCCAGGCCCCGGTAGAAGCCCTCGATCAGCTTGCGGTTGTTGAGCTGCAGCCGGACGCCGGGCAGCGGCAGCCGGGACAGCGCGTCCACCATGACCCGGGCCATCTCCACGTCGTGGTGGGGGGCGAGCGTGTCGCGGTCGACGACGTCGATGTCGGCCTGGAGGAACTCGCGGTATCGACCCTCCTGCGGCCGCTCCCCGCGCCACACCTTCTGGATCTGGTAGCGGCGGAACGGGAACTGCAGCCGGCCGGCGTTCTCCAGCACGTACCGGGCGAACGGCACGGTGAGGTCGAAGTGCAGGGCGAGCTGGTCACCGCCGGCGTCCTCGCCGGTGTCGTCGGCGTGCAGCCGGCGGACGACGTACACCTCCTTGTCGATCTCGCCCTTGCGCAGCAGCACGGACAGCGGCTCCACGGCGCGGGTCTCGATGCCGGCGAACCCGTACAGCTCGAAGGTGGCGCGCAGCGAGTCGAGCACCTGCTGCTCGACGACCCGGTCGGCGGGCAGGAGCTCGGGGAACCCGGACAGCGGCGTCGGGCGGGCCATCAGCGCGCCACCTCCAGCAGAAAGGGGTTGCTGGCCCGCTCCCGGCCGATCGTCGTCGCGGGCCCGTGCCCGGGCAGCACCAGCCGGTCGTCGGGCATCGGCAGGACGACGTCCCGCAGGGAGCGCAGCATCGCGGCGTGGTCCCCGCCGGGCAGGTCGGTGCGGCCGATGCTGCCGGCGAACAGGACGTCCCCGCTGAGCGTCGTCGCGGTCGGCGGCGCCGCGGCGTCCTCGACGCGCAGGCCGTCCGGCACGTCGTCCACGGTGAACATCACCGATCCCTCGGTGTGCCCGGGGGCGTGCTGCACGGTGAGGTCGATGCCGGCCAGGGCGAGCCGCTCGCCGTCGACGAGGGTGCGCACGTCGTCCGGCTCGGCCCAGGCCGCGGCGCTGCCGAACTGCTGCTCGAGCATGCCGACGAGGGAGGGGTCCAGAGTGCTGATCGGGTCGGCGAGCCGGTAGGCGTCCTCCCCGTGGATCAGCGCCGGGACGTCGTGGGCCCCGCACACCGGGGTGACCGAGTAGACGTGGTCGAGGTGGCCGTGGGTGAGCAGGACGGCGGCCGGGCGCAGCCGGTGCTCGCGCAGCACCTCGGCGAGCCGGTCCAGGACGCCGACGCCGGGGTCGACGACGAGGCACTCCTGACCGGCGCCGGGAGCCAGCACGTAGCAGTTGGTCCCGAAGGCGGCGGCGGGGAATCCGGTGACGAGCACCGGGCGAGCCTATCGACGGGCCCTGCTGAATAGACTGCGCGTCCCGAGCAGGGGAAGGAGCCCGAGTGTCGCCGAGCCAGCGCGAGCGCGAGTACGAGCGCCGCCGCTACGAGAAGTGGCGGGACCGCCAGGCCGCCCGGCAGGCCGCCGCCCGGCGGCGCCGCCGGGCCCTGCTCGTGGTGGCCGCCACCGTCGCGGTGCTGGCCGTCGTCGGCGGGGTGACGTGGCTCGCGCTCGGTGGCGACGACGAGCCGGAGGCGACCGCGACCCCCACCGACGCCGCAGCCACGCAGACCTCCCCCACCGACGCCGCCACCGGGACCGCCGACGCGGCGAGCCCGTGCCCCGCGCCGACCGTGACACCCCCGGCCGAGCCCGTGCAGCTCGACACCGCACCCGACCCGTCGGTCGCCGAGGGCCGCACCTGGACGGCGACCATCGCGACGTCCTGCGGCGACGTCACCGTCGACCTGCTCGGTGAGCAGGCCCCGCAGGCGGTGGCCTCGTTCGTCACCCTGGCCCAGGAGGACTTCTTCGTCGGCACCCCGTGCCACCGGCTCACCACCGAGGGCATCCACGTGCTGCAGTGCGGCGACCCGACCGGGACCGGCACCGGGGGCCCCGGCTACACCTTCGGCCCGGTGGAGAACGCCCCCGCCGACGACGTCTACCCGGCCGGCACCCTGGCGATGGCCCGGGTCGGCGGGGACGCCGGCAGCCAGGGCTCGCAGTTCTTCCTCGTCTACGAGGACTCGACCATCCCGTCGGACTCCGCCGGCGGGTACACCGTCTTCGGCCGGGTCACCGACGGCCTGGACGTCGTCCGGCAGGTCGCCGAGGGCGGCGTCGAGGGCGGCGCCACGGACGGCGCGCCCGCCTGGCCGGTCAGCCTGGAGCAGGTGACGGTGCAGTGACCACGACCCCGCACAACCCCGTCCCCGAGGAGAACCCGGTGGTGGACAACGAGTCCGAGCACCGACCTGGCGCGCCGCGTCCGACGCCGCGTCCGACGCCGCGTCCCGTGCCCCGACCGGTCCCCCGCCCCGCCGAGCGGGCCCAGCAGCCGGCGGCCGAGGCCCCCGGACCGGCGGTCGTCGTCCCGGCCCGACCGGCGAGCGACCCCGCCCGGTGGGGCCGGGTGGCCGAGGACGGCACGGTCTACGTCCGCACCGGGGACGGCGAGCGGCCGGTCGGCAGCTACCCCGGCGCCACCCCGCAGGAGGCGCTGGCGTACTTCGGCCGCAAGTACGACGACCTGGTCGCCCAGGCCGACCTGCTCGAGCAGCGGCTCACGACCACCGACGTCGCCCCCAAGGACGCGAACCGGGCGCTGCGCACGCTGCGCGAGGCACTCGCCGAGGCGAAGGCGGTGGGGGACCTCGACGCCCTGGCGGCGCGGGTCGAGGCGCTCGACGCCCTGGCCGCCGAGCAGCGCAAGGCCGCCGACCGCCGCCGGTCCGCCGAGCGGGAGGCCGCCCGCACCGCCCGCCTCGCCCTCGTCGAGGAGGCCGAGCGGCTCGCCGCCGAGGAGCCCGAGCGGATCCAGTGGAAGCAGACCGGCGACCGGCTCCGGGAGCTGTTCGAGGCGTGGAAGGAGGCGCAGCGCTCCGGGCCCCGGCTGGACAAGCCGGTCGAGGACGAGCTGTGGAAGCGGTTCAGCCACGCCCGCACCACGTTCGACCGCAAGCGCCGCACGCACTTCTCCACCCTGGAGAAGCAGCACGACGAGGTGCGGGCGGTCAAGGAGAAGATCGTCGCCGAGGCCGAGGAGCTCGCCGACTCCACCGACTGGGGCCCGACGTCGGGGGCGTTCCGGTCGTTGATGGACCGGTGGAAGGCGGCGGGCCGGGCGGCGCGCAAGGACGACGACGCGCTGTGGGCCCGGTTCCGCGCCGCCCAGGACCGGTTCTTCTCCGCCCGCAACGCCGCCCAGGCCGAGCAGGACCAGGAGTACACGGCGAACCTCGCGGTCAAGGAGCAGCTGCTCGCCGAGGCGGAGGCGCTGCTGCCAGTGACCGACGTCCGGGCCGCCCGCGCCCGGCTGCGGGACATCGCCGAGCGCTGGCAGCGGGCCGGCAAGGTTCCCCGCGGGGACGTGCAGCGGGTGGAACGGCGGATGCGGGCGGTCGAGCAGGCGGTCGCGGACGCCGAGCAGGAGCGGTGGCGGCGGTCCAACCCGGAGGCCCGGGCGCGGGCGACCGGGGCGCTGGAGCAGCTGGAGCAGTCCATCGCCGCGCTCGAGGCCGACCTGGAGTCCGCCCGTGCCACCGGTGACGACCAGCGGGTGCGGGACGCCGAGGAGGCCCTCACCGCGCGGCGGGCGTGGCTGGAGCAGGTCCGGAAGGCGGCGGAGGACTTCTCCGGCTGACCCGGTCGACGGCTCGCGCGCCGTCCACAGCCGGCCCGGCGGGCCGGGGCGGTGGCGGCGCATCCTGCCGGGGTGGAGGCCACCGAGGAGCACCCGCTGGACTGGCTGCGGCCGCGCCGCTCGCCGGGCGCCGTCCTGCGCGCCGACGTCGACCTGCCGGCCGCCGAGCTGGACGCGCTGGCCCGGGCCGGGCGGGTGGTGCGGGTCACCGACCGGGTGCACCTGGCCGCCGAGGCCGCGGCGTGGCGATCCGGTCGGGCGGCGGCCCTGGCGGCCGTGCTCGGGCCGGAGCACCTGGCCCGCGGGGTGGTCGGGCTGCGCGCCGCCGCCTGGGCGCACGGCGCTGACGTCGACCCCGCGCCGGTCGACCTGCTCGTGCCCCGCGCCGTGGCACCCTGGCGGCTGCCTCCCGGGGTCCGGGAGGTGACCAGCGACGTGCCGGCCGCCCAGGTGGTGACCGTCGCCGGCGTCCGGCTCACCTCACCGGCGCGGACGGCGGCGGACGTCGCCCGGCGGCTGCCCCCGGACGTCGCCGGGCCGCTGGTCGCGGCCCTGCTGGCGCGCGGGGCGCAGGTCGAGGACGTACTGGCACTCGTCGACCAGGAGCACTGGCCGTGGGCGGTGCGGGCCCGGGAGCTGGTGCGGCGGTTCAGCCGGACGCGCGCTCCCGGCTCGGCGTCGTCCGGCGACCGGTGAGGCGGTAGGCGTCGAAGACGCCGTCGACGCGCCGGACCGCGTTCATGACGTGCCCGAGATGCTTGGGGTCGGCCATCTCGAAGGCGAACTTCGAGATCGCCACCCGGTCCCGGGACGTCGTCACGCTCGCGGACAGGATGTTGACGTGGTTGTCGGACAGCACCCGGGTGATGTCCGACAGCAGCCGGGAGCGGTCCAGCGCCTCGACCTGGATCTGGACGAGGAACACGCTCGCGGAGCTCGGCGACCAGTCCACCTCCACGACCCGGTCCGGCTGGGCGAGCAGGCCGGCGACGTTGCCGCAGTCCTTGCGGTGCACCGACACGCCGTGCCCGCGGGTGACGAAGCCCATGATCGGGTCGCCGGGCACCGGTGTGCAGCAGCGGGCCAGCTTGACCCACACGTCGTCGGCGCCCTTGACGACCACGCCCGGGTCACCGGTGCGGGGGCGGCGAGGGCCCTTCGTCGGCAGCGTCGCCTCGGCGAGGTCCTCCTCCGCGCCGTCCGCGCCGCCGAGGGCGGCGACGAGCCGCTCCACCACGTGCCCGGCCGACACGTGGCCCTCGCCGACGGCCGCGTACAGCGCCGACACGTCCTGGTAGCGCATCTCGGTGGCCAGGGCGACGAGCGACTCGTGCGACATCAGCCGCTGCAGTGGCAGGTGCTGCTTGCGCATCGCCTTGGCGATGGCGTCCTTGCCCTGCTCGATCGCCTCCTCGCGGCGCTCCTTGGAGAACCACTGCCGGATCTTGTTGCGGGCCCGCGGGCTCTTGACGAACGTCAGCCAGTCCCGGCTCGGGCCGGCGCCCTCGACCTTGGACGTCAGCACCTCGACGACGTCGCCGTTGTCGAGCTGGGACTCCAGCGGCACGAGCCGGCCGTTGACGCGGGCGCCCATCGTCCGGTGCCCCACCTCGGTGTGCACGGCGTAGGCGAAGTCGACCGGGGTGGAGCCGTAGGGCAGTGCGACGACGGCGCCCTTGGGGGTGAAGACGTACACCTCCCGGGCGTTCATCTCGAAGCGCAGCGAGTCGAGGAACTCTCCGGGGTCCTCGGTCTCGCGCTGCCAGTCCAACAGCTGGCGCAGCCACGCCATGTCGTTGACCGAGCCGGTGCTGCCGGTCTCCCCCGGCTTGCCCCCGGCGACCGCACGGTCCTTGTACTTCCAGTGCGCGGCCACGCCGTACTCGGCGCGGCGGTGCATGTCGTGGGTGCGGATCTGGATCTCGACCGGTTTGCCGCCGGGCCCGATGACCGTCGTGTGCAACGACTGGTACATGTTGAACTTGGGCATCGCGATGTAGTCCTTGAACCGCCCCGGCACCGGGTTCCACCGGGCGTGCAGGGCCCCGAGGACGGCGTAGCAGTCCCGGACCGTGTCGACGAGCACCCGGACGCCGACGAGGTCGTAGATGTCGGCGAAGTCGCGACCCCGCACGATCATCTTCTGGTACACCGAGTAGTAGTGCTTCGGCCGCCCGGTGACCACCGCCTTGATCCGCGAGTCGCGCAGGTCGGCGGCGATCTGCTCACGGACCCCGTTGAGGTACTCCTCGCGGGCGGGCGCGCGCTCGGCGACGAGGCGGACGATCTCGTCGTGCACGCCCGGGTAGAGCGTGGCGAACGACAGGTCCTCCAGCTCCCACTTGATGGTGTTCATGCCCAGCCGGTGCGCGAGCGGGGCGTAGATCTCCAGGGTCTCGCGGGCCTTGCGCTGCGCGGCGTCCGGCGAGACGTACCGCCACGTGCGGGCGTTGTGCAGCCGGTCCGCCAGCTTGATCACCAGCACCCGGATGTCCCGGGCCATCGCGACGACCATCTTGCGGACGGTCTCGGCCTGCGCGGCGTCGCCGTAGGTGAGCTTGTCGAGCTTGGTCACCCCGTCGACGAGCATCGCGATCTCCTCGCCGAAGTCGGCGCGGAGCTTGTCCAGCGTGTAGTCGGTGTCCTCGACGGTGTCGTGCAGGAGGGCGGCCGCCAGCGTCGCCGGTGTCATCCCGAGCTCGGCGAGGATGGTCGCGACCGCGACCGGGTGGGTGATGTAGGGGTCCCCGCTCTTGCGGCGCTGCCCGCGGTGGGCCTGCTCGGCGACGGCGTAGGCGCGCTCGAGGACGGACACGTCGGCCTTCGGGTGGTTGGCCCGCACCGAGCGCAGCAGCGGCTCGAGCACCGGGGAGACGGTGGTGGAGTGCCGCCCGAGTCGGGCCAGCCGCCGTTTGAGGCCGACCCCGCCGGTCTCGACGGGACGGACGGGCGCCCCGGACGACGAGCCGCCGGCCGGCCGTGCCCCGGCAGGTGCCGCAGCGGTGTCAGAGGCGGCGGTGTCAGAGGTGGCGGTCTCGGGGGCCACGGTGTCCGCGGTCGAGATCACGGGGGCGACGGCGTCCACGGGCTCCGACGGGCGCAGCAGGGCCTCGGGCGGGCTGACGGCCGCCGGGTTGCGCGTAACCACCTCGTCGGGCACCTGACCTCCTGGTCCCGCCACAGCGGGACGTCGTGAGACCAGTAGTCTACGGCTACACGCTCAGGACGCTCACGACGTCCCGGCCGGCGAGCTTCTCCCGCCCCCGCAGCGCCTCGATCTCCATCAGGCACCGGACGCCGACGACGTGCGCCCCCGCCCGCTCGAGCAGGTCCCAGGCCGCCACCGCGGTGCCGCCGGTGGCCAGCACGTCGTCGACGAGGACGACCCGCTGCCCGTCCGGGAAGGCGTCGGCGTGCACCTCGATCTCCGCCGACCCGTACTCCAGGTCGTAGACCTCCGCGACGACGTCCGAGGGCAGCTTGCCGGCCTTGCGCACGGGCACGAACCCGACGCCGAGGTGCAGCGCGAGCGGCGCGGCCAGGACGAAGCCGCGCGCCTCGATCCCGGCGACCGCCTCGGTGCCGGGGGGCACGAGGTCGGCGAGCGCCTCGATGCTCGCCCGGAACGTCCCCGGGTCAGCCAGCAACGGGGTGATGTCCTTGAACAGGACACCGGGCTGGGGGTAGTCCGGGACGTCGCGGATCCGGGCCAGCAGCGCCTGCTCCCGGGTGGTGCTCACCGCCGGCCTCGGCGGTTGCGACGAGGCTGGGCCCGTTGGCCGCCGCTCTCCCGGCGGCCGCCGGACTGGTCGGGCCGGTCTGGCCGGTCTGGCCGGTCGGGCCGGTCGGGCCGGTCGGCGACGGCCGTGGCGGTGCTGCCGGGGGTGGCGGTGCTGGCGGCGGTGGCCGGTCCACCGGCGGCGGCCGGGGCGTCCGCGGTGGCCGCCGCGCCCGCGCCCTGGCGCGCCTCCGAGGAGCGACGGGCCCGGACCCGCAGGGCCTGCTCCTGCACCTCGGGGTCCCGGCTGCGCAGGTGCACCCACAGCGGGGTGGCGAGGAAGATCGAGGAGTACGTCCCGACGATGAGCCCGACGAACAGGGCGAGCGCGATGTCCTTGAGCGTGCCGGCCCCGAGCAGGAAGGCGCCGATGAACAGGATCGAGCCGACGGGGAGCAGCGCGACGACCGAGGTGTTGATGGAGCGCACCAGGGTCTGGTTGACGGCGAGGTTCGCCGCCTCGGCCAGGGTGCGGCGGCTGACGGTCAGCACGTGCCGGGTGTTCTCCCGGACCTTGTCGAACACGACGACCGTGTCGTAGAGGGAGTAGCCCAGGATGGTGAGGAACCCGATGACGGTGGCCGGGGTGACCTCGAAGCCGATGAGGGCGTAGATGCCGACGGTGACCACGACGTCGTGCAGCAGGGCGACGAGCGCGGCGACGGCCATCTCCCAGTTGCGGAAGAACAGCGCCAGACCGACCCCGACGAGGACGAGGAAGATGACGAGTGCGCGCAGCGACTTGCTCGTCACGTCCTCCCCCCACGTCGCGCCGACGTACGAGGACGTCACCGCACCGGCGTCGACGTCGTAGGCGTCGGCCAGCGCCGTGCGCAGCTCGTCGGTCTGCTCGTCGTCCAGCCGCTCGGTCTGCACCCGCACGGTGTCGTCACCGATCACCGACACCCGCGGCACCTGGCCGGTGCCGAGGACGTCCTCGACGGCGTCCACCGCCGGGGTCTCCGCGGTCTGCTCGACGCCGCTGATCCGGTACTCCGACCCGCCCCGGAACTCGATACCGGGGTTGAGCCCCTTGACCAGCAGGAGCAGCAGGGACAGCACGAAGATGGTGATCCCGATGCCGTACCAGAGGTTGCGTCGTCCGACGATGTTGTAGGACCGGCGGCCGGTGTACAGCTCGTTGCCCCACTGGGCGAAGCTCGGCATGGCTCAGGACTCCTTCGCCCGGCTGCTGCCGGCGTTCTCGGGCTCAGACTGCTCCTGCGCGGCCGGCTGCTCCTGAGCAGTCGCCTGCTCTTGAGCGGCGCGCTCCTGCTCGGCCTTGCGCTGCGCGGCCTTGCGCTCGGCGAGGGTCATCCGCGGCTGGTCCGGCGCGGCGGGTGCCCGCCGGCCCCGGCCGGGCTGGCGGACCCGGCCACGACCGGCGTAGGCGACGGTGCGTCCGAGGTGCTCGGCGTCGAAGCCCGAGAGCCGGTGCCCTCCGCCGAAGAACTTCGTCCTGGCCAGCAGCACGAGCACCGGGTGGGTGAACATGACGACGACGAGCAGGTCGATGAGGGTCGTCAGGCCCAGGGTGAAGGCGAACCCGCGGACGCCGCCGACGGCGAGCAGGTAGAGCACGACGGCGGCGAGGAAGTTCACCGAGTCCGAGGCAAGGATGGTCCGCCGGGCGCGCTTCCAGCCGTTCTCCACCGCGACGATGAGGCTGCGACCCTCCCGGACCTCGTCGCGGACCCGTTCGAAGTAGACGATGAACGAGTCGACGGTGATGCCGATGGCGACGATCAGCCCGGCGACACCGGGCAGGCTGAGCCGGTACCCCTGGTACCAGGACAGCAGGGCGATGGCCAGGTAGGTGATGAGCCCGGCGAGCAGGAGGCTGGCGACGGTGACGAGGCCCAGGGCCCGGTACTGCAGCACGGAGTAGACGACGACGAGGCCGAGGCCGATGACGCCGGCGAGCAGGCCTCGCTGGAGCTGCTCGGAGCCGAGCAGCGCGGAGATCTGGTCCTCGGTCTCGACCTGGAACGAGATCGGCAGCGCGCCGAACTTCAGCTGGTTGGCGAGGGTCTGCGCGCTCTCCTGGTCGAACGACCCGCTGATCTCAGCCTGGCCGGTGGGGATCGGCTCGTTGACCCTGGGGGCGGACACGACGAGCCCGTCCAGGACGATGGCGAACTGGTTCTGCGGCGGGGGCAGGGTGACGAGCCGCTCGGTGGTCTCCCGGAACGCCTCGGCGCCCTCGTCGTCGAACTCCAGCTGGACGACCCACGTGTTCGTCTGCACGCCTTGGGCGGTGACGGCCAGACCGGCCTCGGCCGAGGCGATGTTCGTGCCCTCGACCTCGACCGGGCCGAGGATGTACTTGGCGAGCCCGTCCTGGGAGCAGGTGACGAGCGGCTGGGTGGGGTCGTCGGCGGCGCCGCCGGTCAGGTTGCTCTCGTCGGTGCAGTCGAGCTCGGCGAACTGCTGCTGGATCTCCGGGGTGATCCAGGCCAGGTCGCTCGGGCTGGTGGGCTCAGGCGCGGGAGCCTCCTCGCCGGGAGCTCCCTCGGTGGCGGTCTGGTCCGCCGGCTCACCGGTCGGTGCCGGGGTCGCGGGCGTGGTCGGGGTGCCGGCGGCGCCCAGGTGCCGGGGCACGGCCCGCTGGTCGGTCGTCGCGGTCGGCGCCGGCGCGATCGTGGCGTCCGGCTCGGACGTCGCACCCTGCGTCGGCGTCCCGGTGGGCTCGCCGGTCGGCGTCGTCGTCGGGTCGCCGCTGGGCTCTGCAGTCGGCTCCCCGGTGGGCTCCGCGGTGGGCTCCGCGGTGGGCTCCGGCTGGGGGGGCAGCGCGGCCGCCTCGACGAGCACGGGGCGGAACCGCATCTGCGCGGACTGCCGGACCAGCTCCCGGGCCTGCGCCTGCTCCTCCGGGGAGCCCGGCAGCTCGACGACGATGTTGCGGCCACCCTGGCTGGAGACCTCCGCCTCGGACACACCGGAGGCGTTGACCCGCTGCCGGATGATCGCGATGGCGTCGTCGATGGTCTGGTCGGTGATCTCGCCCTGCCCGGGCTCGACGACCGGGGTGAGGACGATCTGGGTGCCGCCGGCGAGGTCGAGCGCGAGCTTGGGCGCCAGGCTCGCGTCCGACCAGCGGATGCCCGCGAACAAGGTGCCCGCCATCACCAGGACGAGCAGCCCCAGCGCGCCGAGGGTCCGCCCGGGGCGGGAGCCAGGAGCGCGGTTGGCCACCTCAGCGCCCCGGGCTCGTGCCGGCGTCCGGCGAGCTGCCGGCGTCCGGGGAGCTGCCGGCGTCCGGGGAGTCTCCGGGCGAGGGCGGCGTGAGGATGCGAGCGATGGCCTGGCGGGCCCACTGCGTGGTGACGCCGGGGGCGACCTCGACGCTGACCCGGTCACCGTCGACCCCGCGCACGGTGCCGAACACGCCGGAGGTCGTCATGACCTCCTGGCCGGGGGTCAGCCGCTGCTGCATCTGGGCCATCTCGCGCTGCTGACGACGCGTGCGCATCGTGATCAGCAGCAGCGGCAGCAGCAGGAGCAGCGGGATGAGCAGCTCGATACCCATGGAGGTCAGTCACGTCCCTTCGGGGCGCGGGCGCGCCCCGTTCGTGTGCGTCGTCGGGTCGCCGTCCCAGTCATCGGACGGTCCCGCGGCACCCGGCGACGCGGGTCCGCGACGGTCGGCGGCCCCGGGGAGTCTAGGCGAGGCCGGCGAGCGCGGACAACGACGCCCCTCCTCGGCGCGTCGGGCCGGCCCGGCGCCGGCTCAGTCGCCCTCCTGCCCGGCGATGCCGACGTCCAGGTCGTCGATGCCGTCGTCCAGGTCGTCGATGCCGTCGCCTATGCCCAGCTCGTCGATGTCCAGGTCGAGGTCGAGCTGGGCCGCGGCAGACCCCCGCGGCGGTCGCAGGCCCAGGTGCCGCCACGCCGCCGGGGTGGCGATCCGCCCTCGCGGCGTCCGGCCGATGAGCCCCTCACGGACGAGGTACGGCTCGGCGACCGTCTCCACCGTCTCCGGCTCCTCCCCCACGGTCACCGCGAGCGTCGACAGCCCGACCGGTCCGCCACCGAACCGGGTGCACAGCGCCTGCAGCACCCCGCGGTCGAGCCGGTCGAGCCCGAGCTCGTCCACCTCGTAGACCGCCAGCGCCGCACGGGCCGCGCCGACGTCGACCCGGCCGTCACCGCGCACCTGCGCCCAGTCCCGCACCCGGCGCAGCAGCCGGTTGGCGACCCGTGGTGTGCCCCGCGAACGGCGGGCGATCTCGACGGCACCGGCCTCGGTCAGCGGGACGTCGAGCAGCTCGGCCGAGCGCTTGAGCACCTGACGCAGCTCGTCCGGCTCGTAGAAGTCGAGGTGGCCGGTGAAGCCGAACCGGTCCCGCAGCGGCGCAGGCAGCAGACCGGAGCGGGTGGTGGCCCCGACGAGGGTGAACGGCGGCAGGTTGAGCGGGATCGCGGTGGCCCCCGGCCCCTTGCCGACGATGACGTCGACCCGGAAGTCCTCCATCGCGACGTAGAGCATCTCCTCGGCCGGGCGGGCCATCCGGTGGATCTCGTCGAGGAACAGCACCTCGTTCTCCTCCAGCGAGGACAGCACCGCGGCCAGGTCGCCGGCGTGCTGGATCGCCGGACCGCTCGTCATCCGCAGCGACGCACCGAGCTCGCTCGCGATGATCATCGCGAGGGTGGTCTTGCCGAGTCCGGGCGGACCGGACAGCAGGACGTGGTCCGGTGCGCGGCGGCGCCGGGTAGCCGCCTCCAGGACCAGGGAGAGCTGCTCACGGACCACCCGCTGCCCGACGAAGTCCGTCAGGCGCTTGGGCCGCAGGGCCGCCTCCGCCGCCCGCTCGGCGTCGTCCGCGCCCGGGGTGACGACCCGGTCGGACGCCGGCCGCCGGGTGCCCAGGTCGTGGTCGCCGTCGTCCACGGTGCCGTCAGCGGTGCCGTCAGCGGTGCCGGCGCCGGCGCCCTCGGGCAGGTCCACCTCGACCGAGCCGTCGGAGAACCTGGCGCCGTCGGAGAACCTGGCGCCGTCGGAGAACCTGGCGCCGTCGGAGAACCTGGCGCCGTCGGAGAACCCTGCGCCGCCCATCAGCTCCGCCCCAGGTGCCGCAGCGCGGCCCGCAGCAGGGCCGGCGTGTCCGGACCCGCCGCGCCGTCCGGCCCGCTCACCGCGGCGACGGCGTCCTGGGCCTGCTTGAGGTTCCAGCCGAGCCCGACGAGCGCATCGACGACCTGGCCGTGCCCGGCGTCCGGGCTCGCTCCGGCGTCATCGGCCGGTGCCGGCGAGGCGCCCTGGGACGGCGGACCGAGCCGGTCACCGAGCTCGAGCACGATCCGCTGGGCGCCCTTGCGGCCGATGCCGGGGACCCGCTGCAGGGCCGCGAGGTCCTCCTCGGCCACCGCCCGGCGCAGCCCCTCGGGGGTGTGCACGGCGAGCATCGCCAGTGCCAGGCGCGGACCGATGCCGGACACGGTCTGCACGCTCTCGAACACGTCCCGGTCGTCGGCGGCGGTGAACCCGAACAGGGTCAGCGACTCCTCCCGGACGACGAGCGAGGTGTGCAGCACCGCCTCCGTCCCGGTGCGCAGCTCGGCCAGCGTCGCCGGCGTGGCCTGGACGAGCAGGCCGACGCCGCCGACCTCGAGCACCGCCGAGTCGAGCCGGACCTGCAGCACCCGGCCCCGCACCGACGCGATCATCGATCCTCCCCTGCCGAACACCTGTACGACGTCGTCCACCGTAGCCAGCGGCCGCGGCCGGCGTCACGCCCGACGCGCCGGGGACCTCTCACCGCCGGCGGGTGGCGGCCACGGCCTGGGCCCACGCCGACTGCGCCGCGGTCGGCGCGCCGCTGTGGCCGGCGACGGCGGTCGGCGCCGAGCCGCGCCACAGGTGGCAGACGGCGAGCGCGAGGGCGTCGGAGGCGTCCGCCGGGCGGGGCGTCGCCGGCAGGTCGAGGATCCGGGTCACCATCGCGGCGACCTGCTCCTTGCCGGCCCGGCCGTCCCCGGTGACGGCGGCCTTGACCTCGCTGGGGGTGTGCAGCGCCACCGGCACCCCGCGGCGGGCGGCCGCGAGCAGGGCGACCCCGGAGACCTGCGCGGTGCCCATCACCGTGCGGACGTTCTGCTGGCTGAACACCCGCTCGACGGCCAGGACGTCGGGGGCGTGCCGGTCCAGCCAGGCCTCGATCACCTCGGCGACGGCGAGCAGCCGCATCTCGAGTCCAGCGTCCGCGGGGGTGCGCACCACGTCGACGGCGACCAGCCGGGCCCGCCGTCCGGCCCGGCCGTCGACGACGCCCAGACCGCACCGGGTCAGGCCGGGGTCGACTCCCAGGACGCGCACCGGCCCACTCTCGCACCCGCCCCCGACGACGACCCGCAGGCGCGCGGACACACCCGCCCCCAACCCTCTTCGTGATCATGCAATCCCGCCACCCCGCACGACCCGCCAGCCCCCCCAACCCCGCCGTGATCATGCAATCCCGCCACCCGGGCAGGTCAGTCCGCGTCGACCTCGGCCATCACGTCGTCCGGGACGTCGAAGTTGGCGTAGACGTTCTGGACGTCGTCGCTGTCCTCGAGGGCGTCGATGAGCCGGAAGATCTTCCGTGCGCCCTCGGCGTCCAGCTCGACCTGGGTGGCCGGGACGAACTGCACCTCCGCGGAGTCGTAGTCGATCCCGGCGTCCTGCAGCGCCGTGCGCACGGCGACGACGTCGGTCGCCTCACTGACCACCTCGTAGGCGTCACCAAGGTCGTTGACCTCCTCGGCCCCGGCGTCCAGGACGGCAGCCAGCACGTCGTCCTCGCCCAGGCCGTCCTTGGGCACGAGGACGACGCCCTTGCGGGTGAACAGGTACGACACGCTGCCCGGGTCGGCCATCGTGCCGCCGTTGCGAGTGAAGGCGACCCGGACGTCGGACGCCGCACGGTTGCGGTTGTCGGTGAGGCACTCGACGAGCACGGCGACACCGTTGGGGCCGTACCCCTCGTACATGATCGTCTGGTAGTCCGCTCCGCCGGTCTCCGCGCCGGACCCGCGCTTGACGGCCCGGTCGATGTTGTCGTTGGGGACCGAGGACTTCTTCGCCTTCTGGATGGCGTCGTAGAGCGTGGGGTTGCCCGCCGGGTCACCGCCGCCGGTGCGAGCAGCCACCTCGATGTTCTTGATCAGCTTGGCGAACATCTTGCCGCGCTTGGCGTCGACAACCGCCTTCTTGTGCTTCGTGGTGGCCCACTTGGAGTGGCCGGACATGAATCTCCCTCGGTCTCGTGCAGCGGGGGTCGATGCTATCGCCGGCAGTCGCGGCCGGTGCTCACCCGAGTCGCTCGCGGACCATGTCGACGAACAGCGCGTGCACCCGCAGGTCCCCGGTCACCTCGGGGTGGAAGGAGGTGGCGAGCAGCCCGCCCTGCCGGACGGCGACCACCCGCCCGGCGGCCGGTCCGGTGCGGACGCTCGCCAGCACCTCGACGTCCGGACCGGCCTCCTCGACCCAGGGGGCCCGGATGAACACGGCCCGGACCGGGCCGCCGTCCACGCCCGCGACGTCGAGGTCCTCCTCGAAGGACTCGACCTGGCGGCCGAAGGCGTTGCGCCGCACGAGCACGTCGAGCCCGCCGAAGGTCTGCTGGCCGTCGATGGCGTCGACAAGCCGGTCGGCGAGCAGGATCATCCCGGCGCACGAGCCGTAGGCCGGCATGCCGTCGGCAATCCGGCGACGCAGCGGCTCGGCGAGGTCGAAGGCGCGGGCCAGCTTGTCGATCGTCGTGGACTCCCCGCCGGGCAGCACGAGCGCGTCGACGGCCTCGAGCTCGCCGGGCCGGCGGACCGGGACGGCGTCCGCGCCCAGCTCGGTCAGCGCCCGCACGTGCTCACGGACGTCGCCCTGCAGGGCCAGGACGCCGACGGTCGGGCGGGTTCGGCCGGAGGAGGTCACGTCGGGACAGCCTAGGCGGCGTCTAGGGTGCGGCCGGTGAGCACACCCCAGCACCTGGCCGGCCGGGCCGCCGAGCTGGACGCCGCCGGTTCGCTCGCCGGCGTCCGGGACCGCTTCGAGCTGCCCGACGGTGTCGTCTACCTCGACGGCAACTCCCTGGGCGCCCTGCCCCGCGGCGTCCAGGCGGCCGTCGAGGACGTCGTCCGCCGACAGTGGGGCCACGACCTCATCGCCTCGTGGAACACCGCGGACTGGTGGGGGGCTCCGACCCGGGTCGGGGACGCCGTCGGGCGCCTCGTCGGGGCCGCCCCCGGTCAGGTCGTCGTCACCGACTCCACCTCGGTCAACCTGTTCAAGTGCTACGTCGCCGCAGCGCGGATGCGCCCCGGCCGGCGGGTCGTCGTCACCGACCCGGGCTCCTTCCCCACCGACCTGTACGTGCTGCAGGGCGCAGCCCGGCTCGCCGACCTGGACGTCGTGCTCGCGTCCCCGCCGGACGTGCCGGCGGTGCTCGCCAAACGCGGTGAGCAGGTAGCACTCGTCGCGCTCTCCCACGTGGACTACCGCACCGGTGAGCTGTGGGACGTGCCGGCGCTGACCCGGGCCGCGCACGACGTCGGGGCGCTGGCGATGTGGGACCTGTGCCACTCCGCCGGCGCGCTGGAGGTGCGCCTGGACGCCGACGGCGTCGACCTCGCCGTCGGCTGCGGGTACAAGTACCTCAACGGCGGTCCGGGTGCCCCGGCATTCCTCTACGTCGCCGCCCGCCACCAGGACGCCTTCGACCAGCCGCTGTCCGGCTGGAACGGACACGCCCGGCCGTTCGCGATGGTGAGCGACTACGAACCGGCCGAGGGTGTGGCGCGCGGACGGGTGGGCACTCCCCCGCTGCTGTCGCTGCTGGCACTGGAGGCGGCGCTCACCGCCTTCGACGGGCTGGCGACGGCGGACGTGCGGCAGCAGTCGGTGTCGCTGACGTCGTTCTTCATCGGGTGCCTGGACGCGCTCGTCCCGGACGTCGAGGTGCTGACCCCCCGGGACGCCGGGCGCCGCGGGTCACAAGTGTCCCTGCGCCACCCGGACGCCTACGCGGTGGTCCAGGCGCTGATCGCCCGCGGGGTCGTCGGGGACTTCCGCGAGCCGGACGTCGTCCGGCTGGGGTTCGCGCCGCTGTACGTCACGCACGGCGACTGCCTGGCCGCGGCCACTGCCCTGCGGGACGTGCTGGCGGCCCGTGAGCACACCGACCCGCGGTTCGCCCACCGCGCCACCGTCACCTGACGCCCCTCGCCCCTCGCCCCTCGCAGAATGCTGGGTTGTTGGCGCAACACGCCGCGTGTCGTGCCGACAACCCAGCATTCTGGAGAGCCCCGAATGCTGTGGCGAAGCGGGCGCTAGGGGCGTGCAGGGTGGCGGGATTGCATGATCACGGGGAGGGGATTGTCGGGCGGGGTCACCAGCCACGCTGGGCGAGGCGGTGCGGCTCCGGGACGGCGTCGACGTTGATGCCGACCATCGCCTCGCCGAGGCCGCGGGACACCTTGGCCAGGACGTCCGGGTCGTCGTAGAACGTGGTGGCCTTGACGATCGCGGCGGCCCGCTCGGCGGGGTTGCCGGACTTGAAGATGCCCGAGCCGACGAAGACGCCCTCGGCGCCGAGCTGCATCATCATCGCCGCGTCGGCGGGGGTGGCGATGCCGCCGGCGGTGAACAGGACGACGGGCAGCCGGCCGGCCTCGGCGACCTCCTTGACCAGCTCGTAGGGCGCCTGCAGCTCCTTGGCCGCCACGAACAGCTCGTCGCGGCTCATCGACCGCAGCCGGTTGATCTCGGCACGGATCTTGCGCATGTGCCCGGTGGCGTTCGAGACGTCACCGGTGCCGGCCTCGCCCTTGGAGCGGATCATCGCCGCACCCTCGGTGATCCGGCGCAGCGCCTCACCCAGGTTCGTCGCACCGCAGACGAACGGGACGGTGAACTGCCACTTGTCGATGTGGTGCTCGTAGTCGGCCGGGGTGAGGACCTCGGACTCGTCCACGTAGTCGACGCCGAGGCTCTGCAGCACCTGCGCCTCGACGAAGTGACCGATCCGGACCTTGGCCATCACCGGGATCGACACCGCCTCGATGATCCCGTCGATGAGGTCCGGGTCGCTCATCCGGGCGACACCGCCCTGCGCCCGGATGTCCGCCGGCACCCGCTCGAGCGCCATCACGGCGACCGCACCGGCGTCCTCGGCGATCTTCGCCTGCTCCGGGGTGACGACGTCCATGATGACGCCGCCCTTGAGCATCTCCGCCATCCCGCGCTTGACGCGCGCGGTACCGACGACGGCGCCGGACTCGGTGGTGGCGGGCTGCTGCTGCTCGGTGGACACTCTCGACCTCTTCGGACGCGCGGGAACGGGTTCGTCGTCCATGGTAGGCCCGGCAGTGCCGTTCCTCGTCAGACGCCGCTGAGGTCCGGCGGCTCGTCGTCGATCTCCACGGTCTGCGGCATCGGTGCCCGCCCCGCGAGCCGGGTCCAGCGGACCACCCGCTTGCCGCGCACCCGCTGGGCCTGCCACACCGCGTCGTTGTGGAACCGCCGGGCCAGCACGACCCGCAGGCAGGCGGCGTCCAGGGCATCGAGGAGGTCGGTGCCGACCGGGTCCGCGCGCAGCGTCCGGACGACGTCCGGGTCGCCGAGGGTGGCCCGCAGCACCCGGGACAGGTCGGACTCGGCGGCCTCACGCCGGGCCAGGTCCCGGTCCAGCGGCGCCTGCGGGTCCAGGCCCTCCTCCTCGGCCGCCTCGAGCGCCTCGCCGGCGGCCGCGGCGAGCAGCACCGAGCTGGCCGGGTCGAGGACCCCGGACGACGCGAGGTCGGCGGCGGCCGCGGCCCGGCGCAGCAGCTGGTTGCCCAGGGCGCCGCGGGCGCCCTGCACCCGGTGGTGCAACCGGTCCAGCCGGCCGGCGGACCAGGTGAGGTACCAGGCGAGCGCGACGAGGACGACGACGACCGCCAGCACGACGGCGACCCAGTCCGGGGTCACGTCGACCGCCACCGAGCCAGCAGGGCCCGGATCCCCGGGTCCTCACGAACCCCCACGTCGCCGGCCATCGCCATCTCGTAGACGGTGAGGATCTCGGCGGTGACCCGGGACCAGTCGTAGCGCCGGACGGCGACCTGGGCGGCGGCCGTGAGCGCCCGCCGCCGGTCGGGGTCGCCGAGGACGTCGGTGACCGCGTCGGCGAGCGCGTCGGCGTCCCCGACCGGGAAGTGGACGCCGAACCGGCCGTCGTCGAGGACCCGGCGGAAGGCGCCGAGGTCGCTGGCCACGACGCAGGTGCCGGCGCTCATCGCCTCGACCAGGACGATGCCGAAGCTCTCCCCGCCGGTGTGCGGGGCGACGTAGGCGTCGACCGAGCGCAGCAGCGACGCCTTGTCGGACTCGCTCACCGCGCCGAGGAAGGTGACGGCCTCGGCGTGCGGGCCGCAGCGGCGGCGGGCCGCGTCGACGTCGCCGCGCCCGGCGACGAGCACCCGGACCCCGGGCACCCGCTCGCGCAGCCGCGGCAGGGCAGCGGCCAGCACCTCGAACCCCTTGCGCGGCTCGTCGAGCCGGCCGAGGAAGGCCAGCGTCGGCGCCTGCGGCGTGCCCTGCCACTCCGGGCGGGGAGCGGCGGTGGCGAACCGGTCGACGAACACGCCGTTGGGGATGACGACGGCGTCCCCGCCGACGTGCTGGACGAGCGTGCGCCGGGCGTCCTCGCTGACGGCGATGCGGGCGGACACCTTCTCCAGGCTGGGCCGGACGAGCGGGTAGGCGGCCTGGTAGGCGCGAGAGCGGACGATGGCCATGTGCCAGGTGGCGACGATCGGTCCGGTCGCCGCCCACAGGGCAAGCAGGGACAGGCTCGGACCGATCGGCTCGTGCAGGTGCAGGACGTCGAAGCGGCCCTCGCCGAGCCAGCGGCGCACCCTGGCGGCGGCGACCGGACCGAACGCGACCCGGGCCACGGAGCCGTTGTAGGGCACCGGGACGGCGCCCCCCGCGCTGGTGACGTACGCCGGGACGGGGGTGTCGTCGTCCGCGGGGGCGAGGACGGACACCTCGTGGCCCCGGGCGATGAGCGCCTCGGCGAGGTCCCGGACGTGGAACTGCACCCCGCCCGGCTGGTCCAGGGAGTAGGGGCAGACGATGCCGACCCTCACGGGGCTCCCCCCGCGGCGTGCGTGCCGGGGCGGCCGGCGGCGAGCCGGGCCGGGTCGAGGTCGGCGGTGAACACCCGCTGCATCATGTGCCAGTCCTCGGGGTGGGCCCGCACGCCCGCGGCCAGGGCGTCGACGCAGTCCTGGGTCATCGCCCGGACGCGCTGCGCCCGGTCGCCGTCGGCGGGCACCGCCACCTGGGGGTGGAACCGGACGACCTGCCGCCACCGGGCGCCGGCCGCCGCGGCCGGGCTGCCCGGCGGGGCCGGCTCGTAGTGCAGGGTCGCCGGGAACAGCGGGACGCCGGCGGCGAGCGCGAGCGCGGCCGGTCCGGGCGCCACCCGGGCCGGTTCGCCGAACATCTCGACCTCGACCCCGCTGCTCGTCAGGTCCCGGTCCATGAGCAGCGGGACGAACGCCCCGTGCCGTACCCGGCGCAGCAGCTCGGGGAACACCGGCGGGCCGCCGGTGAGCGGCAGGATCGTCATCCCCAGCGACTCGCGGAACCGCAGGAACGCGGTGAAGACCTCCTCCGGCTCGAGCCGCTCGGCGACGGTGGTGACGGGGGCGAGCGCGAGGGTCGACCAGGCGCCGGCGTGGTCCCAGTTGCCCTGGTGCCCCAGGCCGATGACGACTCCGCCACGGGCCAGCGCCGCACGCACCGGGGCGTCGTCCTCGGTCCGGACCGTGGCGAGCAGCCGCTCGCGCGACCACGTCGGCAGCCGGAACGCCTCGCACCAGTACCGCAGGTAGGAGCGCATCCCGGCGCGGCTCAGCGCCCGCAGGCCCGCGTCGTCCAGGTCGGGCCGGACCCGGCGCAGGTTCGCCTCGAGCCGGCGCACCCCGGCCCCACGTCGCCACCAGGCGACGTCGGCGACGACGTCGAACAGCCGCAGCGCCAGGCCCTCCGGCAGCACCCGGACGACGGCCCACCCGCCGCGGTAGACGAGCACGGCGACGCGCCGGCGCAGGACCGCGACCGGTCCGCTCACGGCCGGCTCGCGCCCAGGGCCTGGCGGCGCACGGCGAGCACCCGCTGCACGACCGTCCACGCGCTGGCGACGGCGAGCAGGGCCAGGACGACGGTGAGCAGCCCGGTCGGCAGGCCGAGACCGACCAGGCCGGTGGCCACGAGCACGGCAACGAGCCGGTCGGCCCGCTCGGCGAGGCCGCCGCTGGCGGTCATCCCGAGGCCCTCGGCCCGGGCCCGGGCGTACGGCACGAGGGAGCCGAGCACGAGGCACAGCAGCGCGAGGTTCGCCGTGACGGCAGAGTCCCCGGCCCCGCTGAACCACAGCACGAGACCGCCGAACACGGCCGCGTCGGCGACCCGGTCGAGGGTCGAGTCGAGGAACGCGCCCCACGCCGAGGACCGGTTCTGCAGGCGCGCCATCGTCCCGTCGAGGAAGTCGCCGAGCACGAAGGCGGTGATGACCAAGGTCCCGGTGAACAGCTCACCGCGCGGGTAGAAGATGAGCGCGCCCACGGTGACCCCGAGGGTGCCGACGACGGTGACGGCGTCGGGGCTGATCCCCGCCCGCAGCAGTCCAGCCGCGACTGGGGTGACCAGCCGGGTGACGAACGCGCGCGCGTAGCGGTTGAGCATCGGGCGCGAAGCCTACCGGCGGCCCCTTGCGCTCCGGCACGTCCCGCGCTCGGATGGACGGCACCGGCCCGGCGGTCCCGGGCCGCCGAACGCTGGAGGTGGCGGTATGGCAGCAGCGCGCACGGACCTCGACGGGGGCGTGTCCAGCCCGGCGACGACCCGCAACGTGGTCCTCGTCGGGCACGCGGGCAGCGGCAAGACCTCCCTCGTCGAGGCGCTCCTGGCCGCGTCCGGGACCATCTCCCGGGCCGGCTCGGTGACCGAGGGCACGACCGTGACCGACCACGAAGAGGTGGAACGCCGCCTCGGGCACTCCGTCGTGATGTCGGTGGCGTCCTTCGTGCACGCGGGGGTGCGGATCAACGCGATCGACACCCCCGGACGGCCCGACTTCGTCGGAGAGCTACGGGCGGGCCTGAGGGCCGCGGACGCCGCGCTCTTCGTCGTCTCGGCGGTGGACGGCGTCGACGGACCGACCCAGATGCTGTGGGAGGAGTGCGCGACGGTCGGCATGCCGCGGGCGGTCGTCGTCACCCACCTCGACCAGCCCCGCGGTGACTTCGAGTCGATGGTCGCCGTCGCGCAACGGGTGTTCGGTGACGGCGTCCAGCCGTTGTACCTGCCCCTCCTCGGTGACGACGACGCCCCGGCCGGCCTCATCTCCTTGCTGTCCCAAAAGGTGCACGAGCTGTCCCAAAAGGTGCACGAGCTGTCCCAGAAGGTGCACGAGTCCTCCACCGGGACCGTCGTCGTCCGCGACGCCGACCCCGAGCACCTGGAGGCGATCGAGGACGCGCGGGCGGCCCTCATCGAGGGCATCATCCAGGAGTCCGAGGACGACACGCTGCTCGAGCGGTGGCTGGCCGGGGAGCAGGTCTCCTACGACACCCTCGTCACCGACCTGGAGAAGGCGGTCGCCCGGGGCTCGTTCCACCCCGTGCTGCCGGCGGTGCCGACCACCGGCCTCGGCGTCCAGCAGGTGCTCGAGCTCATCCTGCGCGGGTTCCCCTCGCCCCTGGAGCACCCGCTGCCGGCGGTCACCACCCCGGACGGCGAACCGCGCGAGGCGATCACCTGCGACCCCGACGCGCCGCTCGTGGCCGAGGTGGTGCGGACCACCACCGACCCCTACGTCGGCCGGGTCTCGCTCGTCCGGGTGTTCTCCGGCACCCTGCTGCCCGACGTCCCGGTCCACGTCTCCGGTCACTTCAGCCGGTTCAGCCACCGGGACGCCGACGGCGACTGGCACCCCGACCACGACGCCGACGAGCGCGCCGGGGCCGTCTCCCGCCCGCTCGGCGGGAAGCTCCTGCCGATCGAGAAGGCGGTCGCCGGCGACATCGTCGCAGTCGCCCGGCTCAGCCGCGCGGAGACGGGCGACACCCTGTCCTCGCCGGAGGCGCCGGCGCTGATGGAGCCGTGGGTGATGCCGGAGCCGCTGCTGCCGGTCGCCGTCACCGCGCTGACCAGCTCCGACGAGGACCGGCTCAGCCAGGGGCTGGCCCGGTTGCAGGCCGAGGACCCGACGGTACGGGTGGAGATGAACCCCGAGACCCACCAGATGCTGCTGTGGACGATGGGCGAGGGGCACCTCGACGTCCTGCTCGACCGGCTGCGCCGCAGCGGGGTCGAGGTCAGCACCCAGCCCGTCCGGGTGGCGATGCGCGAGACGTTCGCCGGACCCGCGGAGGGGCACGGCCGGCACGTCAAGCAGTCCGGCGGGCACGGGCAGTTCGCCGTCGTGGACATCGAGGTCGAGCCACTGCCGGAGGGCAGCGGGTTCGAGTTCGTCGACAAGGTCGTCGGCGGCGTGGTACCGCGCAACTACATCCCGAGCGTGGAGAAGGGTGTGCGGGCCCAGATGGACAAGGGCCTGGCGGCCGGCTACCCGGTCGTCGACCTGCGGGTGACCCTGGTCGGCGGCAAGGCGCACAGCGTCGACTCCTCCGACGCCGCGTTCCAGACCGCCGGCGCGCTGGCGCTCAAGGACGCCGCGGCCAAAGCTGGGATCACCATGCTGGAGCCGGTCGACGAGGTCGACGTCGTCGTCGACGACGAGTACGTCGGGGCGGTGCTGTCCGACCTGGCGACCCGTCGTGGCCGGGTGACCGGCACCGACGCGATCGGCAACGGGCGCAGCCGGGTGACCGCCGAGGTGCCGGCCCTGGAGCTGACCCGCTACGCGATCGACCTGCGGTCCATCTCCCACGGCACCGGCAGCTTCACCCGCGAGTACCGCCGGCACGCCCCCGCCCCGCAGCACGTCGTCGCCCGCCTCACCGACCTCGACGCCCAACCCGCCTCCGCCTGACCCCCCGCCCACGCGCCCCCCACGCACGCGATCTCTGGAGGCTTTCCGGGGTCTCGCCGGGCCCGGAGACCCCGACAAGCCTCCAGAGATCGAGGGGTCAGGTGGGCCAGGCGGCGGCGAGGCGGGCCCGGGTGTCGCCGAGGATCTCCGGGAGCGCCTTGGTGCGGGCCACGACGGGCAGGAAGTTCGCGTCGCCGCCCCACCGGGGGACGACGTGCTGGTGCAGGTGGGCGGCGATGCCGGCGCCGGCGACCGCGCCCTGGTTGAGGCCGAGGTTGAACCCGTGCGGGGCGGACACCTCGGTGAGCACCTGCATCGCGGTCTGGCTCAGCCGGGCGACCTCGACGGTCTCCTCCTCGGTGAGGTCCCGGTAGTCGGCCACGTGCCGGTAGGGCACGACCATGAGGTGCCCCGGGTTGTACGGGTAGAGGTTCAGGACGACGAAGCACGCCGTCCCGCGGGCCACGACCAGCCCCTGCTCGTCGTCCTGGCTGGGGATCCGGCAGAACGGGCAGCCGTCACCGGCGCCCTGGCCGGTCGGCTTGCCCTCGCCCTGGATGTAGACCATCCGGTGCGGCGTCCACAGCCGCTGGAAGCCGTCCGGCTCCCCCGCGTGGTCGCTCGCGGGCTCGACCACCGGAGCCTGGTCCTCGTCGCCGGCCGTCATCGACTCACACCTGGGCGCGGGTCCGGATCGCCTCGACGATCCGCTCGACGGCCTGCTCGACCGGCACCCCGTTGTCCTGGCTGCCGTCCCGGAACCGGAAGCTCACCGCCTCCTTCTCGGCGTCCTCCGCGCCGGCGATGAGCAGGAACGGCACCTTGTCCTTCGTGTGGGTGCGGATCTTCTTCTGCATCCGGTCGTCGGAGTCGTCGACCACGACCCGGACGCCGTGGGCCCGCAGCCGGGCGGCGACGTCCTGGAGGTAGGGCACGAAGTCGGCGGCCACCGGGATCCCGACGACCTGCACCGGGGCGAGCCACGGCGGGAAGGCGCCGGCGTAGTGCTCCAGCAGGACGCCGAAGAACCGCTCGATCGACCCGAACAGCGCCCGGTGGATCATCACTGGCCGCTGCCGCGAGCCGTCGGAGGCGGTGTACTCCAGCTCGAACAGCTCGGGTTCGAAGAAGTCGAGCTGGATGGTCGACAGCTGCCACGTCCGGCCGATGGCGTCCTTGGCCTGCACCGAGATCTTCGGGCCGTAGAACGCGGCGCCCCCCGGGTCGGGCACGAGGTCCAGCCCGGAGGCGAGCGCCACCTCCTCGAGGGTCCGGGTGGCCTCCGCCCAGGTGGCGTCGTCCCCGACCGACTTCTCGGGGTCGCGGGTGGACAGCTCGAGGTAGAAGTCCTCGAGCCCGTAGTCCTTGAGCAGGTCGAGGACGAAGGTGAGCAGGGAGCCCAGCTCGTCCTTCATCTGCTCGCGGGTGCAGTAGATGTGCGCGTCGTCCTGGGTGAAGCCGCGGGCCCGGGTCAGCCCGTGCACGACACCGGACTTCTCGTACCGGTACACCTCGCCGAACTCGAACAGCCGCAGCGGCAGCTCACGGTAGGAGCGGCCGCGGGAACGGTAGACCAGGTTGTGCATCGGGCAGTTCATCGGCTTGAGGTAGTAGTCCTGCCCCTGCCGGGTGACGTTGCCGTCGCCGTCGCGCTCCTCGTCCACCCGCATCGGCGGGTACATGCCGTCGGCGTACCACTCCAGGTGCCGGGAGGTCTCAAACAGGTGCGCCTTGGTGATGTGCGGGGTGTTGACGAAGTCGTAGCCCACCTCGACGTGCCGGCGGCGGGAGTAGTCCTCCATCTCCATCCGGACGATGCCGCCCTTGGGGTGGAACACCGGCAGCCCCGAGCCGATCTCGTCGGGGAAGGAGAACAGGTCGAGCTCGGCGCCGAGCCGTCGGTGGTCGCGTCGCTCGGCCTCGGCGAGCCGCTCCTTGTAGGCGAGGAGCTCCTCCTTCGTCGGCCAGGCCGTGCCGTACACGCGCTGCAGCTGCGGGTTCTTCTCGCTGCCGCGCCAGTAGGCGGCCGCCGTGCGCATGAGCGACCAGCCGTTGCCGATGTGCCGGGTGGACGGCAGGTGCGGACCCCGGCACAGGTCCTTCCAGGCGACCTCGCCGGTCCGGCGCACGTTGTCGTACATGGTGAGCTCGCCGCCGCCGACCTCGACCGAGGCGCCCTCGGCGGCGTCCTCCGCGGCGGCGCCGGAGCCCTTGAGCCCGATGAGCTCGAGCTTGTACGGCTCCTCGCGCAGCTCGGCGCGGGCCTGCTCGTCGGTGACGACCCGGCGGCGGAACGTCTGGCCCTCCTTGACGATCCGCTGCATGACCTTCTCGAGGCGCTTGAGGTCCTCCGGGGTGAAGGGCTCGGCGACGTCGAAGTCGTAGTAGAACCCGTCGCGGACCGGCGGGCCGATGCCGAGCCGCGCCTGCGGGAACACCTCCTGCACCGCCTGGGCGAGGACGTGGGCGGTGGAGTGCCGCAGCACCGCCAGCCCGTCCGGGGAGTCGACGGTGACGGCCTCGACGACGTCGCCGTCGGCCAGCTCGTGGGCCAGGTCGCGCAGCTCGCCACCGACCCGGACGACGACCACCTCGGGGCGCCCGGTGTACAGGTCCGCCGCCGTGGTGCCCGGGTCCACCGCGCGTTCGTCGCCGTCGACGGTCACGGTCAGCTGGGCAGGCACGGTGGTTCTCCTCGGGGGGACGACGGACAGCGGTGGAGGGGACGGCGGTCGTGGGGACGGTGGACGGTGGTGGACGCAGCGATGCTAGTGCCGGCACGACAAGGGCCCCGCGCCGCTCCGCGGACCCCCCGTCCCAGACCGGTCACCACCCCCGCCGGTGACCACTCGACCCCCTCTTGGTGATCATGCAATCCCGCCACCCCAGCGCGCGCCGCCCGGCGCACAGATTGCTGAGTTGGTGGCGCGACACGCCGGCAGAACTGCGCTCGACCCAGCATTCTGTGAGCTGTGTGCAAAGGGTCGAGCTGTGCGCACAGGTCGCGAGGCAAGTCTCGCTACAGCTGCGAGATGCCACCCTGGTAGCGGTGATCGGAGGGATTGCTCTGCGGTGCGTGGTCACGTTGAGCCGCCCGGTGCGCGTCGTAGCCCGCTCCCAGGTTCTCGGTTCGCCTCCGTCGCCAGCGCCGCTCGACGAACCAGCCACCCAGGAACAGGGCCACCGCTGCCAGGAACAACCACTCCATGGACCGAGAGTGCCACTCCTGGCCGGGGTGTCAACCACGAGCGCACGGTCACGGCCACCGAGCGCCATGGGGGTGGCCTCTGCCGAGGCCAAGTAGAACGCCGGGGCGATACGCTGGGGCCGTTCCGCTAGGTGGGCGATACTGGGTTCGAACCAGTGACCTCCTCGGTGTGAACGAGGCGCTCTACCACTGAGCCAATCGCCCTGGGGACGGCCAGAACCATACCCGATGGTGAGCGCCGCGCTGACGAGCCGGGTCAGTCGACACCCGGCAGCCTGACCAGCCAGGCCGTGACGTCGTCCGGGACCCAGGCCGGGACGCCGAAGCCGACGAGCAGGCCGAGGACGATCACCGAGGCGACCCCAACGAAGGTGGCCGCGGCGCCCAGGACGCGGGCCCACCGGGGCAGTGTGCGGGTCCACCCGGCGAACTCGTGGGCTCGCTCACGTGCCCACCCGAGCAGCCGGTGCGCCCAGAAGAACTCACTGGCGAGCACGGCAAGCCCGAGCAGGGTCAGCGGGATACCGCCGGGGCCTGGCAGCCAGCCGGTGGAGGCCCCGAGCAGGACGAGCAGGGTCCCGACGACACCGACGACGATCCGGTAGATCCGGTAGGCACGAGGGTCCGTGCGCAACCGGCGCCGCCAACCCCACCGGTCGTGCCGGTGGCGCTCCTCCCAGCGGCGCAACCACTGCTGGCGGCGGGTCTCGCGGTCGGCGTCCGCCGGGCGCACGTCGTCCTCGACTCCCGGGTCCCGAGGTCGCAGGTCGGTGCGCTGCTCCACCAGGCCAGCCTACGGCCGGTCGGGAAACGTCGGGAGGCCGCGCCGTGACCGGCAGGTCACTCGCACTGACCGAGCGACCGCAACGTCCGGGTTGCCCCGTTCAGGTGACTCCCCCGGTCAAGACTCCGTCAAGACCGGGCCGATGGCGTTTGGGCACCGACGGCCGCGGGAACCAGCCGACTACCCGCTCCACCCGCGCACAGGAGGCAGTCCCGTGTCCCATCTGCGGCCCACCCAGGTCGACACCGAGCTCGAGCTCAGACTTGTCGTTCCGGACGCCGGCACGGTCCCGCTGCGGGCGACCCTCCGCTACGGCACCGACGACCCGTTCGCCGTGACCGCGGCGTTCGGCGGGGGCGGCGTCACGGTGGAGTGGGTCTTCGCTCGCGACCTGCTGATCACCGGGCTGACGCGCCCGACCGGCGAGGGCGACGTCCACGTGTGGCCGTCCTGGGGCTCCGGCCAGGACCTCGTCCTGCTGTCCCTGACCTCCCCCGACGGCCACGCCGTGCTCGAGGCGGACGCGGCGGACCTGCGTGCCTTCCTCACCACCACCCTGAAGCTTGTGCCCAGCGGCACCGAGTCCGCCTACCTCGACCTGGACGCCGAGCTCGCCGAGCTGTTCGCCGGCTGACGGCTACGGGTCCGTCGAATCCAGGCTGCGTCGCGCGAACAGGTCGACGGCCGCCGCGCCGAGCGGTCCGCGCCGCAGCGGACGGTCGTCGACCACGTCGACGACCTGGACGTCGCGGGTGGTGGACAGCAGCAGCACCTCCTGCGCGGTCGCCAGGACCGTGAAGGGCAGGGCCCGCTCCTCGATCGGCAACCCCTCGTCGGCGGCCCACTCGAGCAGCAGCTCACGGGTGATCCCGGCGAGGCAGCCGGAGTCCAACGGCGGGGTGGCCAGGACGCCGTCGACGGCCACGACGACGTTGCTGCCGGTGCCCTCGCACAACTCGCCGCGAGTGTTCCTGAACAGGGCCTCAGCGGCCCCCCGGGCGGCGGCGTACTGCAGAGCCACGACGTTCTCGGCGTACGAGGTGGTCTTCAGGCCCGCGGTCGCGGAGCGCTCGTTGCGGACCCACGGCACGGAGGTGACGGCGACGTGCGCGGGCCACGGCGGGGTCGGCACACTCGCCACGACGAGGGTGCCGTCGCGGCCACCTGGGCCGCGGTCTGAGCCCAGCGGGCCGGGCCCGCCGGTCCAGGTGATCCGCAGCCGCCCGTGCTCGACGTGGCGGGCGGAGAGCACCTCCCGGACGGCGGAGCGCACCAGCTCGTCGTCCGGGGCCGGTAGACCCAGGCCTGCGGCAGAGCGGGCGAGCCGGCGCAGGTGCCGGGTCAGGGCGAACGCCTGACCACCGGTGACCTTGCACGACTCGAACACGCCGTCGCCCACGGTGAACCCGTGGTCGAGCGCGGGGACCCGGGCGTGCGCCGGGTCGGTGAGCAGCCCGTCCACCCACACGGTGACGCCGTCCGTAGCCTGCATCCGGCCTCCTCCGGTCGTGCCCGCAGCCGTCGGCGAGCGCGGACATCCTGCCCTGCGCCACGAGCCGGCACCGGTTGGACTCCCCGACGGGCTCTCGGTTAGAGTTCCCGTCGCACACCGGGCGGCTGGATCGCCGGCCGGGGCGGTGCGGACGTAGCGCAGTTGGTAGCGCATCACCTTGCCAAGGTGAGGGTCGCGGGTTCGAGTCCCGTCGTCCGCTCGGAGGCACCTCCGAGGAGGGACCGCCTCGCGGTGGAGTGGCCGAGAGGCGAGGCAACGGCCTGCAAAGCCGTCTACACGGGTTCGAATCCCGTCTCCACCTCGGCAGCAGGCACCACCGACTCGGGCGATTGGCGCAGCGGTAGCGCGCTTCCTTGACACGGAAGAGGTCACTGGTTCGAACCCAGTATCGCCCACCAGCACGTGCGTGCCCGGACGTACCCGGGCGCACCCTCCCCGACTGCGGGCTGACGCCGTAGCACTCCGGCGAGTCTGAACCGCCACCCCCCGTCCTGCGCGCGACGCCGTCCGGCAGGCCCCACAATGGCGGGGCTCCCCGACGGCGCCCCCGGGCGCCGCCGTGGGCACACCCATTCCTGGACGACGAGAGACCCTGATGCAGATCTGGCCCGGCCACCCCTATCCCCTCGGCGCCACGTTCGACGGCACCGGCACCAACTTCGCTCTCTTCTCGGAGGTTGCCGAGCGGGTG
Source organism: Quadrisphaera sp. GCM10027208 (assembly GCF_042658805.1). NCBI lineage: Bacteria > Bacillati > Actinomycetota > Actinomycetes > Kineosporiales > Kineosporiaceae > Quadrisphaera > Quadrisphaera sp. GCM10027208. The sequence goes on from NZ_JBHSRC010000003.1 coordinate 52,000, forward strand.
GAGCTCTGCCTGATCGACGACGACCTCACCGAGGAGCGCGTCGAGCTCACCGAGGTCGACGGCTTCGTCTGGCACTGCTACCTGCCCGGCGTGCACCCGGGCCAGCGGTACGGCTACCGGGTGCACGGCCCGTACGCCCCCGACAAGGGCCACCGGTGCAACCCGGCGAAGCTGCTCCTGGACCCGTACGCGAAGGCCATCGAGGGCCAGGTAGACGGCGACGAGTCGCTGTTCTCCTACCGCTTCGACGACCCCGACGAGCTCAACGACGACGACAGCCTCGGGCACACGATGCTCTCCGTCGTGGTCAACCCGTTCTTCGACTGGGGCACCGACCGGCCCCCGCGCTACGAGTACCACGAGAGCGTCATCTACGAGGCGCACGTCAAGGGCCTGACGATGACCCACCCCGGCGTCCCGGAGGACATCCGAGGCACGTACGCGGGCATCGGGCACCCGGCGATGATCGACCATCTCACCGCGCTCGGGATCACCGCGATCGAGCTCATGCCGGTGCACCAGTTCGTGCAGGACACCCACCTGCGGTCCAAGGGCCTGAGCAACTACTGGGGCTACAACACGATCGGCTTCTTCGCCCCGCACAACGCCTACTCCTCCACCGGCAACCGCGGCCAGCAGGTGCAGGAGTTCAAGGCGATGGTCAAGGCGCTGCACGACGCCGGGATCGAGGTCATCCTCGACGTCGTCTACAACCACACCGCCGAGGGCAACCACCTCGGGCCGACGCTGTGCTTCCGCGGGATCGACAACGCCGCGTACTACCGGCTCGTCGACGGCGACGAGGCCCACTACTTCGACACCACGGGCACCGGCAACTCCCTGCTCATGCGCCACCCGCACGTGCTGCAGCTGATCATGGACTCACTGCGCTACTGGGTCAGCGAGATGCACGTCGACGGGTTCCGCTTCGACCTGGCGTCCTCCCTGGCCCGCCAGTTCCACGAGGTGGACCGGCTGAGCGCGTTCTTCGACCTCGTCCAGCAGGACCCGGTGGTCTCCCAGGTCAAGCTCATCGCCGAGCCGTGGGACGTCGGCGACGGCGGGTACCAGGTCGGGAACTTCCCGCCGCTGTGGACGGAGTGGAACGGCCGCTACCGCGACACCGTGCGGGACTTCTGGCGCGGCGAGCCGCACACCCTCGCCGAGTTCGCCTCTCGGCTCACCGGCTCCAGCGACCTGTACGAGCAGGACGGCCGGCGGCCGATCGCGAGCATCAACTTCGTCACCGCCCACGACGGGTTCACCCTGCGGGACCTCGTCTCGTACAACGAGAAGCACAACGAGGCCAACGGCGAGGGCAACGCCGACGGCGAGTCGCACAACCGGTCCTGGAACTGCGGGGTGGAGGGCGAGACGGACGACAAGAAGGTCCTGGCCCTGCGGGCCCGCCAGCAGCGCAACTTCCTCACGACGCTGCTGCTCTCCCAGGGCGTGCCGATGATCTCCCACGGCGACGAGCTCGGGCGCACCCAGCGCGGCAACAACAACGCCTACTGCCAGGACAACGAGCTGGCCTGGGTGAACTGGGACCTCGACGACACCCAGCTCGAGCTGCTGGAGTTCACTCGCCGGCTGGTGCGGCTGCGCCGCGAGCACCCGGTCTTCCGGCGGCGCCGGTTCTTCGCCGGCGAGGCAGCGCACGGGGGGGAGAGCGAGCTCGGGGAGATCGCGTGGCTCACCCCCACCGGTGAGCCGATGGCGGACGAGGACTGGACGACGTGGTACGCCCGCGCAGTGACGGTGTTCCTCAACGGCGAGGCCATCACCGAGCCGGACCCCCGTGGCCAGCGGATCGTCGACGACTCCTTCCTCATCCTGTTCAACGCAGCCCCGGAGGCCATCGAGTTCCGGGTCCCGCCCGAGGAGTTCGGCGCCGAGTGGACCGTGGTCCTGGACACCGACGACTCCCTGGCCGAGGGCGAGAAGCTCCCGGCCGGGACGACGGCCGACATCGAGTCGCGCAGCGTCGTCGTCCTCACCCGCCCGCAGCCTGCTGACCCGCAGGGGATCGGGGCGTGACCGGCGACCCCAGGCACCGCCCGGCGCCCGGACGGCCGGTGCCGACCGCGACCTACCGGCTGCAGATCCGCCCGGAGTTCGGGTTCGACGACGCCGCCGCCGTCGTCGACCACCTCGACGCGCTGGGTGTCTCGCACGCCTACCTGTCGCCGATCCTGCAGCCCGCCCCCGGCTCCACCCACGGCTACGACGTCGTCGACCACTCCCGGCTCAACGAGGAGGCCGGTGGGCGGGCGGCGTTCGACCGACTGGTCGACGCCCTGCACGAGCGGTCCCTCGGGGCGGTCGCCGACGTCGTCCCCAACCACATGGCCGTCCCGACCCCGGCACGGCTCAACGCGGCGCTGTGGTCGGTGCTGCGCGACGGCCCGGAGTCGCCGTTCGCCGCCTGGTTCGACGTCGACTGGTCCGTGCCCGACAGCGCCCTGCTGATGCCGGTGCTCGGACGCCGGATCGGCCAGGTGCTCGGGGACGGCGAGCTGAGCCTGGACACGTCCGGGGACGAGCCGCTGCTGCGCTACTACGACCACGTGTTCCCGGTCCGACCGGGCACCGAGTCGCTGCCGATGGCCGAGCTCGTCGGCCGCCAGTGGTACCGGCTGGCGTACTGGCGGGTGGCCGACGAGGAGCTCAACTACCGGCGGTTCTTCGACGTCGACACCCTCGCCGCCGTCCGGGTCGAGGACCCCGAGGTGTTCGACGCCACCCACGAGGTGCTCCTCGAGCTCGTGGCCGCCGGTCGGCTGGACGGGCTGCGCATCGACCACCCGGACGGCCTGTACGACCCGCGCGGCTACCTGCGTCGCCTGCATGAGCGCACCGACGGCTCCTGGGTGGTCGTGGAGAAGATCCTCGAGGGCGCCGAGGAGCTACCCGCGGACTGGCCGTGCGCCGGGACCACCGGCTACGACGCGCTCCTGCGCGTCGGCGGCCTGTTCGTCGACCCGCAGGGCGCCTACCCGCTGACCTCGCTGCTGCACGAGGTGACCGGGGTCACCGAGGACTTCGAGGACGTCGTCGAGCAGGCCAAGCGGGAGGTGGTCGAGCACGGGCTGTACGCCGAGGTGGTCCGGCTCGCGGACCTGCTCACCCAGGTGTGCCACAGCGACGTGCGCCTGCGGGACCACACCTCCCGCGGCATCCGCGAGTGCGTCGTCGAGCTCCTCGTCGCCTTCGACCGGTACCGCGCCTACGTCGTCCCCGGTGAGCCGGCGCCGCCGGCCTCGGTCGCGGTGATGGACGCCGCCGTCGAACGTGCCCGTGCCCACCTGCCCGAGGAGCGCTGGGACACCCTCGAGCTCGTGCGTGACCTGCTCCTGGGCCGGGAGGCCGGCAGCGCCGGTCGCACCGTGGAGGCCGCCCGGGCCGAGGCCGTCGTCCGCTTCCAGCAGACGTGCGGTCCGGTGATGGCCAAGGCCGTCGAGGACACGGCCTTCTACCGCTGGTTCCGCCTCACCGGCCTCAACGAGGTGGGCGGCGACCCGCTGCACTTCGGGGTCACCGCTGACGAGTTCCACGCGTTCTGCGCCCGGACCGTGCGGGACTGGCCGACGACGATGACGACGCTGTCGACCCACGACACCAAGCGCTCGGAGGACGTCCGGGCCCGGCTCGCGGTGCTCTCCGAGGTGCCGCACGAGTGGGCCGAGGCCGTGCGGGCGTGGCGGGACGTCGCGACTCGGCACCGCGGTCCGCTGCTCGACGCGGCTACCGAGTACCTCGTCTGGCAGACGCTCGTCGGCACCTGGGACGACGGCCCGATCGCCGCCGACCGGCTGGTGCCGTACCTGGAGAAGGCCGTCCGCGAGGCGAAGACGCACACGACGTGGACGTCCCCGGACGCCGACTACGAGGACGCGGTCCGCGGCTTCGCTCGCGGCGTCCTGGGCGACGAGGAGATCTGCACCGCCGTCGGCGGGTTCTGCCGGACCGTCGTCGACCCTGCCGCCCGGGTCGGCGTCCTGGGTCAGAAGCTCGTCCAGCTCACGATGCCGGGTGTCCCGGACGTCTACCAGGGCACCGAGGTCGTGGACCTGTCCCTCGTCGACCCGGACAACCGCCGTCCGGTCGACTTCGGTCGGCGCCGGGCCCGGCTGGCGGCCCTGGACGCCGGCGCCCGCCCGTCCGGTCTGGACGACGAGAAGCTGCTCGTCACCTCCCGGGCGCTGCGGCTGCGGCGCGAGCACCCGGACTGGTTCGTCGGGCCGGCCACGACGTACGCGGCCGTGCCGGCCTCGACCGGGATCGCGGTGGCCTTCGGCCGCGGCACCGAGGACGGCGTCCACGTGGTGACCGTGGCGACCCGGTTGCCGGTGGCACTGACCCGTCTCGGCGGCTGGGGGGACCACACCGTCGTCCTGCCCGAGGGAACGTGGACCGACGTCCTGACCGGTCACGAGCTCGTCACCGGCGGCGGCGGGGTCCACCTGGCTGAGCTGTTGGCCGACCTGCCGGTGGCGCTGCTCGTCCGCCGCTGAGCCCGCGCCACCCCACCCGCACCACCCACCCCGTGATCATGCAATCCCGCCACCCCCGCCGACGCCCTGTTCGTGATCATGCAATCCCGCCACCCTCCGGCCACCGGTCGGGCTCACAGAGTGCTGGGTTGGTGGCACGACACGCCGGCCAAACCGCGCCGGACACAGCATTCTGTGGTCGAGGCGCCTGACCCGACGTGGGCTGCCATGGCGGTCGAGGCCCGTCTTCGTCTTTCGAGGTGGCCGCCAGCGGCCATGAAGCTCCATGCAATTCCGCCACCGCCCCGCCACCCGCTCGGAGAACGCCACGGGGGGTCGTGGAGGGTGGCGGGATTGCATGATCACGAACAGGGGGGCGTGGGGGTCGGCGGCGGGGGGTGGCGGGATTGCATGATCACGGACGAGTTGTGGGGTGGCGGGGGGCGGCGTGACCGGACAGGGTTGCGCCATGCACCGGTTCACCGTCTGGGCCCCTGACGCCACCCGCGTCGACGTCGACCTGTCCGGCAGCCTGCACCCGATGACCCGTCAGGACGACGGGTGGTGGGCCGTCGAGGTGCCCGACGCCGGCCACGGCACCGACTACGCCTTCCGGCTGGACGGCGGGGAGCCGACCCCGGACCCACGCAGCCCGTGGCAGCCGGACGGCGTGCACGCCCCGAGCCGGGTGTTCGACACCGGCCGCCACGAGTGGGGGGACGACGGATGGGCCGGCCTCGACGTCCGGGGGCGGCTGTTCTACGAGCTGCACGTGGGCACCTTCACCCCCGAGGGGACCCTGGACGCCGCGGCGCAGCGGCTCGACCACCTCGTCGACCTCGGTGTCGAGGTGGTCGAGCTGATGCCGGTCGCCGCGTTCCCGGGCCGTTGGGGCTGGGGCTACGACGGGGTGGCCCTGTACGCCGTGCACGAGCCGTACGGCGGACCGGCGGCGCTGCAGCGCTTCGTCGAGGCCTGCCACCGGCGCGGTCTGGCGGTGTGCCTCGACGTCGTCTACAACCACCTCGGCCCGAGCGGGAACTACCTGTCCCGGTTCGGCCCGTACTTCACCGACCGCCACCACACGCCGTGGGGGCAGGCGGTCAACCTCGACGACGAGGGCAGCGAGCACGTCCGCCGGTGGGTCGTCGACAACGCCCTGCGCTGGTTCGCCGAGTTCCACGTTGACGCCCTGCGGCTGGACGCGGTGCACGCGCTCGTCGACGACTCCGCCGAGCACCTGCTGGCCCAGCTGTCGCGGGAGACCGCGGACCTCGCCGACCGGCTGGGCCGGCCGCTGGGCCTGGTCGCCGAGTCCGACCTCAACGACCCGCGGATGATCGAGCCGGTCGCCGAGGGCGGGCTGGGCATGACCGCGCAGTGGGACGACGACGTCCACCACGCCATCCACGCGCTGCTGTCCGGGGAGCGGCAGGGCTACTACTGCGACTTCGGTTCCACCGACGTCCTGGCGAAGGTCCTGACCCGCGCCTTTCTGCACGACGGGACGTTCTCGACGTTCCGCGGCCAGCGGTGGGGGCGGACGGTCGACCCGGCGCGTCACCGGGGCACGGCGTTCCTCGCCTACTCCGCCAACCACGACCAGGTCGGCAACCGCGCCACCGGCGACCGCCCCTCGGCGTACCTGTCCCCCGGCCTGCTGGCGTGCGCGGCGGCGCTCGTGCTGACGAGCCCGTTCACCCCGATGGTGTTCATGGGTGAGGAGTGGGGCGCGTCGACCCCGTGGCAGTTCTTCACCGACCACGCCGAGCCCGAGCTCGCCGAGTCGATCCGCCAGGGCCGGCGGCGGGAGTTCGCCGAGCACGGCTGGGACGCCGAGAGCATCCCGGACCCGCAGGACCACACCACCCGTGACGCGTCGGTGCTGCGCTGGGACGAGCTCGAGACCGGGCCGCACGACCGGGTGCTCCGGTGGTACCGCACGCTGATCGCCCTGCGGAGGGAGGAGCCGGCGTTGACATCCGGGGACCTGCGCGCGGTGTCGGTAGCACACTCGGACGACGAGGGCTGGGTCGTCGTGGCCCGCGGCGACCTGCGCGTGGCCCTCAACGTGGGCGCCGAGCCGCGCACCCTCCCGCTGGACGTCTCCGAACCGGAGCTGCTCGTCGCCTGGGACGACGACGTCGAGCTCGGGGACGGTGGTGTGCTGCTGCCCGGTGAGTCAGTCGCCGTCCTGCGCGCCGGGTGAGCCTGCGCCCGGCACCGGCTCGGCGGTGGTGGCGCCGAGCGTCCGGCCGTCGGCGTCCAGCGCCTCCACCCGCAGCGGACCGGTCCGGTCACCTGCCGGGAGCCGCACCACGGTCTCGAAGCCGGCCCGGTCCGCCGCCGCGAGCTCGGACCCGGACGCGTCGCTGACCCGCCACCGGGCCACCTCGGTGGCCCCGTTCCAGCTGACGTGGACGCGGTCGCCGTCCACCACCGCGGACGGCGGGGTGGTCGGCTCCCCCTTCCAGTCGGCCCGGTAGGCCCGGTAGGAGGTGACGACGAGGTCCTCGGGGACCGCGGCGTCGAGCAGCACCCGGCCGTCGGCGTCCATCAGCGTCCACCGCTCGACGCTGCCCCACCCGAGCAGCACGTCACCGCCGGGCAGCTGCTGGTAGCTGGCCTGGCTCTCACTGAAGATGCCGTCGGGATGCCGGTGCTCGCGCACCAGCGTCGCGGTCATCTCCTGCTCGTCGACGTCGAGCGCGATCCCCCGGCTGACCTCACGCCGTGTCTCACCGCAGGTGCCGCCGTTGTCGAACAGGGTGATCGCGCCGTCGTCCGTGCGCCGTGCGTCGTGCTGCATGAGGAACCGGGCGTCGTCCCCCATCGCGAAGTCGCTGCGCCGGCCGCCGAGCCGCCACTGGACGCCGCCGGTCTCGGTGTCGATGGAGTACACGGCGCAGGTGTGCCGGGCCGACACGAGCAGGTCGCCGTCGTCGTCCACGTCGATGGAGTTCAGGTGCAGGTAGTCGTAGCGGTCACCGGCCTCCGCGGGGTCCTGGTAGGACTCGGCGAGGTCCACCTGGCCCAGCCCGTGCCACTCGAAGAGCACGGCGCCGGTGGCGATGTCGACCTCCTGGACGACGTTGTCGAGCACCTGCCCGTCCCGCGGGCCGCCGAGCTGCGACAGGTCCATCCGCACCGGCTCGTAGGCCATCAGCAGCATCGTGCCGTCGTCAGTCAGCAGCACCTCGTGCAGGTCCGCGTCGTAGCCGTTGCCCATCCGGACGCGGGCCACCTCCTGGTAGCGGTAGTCCACGACGACCGCCTCCCCGTAGCCGAAGCCGGTGCCCACCAGGCCCTCCCACCACGTGAGGACCGGTTCCCCGCGGTACGACTGCACCTTCACGTCGCGAGCGTCCACCCCGTCCAGCGGGTGGAACCAGACCGGCTCACCGGCGTCGTCGACCAGCATCGGCCCCTTCTGCCCGTACCCGTTCTTCACGCCGAGCACGGTCACTCCCGGGGTGCGCTGGTCGTCCGGACCGACGGTGCCGGCCTCCGGTCCCGTCACCTCCACCTGCGGTGGCTCCAGGTCCGGCGCGGACGCGAACTCCCGCACGTGCCTCAGTGCGAGCTGGGGGTCACCGGTCGGAGCCGCTTCCCCCTCGTACACCGGCGGGGTCTTCAGCTCGGGCCGTTCGCCCAGCACCGCCACGGTGAACCGGTACCGGCCCTCGTCGCTGCCGCGGACGGCCAGCTGGGTGGCGACGGTGACCTCCTCGCCCTCGACGAACGGCTCGTCGGGCACGAAGGAGACCCCCTCGTCGTCGGAGTGCTCGAGCAGGGCCCCGGTGTGCTCGCCGCTGCGCGACCCGGTGACGTGCACCGGGCCGAGGCCGTCCGCGTCCACCCCCCGAAAGCTCAGCTGGGTGGCCGGCGAGGCCGTCGGCGTCCCGGGGGCCGGGAACACCGAGACCGTGCCGGAGGCGGCGGAGACGGGGGCCGCCAGCGCAGGCACGGGCGGCGCGGGTGGCGAGAGCACCCGGTGCAGCCCGAGGCCGGCGGCGACCAGTGCGGCGGCGACCGCCAGGGTCACCAGGAGCGATGACCGCCGTGCCACGCAAGTCCTCCTCACCGGTGCGCTGTCATCGGCGACTCGGTTCAGCCCTGGCCGCGGGCCGTGTCACCGTGCCCCTCGCGGGCCAGCGCGGTCAGCCGGGAGACCGCCCGCCGGTACTTCTTACGGTAGCCGCCGCGCAGCATCTCCTCGGGGAACAGCCGGTCGAGCGGTTCACCGGAGGCGACGATCGGGAGGTCCCGGTCGTAGAGCCGGTCGGCGAGGACGACGAGCCGCAGTGCGACGCTCTGGTCGGCCACCGGACGCACGCCACGCCAGAACACCGCGGTGGTGCCGTCGAGCATCGCCCCGTACCGGCTCGGGTGCACCATGGCCAGGTGCGCCAGCAGGTCCTCGAAGTCGTCGAGGACGGCTCCCGGCCCCGCCGCCCGGGCCGCGGCGACCACCGCGTCGTCCGTCGACGGCGGGGGCGGCTCGGGCAGGCCACGGTGCCGGTAGTCCTCGCCGTCGATGCGCACGACGTCGAAGTGCCCTGCGACGGACTGGATCTCGCGCAGGAAGTCCTCGGCCGCGAACCGCCCCTCCCCCAGGGCGTCGGGGAGCGTGTTGGACGTCGCCGCGAGCGCCGTCCTGGCGTCGGCGAGCTCGCGGAGCAGCCGGGCCATCAGCACGGTGTCACCCGGGTCGTCGAGCTCGAACTCGTCGATGCACACGAGCCTGCTCGTCGACAGCGCCGCGACGGCCGGGCGGAACCCGAGCGCGCCGACGAGGTTCGTGTACTCCACGAACGTGCCGAACCGCTTCTCCCCCGGCGCGGCGTGCCACAGCGAGGCCAGCAGGTGGGTCTTGCCGACGCCGAACCCGCCGTCGAGGTAGATCCCGGCCCGGCCGGGGTCCGCGGACCGCCGCCGGCCGCCGAGCCAGCCGGGCAGCACCGAACGGGACGACGACCCCGCGGCGGACTCGAGCCGGCCGGCGAACTCGCGCAGCCGCTCGACGGCGTGGGCCTGGGACGGCTGGTCCGGGGCCGGCCGGTAGGTGTCGAAGGACACCCCGGCAAACCGCGGCGGCGGCACGAGCTCGGCGAGCAGGCGCTCCGGTCCGAGCGAGGGGTGCCGGTCGACGAGGCGCTGCGGACCGTCCGTGCTCACGACCGGGCAGCGTAACCACCGCCGCAGGTGAGAGGATCGAATCCGCCCGCACCGGACCGACCCGACACCGGAGGTGAGCCTGCGTGGCTCTGCCGTATGACGACGACCCCAAGCTCGCCGGCTACGCCCACCCCGAACGGCTGGTCACCACCGGCTGGCTCGCCGAGCACCTTGGCGAGGAGGGCCTGGTCGTGGCCGAGAGCGACGAGGACGTGCTGCTCTACGAGACCGGCCACATCCCCGGCGCCGTCAAGATCGACTGGCACCTGGACCTCAACGACCCCGTCACCCGCGACTACGTCGACGGCGAGGGCTTCGCCCGGCTGATGTCCGCCAAGGGGATCCGCCGCGACTCCACCGTCGTGCTCTACGGCGACAAGAGCAATTGGTGGGCGGCGTACGCGCTGTGGGTCTTCTCGCTGTTCGGCCACCCGGACGTGCGGCTGCTCGACGGCGGGCGGGCCAAGTGGCAGGCCGAGGGCCGGCCGATGACGACCGACGTGCCGTCCCCGGCGCCCACCGACTACCCCGTCGTCGAGCGGCAGGACGCCCCGATCCGCGCCTACAAGGAGGACGTCCTGGCGTTCCTCGGCGGCCAGCTCGTCGACGTCCGCTCCCCCGCGGAGTACACCGGGGAACGCACCCACATGCCGGACTACCCGGACGAGGGAGCGCTGCGCGGCGGGCACGTCCCCGGCGCCCGCTCGGTGCCGTGGGCCCGTGCCGCCAACGACGACGGGACGTTCCGCGACCGCGCCGAGCTCGAGGCCATCTACCGGGACGAGCAGGGCCTGGACCCCGCGGAGCCGGTCATCGCCTACTGCCGCATCGGGGAGCGCTCCAGCCACACCTGGTTCGTCCTGCAGCACCTGCTCGGCTGGCCGGACGTCCGCAACTACGACGGGTCGTGGACCGAGTGGGGCAACTCCGTGCGCGTCCCGATCGTCCGTGGCGAGGAGCCCGGAGAGGTGCCGGCAGACGCACCCGGGAAGGCACCCGGGAAGGGGCCCGGCCGATGACGGCGACGGACGACCTGCCCGAGGCGCTGGCCGCGATCGTCGAGGACTTCACCGCCGTGCCGGCCGCCGACCGGCTCCAGCTGCTGCTGGAGTTCAGCCGTGACCTGCCGGACCTGCCGGAGCGCTACGCCGACCACCCCGAGCTGCTCGAGCCGGTACCGGAGTGCCAGTCACCGATCTTCCTCGTCACCGAGGTCGACGGGACCGGGGACGACGCGCGGGTCAGCCTGTTCTTCTCCGCACCGCAGGAGTCGCCCACCACCCGAGGGTTCGCCGGCATCCTGCACGAGGGGCTCGACGGGCTCACCGCCGCCGAGGTGCTGGCGGTGCCGAACGACGTCCCCCAGCGACTCGCTCTCGCCGAGGCGGTCAGCCCGCTGCGGCTGCGCGGGATGGCCGGGATGCTCGCCCGGATCAAGCGCCAGGTGGCCGAGCGGGCCGCCGTGGCGGGCCAGCACCCGGCGTGAGCGTGCCGCTGCAGGCACTCTGGCCGGTCGACCGGGCGGGCCGGCACATCCCGGTGGACCCGGCCGAGGACGAGCTCGCGGCCCTGTACGCCTACCCCGCCGAGCGGTGGGTGCGGGCGAACATGGTCGCCACCCTCGACGGCGCCGCCCACGGCCCGGACGGGGTGACCCGCTCCATCAACGACCCCGCCGACGTCCGGGTGTTCGTGCTGCTGCGCTCGCTCGCCGACGTCGTCCTCGTCGGTGCCGGCACGGTCCGCGCGGAGGGCTACTCGCTGCCACGGCACCGTCCCGCCCTGGCCGCCCGCCGCAGCGCGGCCGGCATGCCCCCGACGCCGCGGCTGGCGGTCGTCACCCGGAGCGGTGACGTGCCAGGGCACCTGCTCGAGGGGGACCGGCCGGCCCTGGTCGTCACCTGCCGGGCCACCGGTCGCGAGACCCTGGCCCGGCTGGCCGAGCGCGCCGGGCAGGACGCGGTCCTGGTCGCCGGTGAGGAGCGGGTCGACCTGCGGCGGGCGCTGGACGCCCTGGCCGAGCGCGGTCTCGGCCGGGTGCTGTGCGAGGGCGGGCCGACGCTGCTCGGGCAGGTCGCGGCGGCCGGTGCCCTCGACGAGCTGTGCCTCACCCTCACGGCGCGGCTGCTGGCCGGGGACGCCCCCCGGGTGCTCAACGGCGGGGCCGTCGACGTGCCGGTGCACCTGGCGCACCTGCTGGCCGCCGGTGACACGCTCCTGGGCCGGTGGGTCCGCCACGAGCCGGACGCGGCGCCGTGAGCACCGGACGGCGCGTGCTGGTCGGCGTCGGCGTGCTGCTGCTGGCCCTCGTCGTCGCCGCGGGGGTGCTGTTCTGGTCGGTCAGCCGGCCCGCGGACGACGTGGCCTCCGGCGCGGGCCCCGCGGACGACGCGGGCTCCCCGGCCGCCGCCGCGCCGGTGCCTGCGCCGCCGGGGGCACCGGAGGACCTGGCCGCCGGCGAGCTGTGGCTGGGCGAGATGGACCTGCGCTCCTCGGACGTGCTGGCCGCGGACGGCAGGCTCCGCGACCTGTCACTGGAGGCGGACGACGTCCTGCTCGGGTCCGACGGGGTTCGCGCCGGGCAGGTGGTGGCCGACGCGGTCGTCCCGTTCGACGTCGTGGCCGACCAGGTCGGACCCGGGACGGTGGTGTCCGCCACAGCATCCGGCCAGGTGCGTGTCGAGCGGACGGTGACCCTGCTCGGACGCCAGGTCGACGTCGTCGCCACCGGCACGGTGCGTGCCGAGGACGGCGAGGTGGTCGTCGTCCCGACCGCCGTGGACGTCGGTGGGCCGGACTGGCTCGCCGACCTGCTCGGGGACCTGGCGGCAGCGGCGACGACCATCCGGCAACCGGTGCAGGGCCTGCCCGAGGCACTCGTCCTGCAGACCGTGGAGGTCACCGACGAGGGGTTCGCCGTCCACCTGACCGGCGAGGACGTGCTGCTCAGCCGGTGACGCTGATGGGACTACCTCACAGGTGCCGCAGGAGAAAGCGGGCGACCTCGCGCTCCCAGCGGTCCGGGTCGACGTTCCACTCCTTGGTGTGCCGCGCACCGCGGAACGGCACGAACGTCACGAGGTCGGGCCGCAGCTGGGCCAGCAGCCGGGACGGACCGACCGGCACGAACTCGTCGTCCTCGGAGTGGACGATGAGCACGGGCAGCCGCAGCTCCGAGGCGCGGGACACCCAGTCCATCCGGCGCAGGTCGACCGGACCGTCGACGCCGACGACCCGCCGGGCCGAGGGGTGTCCGAGCATGGCCAGTCCCAGGCGCCCCACCGGGCGGGGCAACCGGTTGAGCCGGGCGTGGTGGTCGAGCACGGACCGCCAGTCGATCACCGGTGCGTCGAGCACCAGTGCCCGGACCCGGTCCGCGGTCCAGGACCGGGACACGTGCTGCAGGACGATCGCCCCGCCCATCGACCAGCCGAACAGGACCACCTCGCGGGCCCCGGAGTCCAGGGCGTGCAGCACCGCCGCCTCGACGTCGAGCCACTCGGTGTCGCCGAGGTGCAGCCGACCGCCGTGGGTGGACGGGCCGTCGGGGTCGTTGCGGTAGCTCGGGACGAGCGCCGGTACCCCGAGCCGGTGCAGCAGCGGCAGCGCGCGCAGGCACTCCTCGCGGGTCGCGCCCCGGCCGTGGACGAGGACCGCCCACACCTCGCGGGGCGCGACCTGCGCGGACGGCGGGACGTACCACGTCGGCAGCTCCCCGGCGTCGGAGCGGACCAGCACGTCCTCGTGCGCCAGCCGCAGCGCGGTCGTCGGGTTGCCGGCGACGTAGTACTGGTTCCACCGGGCGGGGCCGACGGTGACCCGGCCGTAGTCGACCTGCTCGAGCACCCGGGTGACGGTGCCGGCCCGGTCGTCGCGCTCCAGGACCCGGCCGAGGCGGGCGTGCCCGTGGCCGCGGTCGAACCAGATGCCGTACCGGCCGGGGCTGGTGGTGTCCGGGTCGGCGCGCAGGGTGATCGTCCCGGGACCGACGGACAGCACCCGGACGTCGTCCGGCTTGTGCCGCTCCGGGGTCACCACCCGCCGGGCGAAGTAGGCCGCCGCCGTGGACGTCGCGGCGCCGGTGGCGACGGCCAGCCCGCCGCCGACGACGGCCCCGCGGGCCACCGCGCGCAGGACGGCCCGGGCGGGAGGGACGGTCGAGGACACGACGGTGACGGTACCGGGGCCGGCCGGGACAATGGCCGGATGCGTCTGCCGGTCAGCCCGCCCGTGTCCCCCATGCTCGCCAGGTCGGTGCCCGAGGTGCCTGCGCCGGACGCGCTGGCCGGCGGGGTGGTGTACGAGCCGAAGTGGGACGGGTTCCGCTGCATCGTGTTCCGCGACGGGGACGACGTCGTGCTCGGCAGTCGCGGCGAGAAGCCGCTCACCCGCTACTTCCCCGAGGTCGTCGACGCCGTCCGGCGCGAGCTGCCCGAGCGGTGCGTCGTCGACGGCGAGCTCGTCGTGCGCACCGGGCCTGCCGGTGCCGAGCGGCTCGACTGGGAGGCGCTGGCCCAGCGCATCCACCCGGCGGCGTCCCGGGTGGACCGGCTGGCCCGCGAGTCCCCCGCCTCGTTCGTCGCCTTCGACCTGCTCGCCCTCGGCGACGACGACCTCACCGGCCGGCCGTTCCGGGAGCGCCGGGAGCGCCTCGAGACGGCGCTGGCCGGGGTGAGGGCGCCCGTGCACCTGACCCAGGTGACCCGGGACCGCGACGAGGCGGTGCGCTGGTTCGCCGACTTCGAGGGGGCGGGCCTGGACGGCGTCGTCGCCAAGGGCGCGGCGTCCACCTACTCCCCCGGCAAGCGGACCATGCTCAAGGTCAAGCACCAGCGCACCGCGGACGTCGTCGCCGTCGGGTACCGGGTGCACACCAGCGGCCGCGGCCTCGGGTCGCTGCTGCTCGGGCTGTACGACGCGGAGGGGACCCTGCGCCAGGTCGGTGGCGCGTCGGCGTTCACGGCCGCCCGCCGGGTCCAGCTGCTCGAGGAGCTCGAGCCGTTCGTGCTGCGCGACGACCGCGGCGAGGTGGTGCGCGGGCAGGGTGAGCCGAACCGGTTCACCGCCCGCAAGGACTCCTCGTTCGTCCGGCTGCGGCCCGAGCTCGTCGCCGAGGTGCGCTACGACCAGCTCGAGGGGCACCGGCTGCGGCACGCCGCGCAGTTCGTGCGCTGGCGACCGGACCGGGACCCGCGCTCGTGCGGCTACGACCAGCTCGACGTCCCCGTCGCCTACGACCTGGAGCGGGTGCTCACCGGTACCCTGCCGCGGTGACCGAGTCGACACCGCAGCCGGGCGTGCCGGCCTCCCCCGACACCATCGTCATCCTCACCGAGGAGGCGCTCGACGACGGGGACGCCGCGCGGATCCGCGCCCTGCACGAGGGCGAGACGCTGACCTACCGGGTGCTGGTGCCGGCCGACACCGAGCGCAACCTGCTCGCCGACGTCGTCGACCACCTCAGCCTCGGTGAGCTGCGGGAGGCCCTCGACGCGATCCGCGGCCGGGACCACGGGCACGCCGACGAGCCGAAGGAGGCCGGTCAGGCGCTCGCCGAGTCCGTCGAGGCGCTGCGGGGCCAGGGGGTGGAGGCGACCGGCGAGGTCACCGAGGACGACCCGCTGCCGGCGCTGACGTCGGCGGTCCAGCGGTTCGCCGCCCGCGAGGTCGTCGTCGTCACCCGACCGCACGCGGTGGAGGACACCTTCCACCGGGACTGGGCCTCGCGCGCCCGGGACGTGCTCGGCGTCCCGGTGCTGCACGTGTACGCCGGGACGACGTTCCTCGGCTGACTGCCCCCCCCCCCCCGCGTCCCCTCCCCCCGCCGTCCCTCCCCGTGATCATGCAATCCCGCCACCCCCGCACGCTCCATCCGTGATCATGCAATCCCGCCACCCCCGCACGCTCCATCCGTGATCATGCAATCCCGCCACCCTCAGCCCGAGCGCCCACCCTGTGCCAGGCTTACCACCCGTCGCCTTCGGTGCGATGAGGGCGCACGGGAGGTGGAGTGGTGACTGCCGGCGGCGTCGTGCTGCTCGTGCTCGGCGTGCTGCTGCTGTCGGCTGCCACCTACGACGCGCTGCGCACGACCGTGGCCCCCGCGGCCGGCGGCGGGTTCCTGACCCGGCACGTCACCGCGGGGATGTGGTGGCTCGCCCGCCGACTGGCCCGCTCGCCGCGGTCGTGGGTCCTGAAGGCCGCCGGCACGGTGGTGCTGCTCGCCACGATGGGTACCTGGGTGCTGCTGCTGTGGGTCGGCTGGACGCTGGTGTTCGCCGCCGAACCGGGCGCGGTGCTGCAGTCCAGCACCCGGGCACCGGCCGACCTCACCGGCACCATCTACTTCGCCGGCTTCACCCTGTTCACCCTCGGGGTGGGCGACTACGTGCCCGGGGACGGCGTCTGGCAGGTCCTCACCCCCGTCGTCACCTTGCACGGGCTGTTCACGGTCACCCTGTCCATCACCTACCTGGTGCCGGTGATGACCGCGGCGACCGAGCGCCGTCAGCAGGCCCTGTCGGTGTGGGGGCTGGGCGGCAGTCCCACCGGCATCGTCACCGGCGGCTGGGGCCGGGGGTCGTTCACCGCCCTGGAGCGCGACCTGCAGCAGCTGGTCCCCGGTCTGCTCACGACGGTCGAGCGGCACCCGACGTACCCGGTCCTGCACTACTTCCACTCCGGGGACCCGCGCCTCGAGCTGGCCGTGCGGGCCGCTGCGGTGGACGAGGCCGCCACCCTGCTGCTGTACGCCGTCCGCCCGCACGCTGCCCCAGACCCCTCGGTGCTGGTGTCGGTGCACCGTGCCGTCGACGCGCTGGTGCGCACCTTGGACAGCACCGACGGCCCGGTGACGGCCGACGTGCCGCCGGTGCCCGACCTGGCGCCGCTGCGGACGGCGGGGGTCCCGCTGCGCGACGACGCTGAGGTGTCCGCCGCCTACACCGCCCTGGCACAGCGGCGGCGGCGGCTGCACGCCCTCGTCGCCGAGCACGCGTGGACCTGGGACGCCGTCACCGACGGCCCTGATGACGGCTACCCCCTTCGCCCGCAGCTGAGCCCCTGACCTGCTGGCGACGCGGCTCAGTCCTCCACCGGACGGCGGGCCCTGCTCGGCTGCACCCGCGGCGGCTCGCCGGGCATCTTGGGATAGTCGGGGGGAAACGGCTCCTCCCCGAGCCCGGCGTCCAGGTCCCGCTCCCACCAGCCGATCAGCGTCCCGACGTCCCCGGCGGCGTCGTCCAGGCCTGCCCACGGGTCACCGACCTCGGCGAGCCGCTGCGGCACGGTCCGGACCGTCAGGGCGGCCGGGTCGATGTCCGCCACCTCCTCCCACGTGACGGGGCACGACACCGGGGCGTGGGGCAGCGGACGGGGGCTGTAGGCGGAGGCCATCGTGCGGTCGCGGGCCATCTGGTTGAAGTCGACGAAGACCTTGTCTGCGCGCTGCTCCTTCCACCAGGCGGTCGTGACCAGGTCGGGGCGGCGGCGCTCGAGCTCCCGGGCCGCGGCGATCACCCCGTGGCGGACGTCCAGCACGTCGTGGGTGCGCCGGATCCGGGCGAACACGTGCAGCCCGCGGGAGCCGGAGGTCTTGACCCACGGCGTGAGTCCGGCATCGTGCAGGACGACGCGCAGCTCTCGGGCGGCCGTGACGACGTCGGCGAACGGCCGACCCGGCTGGGGGTCCAGGTCGACGCGCAGCTCGTCGGGGCGGTCGTTGTCGTCTGAGCGCATCGGCCACGGGTGGAACGTCACCGTGCTCATCTGCACCGCCCAGACGGCGGTGGCCACCTCGTCGACGACGAGCTGGGGGTGGCGGCGTCCGCTCGGGTAGGTGCACATCGTCGTCCGCGCCCACTCCGGCACGCCCCGCGGAGGGTTCTTGGAGTAGAACGCCTCCCCGTCGACGCCGTCGGGGAACCGCTGCAGGGTGACGGGCCGGTCCACCAGCGCCCGGAGCAGACCGTCCCCGACTGCGATCACGTACCGCGCGAGCTCGAGCTTGGTCACCCCGACCGCCGGCCACAGCACCCGGTCGGGGCTGGACAGCCGCACCCGGCGGACGCCGTCCGGGCCGTCCACCTCGAGCACCACCGCGGGTCCCGCCCCGCTGCCGCCGGCCACCGGTGCATCGTGGCAGCCCGCGCCCGCTCGCCGGCGCAACCTCGTCGTGTCCGGCGGCGAACCTCGTGGTGTCATGGCGTCATGGAGTCCACCGGCAAGACCTACCCCGTGCAGCTCCCGGACGACGAGTGGCGGGCCCGGCTGAGCCCGGAGGAGTACCGGGTGCTGCGCCAGGCCGGCACCGAGCCACCCGGGACGAGCCCGTACGAGCACGAGACCACCGTCGGCGTCTACACCTGCCGGGCGTGCGGGGCCGAGCTGTTCCGCAGCGAGACGAAGTTCGACGCGCACTGCGGCTGGCCGTCGTTCTACGCCCCGCTCGCCGAGGACCGGGTGGAGTACGTCGAGGACCTCTCGCTCGGCATGCGCCGGGTCGAGGTGCGGTGCGCGACGTGCGGCTCGCACCTGGGCCACGTGTTCGAGGGCGAGGGGTTCGACGTCCCCACCGACCAGCGGTACTGCATCAACGGAGTCAGTATTCGGCTGCAGCCGCAGGAGTGAGCGGCCGGTGAGGCCGGTCCGGCGGGCTGCCTGGTCCGAGCTGGACCCGTTGACGCTGCACGCGATCGTCCGGCTGCGGGTCGACGTGTTCGTCGTCGAGCAGCGGTGCCCCTACCCCGAGCTCGACGGCCGGGACGTGGAGGCCGGCACCGAGCACGTGTGGGTCCCCGACGACGGGCTCGCGGTGGCCTCGTACCTGCGGGTGCTCCCCGAGCCGGACGACGTCCGCCGGGTCGGGCGGGTCGTCACGCACCCGACCGTCCGCGGGCGGGGCCTGGCCGGCGCGCTGGTACGTGACGTGCTGGCGCGTCACGGTGCCCGACCGGTCGTGCTGGACGCCCAGGCGCACCTCGCGGGGTGGTACGGGCGGTTCGGGTTCACCGCCACCGGTCCGGAGTTCCTCGAGGACGGCATCCCGCACGTCCCCATGCGCCGCGACCCCTGACCCCCACCCCCCTACCCCCTTACCCCCCTTCGTGATCATGCAATCCCGCCACTCAAGAGGCCGCCGTCCGGCGCACAGAATGCTGCGCTGGTGACGCAACACGCCGGCAGACCTGTGCCTAACCCAGCATTCTGAAAGCGGGGCAAAGGTCATGCAGGGTGGCGGGACTGCATGATCACGAAGGGTCCGGGGCAGGGTGGCGGGATTGCATGATCACGGGGGGTTGCCGGGGGTGGCGGGATTGCATGATCACGACGGGGGTTGGGTGGTAGGTGGCCTGCGTCAGGGCAGGCCGGTGACGAGCTCGGCCAGCGGCACCCGCGGACCGGTGAAGAACGGGATCTCCTCGCGGACGTGCCGCCGGGCCTCGGTGGCCCGCAGGTCCCGCATGAGGTCGACGATACGGTGCAGCTCGTCGGCCTCGAACGCGAGGATCCACTCGTAGTCGCCCAGGGCGAACGAGGAGACGGTGTTCGCCCGGACGTCGGGGTAGCCGCGCGCGGCCATCCCGTGGTCCCGCAGCATCGTCCGCCGCTCCTCCTCCGGCAGCAGGTACCAGTCGTAGGACCGCACGAACGGGTAGACGCACACGTAGCCGCGCGGGTCCTCACCGGCCATGAACGCCGGCACGTGGCCCTTGTTGAACTCGGCCGGTCGGTGCAGGGCGACGACGGACCAGGCCGGCTCCAGTCCCTGCCCGAGCCGGGTGCGCCGCAGCCGGCGGTAGGCGTCCTGGACGGTCTCGACCTCCGGTGCGTGCCACCACACCATGAGGTCGG
Organism: Quadrisphaera sp. GCM10027208; assembly: GCF_042658805.1. Taxonomy (NCBI): domain Bacteria; kingdom Bacillati; phylum Actinomycetota; class Actinomycetes; order Kineosporiales; family Kineosporiaceae; genus Quadrisphaera; species Quadrisphaera sp. GCM10027208. Next base: position 71,526 of record NZ_JBHSRC010000003.1, read on the forward strand.
CGTCGGCGCGCAGGCCCGCGACGTCGTACCAGCCCCGGACGACGAGGTCCTTGCCGCCGAGATCGGCGAGCAGGTTCTCGACCTCGGCGACGAGGTCCGCGCGGTCGGCCGGCAGGGCGCCGGGGCGAGCCCGGAAGACCGACCACATCGTGTACCGGATCGTGTCGTTGATCTCCCGGGCGCTGGGGCCCGGCTGGGTCTTCTCGGCCATGCCCGCATTCTCCCCCGCCGCGTCCCGCGATCACGTGGTGGGCCCCCGTCATGCGGGCTCGGCGTGAGGTGGGACCCGGACGGCGCCGCTCAGCCGAGATCGGCCAGCAGGTCCTGCACGGCCGCCTCCGCGGTCGCGACGCAGGCCGGGAGCCCCACGCCACCGAAGGTCGCCCCCGCCAGCGCGAGACCGCGGTGCCGCGCGACGGCGTCCCGGACCCGGTCGACGAGGTCGAGGTGGCCGACGCCGTACTGCGGCAGCGCCCCGCCCCAGCGGGTGAGGAGCGTGGCGACCGGGCGCAGGGGTCGGTCGAGGATGCCGGCGGCGTCGGCGAGAGCGGCGGCGAGCACCTCGTCGTCCGGCCGCTGCAGGTCCGCCTGCTCCCCCTCCCGCCCGACCGAGAGCCGGACGACGTCGTGACCGTCCGCCGCCTGGCCCACCCATCCCCACTTGGCGCTGGAGAAGGTCATCGCCTTGACCAGCCGGCCCTCCACCGGGGGCACGAGCACCCCGGACAGCGGGCCGCCGTCGCCGAGTCCGTCGAGGGTCCCGGGCGGCAGGACGGCGGTGAGCACGGCGGTGCTCGCCGTCCGGACGCCGGTCAGCGGGCCGGCCGCGTCCGCGGCCACCTCCTCGAGCAGGCGAGCGGCCCGCCCCGCGGGCACGGCGAGCACGACACCGTCGACGTCGAGCGCCTGCGGGTCCGGCCGCGGGCCCACCCACAGTCGCCAACCGCCGCCGGCGGGGGCCTCAAGGCGGTGGACGGCGGCCCGGGTGCGCACCTCGTGCCGTGCGGCAAGCTGCCGGGTGAGCTCCTCGGCCAACCGGGCCACCCCGCCGCGGACGCCGGCAAACACCGGCCCTCCGGCCGCGGTCCCCGCGCCCGCGCCGGATCGAGCCGCGACCGCCTCCACGACCGACGTCCCGGACGTCGCGACCGGCCACAGCGCAGGGACGGTCGCCCGCAGCGACAGCCGGCCGGCGTGCCCGGCGTAGACGCCGCCCAGCAGTGGCTCGACGAGCCGGTCGACGACGGCCGGGCCGACCCGCCCGGCGACCCACGACGCGACGTCGACGTCGCCGGTGACGGGGTCGTGCGCCAGCGACGGCTCGGCGGCCGCCCGGGCGACCTCCTCGTCGGTGAGCAGGCCGCGCAGGGCCTGCAGGTCACCGGGGACGCCCATCTGGGTGCCGGCCGGCATCGGGTGCAGCCGGCCGCGGGTGAACACCGACGAGCGGGTGGTCACCGGGTGCTCGACGTCCTCCCCGAGCCCGACCTCCTCGATCAGGCGCAGTGCCTCTGGTCGCCGGGCGAGCACGGCCTCCGGTCCGACGTCGACGACGAGCCCGCCGGGGGCGCCGGGTACCGGGGCCCGCCGGAGCACCCCACCGGTGCGTCCGGCCTGCTCGAGCAGGACGACGTCGCAGTCGCCGGCGCGGTCCAGGGCCCAGGCCGCGGCCAGCCCGCTGATCCCGCCACCGACGACGGCGACCCGGGGACGGCGTCCGTCCACGGCGGTCACCGGCCGTCCGCGGCGCTGGCCTCGTGCACGAGGTCGACGACGCGGGCGAGCACGTCCGGGTCGGTGGTGGGGATGACCCCGTGCCCGAGGTTGAACACGTGCCCCTCGGCGGCCCGGCCGGCCTGCAGGGTGGCGAGGACCCGCGGGGCGACGGCCTCCCACGGGGCGAAGACGGTGGCCGGGTCGAGGTTGCCCTGCAGCGCGTGGCCGGGGCCGACCCGGCGGGCGGCCTCGTCCAGCGGCACCCGGAAGTCGACCCCGACGACGTCCGCGCCCGCCGCGGCCATCGCGCCGAGCAGCTCGCCGGTTCCGACGCCGAAGTGGATCCGCGGCACGCCGAGGTCGGCGACGCCGGCGAGCACCCTGGCCGACCACGGCTGGACCAGCGCGGTGTAGTCGGCCAGGGACAGCGCACCGGCCCACGAGTCGAACAGCTGGACGGCGCTGGCCCCCGCCTCGACCTGGGCGCGCAGGAACGTCGTCGTCACCGCGGTGAGCCACTCCATCAGCGCGGTCCAGGTGGCCGGGTCGCCGTACATCAGCGCCTTGGTCCGCTCGTGGTGACGGCTCGGACCGCCCTCAACGAGGTAGCTGGCGAGGGTGAACGGCGCGCCGGCGAACCCGATCAGCGGGGTGGCCCCGAGCTCGGCGACGAGCATCCGGACGGCGTCGGCGACGAAGCCCACCTGGCCGGCGTCCAGCGGGGGCAGGGCCCGGACGGCGGCGGCGTCCCGCACCGGTTCGGCGACGACCGGCCCGGTGCCCGGGACGATGTCGAGGTCGACCCCGGCGGCGACGAGCGGGACGACGATGTCGGAGTAGAGGATCGCCGCGTCCACCCCGTAGCGGCGCACCGGCTGCAGGGTGATCTCGGTGACGAGCTCGGGCCGCCGGCAAGCCTCGAGCATCGTCGTGCCCTCCCGGACCCTGCGGTACTCCGGCAGCGAGCGGCCGGCCTGGCGCATGAACCACACGGGTGTGTACGGCACCGGCTCGCGGCGGCACGCACGCAGGAACGGGCTGTTCTGCAGGTCCTCGCGCACGTCCGGATCCTCTCAGTCGGCTCCTGGCACCCGGACGCCGGCACCCGGACGCCGCGGCGCGCCGGTTCCGCTGCGACGTCCACGGTCAACCGACGTGGCGCACGTACCCTGCCGCCGTGCCGGTCGGTGACGTCCCCGGGCCCGCGCCGGAGGGCTTCCTGCGCGCGGTGGCCTCGTTGCGTGCCGCCCGGCTGCGCCCGGAGGTCGTGCTGACCGAGGTCCCCGGCCCCCAGCGGATCGCCCCCTACGCGGTCGCGGTCACCGCCGACGTCGTCGTGGGGGGCGCCGAGCTGGCCACCGGCCGTTTCGTCCTGCTGCACGACCCCGCCGGACAGGACGCCTGGGAGGGCACCTACCGGGCGGTGACCTTCGTGCGCGCCGAGCTGGAGCCGGAGACCGGCGTCGACCCGCTGCTCGGTCAGGTCGGCTGGGCCTGGTTGGAGGAGTCTCTCGCGCAGGCCGGCGCCCACGCCGTGGCCGTCGGCGGCACCGTCACCCGGGTGCTGTCCGAGGGGTTCGCCGCGCTCGGCGACCGGCCGGCCAGCGTCGAGCTGGAGGTCCGTGCCTCGTGGACGCCGGTCGGGGACGACCTGGGGCCGCACCTGCGCGGCTGGGGGGACCTGCTGTGCACGGTCGCCGGCCTGCCGCCGCTGCCGGAGGGTGTGGCCGCCCTGCCTCGCCGGCTGCGCTGAGCAACCGGCTGCGCTGAGCAGCCGTCCGGACTGCTCGTCGCCGAACCGTCAAGGTCGGCCGGTGGCGCACCGATGAACCGGCCATGACCGCTGTCATGGAGGGTGCCGTCGCCCGCTCCGTCGTCCGGCAGGCCGGCCGGTCCACCGCACTGGTCGCGGTGCAGACCGCGGCGGCCCGCGAGACCGCCGTGCGGCTGCTGCGAGTGCTGGGCGCCAGCGACGTCGTCGCGGCCCGCACCGTCGGCGAGGCACGACGCGCGGTGCTGCCCCGCAACCCCGACGTGGCGGTCGTCGAGGCGACCCTGCCCGACGGGTCCGGCATCGGTCTGGTCCGCGACCTGCGCAGCGCCGGCTGGCGCCGAACCGTCGTGCTGGCCAACGAGATCGACCCCTACACCCTGCGGGCCGCCGTCCGCGGGGGTGTGCGCTGCCTGGTGCTGACCGACGCCGTCCCGCGCCCGGAACCGGCTCGACCGGTCCCCGAGTCCGTCAAGGGCCTGTCCCACCGGGAGATCGAGGTGCTGCAGCTCGTCGCGGACGGCCACTCCAACCGAGAGGTCGGCGAGGCCCTCGGCCTGTCCGGCCTGACGGTGAAGAGCCACCTGGCCCGGATCGCCCGCAAGCTCGGCACCGGTGACCGGGCCGAGATGACGGTCGTGGCACTGCGCGCCGGAGTGATCTCCTGACCGGGTCGCCGCCTACGGTGTTCCTATGGACCCTCGCGAGCCGCGACCGCTGACGAGCCCGCGCGGCGGCGTCCCGGAGGTGACCGACACCCCGGCCGCGCTGCAGGCGGTCGCGCAGCGGCTGGCCGCCGGCACCGGACCGGTCGCCGTCGACGCCGAACGCGCCTCCGGCTACCGCTACGGCCAGCGGGCGTTCCTCGTCCAGCTGCACCGTGCCGGTACCGGCACCGTGCTCGTCGACCCGGTCCCGTTCGACGACCTCGCCGTGCTCGGCGAGGCTCTCGGGGACGCCGAGTGGGTGCTGCACGCGGCGTCCCAGGACCTGCCGTGCCTGGCCGAGGTGGGCCTGCGACCCGGCGGCGACCTGTTCGACACCGAGCTGGCCGCCCGGCTGGCCGGCTTCGAGAAGGTCGGGCTGGCAGCGGTGGTCGAGCGGATGCTCGGCTGGCAGCTCGCCAAGGAGCACTCCGCCGTGGACTGGTCCACCCGGCCGCTGCCGGCCGAGTGGCTCACCTACGCGGCCCTGGACGTCGACGTCCTGCTGGACCTGCGCGAGACCCTGGCCGCGGAGCTGGCCGCGCAGGGCAAGTCGGACTGGGCGGCCCAGGAGTTCGCCGCCGTCCGGGACGCGGCACCGGCGGCCCCGCGGCTCGAGCCCTGGCGGCGCACGTCCGGCCTGCACACCGTCCGCGGACGCCGCCAGCTCGCCGTCGTCCGAGAGCTGTGGCAGGTGCGCGAGGAGATGGCCCGCCGGCGAGACCTGGCGCCGGGACGGGTGCTGCCCGACCGGGCGATCGTGGCCGCTGCCGCGGCGATGCCGGCGTCGGTGCCCGAGCTCACCGCTCTGCCGGTGTTCTCCGGGCCGGCCAACCGCAGGATCGCCGCCCGCTGGTTCGCCGCCGTCGACCGGGCCCGCCGGCTCTCCGACGACGAGCTGCCCGCCCCGACGCTGGCCAGCGAGGGCCCGCCTCCGGCCCGGCTGTGGAAGGACCGCAACCCGGACGCCGCAGCGCGCCTGGCCGCGGCCCGGCAGGCCGTCGCTGCGCTGTCCCGCGAGCACGCCGTCCCGGTGGAGAACCTGCTGCAGCCCGACCTGCTGCGCCGGCTGTGCTGGGAGCCGCCCGAGCCCGCCGGTCCCCAGGACGTGGCCGAGCGGCTCCGGGCCGGTGGGGCGCGGCCGTGGCAGGTGTCGCTCCTCGCGGGCCCGCTCGCCGAGGCGTTGGCCGGCGAGGGCGCAGCGGTCACCTGACCGTGACCGGCGCCACCACGGCGGCCGCTACCAGCCAGCAGTTACCGGTGAGTAGCCTGAGGCGCGCACACCACCCACCGTCCCGACCGGGAGGCCCCGTGCCCCGCACCCTCCGGGACGTCGTCTTCGTCGACGGCGTCCGAACCCCCTTCGGCAAGGCCGGCGAGAAGGGCATGTACGCGCAGACCCGCGCCGACGACCTCGTCGTAGCCTGCGTGCGCGAGCTGATGCGCCGCAACCCCGGCCTGCCGCCTGAGCGTGTCGACGAGGTGGCGGTCGCGGCCACGACGCAGATCGGCGACCAGGGCCTGACGATCGGCCGGATGGTGGCCCTGCTGTCCGGCCTGCCGGCGTCCGTGCCGGGGTACGCGATCGACCGGATGTGCGCCGGCGCGATGACCGCGGTGACGACCACCGCGGCGGGGATCGCCTTCGGCTCCTACGACGTCGTGGTCGCCGGCGGGGTCGAGCACATGGGCCGGCACCCGATGGGCGAGGCGGTCGACCCCAACCCCCGGCTCGTCGCCGAGCGGCTCGTCGACCCGTCCGCGCTGTCCATGGGCGCGACCGCGGAGAACCTGCACGACCGGTTCCCGCACCTGACCAAGGAGCGCGCCGACGCCTTCGCCGTCATCAGCCAGCAGCGGCTCGCCGCGGCCTACGCCGCGGGCAAGGTCCAGCCGGACCTCGTCCCGGTCGCCGTCCGCAGCGCCGAGCAGGGGTGGGGGCTGGCGGTGGCCGACGAACCGCCCCGGCCGGGGACGACGATGGACGGCCTGGCGTCCCTGAAGACCCCGTTCCGCCCGCACGGCCGGGTGACCGCCGGCAACGCCGCCGGGCTCAACGACGGCGCCACGGCCTGCCTGCTCGCCAGCGCCGAGGCGGCCGACGCGCTCGGGCTCACCGCCCGGATGCGCCTCGTCGACTACGCCTTCGCCGGCGTCGAGCCGGAGGTCATGGGGGTCGGACCGGTCCCGGCCACGGAGAAGCTGCTGGCCCGCACCGGCCTGGGCATCGAGGACATCGGCCTGTTCGAGATCAACGAGGCGTTCGCCGTCCAGGTGCTCGCCTTCCTCGACCACTTCGGGATCGCGGACGACGACCCGCGGGTCAACCCGTGGGGCGGGGCGATCGCCGTCGGCCACCCGCTGGCCGCCTCGGGGATCCGGCTGATGAACCAGCTCGCCCGGCACTTCGAGGAGCACCCCGAGGTCCGCTACGGCCTGACGACGATGTGCATCGGCATGGGGATGGGCGGGTCGGTGCTCTGGGAGAACCCGCACCACCCGGACTACGGCACGGAGGACGACGCCCGATGAGCACCACGACCGACGCCGCGCGCCTGCTGGCCGAGTCCAGCGACGAACGGGTCACCGAGTTCCACGTCCGGGACGTGCAGCTGCCCGGCGGTCCGACGATGGCGCTGATCACGATGGACAACGGCTTCGACCACACGAAGCCGACGACCTTCGGTCCGCGGGGCCTGCTCAACCTCAAGGAGGCCCTCGACGGCGTCGAGGAGCGGGTCCGGGCCGGACAGGTCGGCGCGGTCGGGCTGACCGGCAAGCCGTTCGTCTTCGCCGTCGGTGCCGACCTCAAGGACGTCGGGCGGATCGCCGACCGCGACCAGGCCCTGGCCATCGCCCGGCTCGGCCACGAGCAGATGCGCCGGCTCGGCGAGCTCGGCGTCCCCTCCTTCGCCTACGTCAACGGTGTGGCGATGGGCGGCGGCCTGGAGATCGCCCTGCACTGCACCTACCGGACGATCTCCTCCGGGGTGAGCGCGGTGGCGCTGCCGGAGTGCTTCCTCGGGCTGGTCCCCGGCTGGGGCGGAAGCTACCTGCTGCCCAACCTCGTCGGCCCGCAGGCCGCGCTGACCGTCATGGTCGCCAACCCGCTGAGCAACAACACGACGATCAGCGGGGTGGAGGCGGCCCGGCTCGGCATCGCCGACGCGCTCTTCGAGCCCGCGGACTTCCTCACCGAGTCGCTGCGCTGGACGGCGAGGGTGCTGGCCGGTGAGGAGCAGGTCGAGCGGCCGGAGGTGGACCGGGACGAGCAGGCCTGGCAGGCCGCCGTGGACGCCGCACGCGCCACCGTCGACGCCAAGGTCGCCGGGGCCGCGCCGGCGCCCTACCGGGCACTCGACCTGGTGCGTCTGGCCCGCACCGCCGACCGGGACGCCGGGTTCGCCGCGGAGGACGACACCCTCGCCGACCTCATCCTCAGCGACGAGTTCCGCGCCAGCGTCTACGCCTTCGACCTGGTCCAGCGCCGCGCCAAGCGCCCGGCCGGGGCCCCGGACACCGGGCTCGCCCGGCCGGTGACGAAGGTGGGGATCGTCGGGGCCGGGCTCATGGCCAGCCAGCTCGCGCTGCTGTTCGCCCGCCGGCTGCAGGTGCCGGTCGTGATGACCGACCTCGACCAGGCCCGGGTCGACAAGGGCGTCGGTTACGTGCGCGCCGAGGTGGACAAGCTGCTGGCCCGAGGGCGGGTCTCCCCGGACGCCGCCAACCGGCTGCGTGCCCTGGTCACCGGCTCGACGTCCAAGGACGGGTTCGCCGACGCGGACTTCGTCATCGAGGCCGTGTTCGAGCAGATGTCCGTCAAGCAGCAGGTCCTCGCAGAGGTGGAGGCGGTGGTCTCCCCCGAGTGCGTGCTGGCGACGAACACCTCCTCGCTGTCGATCACCGAGATGGCCTCGCGCCTGCAGCACCCGGAGCGGGTCGTCGGCTTCCACTTCTTCAACCCGGTCGCCGTCATGCCGCTGGTGGAGATCGTCCGTGGTGAGCGCACCGACGACGCCACCCTGGCCACCGCGTTCGCGACCGCGAAGACCCTACGCAAGACGACGATCCTCGTCACCGACTCCCCGTCGTTCGTCGTCAACCGGCTGCTCGGCCGGTTCATGGGAGAGATCGCCCGGATCGTCGACGAGGGGACGCCGATCCCGGTCGCGGACCGCTCGATGGCCGGCCTGGCCCCGATGCCCCCGTTCATGCTGCTCGGCCTGGTCGGCCCCGCGGTGGCGCTGCACAACAACGAGACACTGCACCGCGCCTTCCCGGACCGGTTCTACGTCTCGGAGAACCTTCGCCGGGTCGTCGAGGCCGGTAAGCCGGGCTTCTACCGGACCGACGGGGGCCGGCCGGTGCTCGACGAGGAGGTGCTCGAGCTCTTCGAGCAGCCCGCCGAACCGGTCGTCCTGGACCCGGCGCAGATCCGCACCCGGGTGCTGTCCGCGCTCGCCGACGAGGCCCGGCGGATGCTCGACGACGGGGTCGTCGCCGAGCCGCAGGACATCGACCTTGCCATGATCACCGGCGCCGGGTTCCAGTTCTGGAACGGGGGGCTCACCCCGCTGCTGGACCGCACCGGCGTCGCCGAGCAGGTCACCGGCCGGCGGTTCCTGCCGCGCGGGGTGGCCAGCACCCCCTAGCCTGACGGGATGAACGGGATGGATGCGAGCCCCTCGCCGGTAGACCGGGACGACGTCCGGGACGACGCCCGGCCGCTGGAGCTGCCCGGACTGCCCCAGACGAACCGCTACGCCGTCCCGCTGTCGGTCCTGCTGGGTGGGGCGTACGTCTCGGTGACCGACACGGTGGAGGTGCACCCGGAGCCGCCGGTCTGCATCGCCCAGCCGTTCACCGTGCCGCTCGGCGCGGACGGCGCCGGCGAGTAGCCACCGCCGCATCCCCTCCTAGGTGCCGTACTCCGGGTCAGGGCTGTGAGGTCGCCACCGTCCGGACGCCGATCGAGTGATCCGCGCAGGCGTCGATCAGCTGGCCCGGTCGGGCCGCCGTACCGTGGGCGCATGGACGCGCCGGCCCCGCGGCCCGGGGACCCGGACCCCGGGCTGCTGCGCCGAGCGGTCCTGGCGGTGTCCGTCCTGGACGACGTGGACCTCGAGCCGCGGGAGGGCGGGGTGCACCTGCCGGGACGCCGGCCGGTGCTGGTGCGCTGGACGGAGCTAGCCGACGTCGTCGCCGGTGCCGACGTGGCCTCAGAGGCGGCGCGCCGGCGGATCAGCGTCCTGCTGCGACTGCGCCGGTTCGTCGGCGAGCTCGGCAGCCGGGCGCCGGCGGTGCTGGAGCAGTCGGCGCGGGCCCTGGCGCTGCCCGAGGGGCACCTCGACGACCTCGGTCCGGGGTGGGTCCGGGAGACGGTCCTCGGCGGGGACGTGCGCCTCGGCGTCGGCGTCGTCGGCGTGCTCGGCGACGACGAGGAGGTCGTCCCGCTGCACCGCAGCGTCACCGTCGCCGCGGGGACGGACACCCGGCAGTGGTGGCGCCGGCTGCGCGGTCACGCCGAGGCGATGGGTGCGCTGGCCGCGCACCGGCTCGCCCGCGACGAGGGCGCCGGTCGGCACAGCGTGCTGCGCCCGGTCGGCGGCTGCGACGTCCCGACGCTGCTCGCGTCGTCCGCCCTGCGCGGGTACCTGGCCGCCGGCGACGGGTCGGGGATGCGCGCGCTCGCAGTGCCGATGCGCAGCCGCGGCTGGTACGACCTGGCCCGCATCGACCCCGCGTTCGTCGCCGCCGCCTGGTCGGCGACACCGGAGGTCGAGCGCGGTTACCCGCGCCCGCTGCTCGTCACCGCCGACGAGGTGCGGATGGCCCTCCCCCGGGGCGACCCGGTGGCCCAGTCGCTGGCCGACCCCGTCACCGACGGCCCCGCCCTGCGCGACGTCCGATACCACACCCCCTGAACGCCCACCCTTCGGTGATCACGCAATCCCGCCACCCTGCCCCGCCCCCACCCTTCGTGATCATGCAATCCCGCCACCCTGCCGTCTGGCGCCTCAACCACAGAATGCTGCGCTCGGCACCGTTTGGCCGGCGTGTCATGCCCACAACCCAGCATTCTGCGAGCGGGACGGTGGCCGGCGGGTGGCGGGATTGCATGATCACGAAGAGGGGCTGCGACTGATCACAACCAGGTGATCCGTCGACCGCACCCTGAGGCGAGCAGGGCCCCGGGGCCGTCAGTGGCTCAGTGGGACGACGGGAGGGTTGCGTCGCTACCGGCCGCGGTGTCGGCGCTGACCCGGGCTGCGACGTCGAGGGCGACCTGCCGGGCGGTGAGGCCCACCTCGGCAAGCACCTCCGACCGGCTGGCGTGACTGATGAACCGGCACGGCACGCCGGCCTCGTGCACGGGCACCGCGCAGCCGGCGTCGGTGAGGGTCTGCACCAGCCGGGCGCCCACGGCCCCGACGCGCACACCGTCCTCGAGGACGACGACGAGTCGGTGCCGTCGCGCGAGGGTGACGAGCTCCTCGGGCACCGGCAGTACCCACCGCGGGTCGACCACGGTGGCCGTGATCCCCTGGTCCCGCAGCCGCTCGCGGACCTCCAGGCCGGTGCCGGCCAGCGCGCCGACGGCCACGACGAGCACGTCGGCGTCGAGGGTCCGGAGCCCCGCAGTCGGGGCGCCGTCGCTGTCCCCACCGCTAACCGCGAGCTCGGGCCGGGCCAGGACGTCGACCGCCCCCACCCGGTCGACGGCGGGGATGTCGTCGGGCACCACACCCTTGGAGAACCGGACGACGCTGGGGGCGTCGGCGATGTCGACGGCCTCCCCCAGCGCCTCCCGCAGGCGGGCAGCGTCCCGGGGAGCAGCCAGGTGTAGGCCCGGGACAAGCTGGAGCAGCGCGAGGTCCCACATCCCGTGGTGGCTGGCGCCGTCGTCGCCGGTGATACCGGCCCGGTCGAGGACGAAGGTGACGCCGGCGCCGTGCAGGGCGACGTCCATGAGGACCTGGTCGAACGCCCGGTTGAGGAAGGTCGAGTAGACCGCCACGACCGGATGCAGGCCGGCGTAGGCCATGCCCGCCGCGCTGGTGACCGCGTGCTGCTCGGCGATGCCGACGTCGAACACCCGGTCGGGGAACTCCGCGGCGAACCGGTCCAGGCCGGTGGGGATGAGCATGGCCGCGGTGATCGCGACGACGTCCGACCGGCGGCGGGCGATCTGGACGATCTCGTCCGAGAACACCGACGTCCAGGACCCACCGGGCACGGTGAGGGGCTGCCCGGTCTCCGGGTCGATGACCCCGACGCTGTGGAACCGGTCGACCTCGTCGGCCTCGGCCGCGGAGAAGCCTTGGCCCTTGCGGGTGATGGCGTGCACGATGACCGGGCCGCCGAACGCCTTGGCGCGGCGCAGGGCGTGCTCGACCGCCTCGACGTCGTGGCCGTCGACCGGGCCGACGTACTTGAGGCCGAGGTCCTCGAACAGGCCTTGCGGGGCGACGATGTCCTTGAGGCCCTTCTTCATCCCGTGCAGGGTCTCGTAGGCGAGCCGGCCCGGGGCGCCGCCACGCTGCAGCGCTCCCTTGCCCCACTCGAGGAACCGCTCGTAGCCCTTCGTGGTCCGCAGCGTGGCGAGGTGGTGGGCGAGCCCGCCGATGGTGGGCGCGTAGGAGCGCTCGTTGTCGTTGACGACGATGACCAGCCGGCGGTCCTGTCCGGTGGCGATGTTGTTGAGCGCCTCCCAGGCCATCCCGCCGGTCAGCGCCCCGTCACCGATGACGGCGACGACGAACCGCTCGGACTCCCCCCGTAGCTGGCGGGCCTTGGCGATCCCGTCGGCCCACGACAGCGACGTGGAGGCGTGGGAGTTCTCCACGACGTCGTGCTCGCTCTCCGCGCGACTGGGGTAACCGGACAGGCCGCCCTTCTGGCGCAGCCGGGCGAAGTCCTGGCGTCCGGTGAGCAGCTTGTGCACGTAGGCCTGGTGCCCGGTGTCGAAGACGAAGGTGTCGCGCGGGGAGTCGAACACCCGGTGCAGGGCGATGGTCAGCTCGACGACACCGAGGTTCGGCCCGAGGTGGCCGCCGGTGCGGGACACGGCCTGGATGAGGAAGGACCGGATCTCCCGTGCGAGTCGCTCGAGCTGCACCGGAGTCATCGCGCGCAGGTCCCGGGGGGAACGCACGGTCTCGAGCAAGGTGGGCACGGGTGAGGCTCCTCGGCAGGCGGTGGTGTCCGCCGACGAGTCTAGGTCCGGACGTCGCGGCCCGCCGGTCCAGGTGGGGCGCCGTGACCGGCCGGTCCAGGTCCGGACGTCGCGACTCGCCGGACCAGCGCCGCGCCAGCGTCCAGCAGGGCGGGTCACAGCCGGGGGACGAAGCGCTGCCCGCGCAGGGCCGTCTCGACGAGCTCGACGCCGCGGCGGGCGGCCAGCAGGCGCGCCTGCTCGACGTCCAGCACCTCGAGCACCTCGTCCATCGCCCCGGGCGGCAGGACGTCACCGAGTCGCTCGCGGGCCGTGGCGCGCGCCCGGCGCTGGGCCTCCAGCCCGGCCTCGACGTGGTGGGCGGCCAGGCGGGCCAGCGCGACGGGGTGCCGAGCCAGCACCGGGTGGCCCCGGTAGTCCGCCGGGCACAGGTCGAGCAGCCAGCCGACGGCGCGGGACCGCCACTCGTCGGCGTCCGGCGGGGGGACGTCCCGGGGCCAGCCGGGAGGGGCGTGCGAGGTCACGAGGACCATCGTGCGGCACGACCCCGACAGCTGGCCCCGGAAGAACCCGCACGGCCCGTCGCCGGCCGGTCAGCCGGCGATGAGCGACCGCAGCACGTACTGCAGGATGCCGCCGTTGCGGTAGTACTCCGCCTCGCCGGGGGTGTCGATCCGCACCCGTGCCTCGAACTCCACCGTCTCGCCGGACTCCTTGGTCGCCGTCACCGTGACGGTCCGCGGGGTGCGGCCCTCGTTCAGGGCGGTGATCCCGCGGACGTCGAAGGTCTCGGTACCGTCCAGCCCCAGCGACGCGGCTGACTCGCCGTCGGGGAACTGCAGCGGCAGCACGCCCATACCGATGAGGTTGGAGCGGTGGATCCGCTCGTAGCTCTCGGCGATGACGACACGGACGCCGAGCAGCCGGGTGCCCTTGGCCGCCCAGTCCCGGCTCGACCCGGACCCGTACTCCTTGCCGGCCAGGACGACGAGCGGCACACCGGCCTCGGCGTAGTGCTGGGCGGCGTCGTAGATGGTCTCCTGCTGCCCGCCGGCGGTGAAGTCCCGGGTGAAGCCGCCCTCGACGCCGTCGAGAAGCAGGTTGCGCAGCCGGATGTTGGCGAAGGTGCCGCGGATCATCACCTCGTGGTTGCCGCGCCGCGAGCCGTAGGAGTTGAAGTCCTTGCGCTCGACCCCGTGCTCGGCGAGGTACCGGCCCGCCGGACTGTCCGGCTTGATCGCCCCTGCTGGGCTGATGTGGTCGGTGGTGACGGAGTCGCCGAGCAGGGCGAGCACCCGCGCCCCGGTGACGTCCTCCACGGGCTCGGGCTGCACGCCCATCCCCTCGAAGTACGGCGGCTTGCGGACGTAGGTGGACTCGGGGTCCCAGGCGAAGGTCTCGCCCTCGGGGGTGGGCAGCGAGCGCCACCGCTCGTCACCGGCGAACACGTCGGCGTAGTCCTTGGTGAACATGTCCTGGCTGATCGCCTCGTCGATGACCGCCTGGACTTCCGCCGGCGAGGGCCAGATGTCGCGCAGGAAGACCTCGGCGCCCTCGGAGTCGACGCCGATCGGCTCGTTCTCGACGTCCCAGTCCATCGTCCCGGACAGGGCGTACGCGATGCACAGCGGCGGCGAGGCCAGATAGTTCATCTTGACGTCGGGGTTGATCCGGCCCTCGAAGTTCCGGTTGCCGGACAGCACCGAGACCACCGCCAGGTCGTTCTCCTGCACCGCCTTTGACACGGCGTCCGGCAGTGGTCCGGAGTTGCCGATGCACGTCGTGCAGCCGTACCCGACGAGGTGGAAGCCGAGCTTCTCGAGGTACGGCACGAGGCCGGCCTTCTCGTAGTAGTCCATGACGACCTTGGAGCCCGGGGCCAACGACGTCTTCACCCACGGGCGGGACGACAGGCCGCGTTCGACCGCCTTCTTCGCCAGCAGCCCGGCGGCGACCATCACCGACGGGTTCGACGTGTTCGTGCACGAGGTGATCGACGCGATCACGACGTGGCCGTGGTCGATCTCCGTCTGCGTGCCGTCGGGCATCGTCACCGGCACCCGCTTGCTCACCCGCTCCAGCTGCGGGGAGTCCACCGGGGCCGGCCGGGTGAAGGTCTCCCCGGACTTCGCGGCCTCGTGCACCGCCGGCGGGTCGCTCGCGGGGAAGGACTCCACCGACCCCTCGTCCGCGGCGCCGTAGACGTTCTCGTCGTGGTCGACGTAGTCGCGCAGGGCCTGGCGGAAGGACGTCTTGGCCTCGCTGAGCGCGACGCGGTCCTGCGGGCGCTTCGGTCCGGCGATGCTCGGCACGACCGTGGACAGGTCGAGCTCGAGGTACTCGGAGTAGCGCGGTTCGACCGACGGGTCGTGCCAGAGCCCCTGCTCCTTGGCGTAGGCCTCGACCAGGGCGACCTGCTCGTCGTCCCGGCCGGTGAGCCGCAGGTACTCCAGGGTGACGTCGTCGATGGGGAAGATGGCGCACGTCGAGCCGAACTCGGGGCTCATGTTGCCGATGGTGGCTCGGTTGGCCAGCGGGACCGCTGCGACGCCCTCGCCGTAGAACTCGACGAACTTGCCCACGACGCCGTGCCGGCGCAGCATCTCGGTGATGGTCAGCACGACGTCCGTGGCCGTCGCGCCGGTCGGGATCTCCCCGGTGAGACGGAAGCCGACGACCCGCGGGATGAGCATGCTGACCGGCTGCCCGAGCATCGCGGCCTCGGCCTCGATGCCGCCGACACCCCAGCCCAGGACGCCGAGCCCGTTGATCATCGTCGTGTGCGAGTCGGTGCCGACGCAGGTGTCCGGGTAGGCCACCGTGGTGCCGTCGCGGTCCCGCCGCATGACGACGCGGGCGAGGTGCTCGAGGTTGACCTGGTGGACGATGCCGGTGCCGGGCGGGACGACCTTGAAGTCGTCGAACGCGGTCTGCCCCCAGCGCAGGAACTGGTAGCGCTCGCCGTTGCGCTGGTACTCGTACTCGACGTTGCGCTCGAAGGCGTCCGGGCTGCCGAACACGTCGACGATCACCGAGTGGTCGATGACGAGCTCGGCCGGGGCGAGCGGGTTGACCCGACGGGGGTCTCCGCCGAGCTCGGCCACGGCCTCGCGCATCGTGGCGAGGTCCACCACGCACGGGACGCCGGTGAAGTCCTGCATGATCACCCGCCCGGGGGTGAACTGGATCTCGGTGTCCGGCTCGGCCTCGGGGTCCCAGCCGGCGAGCGCGCGCACGTGCTCCGCGGTGGTGTTCGCGCCGTCCTCCGTGCGCAGCAGGTTCTCCAGCAGAATCTTGAGGCTGAACGGGAGCCGGTCAGCGCCCTCGACGGCGTCCAGCCGGTAGATCTCGTACCTGGAGCCGCCGACCTCGAGGGTCCCCCTGGCTCCGAAGCTGTCCTTGCTCGCAGCGGTGCTCACGCTGGCTCCTTCCGTCGGCCGCGGTCCTCGTACCGGTCCTCGTACCCATCCTGGACCACCGGGACCGGACTCTCGATCCGGCAGTTATCTTGACATCAAGATAATCCAACCACGTCCCGCCCTCACTGTCACGCCCCCCCCCGCCGTCCGCGGCGTCCTCTGGAGGCCTTCCGGGGTCTCGGAGCGCTTCGAGACCCCGGAAAGCCTCCAGAGATCGGGGGGTCAGGTGGCCGGGACGAGGTGGGCGACGCACTCGACGTGGTGGGTGTGGGGGAACAGGTCCAGCGCCCGCAGGCCGGCCAGCCGGTAGCCGGCACTGCCGAAGTACGCCAGGTCCCGCGCCAGGGCGGCCGGGTCGCAGGCGACGTAGGCCACGGCGCGGGGCCGCAGGGCGGCGACGGCCTCGACGACCTGCCGGCGGGCACCGGTGCGGGGCGGGTCGAGGACGACGACGTCGGCCCGGCCGGCGCCGCCGAGCCGGGCGTCGACCCGACCCTGCCGGACGACGACCTGGGGCAGGTCGTGCAGGTTCCGCCGGGCGTCGGCGACCGCCCGGGCGTCGCCCTCGACGGCCAGCACCGCGCCGTCCGGGCCGACGGCGCCGGCGAGGGCGGCAGCGAACAGCCCCGCGCCGGCGTACAGGTCGAGCGCGTGCTCACCCGGACGGGGCCGCAGGGCCTCGTGCACGGCCTCGACGAGGACGGCCGCGGCGCCGGGGTGGACCTGCCAGAAGCCGGAGCCGGTGACCCGGAAGGAGCGCGGACCGGTCGGCAGCCCGACCTGCTCGGTGACCCAGGTGCGCCCGCGCACCCGCTCGGTGGTCCCCGGCGCGGTGGCCACAGCGACCGAGGTGCCCTCGGGCAGGTCGGGCAGCCGCGGCCGGCGGCCAGGACGCGAGGGGGTGAGCACGACGAGTCTGTCGTCGCCCGTGGCGGGCACGACGCCCTCCACCGCGACCGCCCCCGGCCAGCGCCGGTGCGTCAGCCCCAGTGCGCGCACGCCGTCGGTGGCGATGAGGCAGTCGTCGACGACCTGGACGTCGTGCGAGCGGTGCCGGCGGAAGCCCGCCCGTCCGCCGTCGTCCACAGCGAGCTGTACCCGGGTCCGCCAGCCGAGCCCCGTGCCGGCGTCCACGCCAGGGCCGGGGACCGCCTCGACCTCGACGTCCACGTCGATCCCGGCCAACCGGCGCAGCTGCTCGGCGACGACGTCGGCCTTGAGCCGCCGCTGCGCCGCCGGGGCCGCGTGCTGCCAGTCGCAGCCGCCGCACCGACCGGGTCCGGCGAACGGGCACGGTGGGACGACGCGGTCCGGGGACGGGGTGAGCACCGCGACGGCGTCCGCGCGCCAGAACCTGTCCCGCGAGCCGCCCTCGGTCACCTCGGCGAGCACCCGCTCCCCCGGCAGGGCGTGCCGGACGAAGACCACCCGGCCCTCGTGGCGGGCGACGCAGTGCCCGCCGTGGGCGACCGGGCCGACGACGAGCTCCAGCAGGCCCTCGGAGGTCGTCACGCCCCGTTGCCCGTCGGCGTCCCACCGGGCACGTCCTGCCACTGGTCGACCCCCTGGGACGACCGCAGCTGCCAGGGCACGCTGGCCACCACGACCCCGGGCACGAAGTGCAGCCGTGACTTCAGCCGCAGCGCGCTCTGGTTGTGCAGCAGCTGCTCCCACCAGTGCCCGACGACGTACTCGGGCACGTAGACGACGACGAGGTCGCGGGGGCTGTCCCGCCGCAGCGCCCGCACGTACTCGAGCACGGGCCTAGTCACGTCCCGGTACGGGGAGTCGAGGACCTTGAGCGGTACCGGCAGCTCCAGGCTCTCCCACTCGGCCATCAGGGCCCGGGTCTCGGCAGGCTCGACGTTCACCGTCACGGCCTCGAGCGCGGAGGGCCGGGACGCCCGGGCGTAGGCGAGCGCCCTCAGCGCCGGCTTGTGGATCTTGGAGACGAGCACCAGCGCGTGCACCCGCGACGGCAGCGCCCGCGCGCTGGGCCCCTCCGCCACGGCCAGCTCCCTGGCCACGTGGTCGTAGTGCCGGCGGATCGCCTGCATGAGCAGGGCGAGCACCGCCATCGCGACCAGGGTGATCCACGCCCCGCGCGTGAACTTCGTGAGGAGCACGATGACGAGCACCGTGCCGGTCATCGCCAGGCCCAGGGTGTTGATCGCCCGCGAGCGCAGCATCCGACGCCGTTCGGCCCGGTCCACGGTCGTGCGCAGCAGCCGGGTCCAGTGCCGGACCATGCCGGTCTGGCTCATCGTGAACGAGATGAAGACTCCCACGATGTACAGCTGGATCAACCGGGTCACCTGGGCGTCGAACGCCACGATGAGCAGCACGGCGGCCGCCGACAGCGCGATGATCCCGTTGCTGAAGGCCAGCCGGTCACCCCGGGTGTGCAGCTGCCGTGGCAGCAGCCCGTCACGGGCCAGGACCGATCCCAGCACCGGGAAGCCGTTGAACGCGGTGTTGGCGGCGAGCACGAGGATCAGACCGGTGGCGATGGCCACGACGAAGAACGCGGGCGGGAACGTGTCGAAGACACCCCTGGCGATCTGGCCGATCACCGGGTCCTGCACGAAGTCCTCGCCGACCGGCTGGCCGTCACGCAGCAGCTGCTCGGAAGGGAACTCGACGAAGTGCAGCTCCATGAGGTTGGCCAGCACCACGACCGACATGAGCATCGTCGCCGACGTGGCCCCCAGCAGCGCCAGGGTGGTGGCGGCGTTCTTGCTCTTCGGCTCCCGGAAGGCCGGCACGCCGTTGCTGATCGCCTCCACCCCGGTCAGGGCCGCAGCGCCGCTGGAGAACGCCCGCAGCACCAGGAGCGCCCCGGCCAGCCCGACGAGACCCTGCTCGAAGCCCGGCTGTGGCACGAGGTCGAGGTCGGCGCTCTCGGCGAGCGGGAGGTCCCCGCGAAACCACCGGACGAAGCCCCAGGCGGAGGTGCCGAGGATGGCCGCCATGAACAAGTAGGTCGGGACGGCGAACGCCCGCCCGGACTCCTTGACCCCTCGCAGGTTGATCGTCATCAGGACGACGACGAGCAGGGAGGCCACGGCCGCCTCGTGGCCCCGCAGCTGGGGGAAGGCGGCGGCGGCGTACTGGGCGCCCGAGGAGATCGACACCGCGACGGTCAGGACGTAGTCGACGAGCAGCGCGCTGCCGACGGTGAGGCCGGCGCTCGGCCCCAGGTTCGTGGTGACGACCTCGTAGTCCCCGCCGCCGGAGGGGTAGGCGCGGACGTTCTGCCGGTACGAGGCGACGACGACCAGCAGCACCAGTACGACCGCGAGGGCGACCCATGGCGACAGCACGTAGGCGGTGACCCCGGCCAGCGCCAGGGTGAGCATGATCTCGTCGGGAGCGTAGGCCACGGACGACAGGGCGTCCGAGGCGAACACCGGCAGCGCGAGCCGCTTGGGCAGCAGGGTCTCTCCGAGCCGCTCGCTGCGGAGGGGGCGGCCGACGACCAGCCGCTTGGCGGCGTCCACGAGGCTCGGCACGGCGGCCCATGCTAGGCCCGTCCGGCCCCTGTCCCGCAGCCCGTCCGAGGCGTGGGTCCCGCGGCCCGTCCGAGGCGTGGGCTTGCGCGTGTAGCGTTGCCCTGTGCACTTCGTGATCATGGGTTGCGGCCGAGTGGGCGCGACCTTGGCCCACAGCCTCGAGGAGCACGGGCACACGGTGGCCGTGATCGACCAGAACGCCGAGGCCTTCCGGCGCCTCGGTCCGCACTTCGGTGGTGACACGGTCACCGGTGTCGGGTTCGACCGGGACACCCTGCGCGAGGCCCGGATCGAGGAGGCGTACGCCTTCGCCGCGGTGAGCAGCGGCGACAACTCCAACATCCTCGCCGCCCGGGTCGCCCGGGAGACCTTCGGCGTCGCCAACGTCGTGGCCAGGATCTACGACCCCCGGCGCGCCCAGGTGTACGAGCGGCTCGGCATCCCGACCGTCGCGACGGTCCGCTGGGCGGCCGACCAGATGCTGCGCCGTCTGCTGCCGCGCGGCGCGGCCGGGGAGTACCGGGACGCCAGCGGCACCGTCCTGCTGGCCCAGTTCAGCACGCACCGGGGGTGGGTGGGGCGGACCGTGGGCGACCTGGAAGAGGAGGTGGGCTGCCGGGTGGCGTACCTGACCCGGCTGGGCGAAGGCGTCCTGCCCCGACCGACGACGGTCCTCCAGGAGGGCGACGTGCTGCACGCCACCGTCCGGGTCGACGAGGTGGCCAGGGTCGAGCGCGCGCTCGGCGCCGCGCCGGAGGGAGCACGATGAGGGTCGTCGTCGCCGGCGCCGGCAGCGTCGGCCGCTCCATCGCCAGCGAGCTGCTGCACAACGGGCACCAGGTGCTGCTCATCGACAAGGAGCCACGCGCGGTCCGGACGTCGTCGGTCCCGGAGGCCGAGTGGCTGCAGGCGGACGCCTGCGAGCTCGCCTCACTGAGCGAGGCCGGTCTGGAGCGCACCGACGTCGTGGTGGCGGCGACCGGCGACGACAAGGCGAACCTCGTGCTGTCTTTGCTGGCCAAGACCGAGTTCGGCGTCCCGCGCACGGTGGCCCGGGTCAACAACCCGAAGAACGAGTGGATGTTCGACGAGGCGTGGGGCGTCGACGTCGCGGTGTCCACGCCTCGGCTGATGACCGCGCTGGTCGAGGAGGCCGTGGCGATCGGCGACCTCGTCCGGATCTTCACCTTCCAGCAGGGCAAGGCGACGATGGTCGAGCTGACCCTGCCGGAGGACTCGCCGCTGGCCGGCACCCCGGTCGGAGAGGTCGCCTGGCCTCCGGAGACGGTGCTCGTGGCGATCATCCGGGAGGAGAGCCCGATCGCCCCCACCCCGGACGACGTCCTCGAGGGCCTCGACGAGCTGCTGCTCATCACCGTGCCGGAGAGCGAGGAGGAGCTGCAACAGCTGCTGCGCGCCACCACATGACCCGAGGCCCGAGGGGACGGGCGACCGGGGCGCGGCGTGGACCGCTCAGGCCACCGGCGGCGGGGTGTGCGGCTGGGCCGGCGGCACTCGCCGCAGCACCAACCAGGTGAGGTACGCGGTCAGCGCGAACAGCGGGACCCCCATCACCAGCCGGGCCGCGCCCAGGGCGCCGACCGCGTCGGCCAGGTACAGCGGCACCTGGACGACGAGCCGGACGACGAACATCGCGACCCACAGCCAGGTCACCTGACGGTAGGCCCGCAGCCGAGCGGGGTCCCGGCGCCAGGCGAGCCCCTCCCCCACGAGCGGACCGACGAGCACCCCGATCACCGGGAACGGCCCCCATGCCGGCACCGGGCCCAGTCGCGGGTACCGCAGGGTCGAGGCCGCGTACAGCGCGGCGTAGCCCGCGTTGAGCAGGAACCCCGGCAGGTAGTACGAGACCGCCTCCCCGGTGCGCGCGGCCGCCCAGGCGGAGATCGCGACACCGACGGCGCCGGCGAAGGCCTGGCTGACGTTGCTGCCGGTGACGACCCGCGCGCCGACGAGCAGACCTGCCGCCCCGAGCGCGGCCACCAGTGCGCCGTCAAGGTCTCGCGTGACGGTAAACCACGAGACGAACAGCAGGCCGGGCAGCAGGGCCTCGACGACCCCGCGTGGACCGCCTACCGCCTCGGCGAGGGAGAACTCCTCGCCGGCCGCCTGGGCCAGACCGGCCCGCCCCTCGCTCACGAGCCGTCCACCGGGAGCAGCTCGTAGGCCGGGTTGTACATCACGGACCGGCCGTGGGAGCAGCTGACGAGCCCGGTCACCACGATCCGTCGGCCCGGCTCGATGCCGGCGATCTCCCGCCGGCCGAGCCAGATCACGGTGAGGGTGCCTGAGCCGTCGAACAGCTCAGCCTCCAGAGCCGGGACGCCGCCACGAGGACGCAGGGTCACGGTCCGCAGCACACCGCACACCCTCGTGCGTACCCGGTCGTACAGGTCCGAGCAGGGGGTCCCGCCGAAGGCTGCCGCCAGCGCGGACTCCTCGCTGGCGGCGAGCTCGTCCCGGTCGGCGGTGAGGCGGGACAGCGCGGACCGCAGCCGACCGCGGGGCGGTGGGGTGCTCACGACTCCGCCGCCGTCGCGCCGTCGCTGGTCGTGGAGACCTGGGCGTCGCCGCCGCCCTGGTCGGGCAGCCGCAGCGGCAGCAGGTCGCGCGGCGCCATCGCCTCGGCCCCTCGGACGACGACGGTGCCGCGGACGACCTCCTCCAGCGGCCGGGCGGCCTGCTCGTCGGCCGCCGCCGGTCCGCTGAACACGGCTCGCAGGAACCAGCGGGGGCCGTCGACCCCGACGAACCGAGCGGGACGGTGGGCCGTGCGGCCGTCGCTGGTGCGGGCGGGCAGGCGGGCCAGCAGCTCACGGCCGAAGCTGCCGGGGATCTCGTCCGCGCTACCACCCGACTTCGTCACCTGGGTGGCGATCTCCGCGCGGATCTCGTCCCAGATGCCGTCCCGTCGCGGTGCGGCGAAGGCCTGCAGCTGGACGGTGGACCCGGCCAGTCCAACGGTCGCGGCGACGACCCGGCGGGTCTTCTCCTCCAGCTCGAGGCGCAGCTCCATCCCCGGACGTGGCGGCACCCGCAGCGCGCCCAGGTCGACCCGGGTCACGCCGGCAGGGGCGTCGGCCTCGTCGAACGGGCCGGTCGTGGCCGCGGGACCCGTGGACTGAGCCGCGCTCGGCGCAGCGGCCGGGTCGGCCGCCGCCTCCTCGGTGACGGCACCGGGCTCGCCGGCGCTCTCGTCCTCGCGCGTCGATCGTCCCTTGCCGAACAGCCTCACCCGCCGTCCCCTCCTGTCGTCGTGTCCGTCCCAGTGGTCCCGGTCGCCGTCGTGCCCGTCGCCGTGGCCGGCGACGCCTCGGCGCTCAGCCCGCCGGTCGAACCGTGCCCCCCGGCTCCCCGGGCGGAGCCGGGCAACCGGTCCACCGGCACGAACCGCACGTCGGCGACGCGCTGCACGACCAGCTGGGCGACCCGGTCGCCGCGCCGCAGGACGACCGTCCGCTCACCGTCAGTGTTGACCAGGGTGACCAGGATCTCCCCACGGTACCCCGCGTCGACGGTGCCGGGGCCGTTGAGCACGGTGACCCCGTGGCGCGCCGCCAGCCCCGAGCGCGGGTGCACGAACGCGGCGTACCCGGCCGGCAGCGCGAGCGCGACGCCGGTCGGCACGGTCACCCGCCGGCCCGGTGCCAGCTCGACGTCGACGCGGGTACGCAGGTCCACCCCGGCGTCCCCCGGGTGCGCCCGGGCCGGGACGGGCAGGTCGGGGTCCAGGCGGTGCAGCAGCACCTCGACGTCCGCAGCGGTCACGGTGGCCGACCCTACCCGCGCCCCGGTCTGCGGCGGCGTGCCAGGCTGGTGCGGTGCCGACCCCGCCGCCCTCGACCACGCAGTTCGACGAGCGTCTCTGGCCCAGCCCGGCGACCTGGCTCCTCGCACCCGGTCTGGGGCTCGGCGCCGGCATCGCCGCCGTGCCGTTCGGGACGGCGGCCGCCGTCGGCCTCGGGGTGCTGGCCGCGGTGGTCGTGGCCGCCCTGCTCGCCGCGACCGCGCCGCGGGTGCGGGTCACCGACGACGTCCTGGAGGCCGGCCCGGCCCGGGTGCCCCTGGCGCTGCTCGGGACACCTCAGGCCTTCACCGGGGAGGAGGCCCGCCAGGAGCGTGGCCCGCGGCTGGACGCCCGGGCCTACCTGCTGCTGCGCGGCTGGGTGGACGCCGTGGTCCGGGTGCCGCTGGAGGACCCGGAGGACCCGACCCCGTACTGGTTGGTGTCGACCCGCCGGCCCGAGGAGCTGGTCGACGCGCTCATGCGCACTCGGCGCAGATGAGCTGACCGTCCTTCTCCGCGGCCAGCTGGCTGCGGTGGTGGACGAGGAAGCAGCGCGAGCAGGTGAACTCGTCAGCCTGGCGCGGCAGCACCCGGACCGACAGCTCCTCGTTCGACAGGTCGGCACCGGGCAGCTCGAAGCCCTCGGCGGCCTCGGCCTCGTCCTCGTCGACCTTGCCGGAGTTCTTGTCGGTACGACGCGCCTTGAGCTCCTCGAGGGAGTCCTCGTTGAGCTCGTCGTCGGTCTTGCGCGGTGCGTCGTAGTCGGTTGCCATCGGTGGGTCACGCTCCGGATCTGCGGCATCGGGTGGGGCGATGTGCCTAACGTCGCGGGCGGCGGCTTTGTGCCCGCGGCGCGCGGGATTGTGCCCTACCTCGTCGACCGACGCGCAGGCGGGCGTCCCGGGACCTCCCAGCACCGGTCGACCGCCCCGTGACGCATCCCACAGGGGGCCCGCCGGGGCAGAGCGTCGGCGCAGGTCACCGCGGGTCAGGAGGGCGGCGAGGCACTCGCCGGCAACCCGTCGTCCACCGTCGCGTTCCGATCCGGTCGCCGGGGCCGTCTATCGTCGTGGGCGGCACGACATCGGCACGAGGACGCACAGCAGCACGAACAGGTGAGGACGTCGAGGAGGTGTCATGAGCGAGTTCGCGAGCGAGGTGAGCGAGCGGGTGCAGGAGACCCGCCAGTCGCTGGCCGAGGCGCAGGCCACCGGCGACGACTACCTCGTCGGGGTGCATGCCGGCGCACTGGAGTCGCTCGCGCGGCTCGCCGCCGAGCACGACCTGGAGGTCCCCGGCCTGGACGAGGACGTCGCCCGGCTCACCGCAGCGGACGAGGACGACGTCGTCGAGCTCCCGGGCACCGGCGCCACCCACCCGGACGTCAGCGTGTGACCCTGCCGGCTCCCAGCCGTTCGAGCTCGGCCACCAGGGCTCGCGCCAGCGGCGGCGAACCGGCCACCACCATCGCCTCCCCGGCGGGACGACCGTCGGTGCCGGTGACGAGTGCTCCCGCCTCGGCGGCGACCAGTCCACCGGCGGCGAGGTCCCACGGGCGCAGGCCCTGCTCGTAGTAGGCGTCGAGCCGGCCGCAGGCCACCGAGCACAGGTCGAGCGACGCCGCCCCGGCGCGCCGCACGTCCCGGATCCGCGGCAGCAGGTCCGCGACCACCCGGGCCTGTTCCCGACGGCGCTCGACGGTGTAGCCGAACCCGGTCCCCACCAGGGCCCGGTCGAGTCGCACGCCCTGGGTGACGCGCACCGGAGCGCCGTCCAGGGCGGCGCCCTGCCCGAGGGCAGCGGTCCACGTCTCCCCCGTCACCGGGTTGTGCACGCACGCGGCCAGCTGCCGCCAGCGTGCCGGGTCGGGGTCACCGGTCACGGCAGCGACGCTCACCGCGTAGGCCGGGATGCCGTAGAGGTAGTTGACCGTGCCGTCGATCGGGTCGACCACCCAGGTGACCCCGCTGCTGCCGGCCCGCAGACCGCTCTCCTCGCCGAGCAGCCCGTCGTCCGGTCGTTCACCGAGCAGAACCTCGGTGAGCCTGGCCTCGGCGGCGGTGTCCATCTCCGTGACGACGTCGGTCGGGCTGGACTTCGTCGCCGCCACCGTCACCGACGCCGGCCGCTGGCGGACGAGGTCACCGGCCGCCCGGGCGGCCCGCTCGGCGAGCCCCGCCAGCGCACGGACCTCGACGGCGTCGCTGGTCACGGGACCACAACCCCGACCGGCTCCGGTGGCACCCAGTCGGCGCCGCACGCGGCGGGAGTGCCGGGGGCGCGCAGGTTGCGGCAGCAACCGACCGGGCACACGTCGTGGGAGGGCGGCAGGCTGCCGACGGTGGGCCGCTCCACGACGCCGCCCGCCTCGACGGCGACCCGCTCCAGGACGAGGTCGACCAGGCCGGCGACGAACTCAGCGGCGGTGCCGGCGGTGGCGGCCCGTTCAACCGGCAGGCCGAGCTCGCCGGCGGTCGCGGCCGCCTCCGTGTCGAGGTCGTAGACCACTTCCATGTGGTCGCTGACGAACCCGATCGGTGCCAGCACGACACCGTCGACGCCCGCGGCTGCGAGCTCGCGGAGGTGGTCGTTGACGTCCGGCTCGAGCCACGGCTGCGTCGGCGGCCCGGAGCGTGAGCAGTAGACGAGCGTCCACGGCAGGTCCCGGCCGACCCGGGCCGAGACCTCGGCGGCGACCGTCGCGGCGACGTCCTCGTGCTGGGCGACGTAGGCCCCGCCGGCAGGTCCTGCGGTGTCTGCCATGGCCTCGGGGACGGAGTGGGTGACGAGCACCAGCCGCAGGTCGTCGGCGTCCACCCGCTCGGTGAGGCGTCGGACGGCGGCCTCGACCCGGTCCACGTTGGCGGCGACGAACCCCGGGTGGTTGAAGTAGTGCCGCAGCTTGTCCACCCGCATCGTGCGGCCCTCACCGGCGAGCGCGGTGAGGGCCCGGGCGACGTCCTCCCGGTACTGCCGGCAGCCGGAGTAGGACGCGTACGCGCTGGTGGCGATCATGAGCACCCGGCGGGCGCCGTCCTGGTGGGCCTGGCGCAGCGCGTCGACCAGGTAGGGGGTCCAGTTCCGGTTGCCCCAGTACACCGGCAGGTCGACCCCGCGACGGTCGAGCTCCGCGCGCAGCGCCGCGAGCAGCGCCCGGTTCTGGTCGTTGATCGGGCTGCGTCCCCCGAACGCGACGTAGTGCTCGCCCACCTCGGCGAGCCGCTCCCGTGGGATGCCGCGGCCGCGGGTGACGTTCTCCAGGAAGGGCAGGACGTCCTCGGGCCGCTCCGGGCCGCCGAAGGACATCAGCAGCAGGGCGTCGTACGGACCGTCGTTCACGGTGCCCATCGTCCCAGCACGCCCGTCGCGCGGCCTCTCCGGGTCGCCGACGACAGCGGCACTCCTCCGGCGCGCCACCTTCTCCCGGCCGCCCGCGAGGTGGCAGAGTCAGCGGGCGAGAGAGTCCCTCGGGCGGAGGTAGTCCCCATGCACGACCTGAGGCTCGTCGGTGTCCACGACGACGGCGAGCACCTGCTGCTGACCGGCGCCGACGGTGAGCGGTTCCGGCTGCGCATCGACGAGCCGCTGCGCGCCGCGGTCCGCCGGGACCGAGCCCGTCTGGGCCAGTTGCAGATCGAGATGGGCGGCGCGCTGCGGCCGCGGGACATCCAGGCCCGGATCCGCGCCGGGGAGAGCGCCGAGGACGTCGCAGCCACCTCAGGGCTACCCCTGGAGCACGTCCGCCGCTACGAGGGGCCGGTGCTGGCCGAGCGCGAGCACGTCGCGGACCGCGCCCGCCGCGTACCGGCCCGGCAGGTGGCGCACCGCCCGCCGTTCGGGGACCTCGTCACCGAGCGGCTCACCGGCCGGGGCGTCGACGCCGCCGCCGCCGTGTGGGACGCCTGGCGCGCGCAAGGCTCCACGTGGACGGTCCAGGTCGCCTTCCGCGCCGGCACCAAGGACCGCATCGCCCAGTGGGCCTACGACGTCGCGGCAAGCCACCTGGAGCCACTGGACGACGAGGCACGCTGGCTCAGCGCGCCCGCCGCGGGCGACCCCGGGCCCCGGCCCGGCGGTCGCCGGCTGGCCGCGGTCGAGCACGTCTACGACGTCGAGGCCGACGGCGGGGTGCGCCCCGCGGGCCGGTCGCGCCGGAGCTCACCCGCGCCGGCGGTCCCCGCCGCGCACTCCCGTGCCAGCGGCCCCGAGGAGGCCCAGACCGCGTCCGAGAGCGATGAGCGGGCCCGCACGCTGGACCTGCTCGACGCCCTGCGGGAGCGGCGGGGTCGGCGTCAGCCGGTGCTGCCGCTCGACGACGACGATGACGCCGCTGACGACGCTGACGACGCCGAGGACGTCGACGGCGGCGGGCTGCCTCCGGCCGCGCACCCCCCGGCGTCCCGGCCGGAGGAGCTCGCGGACGCCGAGCTGCTGGCCCTGCCGCAGGCCTCTCCTGGCGACGAGGGCCGGGACCTGCACCTCGAGGCGGGCACCGAGGACGACGCACGCACCGCCACCGCCGTCAGCTCAGACGCCGGCTCCGACTCCGTCGCCGAGGCTGAGCAGCCGACGGCCAGCGCCCCCGCGGGCCCGGCGGGGCGGCCACGCCGCGGCCGGCGTCCCGCTGTGCCCAGCTGGGACGAGATCGTCTTCGGCGCCAAACGGGACTGAGCCGGGACGCTCAGGCGAACGGCAGCACGTCCGGGGACACCGTGGCGGCCCGTGCCGTGGCGGCGCTCATCCGGCGCATGTGGTGACGGCGGCACAGGGTCTCGTAGGACACCACCCCGCTGCGGTCCCCCACGTCCCCGACGACGACCTGCTCACCCTCGACCACCATGACGCCGTCCACGGTGCGGGCGTTGTGGGTGGCTCGGGCACCGCACCAGCACAGCGCCTCCACCTGCAGCACCTTCACCCGGTCGGCGAGCTCGATCAGGCGGCGTGAGCCGGGGAACAGCTGGCTGCGGAAGTCCGTCGTGATGCCGAACGCGAAGACGTCGACGCCCATGTCGTCGACGAGGCGGGCCAGCTGCTCGACCTGGGCGGGGGTGTAGAACTGCGCCTCGTCGCAGACGAGGTAGTCCACCCGGCGCCCGTGGGTCCGGGCGTCGACGACGGTGGCCCAGAAGTCGGTGCCGTCGGTGACCTCGACGGCCTGCCGGGCCAGCCCGAGGCGGCTGGACAGGACGTTCTGCCCGGCCCGGTCGTCGCGGGTGAAGACGATCCCGTCCCGGCCGCGGACGGCGTGGTTGTGGTCGAGCTGCAGGGCCAGCGTCGACTTGCCGCAGTCCATCGTCCCGGAGAAGAACACGAGCTCGGCCACGGGCGTCCATCCTGCCCGAGGGCTCAGCCGAGACGGCGGCCGGGGACGACGAGCAGCGGCACCCGGGTCTCCGCGGGGGTACGGCCGCCGTGCATGCCGACGAGCTTGGCCAGCTCGGGTCGCTGACAGCGCGAGTCGTGCACGGACACCGGTGCGACGGCCGCCGCGACGACGTCGCCGATCCGGGGCAGCACGTGGTCGGCGACCGGACCGAACCAGCCGTCCTCGACGGCCTGCTCCCGGCTCACCACCTCCACGGTGCTGCCCAGCCGTGACCGCCAGGTGGCCAGGACGTCGTCGGCCGCGCCGTCCCGGGTGTACAGCATCGGCGCCCGCGGCTCGCCGCCGGTGAGCAGGACGCCGTCTGCCAGCTCGGCGTCCTGGGCGAGGTCGGTGCGGGCACCGGCGGGCACGTCGACCATCCCGTGGTCGGCAGTGACCAGGACGAGAGTGTCGGCGGGTGCCCGGGCGGCAAGCCTGCGGACCGCGAGGTCCACGGCGGCGAGCTCCTCCCCCCACTCCCAGGACGTGCAGCCTCGCACGTGCCCGACCTTGTCGACGTCACCCCAGTACAGGTAGACCAGCGAGGGCGCAGGTCCGCGCAGAGCCGCCAAGGCGGCCTCCACCCGCTCGTCGAGGGACTCCGCGGCGGCGAACCGGCCACCGCGCAGGGTCGCCTCCGTGAGCCCGGAGCCGTCGAAGAACGCCGGACCGATCCGGGTGACGGCGGCACCCCGCGCGACGAGGTGCTCGAGAACGGTCTCCTGGGGCTGCCAGGTCCGCGGGTCCGGGCCGTCCTCCCAGGACAGCTCGTTGAGCAGCCGGTCGGTGCCGGGCAGACGCACCTGGTAGCCGACCATGCCGTGGGTGCCGCTGGACAGGCCGGTGCCGAACGAGCCCATCGACGTGGCGGTGGTCGAGGGGTAGCCGCACGCCAGCACGTGCCCGTCGGCCAGCAGCCCGCCGAGGAAGGGGGCGTGACCCGCCCGCTCCGCCAGCAGACGCTCCCCGAGCCCGTCCACGAGGACGACGACCACTCGGGCCGCGTCCGGCAGCCGCAGCGGGGTCGCACGCTGGGGCAGTCCCAGGGCCGCCGCCGCGGCGGGCAGCACGTCGGCGAGGGTCCCGGAGACGGGGGGCAGCGCGTCCCGGCTCACGCGGGGCGGGTCATCGAGGACAGCACCCGGGCGAACTCCAGCGCCCCCGCCACGGCGTCCGTGCCCTCGGCGCCGGCGCTCACCCGGACCGAGATGTCGTCTCCGGCCATCGTCCCGGTGTAGCCGTGGTCGGCCTCGCACTGCGGGTCTGAGCAGCCCGCAGGCTCCAGGTCGATGTGCTGCACCGACCCCCAGCCGAGGGTCAGCGTCAGCTCACGGGCGGCGTCCCCGGGGCGGTGCCGGGCCGGGTCGGCGACGACGTGCGAGAGGACCACGGAGGTCACCCGGTCCAGCGGGACGGCCTCGGTGGACGCCGAGGCGTAGACCGTCGGGGAGGACTCGTCCGGGCCGTGGTCGTCGGCGTGGGCGGCGATGAGCCGGGTGGGGGTGACGACCAGGACGGTGACGTGCCGGCGGACCTCGGTGCTGTCGAAGGTGGTCTCCGGGTGCACGAGGTGGGCGACGACCTCCTCACCGGCGACGGCGGTCGCCACGACGTCCTCGACGAACGCCGGGTAGTAGCCGGCGCGCTCGATCTCCGTGCGCAGCCGCTGGGGCAGGGGAACGGTCGACGCGGCGGCGGGTGGGCGACGGTCACGCATGGCTGTCATCCTCCCACCTCACCCGGACAGCACCCGCCGTCCGGCGTCGGCACGGCCGGCGGGCGTCGCCAGCCGGGCGGTCGCGCCGGCCACGGCCAGGCCGCGCCGGCACACCATGACGGGGTTCAGCTCGAGGTCGGCGACCTCGGGCAGGTCGTCGGCCAGGCAGGACACCCGGGCGACGACGTCGCGCAGGGCCTCGAGGTCGACGGCCGGCGAGCCGCGGTAGCCGGTCAGCCGCGGAGCGGCCCGCACGGAACGGACCAGGTCGTCGACGTCGACGTCGGTCAGCGGCGGGATCCGGTGGGCGACGTCACCGAGAAGGTCCGAGGCGTCACCGGCCAGGCCGAAGGACACGATCGGTCCGAACAGGGCGTCCTCCATCGTCCGGACGACGCAGGCGACGCCCGGGCCGGCCATCCGCTGGACGACGAGCAGCGTCTCCTCGCCGGCGATCTCCCGCATCTCCTCGACGTGGCCGCGCAGCTCGTAGGGGTTGTCGATGCCGAGGCGGACCCCGCCGAGCTCGGCGCGGTGCCGCAGCCGCTCGTCGGTGGTCTTCAGCGCGACCGGCCAGCCGAGCCGGTCTGCCGCCGCGACGGCCTCGGCGCCGGTGCGCACGTACTCGGTCGGCCACAGCCGCACGCCGTAGTACCCGAGCAGGGCCTCGACGTCGGCCGGCGCGAGCCGGACGCCGGCCGGGTGCTCGACCCCGGCGAGCCGC
Source organism: Quadrisphaera sp. GCM10027208 (assembly GCF_042658805.1). Taxonomy (NCBI): domain Bacteria; kingdom Bacillati; phylum Actinomycetota; class Actinomycetes; order Kineosporiales; family Kineosporiaceae; genus Quadrisphaera; species Quadrisphaera sp. GCM10027208. Next base: position 102,441 of record NZ_JBHSRC010000003.1, read on the forward strand.
TTCTCCACCAGGTCCCGGGCCGCGGCCCGGTCGATCCCGGGCGGGTCGACCCTGGTGCCGATCGGCCGGCGCCGCCACTGCGCGTGCCGGACGGCGGCGACCAGGGCACGCACCGCGTCCTCCGGGGTGGGGTAGGCGGGCACCGCGCGCTCCACCGCCGGCTCGTAGCCGGGGCTGTTCATCCCGACGACGGCGTCGGTGACACCGCGCATCCCCAGCAGGCAGGCCACCGTCGGCCGCTGGGAGGCAGCGGCGACCTGCTGCAGGACGCGGACGATCTCGACGTCCACGGTGCCCAGCGGTGGGATGAAGCAGACGACGACGGCGTCGAGCCGGTCGTCGGCATACACCTGCTCGAGCGCCCCGCGGAACTCCTCGACGCCGGCCTCGGGGTGCACGAGCACCGGCGGTGCCCCGATCTCGAGCCCCCAGCTGGTGGCGGCGTCCGCGACCAGCGCGGCCAGCGCGTCGGAGTTCCCGACGACGCCGATCCGGTCGCCGGAGGGCAGCGGCTGGTGGACGAGCATCTGGGCGACGTCGAACAGCTGGTGCAGGTTCTCCACCCGGATGACGCCTGCCTGGCGAAGCATCGCGTCGAGGGCCTCCCTCGGTGCCCGGCTGGTGCGCACGGCGTGGCCGGGCGGCACCCCGTACCCGCTGATCCCGGACTTCAGCACGACGACCGGCTTGCTGCGCGACAGCCGCCGGGCGATCCGGGAGAACTTTCGCGGGTTGCCGATGCTCTCCAGGTAGAGGCCGACCACGGCCGTGGCCGGGTCCTCCTCCCAGTACTGCATGCAGTCGTTGCCCGACACGTCGGCGCGGTTGCCGGCCGACACGAAGCTCGACACCCCGAGCCCCCGGCGGGCGGCCGAGGACAGCACCGCGACGCTCAGAGCACCGGACTGGCTGAACAGGCCGAGCCGGCCGGCGGGCGGCCACATCGGCGCCAGGGACGCGTTGAGCCGGACCCGTGGGTCGGTGTTGAGGACGCCGAAGGAGTTCGGTCCCACCACGCGCATCCCGTTGGCGCGCGCCACCCGGACCACCTCGCGCTGGCGCGCCAGCCCCTCGGCACCGACCTCGGCGAAACCGCTGGAGATCACGACGACGCCCTTGACCCCGATGCCGGCGCACTGTCGCACCACCTCGACGACGGACTCGGCGGGGACGACGACGACGGCCAGGTCGACCGGACCGGGGACCTCCCGGACGTGGGCGTAGGACTGGACGCCGTGGAGCTCGAACGCCTCGGGGTTGACCGCCAGGACCGGCCCGGTGAACCCGCTGTCGACGAGGTGCTGAAGGACCCGGGCGCCGATCGAGTCCGGCTCCCGGCTGGCCCCGACGACGACGACGCTGCGCGGGCTGAGCAGCGCGGCGAGGCTGTTCGCCTCGGCCCGGTGCTCGCGCGCCTCCATCACCGCGAGCGAGCGGTCGGTCGGGTCGATGTCGAAGGCCAGGGAGATCACGCCCTCCTCGAAGTGGTGGGTGACCTCGTAACCCGCCTCCTGGAAGACCGTGACCATCTTGCGGTTCTGGGGCAGCACCTCGGCGACGAACCGGTGGATCCCGTTCTCCCGTGCGGCCACTGCGAGGTGCTCGAGCAGCACCGACCCCAGTCCACGGCCCTGGTGGGCGTCGGCGACGTTGAACGCGACCTCGGCCTGCCGCTCGTCGAGCCGCTCGTACCGGCCGACGCCGATGATGTCGTCGCCGACGAGGGCGATCAGCGCGACCCGGTCGCGGTGGTCGACGTGGGTGAACTTGCGCAGGTCCTTCTCGGACAGCTGCGGCATGGGGGCGAAGAACCGCAGGTAGGTCGACTCCGGCGACTGGGCCATGTGGAACCGCTGGAGCGCCTCGGCGTCCTGCGGGGTGATCGGGCGCAGGTGTGCCGTCCCGCCGTCGCGCAGGACGATGTCGGCCTCCCAGTGCGCCGGGTACGTTCCGCTCGGCTCCGCCGCCATGGCGTCAGAGTAGGGGGAGCGCGTCGTGGAGCGCCCGCGGTACCACTGTGAGGCCGCCGGGATGGAGCAGACTGCCGGCATGGAGCTCGCCGAGGTCATCCACCGTCGCCGGATGGTCCGCGCCTACGACCCGGACCGTCCGGTGCCGCCGGAGGTCGTCGACCGCCTGCTGCAGGCCGCGGTGCGGGCGCCGAGCGCCGGCTTCACCCAGGGCTGGGACTTCCTCGTGCTGGCCGACCCGGCGGACCGGGAACGGTACTGGCGGGCCACCACCGACCCGGACGCCGAGCCGGACTCCTGGCTGCGGGGGATGCGGACCGCTCCGCTGCTCGTGGTGTGCCTGAGCCACCGGGACGCCTACCTCGACCGGTACGCCGAGCCGGACAAGGGGTGGACGGACCGGGACGAGGCGCGCTGGCCGGTGCCCTACTGGGACGTGGACACCGGGATGGCGGCGCTGCTCATGCTGCTCACGGCCACCGACGCCGGCCTGGGCAGCTGCTTCTTCGGGGTCGGCGGGCCCCGGCAGATCGAGCAGTTCCGGGAGGCGTTCGGCGTGCCGGAGTCACGGCGCCCGGTCGGCGTGGTGAGCGTGGGCTACCCCGCGCCGGACCGCCGCTCCCCCAGCCTGCGCCGCGGCCGCCGCCCCGTTCACGAGGTCACCCACGTCGGCCGCTTCGGTACCCCCACCTCCCCGTGATCATGCAATCCCGCCACCCCCACCTCCCCGTGATCATGCAATCCCGCCACCCTCGCGGACGTCAGTCGCTCACGACCCCGCAGCGCCGGACGGCCAGCAGCGCGTAGGCCCGGGCGGCCGTCACCAGGTCCGCCTCCTCGACGTGCTCGTCGACCGTGTGGGCGCTGGCGATGTCGCCGGGCCCGTACTGCAGGGTGGGGATGCCGGCGCCGGCGTAGAGCCGCAGGTCCGACCCGTACGGGGCGCCGACCCGCTCGGGCGCGCGGACGCCAAGACCGACGAGGCAGTCCGCGACATCGTCCGCCAGCGGGTCACCGGCCGGCAGCTCGCCGGGGGCGAACTGCCCGCCCGACCACGTGACCCGGGCCGGGTGCTCAGCCAGCCAGTCGTCGTCCGCGCAGGCCGCGGCGACGGCCGCCTCGAGCTCCTGGCGAGCCTGCTCGACGGCCTCCCCGGGCAGGACGCCGAAGCGGCCCTCGGCGACCAGCCGGTCCGGCACCGTGCTGGGCCAGTCCCCGGCCCGCACAGTGCCGACCGAGATCGGGGCGGCGAGGTCGAGGTGCCCGAAGCCCGCAGGAAGGACGGCGTTGCGTCGGGCCTCCAGGTCGCGCAGGGCCTCGAGCACCGGCAGGAACGCCTCGAGGGCGGACACCCCGAGGGTGCGGGTGGCGCCGTGGGCCGCGTGACCGGCCACCTCGACCCGGAAGGTCAGTGCGCCGGCGTTGGCGACCAGCAGGTCCCCCGCGGTCGGCTCGGCGATGACGCAGGCCCGGCCGCGGTGGCCCCGGGCCAGGGTGGCGAACGTACCGAGGCCGCCGTCCTCCTCCCCCACCACGGTGTGGACGGCGAGGGGCCGCCGCAGCCGGACGCCGGCACGGCGCAGCGCAGCGACGGCTCCCAGAACGGCTACGACGCCACCCTTCATGTCGCAGGCGCCACGTCCGTGCAGCCGGCCGTCCGCCTCCCGCAGGGTCCACGGGTCCCCGCCCACCCACAGGTCGCCGTCACCGGGCGGGACGACGTCGAGGTGGCCGGCCAGAACCAGTGCCGGCTCCTCGTCCCGGCCCGCCGGAACCGTGCCGACGCAGCCCCAGGCCTCGTCCCGGCGCACCTCCTCGCCCGGGTACCCGTCGGCCGCACGCAGGGCGGGCAGGTCCAGCCGCCAGTGGTCGACGTCCGCGCCGAGCTCGGCGAGCCGCGCCGCCGCCCACGCCTGCACGTCGCACTCCGCACGGCTGCCGCCGGTACTGGGAACGGCCACGACGGTCCGCAGGTCCGCCACGAGGCCGTCGGCGTCCACGGCGTCGACCGCGGCCGTCTCGACAGGGGTAAGAGCCCGGTTGCGCACGGCGGCAGTGTGCCCTTCTGGGCGGATCCCTGGAGATAGCACGTCCGACACCGGTCTGCCTATGCTGCCGCGGGTGGCGCTCCTGGTCGACGGCACCGACCCGCGTGACCCGCTCGGCCTGCGTGGGGACGCGCCGCTGCTGGACGCCTACCTCACTGCCACGCAGGACGGCGCCGCCCCCTTCACGATCCCGGGCCACAAGCGGCGCACGGACCTCGTGGGCAGCGTCGTGGCCGGGGACGTGCCGCTGTACGGCGGGCTGGACACGGTGCGGCTGCGCTCAGGTGTGCTCGCCGACGCCGAGCAACGCGCCGCGGCGTTGTGGGACGCGGACGTGTGCCGGTTCTCGGTCGGCGGGTCGACCCACGGCAACCAGGCGCTGGCCCTGGCGGTCGGCCGTCCCGGGGACGCCGTCGTGGTCTCCCGGACCCTGCACCGCTCGATGCTCCTGGGGCTCGTGCTGGCCGGGCTCGAGCCGATCTGGGTTCGACCGGATCTGGACCCGCGGACCGGGCTGCCCGGCGGAGTGTCGGCGGACGCCGTCCGGCAGGCGCTGCGGACCCGGCCGGACGCCCGGGCGGTCCTGGTCGGGGACCCCTCCTACGTCGGCGGCTGCGGCGACGTAGGAGCACTGGCGCAGGCGGCGCACGAGCGCGGGGTGCCGCTGGTCGTCGACGCCGCGTGGGGCGCGCACCACGGGTTCCACCCGTCCCTGCCGGCGCACGCCCTGGCACAGGGCGCGGACGCGTTCGTGACGAGCGCGCACAAGATGCTGCCGGCCTACTCGCAGGCTGCGCTCGTCCTGGCCCGCACCGACCGGCTGGACGCCGACCGGCTGGACCGCGCGGTCGAGGCGACGGCCACGACGAGCCCGGCGGGAACGGTGCTGGCCAGCACCGACGCCGCCCGGGCGCTGCTCGCCGGCCACGGCACCCGGCTGCTGGACCAGGTCCTGCGCCTCGTCACGCTGGCACGCGACCGTCTCGACGGCCGCCACGGGCTGCAGGTCCTCGCCGGGCCCGGGACCGACCCCGCCCGGCTCGTCGTCCTGCTGGCCGGCACCGGCGTGAGCGGCTTCGACGTCGAGGAGCGCCTGGTCGCCGCCGGGGTACCGGTCGAGATGGCGGACCGCGACACCCTCGTCCCGGTGGTGACGGTCGCGGACGACGAGGGCACCGTCGGCCGGCTCGTCACCGCCGTCCTGGACTCGGTCGCCGGACTCCCGGCCGGGCCGCCGCGCCAGCCGCTGCCGTCGGCGGCGTGGTCGGTCGAGGCCCCCACCGTCCTCACGCCCCGGGACGCCTTCTTCGCTCCGCACCGCACGGTGCCCGCCGCGGACGCCGTCGGCCGGGTGAGCGCCGAGCTGGTGGCCCCGTACCCACCGGGGGTGCCGGTGCTGGCCCCCGGCGAGCTCGTCACGGCCGAGGCGCTCGACGCGCTGCGCACCGCCCACGCCGCGGGCGCCCGGATCGCCTACGCCGCCGACCCCACGCTGGGCACGCTGCAGGTGGTGGCATGACGTCCGGCTCGCGGTCGGCGGCGTCCGGGGCCGATCCCGGAGTACCGATGCGGCAGGCCGTCGTCGACCTCGCCGTCCGGCTCGTGGCGACCGACTCGGTGAACCCCGCGCTCGTCCCGGGGGCCGCCGGGGAGTCCGCGGTCGCCGAGGTGCTCGGCGACCGGCTGCAGCGGGCCGGGTTCGCCGTGGACGTCGTCGACGCCGGTGGCCGGCCGAGCCTGCTCGCCACCCACCGGGGCCGGGGCGGCGGGCGGCGCCTGGTCCTCAACGGGCACCTCGACACCGTGGGTGTCGACGGGATGGCGGACCCGTTCGGCGCCAGGGTCGAGGGGAACCGGCTGACGGGTCGCGGCGCCGCGGACATGAAGGGCGGGGTGGCCGGCATGGTCGTCGCCGCGGAGACCGCCGCCCGGGCCGGCACCTCGGGGGACGTCGTGCTCGCCCTCGTGGCCGACGAGGAGCACGGCAGCGTCGGCACCGAGGCAGTGATCCGCCACCTGGCCGACCGGGGCGAGCTGCCGGACGCCTGCCTGGTGGGCGAGCCGACCGGCCTGGACGTCGTCGTCGCGCACCGTGGCTACGCCGTGGTCGAGGTGGAGCTCACCGGGCGGGCCGCGCACTCCTCGCAGCCCGGGCTGGGAGTCAACGCGGTCACCCACCTGGGCCGGCTGCTGGCCGCCGTGGAGGCCGCGGGCGACCGGGTCGCCGCGGCAGCCCCCCACCCTCTGGCAGGGGCGGGGTCGCTCATGGCCACCGTCGCCTCCGGCGGGACGTCACCGTTCGTGCTGGCCGGGTCGGCGACCGCGATGATCGAGCGGCGCACGGTCCCCGGGGAGCCCTCGGCGGTGGCGCTGGAGGAGGTGCAGGGCCTGCTCGCGGCGCTGCGGGACCAGGACCCGACCGTGGAGGCTCGGGCCAGGCTCGTGCTCGCCCGGGAGGCGTGGCAGGCCGACGGGTCACCGGCCACCGAGCGGCTCCTCGGGCTGCTCGAGGACGCGCTCGGCCGTCAGGGCGCTGGACCGGTCCGCGCCGGCGCGCCCTACTGGATGGAGTCGGCCCTGTGGCAGGCGGCGGGGGTGCCGACGCTCGTGTGCGGCCCGTCCGGCGGGGGGCTGCACGCCGCCGACGAGTGGCTGGACCTCGACCAGCTGGACCGGTTCACGGTGGCCCTCACGGACGTCGTCCGCACCTTCTGCCGGTGAACGCGGCCCACCGCACGTGCACAGGCCCGGCGCGCCCCCTGCGGCCGCGGGAACGCTCCGGCGACAATGGCCGCCATGGCCCGTCGCGCGTCCAGCACCCCTCCACCGCCCGAGGACTTCGAGGAGTCGATCGTCGACATCGACGTCGGCTCGGAGATGGAGACGTCGTTCCTCGAGTACGCGTACTCGGTGATCTACTCGCGGGCGCTGCCGGACGCCCGCGACGGGCTCAAGCCGGTCCAGCGGCGGATTCTGTTCCAGATGGCGGACATGGGCCTGCGCCCGGACCGCGGGCACGTCAAGAGCGCCCGGGTGGTCGGCGAGGTGATGGGCAAGCTTCACCCGCACGGCGACGCCGCCATCTACGACGCCCTGGTCCGGATGGCGCAGCCGTTCTCGCTGCGCGTGCCGCTCGTGGACGGGCACGGCAACTTCGGTTCCCTGGACGCCGGCCCCGCGGCCCCCCGGTACACCGAGGCTCGGCTGGCGCCCGCCGCGATGCTCATGACGGCGGACCTCGGCGAGGACGTCGTCGACTTCGTCCCCAACTACGACAACCAGCTGACCCAGCCGGAGGTGCTGCCCGCAGCCTTCCCGAACCTGCTCGTCAACGGGGCGAGCGGGATCGCCGTGGGCATGGCGACGAACATGGCGCCGCACAACCTCGTCGAGGTGGTCAACGCCGCCCGTCACCTCGTCGACCACCCGGACGCGTCCCTCGAGGACCTCATGCGGTTCGTGCCCGGCCCGGACCTGCCGTCCGGCGGCAAGATCGTCGGGCTCGAGGGGGTCCGGGAGGCCTACGCGACCGGTCGCGGGTCGTTCCGCACGCGGGCCACCACCCGGATCGAGAACGTCACACCCCGGCGCAAGGGGATCGTCGTCACCGAGCTGCCGTACGGCGTCGGCCCCGAGAAGGTGATCGAGAAGATCAAGGAGGCCGTCCAGGCGAAGAGGCTCCAGGGCGTCTCGGCGGTCACGGACCTCACCGACCGCTCCCACGGCCTGCGGCTCGTCATCGAGGTGAAGAGCGGTTTCAACCCCGACGCAGTGCTCGGGCAGCTCTACCGGCTCACCCCGATGGAGGACTCCTTCGGGATCAACAACGTGTGTCTCGTCGACGGTCAGCCGCGGACACTGGGGCTGCGCGAGCTGCTCGAGGTGTACGTCGACCACCGGCTCGACGTCGTCCGCCGGCGCAGCTCCTACCGGCTGGGACGGCGGCAGGAGCGGCTGCACCTCGTCGAGGGCCTGCTCGTGGCCATCCTGGACATCGATGAGGTGATCCAGGTGATCCGCTCCTCCGACGACGCGGACGTCGCCCGCACCCGGCTGATGGAGGTCTTCGACCTGTCCCAGCCGCAGGCCGAGTACATCCTCGAGCTGCGGCTGCGGCGGTTGACGAAGTTCTCCCGGGTCGAGCTGGAGGCCGAGCGGGACCAGCTGGCCAAGGAGATCGCCGAGCTGACCGAGATCCTCGGTGACGAGGCGCTCCTGCGCACCGTGGTGAGCCAGGAGCTCGCCGAGGTGGCCCGCAACCACGGCAGCCCGCGGCGCACCGTGCTGCTCGAGGGGTCGGGGCAGTCGGCGGCGGCGTCCGCCGCGCCGCTGGAGGTGGCCGACGACCCGTGCTGGGTGCTGCTGTCCGGGACCGGTCTGCTGGCCCGCACCGCCACCGACGAGCCGCTGCCCGCCGGCACCGTCACCGAGCGCGCGGCCCACGACGTCGTCGTGGCCGCCGTGCGCACCACCGCACGCGGCGAGGTCGCCGTCGTCACCAACCGCGGCCGGATGCTGCGGATGGGGGTCGTCGACACCCCCGCCCTCCCGCCGACCGCCGGCCCGCCGTCGCTGTCCGGCGGGGCACCGGTCAGCGAGTTCGTCGCTCTGGAGCCCGGCGAGCTGCCACTGACCGTCTGCTCCCTGGACCCCGGCTCGAGCGGACTGGCCCTGGGCACCGCGCGGGGCGTCGTCAAGCGGGTGGTCCCCGACTACCCCGCCAGCCGGGACGCGTGGGAGGTCGTCGCTCTCAAGGACGGCGACGAGGTCGTCGGCGCGGTCGAGCTCGGCACCGGCGCGGAGCACCTCGTGCTCGTCACCACCGACGCCCAGCTGCTGCACTTCCCCGCCGACGTCGTCCGGCCGCAGGGCCGCGGCGGCGGCGGGGTGGCGGGGATCCGAGTGGCCGGCGATGCCCGGGTCGCCTGGTTCGGGGCCGTGGCCCCGGACGCCGACGCGGTCGTCGTCACCGTGGCCGGGTCGTCGGCAGCGCTGCCGGGCACACAGTCCGGTACCGCCAAGGTGACCCCCTTCGCCGAGTACCCCGCCAAGGGCCGCGGCACCGGCGGCGTCCGCTGCCACCGGTTCCTGCGGGGTGAGGACGTGCTGCTGCTGGCGTGGGCGGGACCTGCCCCGGCCCGGGCGATGTCGTCCGCCGGGGCGCCGGTGCCACTGCCGGAGCCCACCGGACGCCGCGACGGGTCCGGCACGCCGCTGCCGCAGCCGGTGCACGCCCTCGGCGGCCCCGTCGCCACCACCCCCGCCACCCCCCAGTGACCACTCCCCCCCCCCCGTCGGTGATCATGCAATCCCGCCACCCCGGCTGCTCTCCACCCTCTTCGTGATCATGCAATCCCGCCACCCCGCACGACCCACACCCGCTCGCAGAATGCTGGGTTCGTGGCACGACACGCCGGCAATGCCGTGCCGAGCGCAGCATTCTGTGGTTAGAGCCCCCTGCCCCGGCGCGGGGTGCCAGGGCCCCAGGCCTCGCTGTCATCCTCCGGGGTGGGCCCCGAGGCAGGAAGCACTCATGCAGCCCGACCTCTTCCCCCGGCCAGGGTGGCGGGATTGCATGATCACGAAGAGAGGTGTCGCGACGGACCACCGAGCGGTGCTCGGCCTCAGACGTCGATACGGTCGCGGTCGAGCCCGGCGGCCCCTGCGACGATGAAGTCCTTACGTGGCGCGACGTCGTTGCCCATGAGCAGCTCGAAGACCCGCTCGGCGGCCGCGGCGTCCCCCACGTTGATCCGCCGCAGGGTGCGGTGGCGCGGGTCCATCGTGGTCTCGGCGAGCTGGTCGGCGTCCATCTCACCGAGACCCTTGTACCGCTGGATCGGCTCCTTGTACCTGCGGTTACGGCGCTCCAGGGAACGGATGACCTTGTCCAGCTCCGCCTCGGAGTAGGTGTAGAGGTACTCGTTGCGGGCTCTGCCGCTGCCGATCACCTCCACCCGGTGAAGCGGCGGGACGGCGGCGTAGAGCCGCCCGGCCTCCACGAGCGGCCGCATGTACCGGAAGAACAGCGTGATCAGAAGTGTCCGGATGTGGGCGCCGTCGACGTCCGCGTCGGCCAGGATGATGATCTTGCCGTACCGGGCCGCCCCGAGGTCGAAGCTGCGGCCGGACCCGGCCCCGACGACCTGGATGATGGAGGCGCACTCGGCGTTCTTCAGCATGTCCGTCACGGACGCCTTCTGAACGTTGAGGATCTTGCCGCGGATCGGCAGCAGCGCCTGGAAGTCACTTGAGCGGGCCAGCTTGGCCGTGCCGAGGGCACTGTCCCCCTCGACGATGAACAGCTCGCTGCGGGCGACGTCGTCGGTGCGGCAGTCGGCGAGCTTGGCGGGCAGGGACGACGTCTCCAGCGCGTTCTTGCGGCGCTGGGTCTCCTTGTGCAGTCGCGCACTGATCCGCGACTTCATCTCGGCGACGACCTTCTCGAGGACGAGGCCGGCCTGCTGCTTCTCCCCCCGGCGGGTGGAGGTGAGCAGCGCCCCGAGCTGGTCCTCCACCACGCGTGCCACGATCCCGCGCACGGCGGAGGTGCCGAGCACCTCCTTGGTCTGACCCTCGAACTGCGGCTCCGCGAGCCGGACGGTGAGCACCGCGGTCAGGCCGGCCAGGACGTCGTCCTTCTCCAGCTTGTCGTTGCCGGCCTTGAGACGCCGGGCGTTGGCCTCGACGACCTTGCGGAAGGTCCTGACCAGCGCCTGCTCGAAACCGGCGAGGTGCGTGCCGCCCTTGGGGGTGGCGATGATGTTGACGAAGCTGCGGACCTCGGTGTCGTACCCGGTGCCCCAGCGCAGCGCGATGTCGACCACGCACTCCCGCTCCACCTCGGTCGGCTCGAGGTGACCCAGGGCGTCCAGCACGGGCACGGTCTCCCGGAAGGTGCCCGTGCCGTGCAGTCGCCACACGTCGGTGACCGGCGGGTCGGTGGCCAGGTGCTCGACGAACTCGGAGATGCCGCCCTCGTGGCGGAAGACCTCCTCGACCGGTCCGTCCTGCCCGGGGGTGCCTGGCAGCCGGCGCTCGTCCCGGACGACGAGGGTGAGCCCGGGGACCAGGAAGGAGGTCTGCCGGGCCCGCGTGACCAGCTCGTCGTAGGAGAAGGCGGCGTCCTTGAGGAAGACCTGCTGGTCGGCCCAGTACCGGACCCGGGTGCCGCTGACCCCACGGCGGACCTTGCCGACGACCCGCAGCTCGGAGGTGTCGGTGAACGGAGTGAAGGGCGAGTCCGGGCCCCGGCCGGCGGAGTCGTCGAAGACCCCGGGCTCCCCGCGCCGGAAGCTCATCGCGTACGTCCTGCCGCCCCGGTCCACCTCGACGTCCAGGCGGGCGGACAGGGCGTTGACGACGCTGGCGCCGACCCCGTGCAGGCCTCCGGACGCCGCGTAGGACCCGCCGCCGAACTTGCCGCCGGCGTGCAGCTTGGTGAAGACCACCTCGACGCCGGACAGGCCGGTCTTGGGCTCGGCGTCCACCGGGATGCCGCGGCCGTCGTCGCGGACCTCGACGGAGCCGTCACCGTGCAGGACGACGTCGATCCGCTCGGCGTGCTGGTCCAGCGCCTCGTCGACGGAGTTGTCGATGATTTCCCACAGGCAGTGCATGAGGCCACGGGAGTCGGTCGAGCCGATGTACATCCCGGGCCGCTTTCGCACCGCCTCGAGCCCTTCGAGGACGGACAGGTGGCGGGCGGTGTAGCTGTTCGGGTCGGCGGCGGCCTTGCGGGGGCTCTTGCGGTCGGTCGAGGGGGCTGGCACGGGCCCAGGGTAGTTCCGGGCCCGGACAGGTCCGCCGAGGCGCGCCCGACCGACGGCGCACGCCCGGGCCGCGGCCCGACCGACCGGCTTCGCGGAGAGCGAACCTCCGGCCACGCTGCGCGCGGGAACGCCGGGCGGGTGGTTCACTGTTGGACCTGACGTACGGCACGAGCACCAGCGAAAGGGACGACGTGACCGCTGCACTGGCGACAACCCCGCTCACCGCCGCGGACCGCTGCGACCGCTGCGGCGCCCAGGCGTACGTCCGCGTGCGACTGAGCTCCGGGGGCGAGTTGCTCTTCTGCGCCCACCACGGGCGCGAGCACACCCCGCGGCTGCAGGAGGCCGCGGCCGACATCCACGACGAGTCCCACCGCCTCGCCGGCGCCCCGGCGCCGGCCGCGGACCAGGAACGCTGACCCCCGACCACCTCAACGGCCCGCCGACCCCGTGTCGGCGGGCCGCGTCGTTGCAGCGGCGGCCGTGATGCCGTTCGCCGAGGACGTCACCGTCATCGTCGGACTGGCGATCGTCGTGGGGATCGTCGGGACGGTCGTGCCCGTCCTGCCCGGCACACTGCTCGTCGGGGCCGCCGTCCTCGTCTGGGCGGTCGTCGTCCAGACGACGGCTGCCTGGGTGACGCTCGCGGTCGTCGTCCTGGTCCTCGCGGTCGGCCAGGTCCTCGAGTACTACCTCGCCGCCCGCCACATGACGTCCTCGGGAGTGCCCCGGCGCAGTCTCGTCATCGCCGGGCTGGCCGCGATCCCGGGCTTCTTCCTCGTACCCGTGGTCGGCCTCGTGCTGTTCTTCGTCGGCGCCCTGTACCTCGCCGAGCTGGTCCGGTTGCCGGACAGGACGGTCGCCTGGCGCTCGACCGTCATCGCCCTACGGGCCGTGGGCCTCGCCGTCCTCATCGAGCTCACCTCCGCCCTGCTCGCCGGCGGGGTGTGGCTGTACGCCGTCCTACGCGCCTGAGAGGACCGCAGGCTCCTCAACCACTCAGTCGAGGTAGTCCCGCAGCACCTGCGAGCGAGACGGGTGCCGCAGCTTCGACATCGTCTTGGACTCGATCTGCCGGATCCGCTCGCGGGTGACGCCGTAGACCTTGCCGATCTCGTCGAGGGTCTTCGGCTGGCCGTCGGTGAGCCCGAACCGCATGGACACCACCCCGGCCTCGCGCTCGGACAGGGTGTCGAGCACCGAGTGGAGCTGCTCCTGCAGCAGGGTGAAGCTCACCGCGTCGGCCGGTACGACCGCCTCGGAGTCCTCGATGAGGTCCCCGAACTCGCTGTCGCCGTCCTCGCCGAGCGGAGTGTGCAGGGAGATCGGCTCGCGACCGTACTTCTGCACCTCGACGACCTTCTCCGGCGTCATGTCGAGCTCCTTGGCGAGCTCCTCCGGAGTGGGCTCGCGACCCAGGTCCTGGAGCATCTGCCGCTGCACACGGGCGAGCTTGTTGATGACCTCGACCATGTGGACCGGGATCCGGATCGTCCTGGCCTGGTCGGCCATCGCCCGGGTGATCGCCTGGCGGATCCACCACGTCGCGTACGTGGAGAACTTGTAGCCCTTGGTGTAGTCGAACTTCTCCACCGCGCGGATGAGCCCGAGGTTGCCCTCCTGGATGAGGTCGAGGAACAGCATCCCGCGCCCGGTGTACCGCTTGGCCAGGGAGACGACAAGCCGCAGGTTCGCCTCGAGCAGGTGGTTCTTGGCGCGCCGCCCGTCGTGGGCGATCCACTCCAGCTCGCGGCGGGACTTGGCGTCGAGCTTGGCGCCGGAGTTGAGCCGCTCCTCGGCGAACAGCCCGGCCTCGATCCTCTTGGCGAGCTCGACCTCCTGCTCGGCGTTGAGCAGTGCGACCTTGCCGATCTGCTTGAGGTAGTCCTTGACCGGGTCCGCGGTGGCGCCGGCGCTGACCACCTGCTGGGCCGGGGCGTCGTCGTCGTCGGCGTCGGAGTAGACGAAACCGCTCTCCTCGTCCGTACCCTCGCCTGCCGGGGTCTCGGTGACCTCGGGCTCGTCGGCGTCCAGGTCCACGTCCACGGCCACGACCTCGACCGCACCTTCGGCGGTGACCGCGCCGGTCGCCAGGATCTCCTCCTCCGGGGCGTCCTCGGACGCCGCGGGCGAGGCCTTCGTGGCGGTCTTGCTGGCGGTCGCCTTCCTTCCGGCGGTCTTGCTCGCCGTCGACCTCACCCCGGTCGACTTCGCCCCCGTCGACGTCTCGGCCGGGGCCTTCTTGGCCGGGGCCTTCTTGGCTGGGGCCTTCTCGGCCGAGGCCTTCTTGGCCGGGGCTTTCTTCGCCGTCGCGGACGTACGTGCCGTCGCGCCCTTGGCCCCGGCGGTCTTGGGGGAGCCGGACTCCGCAGAGCCGGACTCGTCGGTCGTCGCCGTGGCCTCGGCGGGAACCGCCTTCTTCGCGGCCGTCTTGCGGGTTCCGGTGGACGTGCGCGCCGCAGTGGACTTCTCCGCAGCGGGCTTCTCCGCGGCCGGCTTCTCCGGCGCCGCCTTCCTCTCCGAGGCCGCCTTCCTCTGCGGCGCCGCCTTCTCTGGCGCGGGCTTCTGCGCCGCAGTCGCCTTCCTCGCCGAGGTGCGCGACGCCGACTGCCGTGCCGCGCGTCCACCCTCGTCGGCAGCGTCGTCCGTCTTGGCAGTGGTCGACCGGGCACGGGGGGCCGACGCAGCGGCCACCCGACTGGGCTGCGGCTGCTCGACCGCCACGTGCACGCCGTGGTCGCCGAGCGAGCGCAGGACGGCCTTCATCCGCTTCATCGGCACGTCGGCCTGCTCGCAGGCGCTCCGGACGGCGTCAGCCGGGACGCTGCCCACGGCGACGCCGCGCTTCAGCAGCTCCTGGAGCGCTGGGTGAGCGAACTCGGGCGGGAGCTGACGGGAGGTCGAAGACGACACAGACTGCCTTTCCTCGTCTGGAGTGCAGAGCCGGACGACGACCACGAGGATCGCCAGCCCGCCGTTCTCAACACCAGCGGCACCGTTCGCATGCCCGAATCTGGGCGCGCGGAACGAAGGACCATTTCAAGTCCCATTGTGGCACGCCCCGGGCCGGACGTTGTGGCACGCCCCGGGCTGGACGGTCCGCCGCGGGGCTCAGCGGCGTCCGGCCGCCTTCTTCTCGGCCTTCATCCGCCGCTTGGTCTCGCGGACGGCAGCCAGGCTGTCCTCGTCCCGGACGTCGGCCGCGGACATCCGCACGTCGTCCGGTCCGTACTCCCCGGCCGCCTCCCGCCAACCCGGTGGCCGGATGCCGAGCTGCTTGCCGAGCAGCGCCGTGAAGATCTTCGCCTTCTGGACGCCGAACCCCGGCAGTCGCTCGAGCCGGGCCCTGAGCTCGGCACCGTCGCTGGCGCTGGTCCAGATCCGGGTCGGGTCGCCGGCGTACTCGTCCACCACGGCACGGGCCAGTGCCTGGACCCGCGCGGCCATGCTCGTGTGGTAGCGGTGGACGGCGGGTGGTTGCGCCATGAGGTCGGCGAACCGGTCCGGGTCCGTGTCGGCGATGACGACCGGGTCGAGCCGGTCGGTCCCCATCCGGTCGGCGAGGCGTGCCGGTCCGGCGAACGCCTGCTCCATCGGTACCTGCTGGTCGCACCGCATTTCTTGACCAAGGTGTGACCAAGACCACAGCCTCAGCGGCCCACCTTCGGCCAGCGGCGGCGCCTCTCGGCCGCCAGCGCCCGCCACCCGGCTTCAAGGTCGTGTCGGCGGCGCCACGCCGTCAGGGCGGCCCTGCGCTGCCGCTCGGCGACGATCTGCTCGTCCACGTCGGCCTCGCGGTAGCTGCCCGGCAGGCGCAGCAGGTGGCCCGGGACGTCCGCGACCGTCACGGACGCCGGCGGCGTGCGGGTCGGCCTAGCCACTCCGGGCCTCCCGGGCAGCGGCCTCCCGGTCCCACCGCACGTGAGCGGCCCGAGACTTGCGCAGCGACGTGATCGACCGGCCCTGCCCGGTCTCGTCCGGCAGCCGCACCGACTCGAGCACCTTCGCCAGCGCGACCGACAGCTGCCGCTGCTCGGCCAGCAGCGGGTGCGCTCGCACGGTGCCGGTCGTCGTCAGGGACGTCACCCCGTCGCGGTCGAGAGTGCTCTTGACCTCGGCGAGCCGGTCCGCCAGGTCAGCGGCGGTCTCGATCAGCTTCTGCTCGCGGGCGTCCCACTCCAAACCCTCGGTGAGCTCGGCGTCCAGCGCGGCCGCCAGCGCGGCACCCGCGGTGTTCTTCGCCATGTTCGTTCTCTCCTGTCTGCCCCGGAGGGCTCCTGATTGCACTGCACCCAGGTCGAGCGCCTACCTCCAGCGGTCCTTCCTCGCCACGGGGGGAGAGGGGTAAGAGGGTGGCCTCGACAGCGGCGCGGGGCCGCGGACCGGAGTCGTCGCACGCCGTCTCCAGGTGTCCGCCCGCGGTGCTGGCCTCTGATCAGCCCGCGCACGGTGCGGCCTCGCCGCGCCACTGTCGAGGGGCTTAGACGGGCTCGGTGACGGTGAAGCTGCCGAGCCGGTCGGGACGGACGACGTTCCACCCGATGCGCCACGTGCAGCGCAGGGCCACACCGTCGCTGGCGAAGTAGACGTGCTCGGACTGTGCGACGCTCACGGCGCCCACGGCGGAGGCGACGGCGCTCTTGTCGATGACGAGACCCGAGCCTGCGGTCATCGCACCGGAGACGATCACCGGCAGGTCGAGCAGCATCCGCTGCGCGTCCGTGGTGCCCGCACCGAGCAGGGACGTGGCCTCGCCGGTGGCGGTCTTGAACTTCCTCAACGATGCCCAGCCGGTCGGGTCGAGGATGATGTGGGACGGCGTGGCGCCGTTGCCTTCGAGCGTGGCGAGCAGGTCGACCAGGACGTCGAGGTCGTCGGCGACGGCCCCGCCCGGCTCGATGCCGGTGATGTTGAGCAGACCCGCCGGCGGGGTGACCGCGGGCGTGACGGGGGCGGCCTGGGCCAGGTAGGCCTGGTCCGCCTTCTTCGTCACGGCACGGCGCACGGACTGGGCGATCTTGTCGGCGGTGCCGGCCTGGAGGAACTGTTCCCGGGACAGGTGAACGAGTTGAGTGATCTTCCCGGTATAGACGAGCACTTCGTTGAGCGCCGGGTCGGCCTCGGGGATGTCCGCACCCTCGGCGGTGAACTGCGCGTCGTCGTCGTCGACGAACGCGACCCGCACGGCGGGGGCGTCGCCCTCGACTTCGCCGAGCCTGGTGGAGGTCTGGAGGATGAGCGCCTCAGGGACGGCGTCCTCCGGGGCGAAGGTGTTGACGTCCGGGCTCCACGCCCGGGCGCTGGTGGTGGTTTCGGTGGCCATGACGGGCTCGCTTTCTGGCGGCGCGGGGCCGCCGAGCTAGGAACGGGTGAGTGTTCTGCTCGGCGGCCCCTGGCCTGCCGTGCTGCCCCGCGGGGGCGGCTGGACCTGCACTGGCGAGCACCTGGCCCTGCTCGTGCGTCCACGACCAGGATACCGCCCCAGGGTCACGGGCGGGGCGCGAACGCACCCTCGAAGGTCGGCTTCCTGTCGCCGTGCTGCAACGGCTGCCCCTGGGTGGGGTCTGGCCGTGGGGAGCGGGCCAGGCCGAGCTGCTCGGCGGCCGCCTGCACTGCGTCTCGGACCTTCGCGGGGTCGATGGCGCCGGTGTCGTCGAGCAGGTCGGCGACGTCCACGCCGGCGGCCCACAGCGCGGCGGGTGCCCGGACGGTCTCCCCGGCGATCCGCTCGGCTTCGGCGCGTTGCAGGGCTTGGACCTGGCCGCGCAGCTGGTCCCGTTCGGCCTCGGTTTCCCGGAGGCGGCGGCGCCACTTGGCGGCTTCACGGTTGCCGTTCTCGTCGGTGTCGTCGGGCTGCTCGACCTGCTCCGGCTCCTGCTCGACGGCCTCGGTGTTGGTCTCGGTGTTGGTCTCGGTGTTGGCGCTCATGCCTCGTTGTCCTCTCTGATCCAACCGACGATGGTGCCTTCCTCGTCGACGACGAGGCCGCGGTACGTGATGTTCTGCTCCATCCCGATTGGCGCGCCGCCGGGGTCCTCGATGACGGCGCCGCCGAAGGTGACGTCGACGACCGCACCCACGCGCAGCGTGGGCTGCTCGGTGGGCGGCACGACGTCTCGGGGTGCGGGGTCGGGCATGTGACTCATGGTGTGTCTCCTTGTCGGTTTCGCGGTCGGGGTTCGGTGGGGCGCCGGTCCTCGGCGCAGCGGGCGCAGCCGGTGCCCTTCCAGGTGACGGGCTGACCGGGGTGCTCACGGCAGACGAACCGGGACGCGGGCGGCGGTGCCGGCGGTAGCTGCTCCTGGCGCCACCCGCTTGCCCGGCAGGTCCGGCACCGGCCGTACACCCAGCCCGGGCGGTCGACGAAGTGACGTTCCTCGACGTTCGCCCAGCGGCAGTCGGGGTCGTGGATCAACGGTCTGGCACTGCTCATCGGTCGTTCTCCTTGCGACGGCACGGCGTGCGGTCCCGGCCGGCCCACACGCCGTGACGCTCGCGGGCGGCGGCGGCGTACCGACCGCACTCGTCGAGCGCCGGGCAGGGGGCGCACAGCTCGGCGGCGGCGGCCCGCTCGTCGGCGTCGTCGGAGTACCACAGGTCTCCGCGGTTGCGGCAGGGCCAGGTCGTCCCGGTGTCGTCCAGCTCGACGAGCCGGGCGGCGAGCCGGAGGAAGGCGGCCTCGACGGCCGGGCCGGTCACGATGCCTTCCCCTCGTCGACGGGGCGGACCTGCTCAGCCACGGCTCGCTCGGTGCAGACCTTGTGCGCTGGTCGGCCGGCGGTGTTCCGCAGGTTCGTCAGCCGGCCACAGTGCGGGCAGCGGCCGCGGCGGGGCGACCAGTGTTCGGCCGCGGACCAGTCGAGGACGATCACAGGTCCAGCCCCCCGGTGTGCAGCTGCCGGGCTCCGCAGCCGGGGAGCGGGTCGCCGTCGAGGGGCCGGCCACAGTCCGGGCATCCCAGGTCGGTATCAGGGGGCGGGGGAGGTTCGGTTCTGAACTTCCCCTTTAGAACCTCCCCTTCTATAAGGGAGGTTGGGGAGGTTCTAACTGCCCCCGGAGGGAGGTTGGGGGAACTTGGGGGAGGTTTGGGCGAGTGGTCAACTGGCGCCACTCGATACGCCTTCCCGCCACCCCGTCCCCGCCGTGACTCTTCGATCAGCTCGCCCGACGCGACGAGCGCCCGCCGAGCCTTCGCCACGACTCCCTTGTTCGCCTCGACGCCCAGCTCGATCTCGTTGCCTGACGCGCCCGGGTGTGCCGCCACGAACTGCACCACCTCGCTCATCGCCGTCTCGACGGCCCGGCTCTCCTTGCTCTTCTTGCGCGAGCCCGTCCCGGTCAGGGACAGCCACCGGCGCACCGGGTCGAAGTGCAGTCGGTCCTCGTCGACGTCGACGTCACGGCCCTCGGCGCGCAGGTAGCGCTGGGTCTCGTCCTCGGCGTCCCGGGTCAGAGTGATGATCGAGTCGGCCCAGTCCTCCAGCGCGGAGGACCCGCGGGTGCGCTCCCCGTTCCAGCCGGCGTGTGCGGTGAGCACGAGGTCGGTGGCGCCGACGTCGCCGCGGGCGAACCGGTCGAGGTCTCCGAGCCAGGCGCCCACCTCGCCGGGGTCGTTCTGGCTCTTGCCGGTGTAGGCGCGTCCGAACGGGTCGACGATCAGCGCCTCGACGGCCAGGGAGCGCAGGTATGCGGCCAGCCGTTCCCGGTCCTCGTCGTGGGCGAACGGGTTGCGTCGGCCTCGCAGGTTCACCAGCACCAGCCGGTCGACCGGCACGCCGACGTCGGCGGCCCACCGGGCGAGCTGGGCGGCGGACACCTCGAAGTTGAGCAGGCCGACCCTGGCGCCGGCGCCGAGCGGGCGGACGGTGAACCTGTCGAGGAAGGCCTCCCCGGTCAGGAAGCACCGAGCCAGGTTCAGCTCGAGCGTCGTCTTTCCGGTCTTCCGTTGGGCGACGATGAGCGAGCCGGCGTCCGAGGGGATCAGCCCCTCGACCCGGTGCGCTGGCTCGACGGGGCGGGCCAGCACCTCGGCGAGCAGGCCAGCGTCGAACGGTGGGACCTCGAGCGCGGCGGCCCGTTCGGCGTCGAACCTCTCCCGGGCCTCAGCGCGGATCCGCAGCTTGCGCAGCTCCTCGGCGACCCACTGCTCGTGCAGGGACGTCGGGCCGTCGTCGGCCTCATGGGCGGCCTGGGTGGCCTCCTGGGGGCCTTTCGCGGCGCCGGTGGCCTCTACAGCCCACTCGGCCCCGGCGCGGCGCTGGGCGCGCTCGTCGGTGGCCTTGAGCCAGCACGTCAGCACGTCGTCGTCGCGGCGCTCGGCGAGCCGGGCCGTCAGATCCTCCCGTAGACGCACGACACCGCGGGTCTGCGCCAGGGTCAGTCCGGCGTCGTGGCAGGCGCCGACCACGCGCATCGTGTCGGCCGACCGGTCCCCGCTCAGCAGCGACAGGGCCTCCCGGACCCGCCGGGGCAGGGCGTCGGGGTCGACCCGCTCGACGGCCCCGGACGGACCTTGCGGGGCGTCGGCCGTGGGCAGCGTCACCCCGAGCGCGGCGGCCAGGTCCCCGGCCCGCCACGACACGCCGGACGGTTCTACGAGCCACGTCACCGGCGCCGGGTCGCCCCGGCCGAACGTCGGCGGCTTGTAGTTCATCGTCCCCGGCGGGCGCAGCACGTCGTTGTCGCTGATCTTCGCGTCGACGGCGCCCAGGTGCTCCCCGAGCGCTCGGCACAGGGCGGTGTGAACGTGCGCCGGCACCGGCTCGATCAGGGACACGTACACGTGCCCGTGACCGTGCGAGCCGGACGCGACGGCGAACCCGCCGAGCTCGGCCACCTTGTCGACCGGCACGGCCGCGTCGACGTCGGCGTGCACCAGCCGGCGGGCCACCGCGGCGCCCTTCGCCCGGCGGCGCCCGTGGGTGACGTACGGGCACAGGTACACGTCGGCGCCGGCCGCGGACTCCCGCAGGGCGGCCCGCGCCAGCTGGTCGGCCTCACCGGGCCAGGCGTAGGCGGTCTCCGTCCACTCGCGGTGGGCGTACTTGCCCGCTGCGGTGACGTGCGGCCCGGTCCCGACAGCGAGGTGTGCGTGCCCGGCGGTGTCACCGAACACGGCCGACAGGTACTTGCGGAGGTCGGCGGTCATCGTCCGGCCTCCCGGGTCCAGCACGCCGGGCACAGCCCGCCGACGACGCGCAGCCAGGGCTCCGGTGCGAAGACCAGCATCAGCAACTCAGTGCCGACCGGGACGTAGGTGCCGCACCTGTCACAGCTGCGGTCCTGCTCGCTGCCCGGTGCGCCGGTGCGGCCGAGGGGGATCACGACCGCGACGTCCCCGCCGGCCGCGGCACGCTCACGGACGGCCCGCTCGACACGCTCGGCGAGCCGTTGACGCATCCAGGCGGACGGTTCCCACGGGACGGCCCCGAAGGCCGTAGACTCGGTGTCGAGCTTCGGTCCGCCACCAGCTCCTGCCGCCCGGTTCCCCGCCGGGCGGCGTTCGTTTGCGCTCATCGCCCGGCCACCCCGCTCGCGAGGACACGCTCGGCGGTCGTGCGGGTCGTGCGGCCGGCGTCCACAACAGCCGCGGCACGGTCCCCGGTCGGGTCGAAGCCCCGGTAGTAGAGCGCGGTCAGCACGTGGGCCTGGCGGGGGCTCAGCTCCGCGACCTGGCGGGCCAGGTAGGCAGGGAAGGCGACCCCCGTGGGCTCGACGAGGTTCACGTAGTCACGGCACAGGCGGGACACCTTCGACCGGGACACGTGCACCCCGGCCGCCGCGGCGAGCGCGGTGTGGGTCCAGCGGACCAACTGCTCGACGCGGGTCACGCGGCATCACCCGGGCGTGCCTCAGTCCCGGTCTCGGCGCTCGTGGTTCCGCCGGATGCGAAGGCAGCCGGCCGCCCCGGCGGTGCTCCGGCGCGCAGTAGTAGGGCGAGCTTGTCGCGCTGTTCGTCGGTCAGCGGCGGCGCGGCGGCCAGGGTGCGCTCGATGAACGTCTCGATCTTGGCGGCGGCGTGGTCGCGGCTCGCCTCAGCGATGGCCTGGGGGTCGCCCGTCCTGTAGGCGACACCGACCCTCGAACGGGTCTTTGCGATCTTCGGGTGCATGGTGAACGTGCCCCGCTTTCGGGACTCGCTCGACTCTCACCCGGTCGAGTAGTTGGCCGCGGGCCGCTGCCACGGACCTCTCGGCCCCTGGTGCGTGCCGCTAAGCACTACAACGTGAGGGAGACGTTACCAGACCAGTCGCCGGGCCGGGTCCGGCAACGGTCGGCGTGTCGCGCGAACCTGCGAGCAGTCAGCCGCCACGTCCGCGAGGTCGACGTACCCGTGGCCGTGGCGGCAGCCCACCTCGAAGCGAGTCGCCGGCCACGTCTCGGGGTCCACGTCGAGCGTCTCGTGCACCCCGGCCACCCGGCCCGGGGTGAAGGCGGCGAACCGGCCCGCCCGGTACTCGTCCAAGGTCCCGGCCAGCCCGTCCGGCAGCTGCCCGGCCGCCGTGATCCGCTCCAGCCACGCGGGGACCGGGATGCGGAAGTCCTCACCGTCGAGCACCCAGCCTGCGGGTGTGAGGTACACGGTCAGCAGCCGGCACCGGCAGGCCTCGGCCCGCCACGTCACCATCGGCAGGGCCGACTTGTAGGCGGGCGGCACGACCCCTCCGTGCCGCGCCAGGCGCCGCGCCAGGCGCCCTCTGGCGGGGGGTCTTGGCTGGCGCTCGCTCATCGCCGCTGCTCCTTCCACACGACCTCGATGCGGTCGAGGTCGAGCCGGTTCTGCCGCCGTGTCGCCGGCCGGATCAGCACCGCGTCGAGCAGCGCCTCGACGGCGGCCCGGCGCCGGTCGGTGTCCCACCCGGCCCACGTCTCCCGGTCGATCCGCGACAGGTCCGGCCCGGTCGGCGCGTCGTGCACCGCGCGGTCGGCCTCCAGCGCGTCCCGCTCGGCCTCCAGCCGTTCGACGGCGGGGAACACGACCGCGCCGGACAGGGTGCCCGCGACGAACGCGGCCATCAGCTCGCTGATCTGTGCGTTCACGGCGTCGAGCCGGGCCGCGCCGGCGAACGGGGCGGGCTCGGCGGTCGGCAGGTCGCCCTGCCGGTCCAGGTAGCGCAGCACGAGCGCCTCGACGGCGCCGTCGACCCCTACCCCGCTCACCGTGTTGGTGTGCGGGTGGGCGGACCCCGCCGACGGCTTGCACACGTAGTAGTGCCGTCCCTCGGCGTAGCGGTTGCCGTACATCGGCGCGTTGCAGACCCCGCACCGCACGACCCCGGTCAGCAAGTAGTGCCGAGCGCCGCGCCGGGGTCGCCGTGAGCGAGTGTCCGGTGTCGTCAGCGCGGCCACGACCCGCCGGTGCGTGTCCAGGTCCAGGATCGGCTCCCACTGACCGCGCACGGGCTCGCCGTCCGCCCCGGTGAGCAGCTGCCCGCGGTGGACCCGCAGACCGGCGAGCCGTGGTCCCTTGAGCATCTGCCGCAGCGTCCGGTGTGACCACGGCAGCCCGCGCGGGGAGACCACGCCTGCCTCGGCCCAGAGGCGAGCGACCGCCCGCACCGGCACACCGGCGATCACGTCGGCGGCCGCCTGCCGTATCAGGTCGGCCTCGACGGGGCGGACGGTCACCTTGTCGGCCTCGTACCCGAACGGCCGGGTGCCGCCCACGGCCTTGCCGTTCATCGCGTTCTCGAGGTGCTTGCGAGCGACCCGCTCGGCGGTGCGCTCGGCCTCGGCCGCGTCCCACGCCGCGAGCGTGCGGGCGACGGCCCGGCCGTCAGCGGTGTCCAGGCTCACCTGCCCGGAGACGACGGTCAGGATGCGGACGTGCCGGCGCTCGGCGAGCGTGATCAGCTGGTCGAACTCCAGCGGCCGCCGGGTAAGCCTGGACGTCGAGTAGGCGACGATGGCGCCGAACTCCCCGGTCTCGGCGCGGGTCACCATCTCGGTGAACGCAGGCCTGGTCTTGCGCGAGCGGGTGCTGGCGCCGCGGTCGTTGTCGACGAACACGACGACACCGGGCAGCCCCAGCCGCTCGGCCAGGTCGCGGCAGTCGGCCTCCTGGCGGGCGACGCCGAGCGCCTTCCCCTCGGTGTCTTGCGAGATGCGACAGTAGATCGCGGTGCCTGCCATGGCTCGACCGTACTACTTGGCTAGGTCACCTGCTGGTCGAGCAGCATGCCGACGAGCAGCGCGAACGGGTCCCGGGTGAGCAGCTCGTCGGCCCGCTCGTCCAGGGCGAGCCGGAGCCGGTGCGGGCGACCGTCCACAGGTCAGTGCTCGGCCTTGACCGCCAGCACGGCGCACGGGGCGTCGAGCAGGATCCGCTGCGCGTTGGAGCCCAGGATGAGCTTGCCGACCGGCGTCCGACGTCGCAGCCCGATGACGATCATCTGCGCGCCGGTCTCCTCGGCGACCGCGATGAGGTCCTCGGCGGGCTCAAGACCGCGGACCAGCTGCCGGACCTCGTGCTCCACGCCGACCTCGTCCAGCTGCTGGCGAACGGCTGCCAGCTCGTCCTCGTAACGCCGCGCCTCCTCGGCGTCGAGGTCGCGACCGCCGCGGTTGCTGTTGATGACGATCATCTTCGTGTTGCGCAGGCGTGCCTCGGCGGCCGCCGTCTTCAGGGCCGCGCGGCCCTCCTTGGTCGGGACGTAACCGACAACGATCGCCATCGATGAGCCTCCTTGCTCGTGCGGGCCTCCGCTGGAGGGCACGCTACCGGAACATGCCGCCTCCGCTGCGGGTCGTCGCGACTCTGCGTAGCGTGACCGTGTGGGCGTCGGCGACGGGAACGGCTGGGTGCGGTGCCGCTGCGGTCACCGGCACTGGGGGCGGCACGGAGCCGCTGGCCTGCTGCTGGCTCGGCGCGACGGCGAGACCGTCGAGGTGCTGCTGCAGCTGCGCGCCGACTGGACGCACCACGGCGGCACGTGGGGACTGCCCGGGGGCGCCACGGACAGCCACGAGGACGTCACCGAGAGCGCCCTGCGAGAGGCCTGGGAGGAGGCCGGCGTCCACCCCGACGCGGTGGAGGTGCTCGGGACGTGGGTGAGCACCGATCACGGGGACTGGCGGTACACCGTCGTCATCGGGGCTCCGCGCGGCCCGGTCGAGCCGCACGCGGCCAACGCCGAGACCGCCGAGGTGCGCTGGGTGGATCCGGCCGAGGCGCAGGCGCTTCCGCTGCACCCGGGGCTGGCCGCCACGTGGCCTGACCTCACCGCGGTCCTGCGCCGCCTGGGGAGCTGACCAGCGGTCACGTCAGCCGGCGCGCGCCACCACCGGCACCGGAGTAGTCAGGGCGCGGCGCAGCAGGCCGCCCACGGCCCCGGTCTCGACGAGGAAGCCGTCGTGGCCGTGGGCCGAGCTGACGACCTCCAGGACGCCGCGACCCGGCGGCAGGTGCTCGACGATCTCCTCGGCGTGCCGGACCGGGTACAGACGGTCGCTGTCCACGGCGACGACCACGGTGCGGGCCCGCACCCGGGCCAGCGCGGCGGCGATCCCGCCGCGTCCACGGCCGACGTCGTGGGAGCTCATCGCCTGGGTCAGCACGACGTAGGAGCCGGCGTCGAAACGGTGCACGAGCTTGTCGGCGTGGTGGTCGAGGTAGGACTCGACGGCGTAGCGGCCACCACCGCCCAGCGGCTGCTCCCCCGCCTGCGCGGCACGACCGAACCGGGTGTCGAGCTCGCTGGCGGACCGGTACGTGGTGTGCGCGATACGGCGGGCGATGCCGAGCCCGGTGTGCGGCCCGTGCCCCGGCGGTGCCTCGTAGTAGTCGCCGCCGGCGAAGCCGGGGTCGGCCCGGATCGCCGTGAGCTGAGCGTGGGCCCAGGCGATCTGGTCCGCGCTGGCCGCCGCACCCGCGCACAGCACGGCGGCGCGCTCCACCCGGTCCGGCTCGCCGACCGCCCACTCCAGCGCCCGCATCCCCCCCATCGACCCGCCGACGACGAGCGCCCAGGACCGGATGCCGAGCGCGTCGGCGAGCCGGACCTCCGCCGCAACCTGGTCCCGGATGGTGAGGAACGGGAACCGGCTTCCCCACGGCCGGCCGTCCGGCCCCCGGGACGCCGGGCCGGTGCTGCCCTGGCACCCGCCGAGCACGTTGGGGGCGACGACGAACCAACGGTTGGTGTCGATGGGGCGCCCGGGCCCGACGACCCCCTCCCACCAGCCGGCTGACGGGTGGCCCTCGCCCGGTGGTCCGGTGACGTGGCTGTCACCGGTGAGGGCGTGCAGGACGAGCACGGCGTTGTCGCCGGCGGGTGAGAGCCTGCCCCACGTCTCGTAGGCGATCCGGACGCCCGGCAGGACCCCGCCCGTCTCGAGGTGGAGGTCACCGACGTCGGCGAACCGCCGGTCGCCCAGCGGGTGCCCCTCCCGCCAGGCGCCGGTGACGGGCGCCGCGCCGTGGACCGGCGCGCCGGTCACGACACCGCCTTGGCCGCGGTCAGCCCGACCTCCAGGTCGGCGAGGATGTCGTCGATGTGCTCGATCCCGACCGCGAGGCGTACCAGCCCGGGTGTCACACCGGCCGCCCGCTGCTCGGCCTCGGTGAGCTGGCTGTGCGTCGTGGACGCCGGGTGGATGACGAGGCTGCGCACGTCGCCGATGTTGGCCACGTGGCTGTGCAGGGTGAGTCCCTCGACGAACCGGCGCCCGGCCTCGATCCCACCGCGCAGCTCGAACGCGAGGACCGCGCCGGAGCCACGCGGCGCGTACCGCTGGGCCCGCTCGTACCAGGGGCTCGACGGCAGGCCGGCGTAGGCCACCGAGGCCACCTCGTCCCGGCCCTCCAGCCAGGACGCGACCCGGACGGCGTTGGCCACGTGCCGCTCCATCCGCAGGCTGAGCGTCTCGAGCCCCTGGGCGATGAGGAAGGCGTTGAACGGGGAGATCGCGGGCCCGAGGTCGCGCAGCAGCTGGACCCGCGCCTTCAGCACGTAGGCGAGGTTGGCACCCAGGGGGCTGCCGACCCCGAGGTCCCGGGCGTAGACGAGGCCGTGGTAGCTGGGGTCGGGGGTGTTGAACCCCGGGAACCGGTCAGGCCGGCTCGCGTAGTCGAAGGTGCCGCCGTCGACGATGACCCCACCGAGTGCGGTGCCGTGCCCGCCCAGGTACTTGGTCGCGGAGTGGACGACGACGTCGGCCCCCCACTCCAGTGGCCGGAGCAGGTACGGGGTGGCGACCGTGTTGTCGACGACGAGCGGCACCCCGGCCTCGTGGGCGACGCCTGCGACGGCCTCGATGTCCAGCACGTCCTGGCGCGGGTTGGCGATGGACTCGCCGAAGAACGCCTTCGTCGTCGGCCGGACGGCCCGCCGCCACGCGTCGAGGTCGTCGGGGTCGTCGACGAAGTCGACGGTCACCCCCAGCTTGGGGAACGTGTGCCGCAGGAGGTTGGCGGTGCCGCCGTACAGGCTCGGGCTGGCCACGATGTGGTCCCCGGCCTCGGCGAGGTTGAGCAGTGCGAGCGTCTCGGCGGACTGGCCGCTGGCCACGAGGAGTGCGCCCACGCCCCCCTCCAGGTCGGCGATCCGCTGCTCGACGACGTCGGTCGTCGGGTTCGTCAGCCGGGTGTAGATGTTCCCGGTCTCCGTGAGGGCGAAGAGGTCGGCGGCGTGCTGGGTGTCGCGAAAGACGTACGAGGTGGTCTGGTAGATCGGCAGGGCCCGGGCGCCGGTAGTGGCGTCGGGGGTCTGGCCGGCGTGGATCTGGCGGGTCTCGAAGGACCATCCGGTGGTGGTCATGGGTGGGTCTCCTGTGCGTCGGGGGTCACGGCAGCGACCGGGGACGGCGCGCGCGGCCTCAGGGCCGCACCGCACCGCAGCGGGTGTCGCGACAGAGAAGAGGGTCAGCGGGCCCCGCGACGCGGTGGCACCGGTGGGACCGGGCCGACGCGGACGTCGCGAGGGAGCGCTCGAGCGAGCGGGTCGAGCGCTCAGCGACGCATTCGGTGGTGGTTCACGGCGACGGCCTCCCGGTCTCGTGGGGCCCGGCGCGGGCCCGCGCTTGCCGGTCGTCCGCGGCGGACGGCCGGCCAGGTCATCACCCGGGGCACCCCACCGCGGTGGAGGGTTGCCGGCCAGCGAGCCGGGGCTTGGCGCTGGCGCTCATGACCTCGTGCACAGGACTGTAGAGGCGTCGTCCCAGCCGGTGACACCTTGTCTCAGCATGCGGGAGCCTGTGGCAGCCCCTCGGCCGGCTGGGCCCACGGCGGGGGGAGCCCGCGGTCCACGGCCACCCGGATCAGCTCACCGAGGGTGTCGCCGGGGTGCTCGGCCTCGAGCAGCTTGAGCACCTCGTCGGCCAGGACGCCCCGACCGGTCCACCAGGCCAGCCAGGCGAGCACGCCCAGGGGGGCCCGCCGGTGCCGGGGTGGGGCGAGGCGGACGAGCCGGCGCAGGTGCGCCTCGACCCGGGCGACCCGGTCGCGATCGGGATGCACCGGTGGCCCCGCAGCGGTCCCGGCGCCGCCGAACACGGCGTCCAGGGCGACGCCGAGGTCGTGGTCGGGCAGCAGGGCGCCCTCGTCGCCGACCGAGAAGGCGCTGCCGGTGGCCAGGCCCCGGGCCGCCTTCCGCGTCCCGGGCACGGCGGTGAGGATGACGGCGTCGCGGACCGCGGCGCTCTCCATCGCCTGCAGGACCTCGGCCACCTCCAGGGACGACGCACGCTCCGGCTCCCGGTCGAGCATCCGCAGCCACGTGTCGAAGGCGGCGCCCCGCCGGGACGCGTCGGGCGCCGGGTGGCCGGCGGCGGGGGCTACCGGCGCCAGCCGGCCGGCGACGTCCCGGGCATCCGCGTCGGCGGACGGCGTGAGGTCGGCGACGACGTCGCAGCGCCGGTCGAGGAGCACCCGGCCGTCGAGGACGAGCTCGGCGGCGAGGGCGCCTTCCGCCAGCTCCTCGACCGGCCACCCGGCTTCGGGGCAGCAGTCGTCGTCGCAGGTGAGACAGCGGTACCGGGTGGCGCCGACGGCCCAGGCGTCGAGCAGCGGGCGGCCGTCGACGGCGAGGCGCTCGCGGACGGCCGGCAGGAGACCTGCAGGGAGCTCGTCGTCCGTGAAGACGACGACGGCCACCGCGTCAGCCTGGCCGGTGCGGGCGACGAGCGCGACGGCGTCCGACTGCGCCTCGATGGCACCGGGGACGTCGTCCGGGACGAGGTCGAACCGCCCGACCGCACCGACCCGGCGCCCTCCAGGCCCCAGACAGAGCACCACCATGCTCTGCCGTGGCCGGTAGCCGACGGCGTACTGGGCGTAGACGATCAGGTCCCGGGGCTCGCTGGCCCGCCACACGGTGCGCTCCATGGCTCCACCGTGGCCGTCCGCCGCACCGGCCGGGGCGCGTCGGGCGGCGGCTGTGGACGCTACGACCGGTGATCGGGCCTGTGGGGGACAAGCCGGCAGGGCAGGTCAGGACGGGCGACTCAGCGCACGACCTCGCCGACGACGACGTCGGGCTGGTCGGCCGCCGTCCGGCCGGCAGGGCCGGCACGGGCGGCCTCCCAGTCGAGGAAGGCGTCGACCTCGCTGAGCAGGGCACCAGCGAGCCAGGTGACGACGAGGGCGTCGTCGGCGACACCGAGGAGCAGGAACACCGCCCCGGGGACGAGGTCCACCGGGGAGACGACGTACACCGCGGCGAGCGCCATCACGGCGAGCCGCCGCCGGTCCAGGCCTGGGTAGCGGCCGGTGAGAGCAGCCCGCAGCATCCGGGGGACGGCGCGCAGCTGCTCGCCGAGGCCGTGGCCGCTCGTCGCTCCGGCACGGGTCAGCGCACTCCACAGGGCCTTGAGCGCCGTGGCACGTCGCAGGGTCCGCACAGCCACCTCCGGTCCTCGGGCGCCGGCCGCCCGTCGTCCGTCGTCCGTCGTCCGTCGCGATGGCCAACGCCCGTCGCGACCGCGGTGTTCCGGTCGCCACGGGAGCCCGCCCCGCCAGGGACGCTGCCTCGCCGGCTCAGAAGTCGGTCCGGCACGGACCGCCGGACACGGCCGCCAGTCCGCGCAGGTCACCGTCGGCGAAGTCGGTGACCAGCGGGGTGGTCGACGGGAACATCAGCTGGGAGCGGTCGTCGACGTGGTCGAGGCCGACCAGGTGGCCCAGCTCGTGCAGCAGCACCGCACGGCTCCGGGCGAGCCCGGCGGCTCCGGCGGCGGCCTCGCCGAGCTGCGGGGAGTCGATCACCAGCTGGCCGGTGACGTACCGCCGGGTGCCCGGCTCCGCGCCGTCCACGGCCTGGGGCCCCGCGTAGGCGGCGACGTCCCCCGCCAGCCGCGGGTGCGCGGAGGGGTCGGACCAGACGACGAGCACGGGCGCCCAGCGGTCGCCGTACCGTTCCGGCTGCACCGGTCGGCGGTCGTCGGCGGGGACCTCGTCGGTGACCCCTTCGCGCACGAACGAGAACCCGGTGACCCGCTGCACCTCGGCCAGCGCGGAGGTCAGCAGGTAGTCCGCTCCAGGTGGGGCGGCGCGGTCGTCGACGACGTAGCGGATGGGGCGGCACGGGTCCCAGCGCACCGGCTGACCGGCGTCGGTGGCCAGGACGTGGAAGCCGCCCTCCCCCGCCGGGGCGGGCGCCGGCGTGCCGAGCGGCACCGGGGAGAGCCCGGCCGGCAGGGGCGGGTGGCCGGACGGCGCGGCCGAGCCACCCGGCAGCAGCTCTGGTCGCAGCACGGTGACGGTGACGACGGCGAGGACGGCCGCGGCCAGCGCCCCCAGGAGGGGCCAGAACGACGGCCTCACCGGACGCACCCGCCGGCGGCACCCGCCGCGAGAGGCTCTGCCACACCGGCGTATCGGCACGCCGGCGGCGCCGGTTGACCGCTGTCGCCCACCCGGCGCAGCCGGCGGCTCGCTACACCTCGGCGAGCTCGCGCTTGGCGGCGGTGGCGATCCGGCGCAGCAGGTAGCCGTCCAGGCCCGCTCCCACGGCTCCGCCGACGAACGGGACGGCCCGGCCGAGACGGGCGACCCCCCGGGACACCAGCCGGCTCACCAGCCGGAACGCGATGCCCTTGTTCACCATCATGAGCGCCGGAGCGGGCAGGCGCTGCAGGGCGAGCCGCGCCACCCGGCCGCCCGGCGCGACGACCCCCGCCTTGGCGAGGATGTCGTCGGCGTCGCCGCCGACCAGCGTGACGAGCAGCGCCGTGCGGACCTGCGGCGCCTGCAGGTCGTGCCCGCGCAGGTGAGCGATCGCAGCCACCATCCGGGCAGCGACGAGGTAGAAGCCGACGACGTTCGCGGGCAGCGCGACCGGCAGGGTGACGAACCCGCCGAGCCCGGTGACGAACCCACCTGCGGCGGCCAGCCGGGTGTGGTCGGCCACGACGGCGTCGACCGCATCCTCGACCGACCGCGACGCCGCCCGGGCCGCGTCGGCCACGTCACGGGCCGGGTCGAACGGGCCGACCCCGCCGATGCCGAGGTCGATCAACCGGTCCACCACGGAGGCGGCCGCCTTGTCCAGCGTGGACGGGGAGCTCTGCTGCTGGTCTCGCGCCATGAGGGAATCCTGCCGGTGACGGGCCGGTACTGCTCGTCGAGGTCGCCGCCGCGACCGAGGAGCGACCGAGGAGCGACCGAGGAGCGCTGGCAGCTCTGCCCGTCACGGGCCCACGGGCTGGGGCGCGGGCTCGATGGCGAAGTTGTCGCGGAAGACGTTGTCGGGGTCGTAGCGGCGCTTGAGGGCGCGCAGCCGCTCCAGCGTGCCCGGCGGGTACGCGTCGCGGAGACGCTCGGGACGGGTGTCGGTCTCGAAGCTGACGTACAGGCCGGTGAAGTGCCGGCGCATGGCGTCCCAGACGGGGTCCAGTCGGGCCCGGCTGGCTCCCATGACGACGACGTGGAAGTTCGCCGACCGGTGGGCGAAGGCGGTGGCACCAGGTGCGACGTCGGCCGTCGCACCGCCCATGGAACGGATCTGGAACCAGTAGGTCTCGCCACCGGCGATGAGGCGGGCGGCGTCGTCGGCGAACTCGGGCGTGAGGTGCTCGAGCAGCCCGCTGCGGCTGACGGGTTCACCCTCGCCGGCGTTCGCCCCCACGGGCGGCGTGACGATGCCGGCGTAGGGCGTCAGCTGGACCTGCTGGCCCAGCAGTGGCGCGATGCCGGCGAAGGGCTGAAGCCGGTCGAGGACGGTGTCGGGGTCCTCGGAGTCGATGACCGTCATGGTCTGGGCGATCACCCGCCCGCTCCTCGGGCGCCCGATGATGAGGAAGCTTGTCAGGTCGCGCGGGGAGGTCTCGACGGCGGCGCCCCACCTGCGCAGGAAGTCAGCGGTGTCGCTGGCGTCGTAGACGAGCTGGGCGAAGCCGACGTCGCCGACCTCGTCGACCTGGAACTCGAACGCGGTGACGACGCCGAAGGAGAACCCGGCCCCCCGCACGGCCCAGAACAGGTCGGGGTTCTCGCTCTCGCTGGCGCGGGTCACGGTGCCGTCGGCGAGGACGATCTCGACGCCGCGGACGTGGTCGATGGTCAGCCCGTGCTGGCGGCTCAGGAACCCGATGCCACCGGCGGTGGCCAGGCCTCCGACGCCGACGCCGCCGTAGTCGCCGGAGGTCAGCGCCCACCCGTGGGGCTGCAGGGCCTGGGCGACGTGCCCCCACCGCGCACCTGCTTCGATCCGCACGAGGCGGTTGGCCTCGTCGAGCACCTCGACCCGGTTCATCGGTGACAGGTCGATGACGATGCCGCCGTCATTGGTGGAGCGGCCCGAGATGCCGTGACCCCCGCTGCGGACGGACAGCGGCACGGGCTGCGTGCGGGCGAAGGCCAGCGCCTGGGCGACCTCGGTAGCGTCACTGACGCGAAGCACCAGGCCTGGTGACCCGCCGCGCATGTAGCCCGACCGCACGGAGGGGTAGACGGCATCACCTGGTTCGACCGCGCCGTCGCGCAGGACGCTCGGGACGTGGTCGTAGTCGATGCCCTCCCGCCGCTGCGCCCGCACCCAGATGCTGGGCACCGTGCCGACCGAGGTGCCGCGCACGGCGCGCTCCGCGGCGACCGCCTCGCGCAGCGCAGGCGCGACCTCGCCGGCGAAGCGGCGCATCGCCTCCGGGTCGTCGGAGGCGAGGACGATGGTGCCGACACCGTCCTCGATCACGTACGGCACCAGCTGTTCGACCCACTGCTTCGGTGGGCCGACGAGCAGCCCCCCTGCGGTCGCGGTGAAGCGTCCCGAGACGTTGACGACGCGGCGGATCTCCCGCGGGTCGCGACCGGCTGCGGTTGCGGCGGCGTCGATGCGGGCGTTGCCGGCCGCCAGGCCGCCCAGACCGGTGGTGGCCCCAGGGGCGATCCAGCCGTCGGCCTGCTCGCCGACGAGCCGCAGCATGCGCGGTCTGCCGCCGCCGACCCAGACCGGGATGTTGTGTGCCGGCGCAGGACCACGCTCAGCGCCCCGTACCTGGTAGTGCTCCCCCGTGTGGTCGAGCGGCGAGCGGGTGCCGGCGGCCCACAGACCGCGGATCACCTCGATCGCCTCCGCCAGCGCGTCGACCGACTCTCCGGCGCTGAGACGGGGCACGCCCATGGCCGCCATCGCGTCCCAGAAGAAGCCGGCCCCCAGGCCGAGGGTCACCCGGCCGCGGGACATCAGGTCCAGGCTGGCCGCCGCCCGGGCGGTGACAGCCGGCGGACGCATCGGCACGTTCAGCACGCTGGCGGACAGGTGGACCCGGGTCGTTCTGGCGGCCACCCAGCTCAGCAGCGTCCAGGTGTCGTGGAACCGGGGCTGGTACGGGTGGTCCTGGAAGGTGACCAGGTCGTAACCCAGGTCCTCGCTGAGCACGGCGAGGTCGACCGGGGTGTGCGGAGCGTCGTTCGTCGGCGTGATGAAGGTGCCGAGCTGCAGTGGGTGGCCGTAGTCCACGAACGTTCTCCTTCCCGTCCTCACACCTTCCCGTCCTTCACGAGGACGGCGCCGGGCAGTCTGCTGAGACTGTCAGCTTCCGTCGCGGAACAGGCTCGAGCCCGGAGCGGGGCCCGACGCCGCGCGCTGCGTCGTGACCAGGTCGCGCAGGGCGGGAGCCACCTCCTGGGCGAAGACCGTCAGGGTGGATGGGTCGTCGCCCATGAGGATGTAGCCGCTGAAGCCGTACTGCAGGGTCAGGGCGGCGAGCTGGCGGACCCACTGCTCCGGCGGGCCCACGAGCAGCCGGTCACTCGCGTGCGCGGTGAACTGCCCGCCGATGTTGAGGAGGCGGCGCACGGCCCGCGGGGCTCGTCCCGCCTTCGTGGCCGCGGCGTCGATGACCGCGTTGGCGTCGGCGAGGTCCTGCAGGCTCTTGGTGTAGCTGAGCGACGGCAGCCAGCCGTCGGCCTGACGGCCGATGAGCCGCAGCATCCGGGGCTTGTAGGCGCCGACCCAGATCCCGATCTCGTGTGCCGGGGCGGGGCCCCGTTTGGCACCGTTGACCTGGTAGTAGGTGCCGTCGACGACGAACCGGTCACGGCTCTCGGTGTCCCAGGTGCCGCGGATGATCTCGATGGCCTCGCTCAGCGCCTCGACGCTCTGACCGGGGGTGAGCCTGCGGCCGCCCATGGCCTCGATGGCGTCCCAGAAGCCACCGGCTCCCAGGCCGAGCACGAACCGGCCACCGCTGAGCAGGTCCAGGCTCGCCGCCGCACGGGCGAGCACTGCCGGGGGCCGCAGCGGCAGGTTGGTGACGTTCGCTGCGACGTGGATCCGTTCGGTCTCGGCCGCGACCCAGCTCAGCAGCGTCCAGGTGTCCAGGAACGCCGGCTGGTACGGGTGGTCCTGAAAGGTGGCCAGGTCCAGTCCGACCTGCTCACTGAGCTGTGCCAGGGCGACGACCTGGTCCGGCGCAGAGGCGATCGGGGTGATGAACGAGCCGAACAGCAGGTCGTGTCCGTAGTCGGGCATCCGTTCCTCCTTTCGTGGCTCTGGCTCAGCGGCCGGACCTGTGCCCCGGCCACGGCGCCTCCGCCGGGCGCAGCGTCGACCAGCCGGTGTCCCGCGCGGCGCAGGCGGCGAGCACCCCGGTCACCGCGGTCGGGTTGTGCAGGTCCCCGGCGAGGACGGCGTCGCGGGCGTCGTCCAGCGGCACCCAGGCGGCGACCAGGCCGGCCTCCTCGTGCACCCGCACGTGCCTCTCGGTGCCGGGTACCTCGGTGAGGTCGCGGGCCAGGTACACCCGGACCGTCTCGTCCATCCCGCCCGGGGAGCTGAACCAGTCGACGAGAACGTGCCAGCGGGCGGCCCGCAGGTCGGCCTCCTCCGCCAGCTCGCGACGGGCGGCCTCCAGCGGTGGCTCGCCGTCGACGTCGAGGAGGCCGGCGGGCAGCTCCCACAGCTCACGGCGGACCGGGTGCCGGTACTGGCGCACGAGCAGCACCCGCCCGCCCTCGTCGAGGGCCAGGACGCCGACGGCACCGGGGTGCCGCACGTACTCGCGCCGGACGGTCCCGGCCGGGCCCAGGTCGACGGTGTCCCGGACGACGTCCCACACCATCCCGGTGAGGAGCGTCTCGCTGGTGAGCACCGGACGCCCGGCAGGCCGGTCCCGGAGTGCCGCCGGGTCGTCGGGGTGCTGGGGGCCAGGTGGATCCCCGGGCCCGGACGGCGCCACCTGGCTCACGGGACGACCGGCTCGCCGACGTCCACCTCGAGCAGGCGACCCTCGCGCTGCCGGTCGACGGCGGCGTCGATCAGGCCGCGGAACAACGGGTGGGCTCGGTCGGGGCGGGAGCGGAACTCGGGGTGGGCCTGGGTGGAGACGTAGTACGGGTGGACGTCGCGGGGCAGCTCGACGAACTCCACCAGCTCGCGGCCGGGACTGGTGCCGGAGAAGACCAGCCCCGCCTCCTCCAACCGGGCGCGGTAGGCGTTGTTCACCTCGTAGCGGTGCCGGTGACGCTCCTCCACCCGGGTGGCGCCGTACGCCTCGGCGACGACGGAGCCCTCGACCAGCACGGCGGGGTACAGCCCGAGCCGCATCGTGCCACCGAGGTCGCCGTCGCCCTGGACGATCGCCTTCTGCTCGTCCATGGTCGCGATGACCGGGTGCTCGCAGTCGGGGTCGAACTCCGAGGACGACGCCCCGGTCAGCCCCGCGACGTTGCGGGCGTACTCGATGACCATGCACTGCAGGCCCAGGCAGAGCCCGAGGGTGGGGACCTTGTTCTCCCGGGCCCAGCGCAGGGCGCCGACCTTGCCCTCGATGCCGCGGATGCCGAAACCGCCCGGCACGCAGACGGCGTCGACGCCCTCGAGCAGCCGCCGGGCACCCTCGGGGGTGTCGCACCCGTCCGAGGCGACCCAGCGGATGTCGACCTTCGCGTCGACGGCGAACCCGCCCGCGCGCAGCGCCTCGGTCACCGACAGGTAGGCGTCCGGCAGGTCGACGTACTTGCCGACGAGGGCGACCTCGACCCGGTGGGCGGGCCGGTGCACCCGGCGCAGCAGGTCGTCCCACCCGGTCCAGTCGACGTCCCGGAAGGGCAGGTTGAGCCGGCGGACGACGTAGGCGTCCAGGCCCTCGGAGTGCAGCACCTTGGGGATGTCGTAGATGGACGGCGCGTCGACGGCGGCCACGACGGCCTCCTCCTCCACGTCGCACATCAGGGCGATCTTGGCCTTGGTGGCGTCCGGGACGTCACGGTCGCAGCGCAGCACGATGGCGTCCGGCTGGATGCCGATGCTGCGCAGCGAGGCCACCGAGTGCTGGGTCGGCTTGGTCTTCAGCTCCCCGCTCGGGCCGATGAACGGCACCAGCGACACGTGCAGGAAGAACACGTTGTCCCGGCCGACCTCCTGGCGCACCTGCCGGGCGGCCTCGAGGAACGGCAGCGACTCGATGTCGCCGACGGTGCCACC
This sequence comes from Quadrisphaera sp. GCM10027208, assembly GCF_042658805.1. Lineage (NCBI taxonomy): Bacteria > Bacillati > Actinomycetota > Actinomycetes > Kineosporiales > Kineosporiaceae > Quadrisphaera > Quadrisphaera sp. GCM10027208. The sequence goes on from NZ_JBHSRC010000003.1 coordinate 139,094, forward strand.
GATCTCGGTGATGATGACGTCCGGGGCCACGCCGTCCCGGCCCGGGACCGCCTGGGCACGCATCCGCGCCTTGATCTCGTTGGTGATGTGCGGGATGACCTGGACGGTGTCCCCCAGGTACTCCCCGCGCCGCTCGCGGGCGATGACGGTCAGGTAGACCTGGCCGGTGGTGACGTTCGCGGCCGCGTCGAGGTCGACGTCGAGGAACCGCTCGTAGTGGCCGATGTCGAGGTCGGTCTCCGCCCCGTCGTTGGTGACGAACACCTCGCCGTGCTGGAACGGGTTCATCGTGCCGGGGTCGACGTTGAGGTACGGGTCGAGCTTCTGCATCGAGACCCGCAGCCCCCTGGCGTGCAGCAGGTGACCGAGACTGGAGGCGGTGAGGCCCTTGCCGAGGGAGCTCGCCACCCCGCCGGTGACGAAGATGTGCTGGGTGACCCCGGAGCCGCCCGACGGTGCACCCGACCTCATGGACCCCCGCGGGGCCGTCCGCTCCACCACGGGTTACCAGGCTAACAGCCGGGTGTAGCGGTCCGACCACTGCGCCACGACCTGTGCCTCGTCGGGCAGCTCGGCGAACCGGGCGCGTCCGGCGTCGGCCAGCCGGGCTCGTGCCGCGTCGTCGTCGAGCAGGGTCGCGACGGCGTCGGCCAGCGCCCCGGCGTCCCCGGGCGGGACGAGCACGCCGGCGTCGCCGACCAGCTCGGGCAGGCCGCCGACCGCGGGGACGACGACCGGCAGACCGGCCGCCATCGCCTCCTGGACGACGAGGGCCCGCGCCTCCCAGGAGCTGGCCAGGGCGAGCACGTCGGCCAGTCCCATGAGCCGGACGACGTCCCGCCGGGCGCCGAGGAAGTGCACCGGGGCGCCGGCCGACACCACCTGGCGGCGCAGCGCTGCCAGCAGCGCCGGGTCGCCGTCGCCGACGACGAGCCAGCGCAGGCCGGTCCGCCGGCGCAGCCGGGCGGCGGCCTCGACGACGACGGCGAGGTTCTTCTGCGGGGCGATCCGGGAGACGGTGAGCACGACCGGTCCGTCGGCCGGCTCCCCGGCGACCTCCTCGGCCGGCTCCCCGGCGACCTCCTCGGCGACCTCCCGGGCCAGCTCCCGGCGTCCCGCGGCCCGGTCGCCTGCCCACGGGCCGGCGGCAGGCGCGGCCACCGGGGCGGTGACCGCGGCGCGGGCACCGAGGGCGACGGCCCGGTCGGTGAGGTCCCGGGAGGCTCCGGCCAGCAGGTCGGCCCGGCGGGCCTGCACGACCTCGCCGAGGGCCCGCAGGCGCCGCTGCCAGCCGCCGCCGAGCACGGCGTTGTGCCAGGAGACGACCACCGGCGGGCGGCGGCGACGCACCGTGGCGGCGAGCAGCACCGCCAGCAGCCCGGCCTGGTGGCCGTGGGCGTGGACGACGTCGACACCGGCGACGAGCGAGCGCAGCCGCCGCAGACGGCCCACGGCGCCGCGGCGCCCGGGCCACACCAGGTGCACGTCCGGGCCCAGGTCGAACCGGGAGGCCGTCCGCGGGCTGGTCGCGACCACCGGGGTCCACCCGTGCGCCGGCAACCCGGTGGCGAGGCTGTGGACGTGCGCGCCGATACCACCGGTGCTGTGCCCGACGAGCAGCAGCACCCGTCGACGTCCTCGCGTCGGCGGCTGCTCGGAGGGGACGGTCCGGTCGCCGGTCACGTGGTGTCCCTGCGGCGCAGCACCGCCATCGTCCGGCCGGCGGTGGACCGGTCGCCGACAGCCACCCCGGCTGCCGTCACCGCCAGGACGACGAGCCCTCCGGCCACGCCGGCGGCGAGCGCAGCACCGACTGCAGCGGTCCCACCGCCGGAACCCGGCGGCAGGACGAGGTCGACGACGACCCGACCGGCCCAGGCCGCGGCGACCCCGCAGCCGAGCAGGACGCCGAGGGTGCGGGGCACCCCGGCCAGGGCCGCGGGCCCGGCCGCGCGGCCCAGCGCCCCGAGCAGCAGCGCACCCGCGAGCAGCATCCCGGCGCTCGTGCCTGCTGCCAGGCCGGTGACGGCGTCCCGCGGCGGCAGCACCCACACGACGACCACCGCGGAGACGAGGACGACGCCGGCCCAGCCGGCCGCGGTGGCGAGCGCCGCCGCCCGGGCCCGGTGCAACGCGTTGAGCGCCCGGCCGAGGTGCGCGACCAGGGAGAACCCGACGACACCGGGAGCCATCGCCGTCAGCGCGGCCGTCATCACCGAGACGTCGGCCCGGTCCAGGGCCGAGAACACCGCGGTCACCGCCGGCGCGACCGCAGCCAGTCCCGCCGCGCCGGTGACGGCGACGAGCAGCAGCGCCCGCGTGGTGCCGGCGGCCGCGACGGCGAACGCGTCCCGGGCCCCGGTGGCGGCGTGGTGCGCCAGCCGTGGGAAGGCCACCGTGGCCAGGGGGACGGCCAGCACGGCGTACGGGAGCAGGTAGACGGCCTGCACGTACTGGAAGACCGGCCACGCGCCCGTCCCACCGCGGGAGTTCGCCAGCAGCAGGGTGACGACGACGGCGACCTGCTGGGCGAGCAGGGCGGCGAGCCCGGCGCCGGCCAGGGCACGTGCGCGACGGGCCACTCCCGGAGGGAAGGAGAGGGAAGGGCGCAGACGGGTTCCGGTGCGCAGCACCGGCAGCAGCAGGGGGAGGGTCAGCGCGGCGACGCCCGCGGTGGTGCCCCAGGCCAGGACGGCCTCGGCGGCGCGGGGCAGGGCGGCCGCGTCGTCCTGGCTGCCCTCGGCGAGGACGGCGAAGGCGGCGTAGGCGGCGATGACGACGAGGCTCGACACGAGCGGAGCCATGGCCGGCCACAGGAAGCGCCGGTGCGCCTGCAGCACCCCGGTGAGCACGACCCCGACGCCGTACAGGAGCACCTGCGGGGCGAAGACGAGGAGCATCCGGGCGGCCAGGGCGGCCTGGGCGGTGCAGTCCTCGCCGCCGAGCAGGAGCCCGGTCAGCGGTCGGGCGAGCAGAGCCAGGAGGACCGCGGCCGGCAGCAGCAGGACCACCGCCCAGGTCAGCAGGGCGCTGGCGGTCCGGTCCACCTCCTCGCGGGCGCCGCGGGCCAGCGGGGAGGCGAGCAGCGGGACGACGGCGGCCGCCAGGGCGCCACCGGCGACGACCTCGTAGAGGACGTTGGGCAGCTGGTTGGCGGTCGCGTAGGCGGTGCCGACGCACTCGGCGTGCACGGTGCCGGAGAACACCAGCCACCGCCCGAAGCCGACGACCCGTGCGAGCAGGGTGACGACGGCGACGGCGGCCGCGCCCCCGATCAGGGTGCCGGCGAGCTGGCGCCGGGTGAGTGCGCCGCCGGGGTGGCTCACGCCCGGCGGCCCAGCCGGTCGAGGGCGTCCAGGACGGGTGTCCGCTCGATCACGCTGGTGAAGCTGACCCGTTCACTGGCCAGAGTCAGACCGGTGAGCCCGGCGAGCAGCCCTGCCCGGGTCAGGGCGCCGGTCCGCCCGGCGTCGGCCGTCGCGGCGACCGCGGCGCAGCCCAGCAGGGCACCGGCCGCGTTGGCTCCGGTGTCACCGAGCATGGCCCGCTCGCCCAGGTCCTCCGCGACGAGGGCAGCGGCGGCCCCCGCGCCGGCCGCCAGCAGGGTGCCGCCGGGGCCGGCGGTGAGCGCCAGGGCGGCCGGCAGCAGGGTCACCTTCAGCGCCCGGCCCGGCCGCAGGTCGAGCAGGTTGAGCAGGTTGGCGCTGCCGGCGACGACACCGCCGGCGACGACGACGTCCAGCACACCCGCCGCCCCCGGCCTGCGCCGCCCCAGCACGGTGGCGGCCGCAGCCAGGCCGGCCGCCCCGATGCCGCCCACCTTGACCGCGCCGGTGGTCAGACGGCCGCGGGCCAGGGCGCCGAGGTGCCCCCGCAGCCCCTTGTCGGTACCGGTGCCGACGAGGTCGTCGAGCGCGCCCAGGACCGCCGCGGACCCCACGGCGACGGCGGCACCGGCCCGGACCCGCCGCGGCAGTCCGGGCGCTGCCAGCACCCCGGTCAGGGCGCCCAGCGCGTACGCGGGACCCTCGAGCAGGGTCACCGGCTCCCCCCGGTGGTTGGTGCGCTCCCAGCGCTGGGCTCCTCCAGGGGTCACCCGGGTCAGGACCGCCCACGCGGTCCGGGCGCCTGCCGCCGCGGCCAGCGCGGCCCGCACCGGGCTCACGGCGTGCCGTCGTCCGGGTCGTCGGTGGGGACGTCGGTGGGCACCTCAGTGCCGGCGTCCGCGGGGGCAGGCAGGTCCACCGGCTCCGGGACGACCGCCTCGGCGCCGGACGCCACCCCGTAGTGGCCCTGCCCGCCGGCCAGCTGCTCGCGCAAGGCCAGGGCCGCGACGACCCGGCCCATCGGGGTGTCGACGGCGTCGGACGTGGAGACCCCGTCGGGGACCCCCTCCTGCCGGACGACACCCACCAGCCCGGTGTCACCGGCGGCCTCCACCGGCCCGGCGAGCACGGCGCCGGCCGAGCGGGCGTCCGCCTCGGCGAGCAGTGCCAACCACGGCTCGGAGTCCTCGACCGCCGCGGCGGAGGCCTCGTCGTCCTCGCCCGCCGGTGGTGCGCCGGTCACGACGAGGACGACGTCGGCCTGCTGGACGACGTCCCCGTCGACGGCGACGAGCCCTCCGCTGCGCAGACCCTCGACCGCCGTCTCGGCCTCGGCCGTGGCGTCCGGGGCCCCGTCGGCGGGAGCCGACACGGCCCAGGCCAGGACGGCGGCGAGGTCACCCTGGGTGCCGCCGGCCGCCTCAGGCGCCGGGTCCACGAAGGGCAGCAGCTGACCGACGAGGCTGCGGCGGAACGCCTGCTCGCCCGGGTCGGTCCACGCCGACAGCACGCTGACGAGGCCGGGGACGTCGGCGCCGGCGACCTCCAGCTCGTCGGCGAGCAGGTCCACCGCCTCCCGGCCGGCGCTGGGCAGTGCGACGACGACGACGCTCCGCCCGGTCAGCTGCCCGGCCAGCAGCCGCGGCGCGGTGGCGGCGACGTACTGGTCCCGCTGCCGGATCTGCTCGTCCCGGTTGCCGACGGCCAGCTGGAGGTTCTCCTTGTCCTGCCGCAGCGCCTCCACCTGGTTGGTCAGCTGGTCGCCGATGGACTCGCGCAGCGGACCGGCACCGAGCACCACGCCGATGGCCAGCGCCAGGAACACCGACACGAGGGAGACGAGGTGGTACCTGAAGTCGATCACGGCTGCCCCACCACCTCCTGCCCGGGACCGAACAGCCCCGTGAACCAGTCCCGCACCACGATCACGGCGTCGTTGACCCAACCCCACGCGATCGCGTAGAACGCCTGGCCCGCGGTGGTGGCCGCCAGGGCGACACCGAGGGCCAGCAGGCCGGACAGGACGAGCAGCCCCAGCTGGAGGTTGGAGATGCGCTGCCGGTAGAGCCGGGAGACGCCCTTGGCGTCGACGAGCTTGCCGCCGACCCGCAGCCGGGTCAGGAACGTGCTCGCCATCCCGGCGCGGCCCTTGTCGAGGAACTCCACCAGCGTGGCGTGGGTGCCGACGGCGACGATGAGCTCGGCGCCCTTGTCGTCGGCGAGCAGCATGGCGACGTCCTCGCTCGTACCCGTCGCGGGGAAGACGACCGGGTCCACGCCCAGGCTGCGGACCCGGTCGAGGCCAGGAGCCCGACCGTCCCGGTAGGCGTGCACGACCACCTCGGCCCCGCAGGTCAGCGCCCGGTCGGAGACCGAGTCCATGTCCCCCACGATCATGTCCGGGCGGTGGCCGGCCGCGAGCACGGCGTCCGCCCCGCCGTCCACTCCGATGATCACGGGTCGGTACTCGCGGATGTAGGGCCGCAAGGTCAGCAGGTCCTCCTGGTAGTGGTAGCCGCGGACGACGACCAGCGCGTGACGGCCCTCGAAGCGGGTACGTACGTCCGGGACGCCGATCCCGTCCAGGAGCAGGTCCCGCTCCTTGCGGAGGTACTCCATCGTGTTGGTGGCGAACGACTCCAGCTGGACGGAGAGCCCGGCGCGGGCGTCCTCCATCGCAGCGGCGACCGACTCCTCGGTGAGCTCCTGCCCCCGGGCGACCTCGATCTCCTCGGCTCCGCGAACCAGCAGGACACGTCCCTCGTGGACGCGTACCCGCCGCCCCTCCTCGATCTGCGACATCACGGCCGGCCCGGCGGCGTCGACGAGCGTGACGCCGGCACCGACGAGGATGCCGGGGCCCATGTTCGGGTAGCGCCCGGAGGTGCTCGGCGCCGCGTTGACGACGGCGGCCGGACGACAGGCGAGGAGCGCCTCCGCGGACACCTTGTCGATGTCCATGTGGTCGATGACGGCGATCTCACCGGGCCGCAACCTCTTGGTGAGGTCCTTGGTCCGCGGGTCCACGCGTGCGATCCCGCTCACCCCGGGCAGGGCCTCGGGCTTGCGTCGGCGGCTGAGAAGGTTGCGCATATCGGGCCCGATGCTCCCACGACCTGGGGCGGGAGCGGGTCAGGCGGCGCCGTCCCGGGCGGCGGCGAGCAGCTCCTCGGCGTGCGCCCGTGCGGTGTCGGAACCCTCCTGCCCGGCGAGCATCCGGGCCAGCTCGCGGACCCGGGCGGTGTCGTCGAGGTCGGCGACGAGGCTCGAGGTGACCTGGCCGTCGTCGTCCTTGGCGACGAGCAGGTGGCGGTCGGCGAACGCGGCCACCTGGGGCAGGTGGGTGACGACGATCACCTGGGAGGTGCGGGCGAGGCGGGCCAGGCGACGCCCGACCTCGACCGCGGCCCTCCCCCCGACGCCGGCGTCCACCTCGTCGAACACGAAGGTGGGCACCGGGTCGGCGCCGGCGAGCACCACCTCGAGGGCGAGCATCACCCGGGACAGCTCGCCGCCGGACGCGCCGCGGGACACCGGTCGGGGTTCGGCGCCGGTGTGCGGGGCGAGCAGCAGGGTGACGTCGTCCCCGCCGTGCGGCCCCAGCTCCTCCCGGCGGCGGACGTCGACGGTGAGCCGGGCGTGCGGCATGGCCAGCTCGGCCAGCTCGGCGGTGACGGCCGCCGCCAGGCGGTGCCCGGCCCGGGCCCTGGCCGCGTGCAGGGCGGCGGCGAGGTCACCGAGCCGCCGGTCGAGCCCGGCCAGCTCCTCCCGCAGCGTCTCGACCCGCTCGTCGTCCCCCTCCAGCTCGGCGTGCCGACGGGCGGCGTCGCGGGCCCAGGCCAGGACGGCGTCGGCGTCCTGGCCGTACTTGCGGGTCAGGGCGCCGAGGGCGGCGCGGCGCTCCTCCACGCCGGCCAGGCGCACCGGGTCGTCCTCGACCGACTCGGCGTACGAGCTGAGCTCGGTGGCGACGTCCGCGGCGAGGTACCCGATCTCGGCGAGCCGGTCGGCGAGCCGGGCCAGGGCCGGGTCGTGCTCCCGGACGCCGTCGAGCAGGCGGCGGGCCGCGTCGAGCAGGCCGGCGGCGTCCGGGCCGGGCTCGGGCAGGGTCGGGTCGCCCAGCAGTGCGGCGTGAGCGCCGGCTGCGGCGGCGCGCAGGTCCTCGGCGTGGGTGAGCCGGTGCCACTCGGCGAGCAGGTCGGCGTCCTCACCGGGCTGCGGGTCGACGGCCTCGATCTCCTCGAGCCCGAGCCGCAGCAGGTCTGCCTCCTGGCGGCGCTCGCGAGCTCGCGTCGTGAGCTCGTCGAGCTCGGCGCGCACCGCGGCGGCACAGGCGTAGGCGTCCCTGTAGTCGGCGAGCAGGCCGGCCACCTCCTCGCCGGCGTACCGGTCGACGGCCTCTCGCTGCCGGGCGGGGCTGCGCAGCAGCACCTGCTCGGACTGTCCGTGGACGGCGACGAGGTCGTCGGCCAGCTCGGCCAGCACGCCCACCGGCACCGACCGGCCGCCGAGGTGCGCCCGGCTGCGCCCGGACCCCGCGACGGTCCGGACGACGATCAGCGCGTCGTCGTCGAGGTCGGCCCCGGCCTCCCGGGCGCGAGCGGCGACCGGACCCTGCGGGTCGACGACGAACCGGCCCTCCACGGCCGCGCTGGACGTGCCGCTGCGCACCGTCCCGGCGTCCGCCCGGGCCCCGAGGAGCAGGCCGAGCGCGGTGACCACCATCGTCTTGCCGGCGCCGGTCTCGCCGGTGAGCACGGTGAGCCCGGGACCGAGCTCCAGGACGGCCTCGTCGATGACTCCCAGGGAGCGGATCCGCATCTCCTCGAGCACGTCTCAGCCCTCCTGCACCGGTCCGCGCCAGCCGGTCACCGGCAGCTGGAACTTCGCCACCAGCCGGTCGGTGAACGGACCGGTGACGAGCCGGGCGAGCCGGATCGGGCGGCTGCCGCGACGCACCTCGATCCGGGCGCCGGGCGGCAGCTCCACGGTGCGCCGTCCGTCGCACCACAGGACGCCGCCCACCGGGCTGCGGTTGACGACCTCGACCGCCAGCACGGAGCTCGGGGCGACCACCAGGGGGCGGGCGAAGAGGGCGTGCGCCGAGATCGGCACCATGAGCAGCGCCTCGACCTCCGGCCAGACCACGGGCCCTCCGGCGGAGAAGGCGTAGGCGGTGGACCCGGTCGGGCTGGCCATGACGACACCGTCGGCGCCGAAGGTCGACACCGGGCGCCCGTCGACCTCAGTGGCCACCTCGATCATGCGCTCCCGGTTGGCCTTCTCCACCGACGCCTCGTTGACCGCCCACGTCTCGGCCAGCAGCCGCTCCCCCAGGCGCACCGTGACGTCCAGGGTCATCCGCTCCTCGACCATGTAGTCACCGGCCGCGACCCGGCGAACGGTGTCGTAGAGGTCGTCCGGCTCGATCTCGGCCAGGAAGCCGACGTGCCCGAGGTTGACCCCCAGCAGCGGGACGGGGTGCTCGCGGACGACCTCGGCGGCCCGCAGCACGGTGCCGTCCCCGCCGAGCACGACGACGAGCTCGAGCCCGAGGTCGACGTCCGGGCCCAGACCGTCGACCCTGGTCGCCTGCTCGGTGCCGGGGACCTCGTCCGCCTCCTGCGCGAGCATGACCGGCTCCAGGCCGGCGTCGGCGAGACGCCGGACCAGGTCCGCGGTGGCGGTGCGGGCGGCGGGACGGCCGGTGTGGGTGAGCAGCAGCACGCGCCGGGTGGTCCCGCTCACCGGGCACCCGCCCCGCTGGGCCCCTCGGCCACCGCCCGGTCGACGAGCGCGGCGACCCGGGAGCGCTCCGCCTCGTCCCAGCGCAGGACTGCCCCAGGGTCGTCCGCGTCCCGGGCGAGGTGCAGGAAGTACTCGACGTTGCCGCTGGGACCGGGCAGCGGACTGGCCACAACGCCGCGCACCCGCAGGCCCTCGGCGGCGGCGGCCGCCGCCACGTCGCGCACCGCCTCGGCCCGGAGCCCGGGCTGCCGGACCACCCCGCCGGCTCCCAGTCGTTCCCGGCCCACCTCGAACTGGGGCTTGACCATGAGCACCCAGTCGGCGTCCGCCGTGGCACAGCGTGCCAGGGCGGGCAGCACCAGCCGCAGGGAGATGAACGACAGGTCTGCGACCACGAGCCCGGGGGCGGGAGCCACCTGGTCGGGGGTCAGCTCCCGTACGTTGGTCCGGTCCAGGACGGTAACCCTGGGGTCCTGCCGCAGCGACCATGCCAGCTGGCCGTACCCGACGTCCACGCACACGACGTGCTCGGCGCCGCGACGCAGGAGGACGTCGGTGAAGCCACCGGTCGACGCGCCGGCGTCGAGGCACCGTCGGCCCTCCACCACGACGCCGTCGAACGCGTCGAGCGCGCCGGCGAGCTTGTGCGCACCCCTGCTGACGTACGCAGGGCCGGCGGCGGCGTCGGCGACCTCGATGGCGGCGCCGAGCTCCACCTGAGTGGCGGGCTTGGCCGCCGTCCGCCCGGCCACGGCGACCCGTCCGGCGGCGACCAGCTCACCGGCGTGCTGACGGGAGCGCGCGAGCCCCCGCCGCACGAGCTCCGCGTCGAGCCGCTGCCGTCGCGCCACCGCTCACTCCACCGCCGCGGACAGTCGCTGCTGCAGCGCCTCGTGCACCGCGACGAGCTCGGGCAGCTGCTCGGCGGCGGGTGCGCGCGGGTCCAGGGCGGCCAGCCGGCGCACGGCGGCGTCCACGTCGGGGTCACCGGTCCGGGGGACCGCCGGGTCAGCGGCCGGCTCCGCTGGGGGCTCCGCTGGGGGCTCCGCTGCGGGAGACGGTCTCGTGCGGTCTGCTGCGGCGTCCGGCTGGTTGTCGTCGTGCACGGCGGTCACGCTACCGCCGGGTGGTGACGACGTCCCGCAGCTGATCGGCGACCTCGGTGAGGTCCGGGCACCGGCCGTCGTCACGAGCGTCCCAGACCGCGGCGGCCGCGGCGCACAGCGTCTGGACGTCGTCGTCGCCGGCCCGGACCTGGAGGCGGCCGTCGTGGAGACGAGCCTGCGCCGTCCCGCTCACCCACCAGCCGCCCTCGGGTGCCGCGGGGACCACCCGGGGCGGCTCGAGCAGGCAGCGCAGGTCGGCGCCGACGAGGTCGGGCCGCTCGAGCGGGCCGGCGGCGAGCAGGTCCTCCGGCCGGGTCACCCCGGTGAGCACGAGCAGCGAGCGCATCCCGGCAGCCCGCGCGGCGGCCACGTCGGTGTCGAGTCGGTCCCCGACGACCAGCGGCGAGCGGGCTCCCCGGGCCGCGACCTGGAACAACGTGGGCTGCGGCTTGCCGGCGACGAGCGGCTCGGCTCCCGTGGCGGTCCGGACGGCGGCGACGAGAGCACCGTTGCCGGGCGCGGGACCCCGCTCGGTGGGCAGGGTGGGGTCGACGTTGGTGGCCACCCATCTGGCGCCGGCGCGCACCGCCAGGGCTGCCTCCGTCAGCTGCCGCCACCCGACGTCCGGGCCGTACCCCTGGACCACGGCCACGGGCCGGTCGTCGGCCGAGGAGACGACGTCCAGACCCGCTGCGGTCAGCGCGTCGGCGACGCCGGGTCCACCCACGGCCAGGACGGGCCCTGCGTCGCCGAGCGTGTCGGCGACGAGCCGGGCAGCAGCCTGCGAGGACGTGACGACCTGGTCCGTCTCGGCGGGCACGCCGAGTGAGCGCAGGTGCCCGGCCACCTGAGCCGGCGTGCGGGAGGCGTTGTTCGTGGCGTAGCGCAGCGCGGTGCCGGCCTCGTGCACCGCGGTGAGCGTCTCGACGGCTCCGGCCACGGCCTCGGCGCCGACGTAGACCACCCCGTCGAGGTCGAGGACGAGCAGGTCGTGCTCGTCGACCAGGACGCCGCTCACCGGTCGGCGAGACCGGCGTCCCGCCGGGCGGTCAGCGTCGCCCGCACCTGCCGGAGCCGGTCGGCGTACTCGCGGCGGTCGGGGCGCATCGCGACCGCCAGCGCCAGGTGCTCGGCCGCCTCCTCGAACCGGTTGAGCCGGGCCAGCGCGGAGCCGAGGCCGAACCGGGCGTAGTCCGCGTCGGGGTTGCGCTCGACGAGCCGGGCGAAGGTGGCTGCGGCGTCGTCGTAGCGGGCTGCCGCGAACTGTGCCCGGCCGAGGGTCTCCAGCACCATGGCGGAACCCGGCTCGGACTCGGCCGCGTGCTGCAGAACGGTGGCTGCCGCCGCGGCGTGCCCGTCCTGGAGGAGCTGCGTTCCTCGCCGCAGCCACTCGTAGGGGCCGCCCTGGGGCTGACCTGGGGATGTCTCCGGCATGTCTCCAGACCGTACGGTGCCACCCGTCGGGCTGCGAACCCGGACCCGGATCCCCGAGGGGCACAGCCTCCCGGCGGCTGAGCGGGCGGTTCAGTCCTCGAGCAGGTCCACGATGGTCTCGCCCGGCTCCGGGACCACACGACCGAGTCGTTCCGCGGCCCCGGTCTCGCCCGCGTCGTCCGCGTCCGCCGCCCGCTCCAGCCACTCGCGAGCCTCTGCCGGGCGCCCCGCGGCCTCGAGGGCATCGGCCAGCACGGACCACACTCGGGCACGCCACGGGACGGCCCTGGCCTGGGCCCGCTGGGCCAGGGGCTGCAGCAGCACGACGGCCGCCGCCGGGTTACCCATGTCCATCCGGGCACCGGCCGCGACGAGCCGCATCTCCACCTGGCCCTCCTCGTCCAGTGCAGCGACCTCGGGCGATGCGGCCAGCTCCAGTGCGCGCTCGGGCCGGCCGAGGCCACGCTCGCAGTCGGCCATCACCGGCAGCAGCGACTGGTCACCGGTGAGGCGCCGCACCGTCCGCAGCTCGCGCAGCGCCTCGTCGTAGTGGCCGGCCCGGTAGGCGGCGAGACCGGCGGCCTCCCGGACGACACCGAGCCGCCCGGCCCGCCGTCTGGCGGCCTGGGCGTGCTCCCAGGCGGAGACCGGGTCGACGTCGAGCAGCCGCGCCACCATGACGAGGTGCCGGGCCACCTTCTCGGCACCCTCCTTGCTGAGGGAGCGCAGGTCTCTGCGGACACCGGCGTCCAGCTGCTCGCCGGTGACGTCCGCGGGTAGAGGCGGGTCCTGCGGTCGCGGGGTGACGTCCTGGTCTGGTCGCCCGGGCCGCCGCTCGCCACGCGATCGGGCCGAAGTGGCCGACGTGACCCCATCGGTTCGCACCCTGCGGTCGCCCAGGCCGGGGCCATCACGCCGGTCCGGGCGGGCCGACACGTCCCCACGCCGGGGACGTTCGCGGCGCCCGGGACGTCCCCCCTGCCCTGCGCCTGCGTCCTGCCGTCGCGGACCGCCGCCCTGCGACCCCCCGGCCGCAGAAGCGCCGGGGCGGCGGCGGCCGCGCGGTCCACCAGAGGTCGGGTGCTCGGCCATGTGGGCTCCTGTGGACGTGGCTGAAGATGCGGATGACGGTCACCCCCGGGTGTGGGGGTGACCGTCATCGTGTGGGTGTTGTCCGGCGGTGTCCTACTCTCCCACGCGGTCTCCCGCGCAGTACCATCGGCGCTGTCGGGCTTAGCTTCCGGGTTCGGAATGGGACCGGGCGTTTCCCCGACGCTATGGCCGCCGGAACTCTATGGAGATGTCGTTCGGTGGTGGGCCGACCGTATCTCGGGAACCGCACAGTGGACGCAGAGCACTCGGTGAGTGTGTGGGCAAGTTGTCGGCTTATTAGTACCGGTCAGCTTCACGTGTTGCCACGCTTCCACGTCCGGCCTATCAACCCAGTAGTCTAGCTGGGAGCCTCTCGGGGTCGAGCCCCGTGGAGACCTCATCTTGAAGCAGGCTTCCCGCTTAGATGCTTTCAGCGGTTATCCTTTCCGAACGTAGCTAACCAGCGGTGCTCCTGGCGGAACAACTGGCACACCAGAGGTTCGTCCGTCCCGGTCCTCTCGTACTAGGGACAGCCCTTCTCAAGTCTCCTGCGCGCGCAGCGGATAGGGACCGAACTGTCTCACGACGTTCTAAACCCAGCTCGCGTACCGCTTTAATGGGCGAACAGCCCAACCCTTGGGACCTACTCCAGCCCCAGGATGCGACGAGCCGACATCGAGGTGCCAAACCATGCCGTCGATATGGACTCTTGGGCAAGATCAGCCTGTTATCCCCGGGGTACCTTTTATCCGTTGAGCGACCGCGTTTCCACGAACCACGGCCGGATCACTAGTTCCGACTTTCGTCCCTGCTCGAGATGTCTCTCTCGCAGTCAAGCTCCCTTGTGCACTTGCACTCGACACCTGATTGCCAACCAGGCTGAGGGAACCTTTGAGCGCCTCCGTTACCTTTTGGGAGGCAACCGCCCCAGTTAAACTACCCACCAGGCACTGTCCCTGATCCGGATCACGGACCGAGGTTAGATGTCCAGAACGACCAGAGTGGTATTTCAACGGTGACTCCACCGACACTGGCGTGCCGACTTCACAGTCTCCCACCTATCCTACACAAGCCGTACCGAACACCAATACCAAGCTGTAGTAAAGGTCCCGGGGTCTTTCCGTCCTGCTGCGCGTAACGAGCATCTTTACTCGTAGTGCAATTTCGCCGAGTTCATGGTTGAGACAGCGGAGAAGTCGTTACGCCATTCGTGCAGGTCGGAACTTACCCGACAAGGAATTTCGCTACCTTAGGATGGTTATAGTTACCACCGCCGTTTACTGGCGCTTAAGTTCTGAGCTTCGCCGTGAGGCTAACCCGTCCCCTTAACGTTCCAGCACCGGGCAGGCGTCAGTCCGTATACATCGTCTTGCGACTTCGCACGGACCTGTGTTTTTAGTAAACAGTCGCTTCTCCCTGGTCTCTGCGGCCTTCCGGACTAGGCAGCACGTGCCGTCATCCGTCCGGCCCCCCTTCTCCCGAAGTTACGGGGGCATTTTGCCGAGTTCCTTAACCATGATTCTCTCGATCGCCTTGGTATTCTCTACCTGACCACCTGAGTCGGTTTGGGGTACGGGCGGCTAGAACCTCGCGCCGAGGCTTTTCTCGGCAGCATGGGATCACCCTGCTTCCCGCATTCGCGGTCACCATCAGGTCTCAGGCTGCGTGAGGTGCGGATTTGCCTACACCTCGCCCTACACCCTTGGACGTGGACTACCATCGCCACGCGGAGGCTACCCTTCTGCGTCACCCCTGTTACTGCGCTTACCTACTACCGGTTCGGGTCGCGCGCTCCCCCGCACCGGCCCCGAAGGGCCGACACGGCTTCGCACGCTCAGCATCACCGGCCTCGGTATGGGCGGTTCTTCGCCGGTACGGGAATATCAACCCGTTGTCCATCGACTACGCCTGTCGGCCTCGCCTTAGGTCCCGACTTACCCAGGGCGGATTAGCCTGGCCCTGGAACCCTTGGTCATTCGGCGGACGGGTTTCTCACCCGTCTTTCGCTACTCATGCCTGCATTCTCACTCGTGTGGCGTCCACGACTGGGTCACCCCGCCGCTTCACTCGCCACACGACGCTCCCCTACCCATCCACGCGCCTGGACCGGACCCGAAGGACCGGCCGGGCACACGCGTGAATGCCACAGCTTCGGCGGTGTGCTTGAGCCCCGCTACATTGTCGGCGCGGAATCACTTGACCAGTGAGCTATTACGCACTCTTTCAAGGGTGGCTGCTTCTAAGCCAACCTCCTGGTTGTCTGTGCAACTCCACATCCTTTCCCACTTAGCACACGCTTAGGGGCCTTAGCTGGTGGTCTGGGCTGTTTCCCTCTCGACTACGGAGCTTATCCCCCGCAGTCTCACTGCCACGCTCTCACTTACCGGCATTCGGAGTTTGGCTGACGTCAGTAACCTGGTAGGGCCCATCAGCCATCCAGTAGCTCTACCTCCGGCAAGAAACACGTGACGCTGCACCTAAATGCATTTCGGGGAGAACCAGCTATCACGAAGTTTGATTGGCCTTTCACCCCTACCCACAGGTCATCCCCCAGGTTTTCAACCCTGGTGGGTTCGGTCCTCCACGCGGTCTTACCCGCGCTTCAACCTGCCCATGGGTAGATCACTTCGCTTCGGGTCTAGGGCACGCGACTCAGTCGCCCTGTTCGGACTCGCTTTCGCTACGGCTTCCCCACACGGGTTAACCTCGCCACGTACCACTAACTCGCAGGCTCATTCTTCAAAAGGCACGCCGTCACCCCGCACAGAGGCTCCGACGGCTTGTAGGCACACGGTTTCAGGTACTATTTCACTCCCCTCCCGGGGTACTTTTCACCTTTCCCTCACGGTACTTGTCCGCTATCGGTCACCAGGGAGTATTTAGGCTTAGCAGGTGGTCCTGCCAGATTCGCACGGGATTTCTCGGGCCCCGTGCTACTTGGGATCCCCATCGGGAGGCCACGCCATTTCGCCTACGGGGGTTGCACCCTCTGTGCCGGGCCTTTCAATGCCCTTCGACTATGACGCGACTTTCTCACTCCCCGCCTCATCGGTAGCTGAGACAGACAGGTCCCACAACCCCGACCACGCAACGCCTACCAGCTGTCACACGTGACCGGTTTAGCCTCTTCCGCGTTCGCTCGCCACTACTGACGGAATCACTGTTGTTTTCTCTTCCTGTGGGTACTGAGATGTTTCACTTCCCCACGTTCCCTCCGCACGCCCTATGTGTTCAGGCGCGGGTGACTGGACATGACTCCAGCCGGGTTTCCCCATTCGGACATCCTCGGATCACAGTTCGGTTGCCAACTCCCCGAGGCTTATCGCAGGCTCCTACGTCCTTCATCGGCTCCTGGTGCCAAGGCATCCACCGTGTGCCCTTAAAAACTTGGCCACAAAGTATTCAAAGATGCTCGCGTCCACTGTGCAGTTCTCAAGCTACGGGCGGCACCACCCCACACCCGGCGCCGGCCCCCACGAAGAAGACCAGTACACCGACAGGATGACCCGCAACCACCAGCACCCCCACCCGGGAGCACCAGCAGCCCAGAAGGAACAGACACCAACGCCCGCACCCTCAGGACCCAACAGCGTGCCCAGACCGCCACCCGACACGCCAGACGCGTTCCCCACCACAACCCCGAAGAGCCGTGACCGTACTAACGCCCGACGCACCACGCGACGACCAACTAGCCGATGTTCCACCCACGAGCACCACCCCGAGAACACTCGCCCCGGGCATGGCCCTGGACGCGACCAGCACAAACCGGCCACGCCAGACGCTCCTTAGAAAGGAGGTGATCCAGCCGCACCTTCCGGTACGGCTACCTTGTTACGACTTCGTCCCAATCGCCAGTCCCACCTTCGACAGCTCCCTCCCACAAGGGGTTAGGCCACCGGCTTCGGGTGTTACCGACTTTCGTGACGTGACGGGCGGTGTGTACAAGCCCCGGGAACGTATTCACCGCAGCGTTGCTGATCTGCGATTACTAGCGACTCCGACTTCATGGGGTCGAGTTGCAGACCCCAATCCGAACTGAGACCAGCTTTTTGGGATTCGCTCCACCTCACGGTCTCGCAGCCCTTTGTACTGGCCATTGTAGCATGCGTGAAGCCCAAGACATAAGGGGCATGATGATTTGACGTCATCCCCACCTTCCTCCGAGTTGACCCCGGCAGTCTCCTATGAGTCCCCGGCACGACCCGCTGGCAACATAGGACGAGGGTTGCGCTCGTTGCGGGACTTAACCCAACATCTCACGACACGAGCTGACGACAACCATGCACCACCTGTACAGGACCCTTGCGGACCTCACATCTCTGCGAGATTTCCCTGTATGTCAAGCCTTGGTAAGGTTCTTCGCGTTGCATCGAATTAATCCGCATGCTCCGCCGCTTGTGCGGGGCCCCGTCAATTCCTTTGAGTTTTAGCCTTGCGGCCGTACTCCCCAGGCGGGGCGCTTAATGCGTTTGCTGCGGCACGGAACTCGTGGAATGAGCCCCACACCTAGCGCCCAACGTTTACGGCGTGGACTACCAGGGTATCTAATCCTGTTCGCTCCCCACGCTTTCGCTCCTCAGCGTCAGTTACGGCCCAGAGACCCGCCTTCGCCACCGGTGTTCCTCCTGATATCTGCGCATTTCACCGCTACACCAGGAATTCCAGTCTCCCCTACCGCACTCTAGTCTGCCCGTACCCACTGCAGGCCCGGAGTTAAGCCCCAGGTTTTCACAGCAGACGCGACAAACCGCCTACGAGCTCTTTACGCCCAATAAATCCGGACAACGCTTGCGCCCTACGTATTACCGCGGCTGCTGGCACGTAGTTAGCCGGCGCTTCTTCTGCAGGTACCGTCACTTGCGCTTCTTCCCTGCTGAAAGAGGTTTACAACCCGAAGGCCTTCATCCCTCACGCGGCGTCGCTGCATCAGGCTTTCGCCCATTGTGCAATATTCCCCACTGCTGCCTCCCGTAGGAGTCTGGGCCGTGTCTCAGTCCCAGTGTGGCCGGTCGCCCTCTCAGGCCGGCTACCCGTCGTCGCCTTGGTAGGCCATCACCCCACCAACAAGCTGATAGGCCGCGAGCCCATCCCCAACCGAAAAACTTTCCACACCACCAGATGCCCGGCAGTGTCATATCCGGTATTAGCACCGGTTTCCCGGAGTTATCCCAGAGTCGGGGGCAGGTTGCTCACGTGTTACTCACCCGTTCGCCACTGATCCACCAGTGCAAGCACCAGCTTCACCGTTCGACTTGCATGTGTTAAGCACGCCGCCAGCGTTCGTCCTGAGCCAGGATCAAACTCTCCATTGATGACAAACCGGCACCCACCCCACACAGGGACAGGACACCGCTCAATAGAGACCCCAACCCCCCGGCAAGGAGGTCAGGAATCAAACCTGGCAAAACAGCACCCACCCGACGAGACAGGCAGGCACCGCATCACCAAACACGCCCCATCCACCACCAGCACCACCACACAACGCAGCAGCACCACCAGCACGACGAGGCCATTCGGCATCGACTTTTAAGCACGCTGTTGAGTTCTCAAGGAACGGACGCGCACCACCCACCACAACCACACAGGCCGCAACAGACGGGGCTACCGCATGAACCTTCTTGCTCGAGCGAGCACCGAAGCACAGTCGGGCTTTTGGTAACTCTGGCGCTCGAGCGGTGACCGAGCCTAGCACCTTGCGAGCATCGCTCCAAATCCAAGGCGCCCCTCGGTACTCACCGCGGACCGGCCTCCCTGAGGAGTCCGTGCCTCCAGCGGTGTCCCTAGAGTAGCACGGTCCAGGGTCGTCCTTGTCCCGCCCGGCGCTCGGCGCCCACGGCGCCGCGTGCCGAGGCCAGGAGCAGGGCCGGACAGCGCCAGGAGCAGGGCCGGACAGCGCCAGGAGCACGGCCGGACAGCGCCAGGAGCACGGCCGGACCGCGAGGGAGCCTGTGGTGAGCCCTCCGTCCGGCCCCCTGGTGGTGATCATGCAATCCCGCCACCCCGGACCCCGCTGCGTGTCTCGCATCGTGCCGAACTCGTGCCGCGTCACGCCGGCACAGGGACGCTCTGGAGCACCACGCGGGCGGCCGCGACCAACGTCGCGGCCGCGTACTTACCCCGCGCCATCACATCGGCGCCCCACTCATGCCGGCCCTCGAGCTAACCGCCCCCGGGGACGCTGTGGCCGATGAACAGTCCTCCCGGGCGTCCCCAGGACCACCTGCGCGGTCCGGCCGATATGCCACCGCACCCCGACGCGCTCGAGGCGCGCCTGGCCACCGTGCTCGCCGCACCGCCGTCAGCCATGCAGCCCAGAACCGACCGGGCTGCCATCGTCGACGCCCTGGCCCAGTTGCGGCCCCTGCCCTCAGCCACCCCGGCCGTCAGCGGCAGCTGAGCACCACCTCCAGCACTGAGCGCTGCATGGGCGCAGCTTTGTCTGGCTGTCGTGCCACACACACACCAAACGTCTGGGAGCGGGCACCGGAGAGCAACCGGGGTGGCGGGATTGCATGATCACGGACAGGGGCCGGGGACTGATCAGGCGTGGGTCGCGCAGGGTGGCGGGATTGCATGATCACGGACAAAGGGAAGGGGTGGGGGAACGCGGATGACGGTCACCCCCGGGTGTGGGGGTGACCGTCATCGTGTGGGTGTTGTCCGGCGGTGTCCTACTCTCCCACGCGGTCTCCCGCGCAGTACCATCGGCGCTGTCGGGCTTAGCTTCCGGGTTCGGAATGGGACCGGGCGTTTCCCCGACGCTATGGCCGCCGGAACTCTATGGAGATGTCGTTCGGTGGTGGGCCGACCGTATCTCGGGAACCGCACAGTGGACGCAGAGCACTCGGTGAGTGTGTGGGCAAGTTGTCGGCTTATTAGTACCGGTCAGCTTCACGTGTTGCCACGCTTCCACGTCCGGCCTATCAACCCAGTAGTCTAGCTGGGAGCCTCTCGGGGTCGAGCCCCGTGGAGACCTCATCTTGAAGCAGGCTTCCCGCTTAGATGCTTTCAGCGGTTATCCTTTCCGAACGTAGCTAACCAGCGGTGCTCCTGGCGGAACAACTGGCACACCAGAGGTTCGTCCGTCCCGGTCCTCTCGTACTAGGGACAGCCCTTCTCAAGTCTCCTGCGCGCGCAGCGGATAGGGACCGAACTGTCTCACGACGTTCTAAACCCAGCTCGCGTACCGCTTTAATGGGCGAACAGCCCAACCCTTGGGACCTACTCCAGCCCCAGGATGCGACGAGCCGACATCGAGGTGCCAAACCATGCCGTCGATATGGACTCTTGGGCAAGATCAGCCTGTTATCCCCGGGGTACCTTTTATCCGTTGAGCGACCGCGTTTCCACGAACCACGGCCGGATCACTAGTTCCGACTTTCGTCCCTGCTCGAGATGTCTCTCTCGCAGTCAAGCTCCCTTGTGCACTTGCACTCGACACCTGATTGCCAACCAGGCTGAGGGAACCTTTGAGCGCCTCCGTTACCTTTTGGGAGGCAACCGCCCCAGTTAAACTACCCACCAGGCACTGTCCCTGATCCGGATCACGGACCGAGGTTAGATGTCCAGAACGACCAGAGTGGTATTTCAACGGTGACTCCACCGACACTGGCGTGCCGACTTCACAGTCTCCCACCTATCCTACACAAGCCGTACCGAACACCAATACCAAGCTGTAGTAAAGGTCCCGGGGTCTTTCCGTCCTGCTGCGCGTAACGAGCATCTTTACTCGTAGTGCAATTTCGCCGAGTTCATGGTTGAGACAGCGGAGAAGTCGTTACGCCATTCGTGCAGGTCGGAACTTACCCGACAAGGAATTTCGCTACCTTAGGATGGTTATAGTTACCACCGCCGTTTACTGGCGCTTAAGTTCTGAGCTTCGCCGTGAGGCTAACCCGTCCCCTTAACGTTCCAGCACCGGGCAGGCGTCAGTCCGTATACATCGTCTTGCGACTTCGCACGGACCTGTGTTTTTAGTAAACAGTCGCTTCTCCCTGGTCTCTGCGGCCTTCCGGACTAGGCAGCACGTGCCGTCATCCGTCCGGCCCCCCTTCTCCCGAAGTTACGGGGGCATTTTGCCGAGTTCCTTAACCATGATTCTCTCGATCGCCTTGGTATTCTCTACCTGACCACCTGAGTCGGTTTGGGGTACGGGCGGCTAGAACCTCGCGCCGAGGCTTTTCTCGGCAGCATGGGATCACCCTGCTTCCCGCATTCGCGGTCACCATCAGGTCTCAGGCTGCGTGAGGTGCGGATTTGCCTACACCTCGCCCTACACCCTTGGACGTGGACTACCATCGCCACGCGGAGGCTACCCTTCTGCGTCACCCCTGTTACTGCGCTTACCTACTACCGGTTCGGGTCGCGCGCTCCCCCGCACCGGCCCCGAAGGGCCGACACGGCTTCGCACGCTCAGCATCACCGGCCTCGGTATGGGCGGTTCTTCGCCGGTACGGGAATATCAACCCGTTGTCCATCGACTACGCCTGTCGGCCTCGCCTTAGGTCCCGACTTACCCAGGGCGGATTAGCCTGGCCCTGGAACCCTTGGTCATTCGGCGGACGGGTTTCTCACCCGTCTTTCGCTACTCATGCCTGCATTCTCACTCGTGTGGCGTCCACGACTGGGTCACCCCGCCGCTTCACTCGCCACACGACGCTCCCCTACCCATCCACGCGCCTGGACCGGACCCGAAGGACCGGCCGGGCACACGCGTGAATGCCACAGCTTCGGCGGTGTGCTTGAGCCCCGCTACATTGTCGGCGCGGAATCACTTGACCAGTGAGCTATTACGCACTCTTTCAAGGGTGGCTGCTTCTAAGCCAACCTCCTGGTTGTCTGTGCAACTCCACATCCTTTCCCACTTAGCACACGCTTAGGGGCCTTAGCTGGTGGTCTGGGCTGTTTCCCTCTCGACTACGGAGCTTATCCCCCGCAGTCTCACTGCCACGCTCTCACTTACCGGCATTCGGAGTTTGGCTGACGTCAGTAACCTGGTAGGGCCCATCAGCCATCCAGTAGCTCTACCTCCGGCAAGAAACACGTGACGCTGCACCTAAATGCATTTCGGGGAGAACCAGCTATCACGAAGTTTGATTGGCCTTTCACCCCTACCCACAGGTCATCCCCCAGGTTTTCAACCCTGGTGGGTTCGGTCCTCCACGCGGTCTTACCCGCGCTTCAACCTGCCCATGGGTAGATCACTTCGCTTCGGGTCTAGGGCACGCGACTCAGTCGCCCTGTTCGGACTCGCTTTCGCTACGGCTTCCCCACACGGGTTAACCTCGCCACGTACCACTAACTCGCAGGCTCATTCTTCAAAAGGCACGCCGTCACCCCGCACAGAGGCTCCGACGGCTTGTAGGCACACGGTTTCAGGTACTATTTCACTCCCCTCCCGGGGTACTTTTCACCTTTCCCTCACGGTACTTGTCCGCTATCGGTCACCAGGGAGTATTTAGGCTTAGCAGGTGGTCCTGCCAGATTCGCACGGGATTTCTCGGGCCCCGTGCTACTTGGGATCCCCATCGGGAGGCCACGCCATTTCGCCTACGGGGGTTGCACCCTCTGTGCCGGGCCTTTCAATGCCCTTCGACTATGACGCGACTTTCTCACTCCCCGCCTCATCGGTAGCTGAGACAGACAGGTCCCACAACCCCGACCACGCAACGCCTACCAGCTGTCACACGTGACCGGTTTAGCCTCTTCCGCGTTCGCTCGCCACTACTGACGGAATCACTGTTGTTTTCTCTTCCTGTGGGTACTGAGATGTTTCACTTCCCCACGTTCCCTCCGCACGCCCTATGTGTTCAGGCGCGGGTGACTGGACATGACTCCAGCCGGGTTTCCCCATTCGGACATCCTCGGATCACAGTTCGGTTGCCAACTCCCCGAGGCTTATCGCAGGCTCCTACGTCCTTCATCGGCTCCTGGTGCCAAGGCATCCACCGTGTGCCCTTAAAAACTTGGCCACAAAGTATTCAAAGATGCTCGCGTCCACTGTGCAGTTCTCAAGCTACGGGCGGCACCACCCCACACCCGGCGCCGGCCCCCACGAAGAAGACCAGTACACCGACAGGATGACCCGCAACCACCAGCACCCCCACCCGGGAGCACCAGCAGCCCAGAAGGAACAGACACCAACGCCCGCACCCTCAGGACCCAACAGCGTGCCCAGACCGCCACCCGACACGCCAGACGCGTTCCCCACCACAACCCCGAAGAGCCGTGACCGTACTAACGCCCGACGCACCACGCGACGACCAACTAGCCGATGTTCCACCCACGAGCACCACCCCGAGAACACTCGCCCCGGGCATGGCCCTGGACGCGACCAGCACAAACCGGCCACGCCAGACGCTCCTTAGAAAGGAGGTGATCCAGCCGCACCTTCCGGTACGGCTACCTTGTTACGACTTCGTCCCAATCGCCAGTCCCACCTTCGACAGCTCCCTCCCACAAGGGGTTAGGCCACCGGCTTCGGGTGTTACCGACTTTCGTGACGTGACGGGCGGTGTGTACAAGCCCCGGGAACGTATTCACCGCAGCGTTGCTGATCTGCGATTACTAGCGACTCCGACTTCATGGGGTCGAGTTGCAGACCCCAATCCGAACTGAGACCAGCTTTTTGGGATTCGCTCCACCTCACGGTCTCGCAGCCCTTTGTACTGGCCATTGTAGCATGCGTGAAGCCCAAGACATAAGGGGCATGATGATTTGACGTCATCCCCACCTTCCTCCGAGTTGACCCCGGCAGTCTCCTATGAGTCCCCGGCACGACCCGCTGGCAACATAGGACGAGGGTTGCGCTCGTTGCGGGACTTAACCCAACATCTCACGACACGAGCTGACGACAACCATGCACCACCTGTACAGGACCCTTGCGGACCTCACATCTCTGCGAGATTTCCCTGTATGTCAAGCCTTGGTAAGGTTCTTCGCGTTGCATCGAATTAATCCGCATGCTCCGCCGCTTGTGCGGGGCCCCGTCAATTCCTTTGAGTTTTAGCCTTGCGGCCGTACTCCCCAGGCGGGGCGCTTAATGCGTTTGCTGCGGCACGGAACTCGTGGAATGAGCCCCACACCTAGCGCCCAACGTTTACGGCGTGGACTACCAGGGTATCTAATCCTGTTCGCTCCCCACGCTTTCGCTCCTCAGCGTCAGTTACGGCCCAGAGACCCGCCTTCGCCACCGGTGTTCCTCCTGATATCTGCGCATTTCACCGCTACACCAGGAATTCCAGTCTCCCCTACCGCACTCTAGTCTGCCCGTACCCACTGCAGGCCCGGAGTTAAGCCCCAGGTTTTCACAGCAGACGCGACAAACCGCCTACGAGCTCTTTACGCCCAATAAATCCGGACAACGCTTGCGCCCTACGTATTACCGCGGCTGCTGGCACGTAGTTAGCCGGCGCTTCTTCTGCAGGTACCGTCACTTGCGCTTCTTCCCTGCTGAAAGAGGTTTACAACCCGAAGGCCTTCATCCCTCACGCGGCGTCGCTGCATCAGGCTTTCGCCCATTGTGCAATATTCCCCACTGCTGCCTCCCGTAGGAGTCTGGGCCGTGTCTCAGTCCCAGTGTGGCCGGTCGCCCTCTCAGGCCGGCTACCCGTCGTCGCCTTGGTAGGCCATCACCCCACCAACAAGCTGATAGGCCGCGAGCCCATCCCCAACCGAAAAACTTTCCACACCACCAGATGCCCGGCAGTGTCATATCCGGTATTAGCACCGGTTTCCCGGAGTTATCCCAGAGTCGGGGGCAGGTTGCTCACGTGTTACTCACCCGTTCGCCACTGATCCACCAGTGCAAGCACCAGCTTCACCGTTCGACTTGCATGTGTTAAGCACGCCGCCAGCGTTCGTCCTGAGCCAGGATCAAACTCTCCATTGATGACAAACCGGCACCCACCCCACACAGGGACAGGACACCGCTCAATAGAGACCCCAACCCCCCGGCAAGGAGGTCAGGAATCAAACCTGGCAAAACAGCACCCACCCGACGAGACAGGCAGGCACCGCATCACCAAACACGCCCCATCCACCACCAGCACCACCACACAACGCAGCAGCACCACCAGCACGACGAGGCCATTCGGCATCGACTTTTAAGCACGCTGTTGAGTTCTCAAGGAACGGACGCGCACCACCCACCACAACCACACAGGCCGCAACAGACGGGGCGTGACCTACCTCTGTGCCGTCCGGTACCCCTCGGGAGACTTCCCGACGGTGTCCGGCGCGGCGGCCCAGCCTAGCACTCCGGCGACCCTGGTCGTGACCACGGCTCCGGCGTCCGGTTCTGGGTGGCTCACCCGGGGACCGGCCACCGTGCGGTGTCCGTGCCTCCTGCCGGGCGAACGACGGGAACAGTACGCAGCGCCCGCACTCGCCGTCAAATCACCCAGGGCGGTTGCGCCGGGGCAGTCGCGAACCGGCTCACGACGGCCGGACCTCGACCGCCCCGAGGGTGCGCCGGCCACGCCGCAGCACCAGCCAGCGACCGTGCAGCAGCTGCTCGGCTCCCACCGCCGCGTCGGGGTCGGTGACCTTGGAGTTGTTCACGTAGGCCCCGCCCTCGGCGACCACCCGTCGTCCGGCGGAGATGCTCGGCACCACACCGGCTGCGACCAGCAGCCGGGGCACGTCGACGAGGTCTTCCGCCGTCACCGCTCCGGTCGGCACCTCGGCCAGGGCCTCGGCCAGGGTGCGTTCGTCCAGGTCCCCCAGGTCTCCCCGGCCGAACAGGGCGTGGCCGGCGGCCTCGGCGCGACGGGCGGCGTCCTGCCCGTGGACGAGGGCCGTGACGTCCCGGGCCAGCACCCGCTGCGCCTCCCGGGCGGCCGGCCGCTCCCGGGTGGCGACCTCCAGGGCGGCGATCTCGTCCGCGTCGCGGAAGGTGAAGACCCGCAGGTAGTCGGCCACGGAGGCGTCCTCGGCGGCCAGCCAGAACTGGAAGAAGGCGTACGGGCTGGTGAGCGCCGGGTCGAGCCAGACGGCCTGTCCCTCGGTCTTGCCGAACTTCGTGCCGTCGGCCTTGGTGAGCAGCGGGGTCGCCAGGGCGTGGGCCCGGTGGCCCTCGACGCGCCGGATCAGGTCGACCCCGGCGGTGAGGTTGCCCCACTGGTCGCTGCCGCCGAGCTGCAGCGAGCACCCGAACCGGCGGTGCAGCTCGAGGAAGTCGTTGCTCTGCAGCAGCACGTAGCTGAACTCGGTGTAGCTGATGCCGGTCGAGGCGAGGCGGGTGGCGACGGCCTCCCGGTCGAGCATCCGGTTGACGCTGAAGTGCTTCCCGACGTCGCGCAGCAGCTCGATGGCCGACATCTCGGCGGTCCAGTCGAGGTTGTTGACCACCGTGGCCGCGTTCGGACCGTCGAAGGACAGGAACGGCTCGATCTGGCCGCGGATCCGGTCGACCCAGGAGGCGACGACCTCAGGGTCGTTCAGGGTCCGCTCCCCAGTGGCCTTCGGGTCCCCGATGAGCCCGGTGGCTCCGCCGACCAGGGCGATCGGCCGGTGCCCGTACTGCTGCAGTCGCCGGGCGGTGAGCACCTGCACGAGGTGGCCCACGTGCAGGCTCGGCGCGGTGGGGTCGAAGCCGACGTAGTACGTCACCGGTCCGTCGTCGAGCGCCTGCCGCAACGCGGTCTCGTCGGTGCACTCGGCCACCAGGCCGCGCCACCTCAGCTCGTCGAGGACGTGGGTCACGGTCGGTCCCTCCGGGTCGTCGGCGCCGTCCGGCTGCCTCTCGCCGTCCGGCTCGGTCACCGGACCGGCCGGCGACCGGGGTCAAGCCTGCCCGATCGCCGGCTACTGGTCTGAGCCGCCCTGCGCCGCGTGGCCGGGCGGTAGGCGGACACCGTCGCCTCGCCGTCCACCCAGTAGCGCCACGGGTGCAGGCCGCCGTCCCCGCCCGGCCCGCTGACCCCGACCCGCGGACCGGTGCGGACCGCGGCCGGGTCGACGGACCGGCCGCGCAGCACCTGCAGCGCAGCGCCGGGAGCGCACGCGTCCAGCCCGGACTCGCCGCCGTGCAGCCCCAGGGCCGCAGCGAGCCGGGCCGGCCCCCGAGCGAGGTCGACGTCCCGGCGGGCGGTCGGACGGCGGCTGCGGGCCAGGTCGAGACCGTCGACGACCTGCCCGGCGCGCAGCAGCACCGCCGACGCGCTGCCCTGCTGCCCGCAGACGAGGTTGGCGCACCAGTGCATGCCGTAGCTCAGGTAGACGTAGACGTGCCCGGCAGGGCCGAACATCACGGCGGTGCGCGGGGTCGGACCCCGGTAGGCGTGCGAACCCGGGTCGTCCTGCCCGGCGTAGGCCTCGACCTCGGTCAACCGGACGGCGACCGTCCCCTGCGCGTCCCGGCGGACGACGACGCACCCGAGCAGGTCCGGGGCCACCTCGAGGACAGGGCGGGCGAAGAACCCGCGGTCCAGCCGGTCAGCGTCCACCGGCTCGGGCCCGGACGGCGCGGCGGTGCTCACGGGGCCAGTGCCGCCAGCGCCGCACGCAGCTCGTCGAGCTGCTCGGCGACCCGCACCGGGGCGGTCCCGCCACGGGCGTCCCGGGAGGCGAGGGACCCCTGAACGGTGAGGACCTCCCGCACGTCGGCAGTGAGGTGCTCGCTGATCCGGCGCAGGTCCTCCCCCCCCAGGTCGACGAGGTCGATCCCCCGCTGCTCGCACACCCGGACGCAGGTGCCGGCCACCTCGTGGGCGGTTCGGAACGGCACGCCCCGGCGGACCAGCCACTCCGCCACATCGGTGGCCAGCGAGAAGCCCTGCGGCGCGAGCTCCTCCAGCCGCTCGGTCCGGAAGCGCAGCGTCGCCACCATGCCGGTGAAGGCGGGCAGCAGCACGGCGAGGGTGTCGACGGCGTCGAACAGCGGCTCCTTGTCCTCCTGGAGGTCCCGGTTGTACGCCAGCGGCAGCGCCTTGAGCGTGGTGAGCAGGCCGGTGAGGTCACCGACGAGGCGGCCGGCCTTGCCGCGGGCGAGCTCGGCGACGTCGGGGTTCTTCTTCTGCGGCATGATGCTCGACCCCGTCGAGTAGGCGTCGTCGAGCTCGACGAACCCGAACTCGCGGGTTGCCCACAGGACGACCTCCTCGGCCAGCCGGGAGACGTCGACCGCGACCATGGCGGCCACGAAGGCGAACTCGGCCGCGACGTCCCGGGACGCGGTGGCGTCGATGGAGTTCGGCGAGCTGTCGTCGAACCCGAGGTCGGCGGCGACGAGCCGGGGGTCCAGTCCGAGCGAGGAGCCCGCCAGCGCACCGGACCCGTACGGGGACACCGCGGCCCGGCGGTCCCAGTCGCGCCAGCGCTCGAGGTCACGCACCAGCGGCCAGGCGTGCGCCAGCAGGTGGTGGGACAGCAGGACCGGCTGCGCGTGCTGCAGGTGGGTGCGCCCCGGCATGGCGACCCCCAGGTGCCGCTCGGCCTGCTCGGTGAGGGCGGCGACGAGGTCGCGGACCAGGCCCGACAGGCGACGGGCGGCGTCCCGCAGGTACATGCGCAGCAGGGTGGCGATCTGGTCGTTCCGGGACCGGCCCGCCCGCAGGCGCCCGCCCAGGTCCGCGCCGACGCGCTCGATCAGCGCCCGCTCCAGGGCGGAGTGCACGTCCTCGTCGTCCGGGTGCGGGGTGAGGTCACCGGAGGTGACGTCGTCGAGGAGCTGTTGCAGGCCGGACAGCATGGCGGCGAGCTGGTTGTCGTCGAGCAGCCCGGCGCGGTGCAGCACGCGGGCGTGCGCCATCGACCCGGCCAGGTCGTACGGGGCGAGCCGCCAGTCGAAGTGCGTTGACCGGGAGAGCTGGGCCAGCGCGTCGGAGGGGCCGCCGGTGAACCGGCCGCCCCACAGGCTGCCTGCTCTCGTGCCGCTCTCGTCGTCCATCAGTCCGTCCCGGCCGTCGTCGTCCATCAGTCCGTCCCGGCCTCCATGGCGGCGTTGTCGAGCGCCGCGTCCTGCTCGCCGCGCACCGCGGGGTTCTCCGCGATCTGCTCGGCGCCGCCGGCCTCGAGCGCCGCGAACAGCGGTCCGGCCGGGAGCTGGTCCTGCCTGGCGTACTGCTCCAGCCGCATCCGGGAGTCGGCGATGTCGAGGTTGCGCATCGTCAGCTGGCCGATCCGGTCGGTCGGCCCGAAGGCGGGCGACTCGGTGCGCTCCATCGACAGCCGGTCCGGGTGGTAGGAGAACGCCGCACCACGCGTGTCGAGGATGGTGTAGTCCTCCCCGCGCCGCAGCCGGACGGTGACCTCACCGGTGACGAGCGAGGCGACCCAGCGCTGCAGGGACTCGCGCAGCATCAACGCCTGCGGGTCGGCCCAGCGCCCCTCGTACAGCAGCCGGCCCAGGCGGCGGCCGTCGGCGTGGTAGGCGGCGATGGTGTCCTCGTTGTGGACGGCGTTGAGCAGCCGTTCGTAGCCGATCCACAGCAGCGCCATGCCCGGGGCCTCGTAGACGCCACGCGACTTCGCCTCGATGATCCGGTTCTCGATCTGGTCGGACATCCCGAGTCCGTGGCGGCCGCCGATCGCGTTGACGACGTGGACGAGCTCGACCGGGTCGTCGTACCGGGTGCCGTTCACCGCGACCGGCCGGCCCTGCTCGAAACGTACGGTGACGTCCTCCGGGGCGATCTCGACGTCCGGGTCCCAGAACCGCACCCCCATGATCGGCTGGACGGTCTCCAGCGGGACGTTGAGGTGCTCGAGGGTCTTCGCCTCGTGCGTCGCCCCCCAGATGTTGGCGTCGGTGGAGTACGCCTTCTCCTCGCTGTCCCGGTAGGGCAGGTCGTGCTCGCGCAGCCACCGGCTCATCTCGGCACGGCCGCCGAGCTCGGCCACGAACTCGGCGTCCAGCCACGGCTTGTAGATGCGCAGGGCCGGGTTGGCGAGCAGCCCGTACCGGTAGAACCGCTCGATGTCGTTGCCCTTGAACGTCGAGCCGTCGCCCCAGATGTCGACGCCGTCGGCGTGCATGGCCCGCACCAGGAGCGTCCCGGTGACGGCCCGCCCCAGCGGGGTGGTGTTGAAGTAGACCCGGCCGGCGGAGCGGATGTGGAAGGCGCCGCAGGCGATGGCGACCAGGCCCTCCTCGACGAGCTCGCGGCGGCAGTCGACGACCCGGGCCAGCTCGGCGCCGTACTGCAGGGCACGGCCGGGGACGCCGGAGACGTCCGGCTCGTCGTACTGGCCGAGGTCGGCGGTGTAGGCGCACGGCACGGCGCCCTTGTCGCGCATCCACGCGACGGCGACGGAGGTGTCGAGCCCGCCGGAGAAGGCGATGCCGACGCGCTCGCCGCGCGGGAGGGTGGTGAGGACCTTGCTCACGGTGTGTCGTCTCTCCGGTCGGTCGGGTGCGGGGTGTGGTGGTCGGGCACCGGGTCGGGCACCGGGTCGGGCGGCTCGGGGCGCCCGGCCAGCGCGAGGAAGGTGCGGGCCACGTCGGGGCCGCCGTGCGGGTCCCGGCAGATCAGCAGCACGGTGTCGTCGCCGGCGATCGAGCCGAGGACCTCCGGCAGGGCGGCGTGGTCGACGGCGGAGGCCAGGAACTGGGCCGCCCCGGGAGGGGTGCGCAGGACGACGAGGTTGGCCGAGGCCTCGGCGGTCACCAGCAGGTCCTCGCACAGCCGCGCCAGTCGGCCGGTCAGCACCTCCTGGGTCACCCCGGCGCGAGGGGTCCGGTCGCCGCCCTCGCCGGGCACGGCGTAGACGAGGCCGCCGTCCACGCCGCGGACCCGGACGGCGCCCATCTCCACCAGGTCGCGGGACAAGGTGGCCTGGGTGACGGTGAGGCCGTCGGCGGCCAGCAGCTCGGCGAGCTCGCCCTGGGAGCGGACCTCGCGGCGGGCCAGCAGGTCGGCGATCCGGGCGTGCCGAGCGGCCTTGGTCGCCGGGATCACGGTGCGCCCGCAGAGCCGTCCAGCAGCCAGGTGAGCAGCGCCTTCTGCGCGTGCAGCCGGTTCTCCGCCTCGTCCCAGACGGCGGAGGACGGCCCGTCGATGACGGACGCCGCGATCTCCTTGCCGCGGTAGGCCGGCAGGCAGTGCAGGACGACGACGTCGTCAGCGGCGCGGGCCAGCGCGCCCTCGTCCACCGCGAACGGCACGAACGGCGCCTCCCGGGCGGCGGCCTCGTCCTCCTGCCCCATCGAGACCCAGGTGTCGGTCGCCAGGACGTCGGCGCCGTCCGCGGCGGCCGCAGGGTCGGTGAGCACGGTGACGGACCCGCCGGTGCCGGCGGCGATCCGCTGGGCGGCCGCGACGACGTCCGGGTCGGGCAGGTAGCCCTGCGGGCCGGCCAGCCGCACGTGCATCCCGGCGGTGGCCCCGCCGAGGGCGTAGGAGTGGGCCATGTTGTTCCCGGCGTCGCCCAGGTAGGCCAGGGTGAGCCCGGCGAGCCGGCCGCGCCGCTCGGTGACCGTCAGCAGGTCCGCGAGCACCTGGCAGGGGTGGAAGGTGTCGGTGAGGGCGTTGACGACGGGGACCCGGGAGACCGCGGCCATCGCCTCCAGGCGGGCCTGCTCGAACGTCCGCCAGACGATGGCGACGGCCTGCCGGTCCAGGACCCGGGTGGTGTCCTCGACCGGCTCGCCGCGGCCCATCTGGCTGGTGCCGGTGTCCAGGACGAGCGGGTAGCCGCCGAGCTCGGCGATGCCGACGCTGAACGAGACCCGGGTGCGGGTGGAGGGCTTGTCGAACAGGACGGCGACGGTCAGCGGGCCCTGCAGCGGACGGCGGGAGAACCGGTCGGCCTTGAGCCGGGCCGCCAGGGCCAGCACCTCGGCCTGCTCGTCCGGGGTGAGGTCGTCGTCGCGCAGGAAGTGGCGAGGGGCGGGGGTCATCGGCTCTCCCGGTCGGGGTCGGCGGCGGTGAGGACGCCGGGCAGGGCGTCGAGCAGGCGGGTGACCTGCTCGTCGGTGAGGACGAGCGGTGGGGCGATCCGGACGGCGTCCGGGGCCACGGCGTTGAGGATGAGGCCGGCGTCCAGCCCGGCGGCCACGACGTCGGCGGCGACCGGGCGGCGCAGCACGATCGCCTGCAGCAGGCCGGCCCCGCGGGTGCCGGCCACCAGCGGGTGCTGCAGCGCGGTGACGCCGGCGGTGATCCGGCGGCCGAGCACGGCGGCCCGCTCCACCAGCCCCTCCTGCCGGACCGTGCGGATCACCGCGAGCCCCGCGGCCGCGGCGACCGGGTTGCCGCCGAACGTCGTCCCGTGCTGACCGGGGCCCAGCAGCGCCCCCGGCCCCTCGCCCAGGGCGACGGCCGCGCCCACCGGGATGCCACCGCCGAGTCCCTTGGCCAGGGTCACGACGTCCGGGAGCACGCCGTCCGGCAGGCCCAGACCCGGCAGCCGGTGGGCGAACCAGGCCCCGGTCCGGCCGATCCCGGTCTGCACCTCGTCGAGGACGAGCAGCGCCCCGGCCGCGGCGGTGATCTCGCGGGCCGCGGTCAGGTAGCCGTCCGGGGCGGGCCGCACTCCGCCCTCGCCGAGGATCGGCTCGAGGACGACGGCGGCGACCTGCTCGTCGACGGCGGCCGCCAGCGCGTCGACGTCACCGAACGGGACGTGCCGCACACCGGGCACGAGCGGGGCGAACGGGTCCCGGTAGGCGGCCCGGGAGGTGAGGCTGAGGGCGCCCATCGTGCGACCGTGGAAGCCGTCGACGGCGGCGACGACGTGCGGGCGCCCGGTGCGGCGGGCGAGCTTGAAGGCCGCCTCGTTCGCCTCGGCGCCGGAGTTGCAGAAGAACACCCGCGACCCCGGCGGCGCGAGGAGCAGGGCGAGCAGCTCCTCGGCGAGCTCGATCTGCGGGCGGGTGGCGAAGAAGTTCGAGACGTGCCCGAGGGTGGCGAGCTGGTCGGTCACCGCGGCCACCAGCGCCGGGTGGGCGTGGCCGAGGACGTTCGTGGCGATCCCGCCGAGCAGGTCGAGGTAGCGGCGCCCGTCGGCGTCCTCGACCTCGGCGCCCCGGCCCCGGACCAGGACCCGCTGCGGGGTGCCGTAGGTGTTCATCACGGCCGCGCCGTACCGGCGCAGCAGGTCGTCGGTGCCGTTCACGGCGTCACCATCGTCCCGGTCCCCTCGCTGGTGAGCATCTCCAGGGCCAGCGCGTGCGGCAGCCGGCCGTCCACCACGGTCGCCCGCCGGACGCCGCCGCGCACCGCCCGCAGGCAGGCCTGCATCTTCGGTCGCATCCCCGAGTCGATCTCGGGCAGCACCTGCTCGAGCTCGTCGGCGGTGATCGCCTCGACGAGGGAGGAGCGGTCCGGCCAGTCGGCGTACAGGCCCTCGACGTCGGTGAGGATGACGAGCTTGACCGCGCCGAGGGCGACGGCGAGCGCGGCGGCCGCGGTGTCGGCGTTGACGTTGAGCACCTTGCCGTCCGGCCCCGGCGCCACCGAGGACACCACGGGGATCCGGCCGGCCTCGACGAGGTCGAGGACCGCGGCCGGCCGGACGTCGGTGACGTCCCCCACCCGGCCGAGGTCCACCTCCTCGCCGTCGACGACGGCCCGGGTGGGGCGGGCGGTGAACAGCCCGGCGTCCTCGCCGGACAGGCCGACGGCGTGCGGTCCGTGCCCGTTGACGAGTCCGACGAGCTCGCGGCCGACCTGCCCGACGAGCACCATCCGCACGACGTCGGCGGCCTCGTCGGTGGTGACCCGCAGCCCGCCGCGGAACTCGGTGGCGATGCCGAGGCGGTCGAGCATCCGGGTGACCTGGGGACCGCCGCCGTGGACGACGACGGGCCGGATACCGGCGTAGCGCAGCAGCACCATGTCCTCGGCGAAGGCGGCCTTGAGGGTGTCGTCGACCATGGCGTTGCCGCCGTACTTGACCACGACGACCTGGCCGTGGAACTCCTTGAGCCACGGCAGGGCGTCGAGCAGCACGCCGGCGCGCCGGGCGTCCGCCTCGGGGTCGAACGGGCGCATCGGCCGGCTGGTGCCCCAGCGGCGGGTGCCGGTGTCGTCGCTCATCTGGTGTCGTCGCTCATGTGGAGTACGCGCTGTTCTCGTGGACGTAGTCGTGGGTGAGGTCGTTGGTCCACACGGTCGCGGCCTGCTCACCGGCGTGCAGCTCGACGAGGACGTGCACCTCGCGGCCGGACAGGTCGACGAGGTCCCGCGGCTCCCCGATGCCACCACCGCGGCAGACCCGCACCCCGTTGAAGGAGACGTCGACACGGTCGGGGTCGAAGGTTGCGGCGGTGGTCCCGACGGCGGCCAGCACCCGGCCCCAGTTGGGGTCCTCGCCGAAGACGGCGGTCTTGACCAGGTTGCTGCGGGCCACCGCGCGGGCGACCTCGACGGCGTCGTCCTCGGTGGCGGCGCCGCGGACCTCGACCGCGACGTCGTGCCGGGCCCCCTCGGCGTCGGCGACGAGCATCCGCGCCAGCTCCGCGCACACGTCGGTGACCACGTCCTGCAGGACGCCGGCGTCGACGCGGACGCCGGAGGCGCCGGAGGCGAGCAGCAGCACCGTGTCGTTCGTCGACATGCAGCCGTCGGAGTCGACCCGCTCGAACGTCACCCGGGTGGCCGCCCGGAGTGCGGCGTCCAGGTCTGCCGCGTCCACGACGGCGTCGGTGGTCAGGACGACGAGCATCGTCGCCAGTGCCGGGGCGAGCATCCCCGCGCCCTTGGCCATCCCGCCGACGGTCCACCCGTCGGCGAGCTCGCGGACGGTCTCCTTGCGGACGGTGTCGGTGGTGAGGATCGCCTCGGCCGCGGCGGTGCCTCCGTCCGCGGACAGGGCGCCGGCGGCGGCGTCGACGCCGGGCAGCAGCCGGTCCATCGCCAGCCGCTCCCCGATCAGGCCGGTGGAGCACACGGCCACGTCGCCGGCGGACACGCCGAGCACCGCGGCGACCCGCTCGGCGGTGGCGTGGGCGTCCGCGAACCCCTCGGGGCCGGTGCACGCGTTGGCCCCGCCGGAGTTCAGCACGACGGCGTCGCACCGGCCGTCGGCGAGCGCCAGACGCGTCCACAGCACGGGGGCGGCCTGCACCCGGTTGGTGGTCAGCACCACGGCGGCGTCGTGCCGCGGCCCGTCGTTGACGACGAGAGCGAGGTCGGGCCGTCCGCTCGCCTTGAGCCCCGCGGTGACCCCCGCGGCGCGGAAGCCGCGGGCGGCGGTGACGCTCACGGCGCGAGGCCCGTCGTGGTCAGCCCGGCGGCCTCGGGCAGACCGACCGCCAGGTTGAGGCACTGGACCGCGGCCCCCGCGGTGCCCTTGGCGAGGTTGTCCACGGCAGCCACGACGACGACGCGGCCGACCCGCTCGTCCACCGTCACCTGCAGGTGGACCGTGTTCGCCCCGAGGGTGTCGGCCGTGCGCGGCCAGCGCCCCTCGGGCAGCAGGACGACGAACGGCTCGTCGGCGTAGGCGTCCTGCCAGGCCCGGCGCACCGAGCCAGGGTCGACGCCGGGGCGCAGCCGGGCCGTGCAGGTGGCCAGGATGCCCCGGGACATCGGGGCGAGCGTGGGGGTGAAGGAGACGCGGACCGGCTCCCCCGCGGCCCGGCCGAGGTTCTGCTCGATCTCCGGCACGTGCCGGTGCACCCCGCCGACCCCGTAGGGCGACATCGAGCCGCCGGCCTCGCTGGCCAGCAGGTGCACCTTGAGGGACCGGCCGGCGCCGGAGGTGCCGGAGGCCGCGACGACGACGACGTCGTCCGGGTCGAGCAGGCCGGCAGCCAGGCCGGGGGCCAGCGCCAGGGACGTCGCGGTCGGGTAGCAGCCGGGGACGGCGACCCGGCGGGCGCCGCGGAGGAGGTCGCGCTGGCGCCCGCCGCCGGCCAGCGGGAGCTCGGGCAGCCCGTAGGGCCAGCTGCCGGCGTGATCCCCCCCGTAGAACTGTGCCCACGCGGCGGCGTCGGCCAGCCGGAAGTCGGCGCCGCAGTCGATGACCACGACGTCCTCACCCAGCTCGGCGGCCAGCGGTGCGGAGGCGCCGTGCGGCAGGGCGAGGACGACGACGTCGTGCCCGGCCAGGACGTCGGCGGTCGTCGCGTCGAGCGGGCGGTCGGCGAGCGGGACGAGGTGGGGGTGGACCTCCCCAAGCGGCTGGCCGGCCTGGGTGTGCGCGGTGACCGCACCGACCCGCACCTGCGGGTGGCCCAGCAGCAGCCGCAGCACCTCGCCGCCGGCGTAGCCGCTGGCTCCGGCGAC
Organism: Quadrisphaera sp. GCM10027208; assembly: GCF_042658805.1. Classification (NCBI taxonomy): domain Bacteria; kingdom Bacillati; phylum Actinomycetota; class Actinomycetes; order Kineosporiales; family Kineosporiaceae; genus Quadrisphaera; species Quadrisphaera sp. GCM10027208. Next base: position 174,974 of record NZ_JBHSRC010000003.1, read on the forward strand.
TGCGACGCTCACCATGACGCATAACTATACACGACAGAGCATGAGTACTCGGCCTGGCGGGTCACTCGGCCTCCCACGGCAGCAGACCGAGGGTCCGTCCGTGCCCGGGCACGCCGTCCCGGGAACGCCGGCGCAGGTCGTCGAGGTCGTCGGCGCCGGCCCGCAGGTAGCGTCCCGACAGCCCGTCGAGCTCCCCCCGGGCCACGGCGAGGACGAGATCCACGACGTCCTGGGGGTCGGTCCAGTCGGTGCGTCCGGCGTGCACGGCCATGCCCCGGGTCATCGGGGTGTCGACGACACCGGGAGCCAGCTCGACCGCGCGCAGGCCAAGGCCGTACCCGGCCGCGTGCAGGCCCCCGCCGATGCGGAACAGGCCGGTCTTGGCCGCGTTGTACGCCGAGTACACCGTCATGTCGCGGGTGCCGGAGCCGGAGTTCAGGTCGATGACGCGCCCGCCACCGCGCTCGACCATGCCGGGCACCACCGCGCGGACGAGGTGGAACGGGCCGATGAGGTCGGCCTCGACGACGGCGCGCCACTCGGCCGGGTCGGCCTGCCAGATCGGCACCTCGGTGGACTCGATCCGGCCCGCGTTGTTGACGAGCAGGTCGAGCGGCCCCAGCGCGGAGCCGACCTCGTCGACCATCGCCCGGACCTCGTCCCAGTCGGTGACGTCGGCGGTCACGGCGACGCACCGGACCCCGGCCGCCGCGACGTCCGCGCGGACCCGTTCCAGACGGTCGCGGTCCCGGCCGTGCACGGCGACGTCGAGGCCGGCCCGGGCCAGACCGACCGCCAGCACGGACCCGATACCACCGGTGGCGCCGGTGACCAGCGCCGTGCGGGCCGGGGGCGGGTCCCCACGGTCAGGCACCGCGCAGCACCGCCCCGGTCCGCCGGGCCGCCTCCTGCACCGCCGCCGCGCGCACCGCGGCGGCCTCCTGCGCGGTCAGCGTCCGGTCGGGGGCCCGCAGCCGCAGGGCGAACGCCAGCGACCGGTGCCCCGGCGGCACCTGCTCCCCGGTGTAGAGGTCGAACAGCCGGACGTCCTCCAGGAGGTCCCCGGCGCCGTCCCGCAGCGCGGCCAGGACGTCGGCGGCGGGCACGTCGGCCGGGACGACGAGCGCGACGTCCTCCTTGGCCAGCGGGTAGGTGCTCACCGGTCGGGCCTGGACCGGTCCGGGCGCACGCTGCAGGAGAGCGGTCAGGTCGAGCTCGAAGGCGCAGCTGCGGGCCGGCAGCTCCAGGGCCGCGGTCACCTTCGGGTGCAGCTCACCGGCGTGTCCGACGACCTCGCCGTCCGGGGTGAGCAGGGCGGCGCACCGGCCGGGGTGCCAGGGGGCGACCGCCTCGCGGCGGAGGGTCACCGGCACGCCGACGGCGTCCGCGACGGTGCGGGCGGCGTCGATGGCGTCGGTGTGGTCGGCGCGGCGGCCCGGTCCCCACCACCCCGGCAGCACCCGGTGGCCGGCCAGCACCCCGGCGACGTGCAGCGGCTGGTCCGGGACGGCCGCCTCGAGGGCGGCGAGCTCGGCGTCCGACGGGCGCCCGGCGACCCCGGGGCGCGGGGCGACGGCACCGGTCCCCGGCAGGGTGACCGAGCCGACCTCGAACAGGGCGACGTCCGTGCTCCCGCGTCCGACGTTGCGGCGCAGGGTGTCGACGAGCGTGGCGAGCAGGGTGGTGCGCAGCAGCGGCTGCTCCTCCGACAGCGGGTTCGCCAGCCGGACGGCGCGCCGCTGCGGGTCGTCCGCGGGCAGCCCGAGCTCGTCGGCCCGCTCGAGTGAGGTGAACGGGTAGCTGAGCACCTCGGTCAGGCCGGTCTCGGCCAGGGCGCGCCCGACGCTGCGGCGCAGCCGCTGCTCCAGGGTGAGGCCGCCTCCGGCCGGGGCCAGCGGCAGCACCGAGGGGATCTCGGCGTACCCGTCGAGCCGGGCGACCTCCTCGACCAGGTCGGCCGGCTGGCGCAGGTCACCGCGCCAGCTCGGCGGGGTGACGACGAGGTGGTCGCCGTCGGCCGTCACCGTGGCGCCGACCTGGCGCAACAGCTCGACGACCCGCTCGAGCGGGTAGTCCCGGCCGATGAGCCGGCTCGGCTCGTCGGCCCGCATCCGGATCGAGGGTCGGGCCGGCCGCTCGTCGACGTCGGTGACCGCGGGGTCGGCCGTGCCGCCGCCGTGCTCGACGAGGAGCCGGACGGCGAGCTCGGCCGCGACCGGCTGCAGGTCGTCGTCGACGCCGCGCTCGAAGCGGCGGCTGGCCTCGCTGGGCAGCCGGTGCCGGCGCGCCGTGCGCGCGACGGTCGCCGGGTCGAAGTGGGCGGCCTCGATCAGGACGTCGCGGGTGGCCGCGGACACCTCGGTGAGCTCGCCGCCCATCACCCCGGCCATGCCGATGACCCGGGCGCCGGCCTCGCCGTCGGTGATCAGCAGGTCCTCCGGGTGCAGGGCACGCTCGACACCGTCCAGGGTGCGAAGCCGCTCGCCGTCCCGGGCCCGGCGGACGGTGATCTGGCCGTCGAGGGTGGCCAGGTCGTAGGCGTGCAGCGGCTGGCCGAGCAGCAGCATCACGTAGTTCGTCACGTCGACGGCCAGCGAGATCGGGCGCATCCCCGCCTGCTGCAGCCGGCGGCGCATCCAGAACGGGGCGGGTGCGCCGGGGTCGATGCCCCGTACCACCCGGGCGACGAAGCGGTCGCAGCCCGGGACGCCGTGCAGCGGGTCGGCGTCGGCGAGGACGACGGGGTAGCCCCGGTCGGTGGGGTCCGGCACCGGGAGGTCGGCCGGGTCGCGGTAGGCCGTGGTGACGTCGAGCCGGCGGCCGTGGGCGTACTCGCGGGCCACCCCGCGCACCGACAGGCAGTACCCGCGGTCGGGGGTCACGTTGACCTCGACGGTCGTCTGGTCCAGACCGAGCAGGCCGATGGCGTCGTCACCCGGTGCGGCGTCCAAGCCGTACTCGCGCAGCACGATGATCCCGGTGTGGTCCTCGCCGAGGCCCAGCTCCCTGGCCGAGCAGATCATGCCGTCGGAGACGTGCCCGTAGGTGCGCCGGGCGCTGATCGGGAAGGGCCCCGGCAGCACCGCGCCCGGGAGCACGACGACGACCAGGTCGCCGACGGCGAAGTTGTGCGCGCCGCAGACGATGCCGCGTCCGCGACCGGCGGGCCCGTCGGCCGCGTCGTCCCCGACGTCGACCGAGCACCACCGGATCGTCTTGCCGTTCTTCTGCGGCTCCTCGACGTACTCGAGGACCCGGCCGACGACGAGCGGTCCGGTGACGTCACCACCGTGCACGGCCTCCTCCTCCAGGCCGACCCGGACGAGGTCCGCGGCGACGTCGTGCGCGGTCGCCTCGGCAGGGACGTCGACGTGCTCGCGCAGCCACTCCAGCGGGACCCGCATCAGACCTCCATCCCGAACTGGGCGGTGAAGCGGACGTCGCCCTCGACCATGTCCCGCATGTCGGCGACCCCGTGCCGGATCATCAGCGTCCGCTCGATCCCCATGCCGAACGCGAACCCGGAGTAGCGCTCGGGGTCCACCCCGCAGGCGCGCAGCACGTTCGGGTTGACCATCCCGCACCCTCCCCACTCGATCCAGCCGGTGCCCTTGCACGTGCGGCACGACGGCTCGGTGCCGTCGCAGGTGAAGCAGCGCACGTCCATCTCGGCACTCGGCTCGGTGAACGGGAAGAAGCTGGGTCGCAGCCGGGTGGTGATACCCGGCCCGAACACGGACTGGGCGAAGTGGTCGAGGGTGCCCTTGAGGTGGGCCATCGTCAGGCCCTCGTCGACGGCGAGACCCTCGACCTGGTGGAACACCGGGGTGTGCGTGGCGTCGAGCTCGTCGGTGCGGAAGGTGCGCCCCGGCACGGCGACGTAGAGCGGGACGCCGCGCTCCAGCAGGGACCGGGCCTGCACCGGTGAGGTGTGGGTGCGCAGGACGAGACCGGCCTCGGGCGGGTCGACGAAGAAGGTGTCCTGCATCTGGCGGGCCGGGTGGTCGACGCCGAAGTTCAGGGCGTCGAAGTTGAACCACTCCGCCTCCACCTCGGGCCCCTCGGCGATCTCCCACCCCATCGAGGTGAAGAGGTCGGCGACCCGCTCCTGCAGGGTGGTCAGCGGGTGCCGGGCACCGCGCCGGCGCCGGTCGACCGGCAGGGTGACGTCGACGGTCTCCTCGACGAGCACCCGGGCGTCGCGCTCGGCCTCGAGCTCGGCCTGGCGCTGCTGGAGCGCCTGGCGGAGCCGGGCCCGCGCCCCGCCGACCCGCTTGCCGGCCTCGGCGCGGGCCGCCGGGGGCAGCGCGCCGATCTCCCGGTTCGCCAGCGCCAACGGGCTGCGGTCGCCGTCGTGCTCGATCCGGACCGTCTTGAGCCGTTCGAGGGAGTCGGCGGAGGCCACTGCCGCGAGCGCGTCGTGGAGGGCGCGCTCGACCTCCTCGGGCTTCAACGGGGTCACCTCGACCGGGTCGAACTGCTTGTTCGGGGCGGACATGCGGGTCAGTGTCCCAGAGCGTCAGACCTGGCCGGCCGGGGTGCCCCGGGGCAGGGTGACCCGGAACCGGGCGCCCCCGCCGGGTGCCCGGGAGACGGTGACCCGGCCGTCGTGGGCCTCCACCAGCCCCCGGACGAGGTACAGCCCCAGCCCGGTGCCGCCGCGGCGCTCACCGCGCCAGAACTTCGTGAACACGAATCCCAGGTTGTCCTCGGCGATCCCCTCACCCTCGTCGTCCACGCAGACGACGACGCCGTCGCCGTCCGGGTCGGCGGCCAGGGTGAGCGTCACCTGGCCGTCGCCGTGCCGGACGGCGTTGCCGACGAGGTTGGTCAGCACCTGCTCGAGGCGGTCGGGGTCGGCCCACACCTCCGGGACGGGGCCGTCGACGACGACGGCGAACCGGTCGGCGTCCTGTCCCGCGGCGACCATCCGCTCGACCTGGCCGTGCAGTGCCCGCTCGACGTCGACCACCTGCTTGCGCACCGGCAACCGGCCGGCGTCGATCCGGGAGACGTCGAGGAGCTCGGTGATGAGCCGTCCGACGCGGTCGGCGTCCGCCTCGACGGTCTGCAGCATGAGCAGCTTCTGCTCGTCGGTGAACCGGTCCCAGCGCCGCAGCAGGGTCGAGGTGAAGCCCTTGACGCTGGTGAGCGGGGACCGCAGCTCGTGCGCGACCGTGGAGATCAGCCCGGCGTGGTCGTGCTCGGCCCGGCGACGGCCCTCGGTGTCGCGGATCATCAGCACGACCCGGCGCAGGGTCAGGTCGTCCCCGCGCACGTAGCGGGCGGTGACGAGCACCTCGTCGTGGCCGGGCAGGACGAGCACCCGCTCCCGGTGGCCGGTGCGGGTCCGCAGCCCGCCCCACGGGTCGGTGACCGTCCACCAGCGGCGGCCGCTGGTGTCCTGCAGCGGCAGGACCGTGCGGACGTCGGCGCCCAGGACGTCGGCGGCGCGCAGGCCCGTGATCCGCTCGGCGGCGGCGTTGAGCACGGTGACCCGGGCGTCGGCGTCGGCGACGACGAGCCCGTCGGGCAGCTCGTCGAGGTCACCGAGACCGCCGAGACCGCCGGCGCCCGGGTGTCCGTCCACGCGCCGAGGGTAGCCAGCCGTGGCCGGTGCGGGGCGTCAGCGCCGGGGACGGTGGGCCCGCGCCGTGGCGTACAGGCAGACGGCGGCGGCGGTGGCCAGGTTGAGACTCTCGGCCCGGCCGTGGACCGGGACCCGCACGACGGCGTCCGCGAGCGCGCGGTCGCCCGCGGCCAGGCCCCAGGCCTCGTTGCCGAACAGCCAGGCGACCGGACCGGTGAGCGAGCCGGTGCCGGCCTCGGCGGCGCCGGCGAGGTCGTCGACGGCGACGTCGCCGCCGCCGTCCGCGGCCAGCACGGCGCAGCCGGCGTCCCGCAGGGCCGCGACAGCGTCGGCCACCGGCACACCGCTGACGACGTCGAGGTGGAACAGGCTGCCGGCCGTTGCCCGGACCGCCTTGGGGTTGTGGACGTCGACGCTGGAGTCGGTGAGCACCACCGCGTCGGCGCCCGCGGCGTCGGCGGCGCGCAGCACGGTGCCGGCGTTGCCCGGGTCGCGGACGTGGACGAGGACGGCGACGAGGCGGGGAGGCGGCTCCACGGCGGTGGCCAGTGGCACGTCGACGAGGTCGCAGACGGCGACCAGCCCCTGGGGGGTGCGGGTGTCCGCGAGCTCGGCGAGCACCTGGTCGGTGCAGCGCCGGACCGGGACCCCGGCGGCACCGGCGGCGGCGACGATCCCCGGGTGCCGGGCCTCGCCGTCCGCGGTGACGAACAGCTCGCGGACGGCGCCGGGCCGGCCGGGGGCGTGCCCGGCCACGGCCTCGCGGACCGCCTGCGGGCCCTCGACGAGAAACGCACCTGCACGGGAACGTGCGGAGCGCCCGGCCAGCCGCCGGGCCGCCCGCACCCGCTCACTGCGGGGGCTGGCCAGCACCGGCGGGGCCGGGCGCTCGGTCATGCCTGGTGCTCGGTCAGGCCTGGTGCGACTCAGGCGGCCGAGCCCTGCGCCGGGACGTTGGCCCGGGCGGTCTCGACCAGGGCCGCGAACGCCGCGGCGTCGTTGACGGCGAGCTCGGCGAGCATGCGGCGGTCCACCTCGATGCCGGCGGCCTTGAGGCCCTGGATGAACCGGTTGTACGTCATCCCGTTGGCCCGGGCCGCGGCGTTGATCCGCTGGATCCACAGCCGGCGGAAGTCGCCCTTGCGAGCGCGCCGGTCCCGGTAGCTGTAGACCAGCGAGTGGGTGACCTGCTCCTTGGCCTTGCGGTAGAGCCGCGAGCGCTGCCCGCGGTAACCGCTGGCGCGCTCGAGCGTCTCCCGGCGCTTCTTCTGGGCGTTGACCGCCCGCTTCACGCGTGCCACGTGAGTACTCCTCGATTGTCGGGGGCTCGGCTCACTTGCCGAGGAGCTTCTTGACCTTCTTGACGTCGGCGGGGGACGTCACGACGTCCTGGGCCAGCCGGCGGGTGCGCGTGGAGGGCTTGCCCTCGAACAGGTGGCGGGCGTTGGCCTGCTCGCGCATGACCTTGCCGTTCCCGGTGAGGCGGAACCGCTTCTTGGCGCCGCTGTGCGTCTTCTGCTTCGGCATGGCTGCCGTCTCTCCTTTGCGTCCCTGCGGACAGGGGTGTCTGGTCCTGGCAGCCGCCAGGACGCTGGTCCTTCGAGGACTACCGCTCGGCGTCCTGCTTCTCGGCGTCCTGCTTCTCGGCGTCCTGCCGCTCGGCGTCCTCGCGCTGCTCACGACGGCGCCGCTGCTCGGCCTTGGCCTCGGCCTTCTTCTTGTGCGGGCCGATGACCATGACCATGTTGCGGCCGTCCTGCTGCGGCGCGGACTCCACCGAGCCGTCCTCGGCGACGTCCGCGGCGAAGCGCTGCAGCAGCCGGAAGCCCATCTCCGGGCGGGACTGCTCCCGGCCCCGGAACATGATCATGACCTTGACCTTGTCGCCGGCGCGCAGGAACTTCTCCGCCATCCCACGCTTGGTCTCGTAGTCGTGCGGGTCGATCTTGAGCCGGAGGCGCACCGTCTTCAGCGCGGTGTTGGCCTGGTTCTTGCGGGCCTCCCGCGCCTTCATGGCGGCCTCGTACTTGTACTTGCCGTAGTCCATGAGCTTGCAGACCGGCGGCTTGGCCTGGGGGGCCACCTCGACGAGGTCGAGGTCCGCCTCCTGCGCCAGGCGCAGGGCGTCCTCGACCCGCACGATGCCGACCTGCTCACCGTTGGGACCGACCAGGCGCACCTCGGGGACGCGGATCCGGTCGTTGATACGCGGCTCGCTGATGTGCTGCTCCTCGTTCGACGATGTCGGGAGACCACCGCACGCGGGAAAGGCCCCCGCCTGCGAGCGCTGGCGGAGGCCTGCCGGTACCGGTCGGCGCCCGGACGAGCCACGCCGCCACGGGCGGCGCCCGCTCGGACGGGCGGGTCGCGGACGCCGTGCTGGCGCGCCGCGACCGACGGGACCCGACGACCCGGGGGCCGTGCGGGTGGGAGGTCTCTCCGCTTCACGCACCGGCACCGCTCGGCGCTCCCACCAGGAGAGGGCCGGTCGACACCGGTCGGTCGTCTGAGAGGCTACCAGCATGACGAGCGGACCCGACAACCCGGCGGACGCCGAGCCCCTCCTGCCCGGCGACCCGCAGGCCGTCCGGGACATCGCCGAGGTCCCCGCGATCGAGGTGATCACGACGACCGCGCTGCACCTGATGAGCGCCGCCGCAGTGAAGTGCGGGCTGTCCGAGGACGAGGCCGACGGGAGGTGGACGGACCTCGACGAGGCGCGCAAGCTCATCACCGCCCTGGCCGGCCTGGTCACCGCGGCGGCGCCGGAGGTGGGCAGCGACCACGCCCGGCTGCTGCGCGAGGGCCTGCGCCAGCTGCAGCTCGCCTTCCGGGAGGCGTCCGTCGTCCCCGACCCGCCGGGGCAGGGGCCCGGGGAGCGGCTGACCGGGCCGGTGTCCTGACCCGGACTGCTCAGGCGGCGAGGGCGTGAGCGGCGCGCCGGCGCCGACGGGTGCTCTGGGCGCCGAGCGCGCCGAGCGCCATCACCGCCCCCACCACGCCGACGACCGCGAACCCTCCCCACGGCCCGACCGCGTCGACCGCGGTCCCGGCGAGCGGTCCGCCGACCGCGCCGCCGATCGTCATCGCCGACCCGTGCCAGCCCATCGCCTCCCCCCGACGGTGCTCCGGCACGAGCCGCGCGACCATCTCCGCGGTCGAGGAGATCACCGGGGCGTTGAGCATGCCGGCGGGCAGGATCGCCAGCGCGAGGGTCCACGGGGAGTCGGCGAGGCCGATCGGCACCGTGAGGACGGCGAGGGCGAGCAGCAGCCACAGCGGGTGGACGGCGCGGGGCAGGGCGCCGTAGACCAGGGCGCCGAGGATGGATCCCAGGCCCCAGAAGAAGAAGACCAGGCCGCTCATCCCGATGGCGTCGGCCTCCCGAAGCACCGCGACGACACCGATGTCCGTGCCGTACAGGACGACCGTCACGCCGGCCGCCGCGCCGAGCACGGCGAGGATCGCGGGGGTGAGCATCCGCGGACGGCGCACGCCGCGGCCGCCGCCGGCCCCCTCCGCGGGCGCCGGCACCACGGCGCCGTCCTCGAGCAGTGCGCGCTCGGCGTCCGAGGGTGACACCGGCGCGCTACGGGAGACGACGTCCGCGGCGTCGACGTCGCGGCCCACCCGGCGTCCGGCGAGCTGCTCGCTACGGGTCGGCGGGTTCGCCACCACCAGCGCGATCCCGGAGAGCACCATCGTCGCCCCGACACCGAGGATGGCCGCGGTCGTGGACACCTGGGTGGCGACGAGCACGCCGAGCGCGGGCCCGGCCATGAACGACAGCTCGACGCCGATGGAGTCGACGGCGTAGGCCGTGCGCCGCTGGGCCTCCGGCACGACGACGGACAGCGACTGGCGCACGACGGTGAAGATCGGCAGCCCCATGAGCCCCCCGACGAACGCCGCGACGAGCAGGCCCTGGTAGGGCAGGAACGGGATGGCGCTCCACACCACCGCCTCGACCACGATCGACGGGGCCAGGGTGCGGCGCAGGCCGAACCGGTCGAGCAGGCGGCCGCGCCACGGGGAGCCGATCGCCGCGCCGAGGGTCGTCGCGGTGCCCACCAGCCCTGCCTCCAGCCAGCTGCGCCCGAGCGTGCCCTCGACGAACAGCACGAGCACGATGCCCGCGGCGCTCATCGGAATCCGGGCCACGACGCCGAGCAGCAGGAGGTTGCGGGCCCCGCGCAGGCGCAGCAGGGCCCGGTAGGGCGACAGGGACATGGGATGAATGATGGCATCCCCGCCGGGGTGGCCTGGCTACGCGGTCACCTGATCGCCACACCGGGAGGAGAACCGGGCCCGGTGACGGGCCGCTTGGGGCCGCGTGGCCGGGTCACTCCTCCCCCCGTGGCGATCACGAAGGTAGCGACCACGAGGGTGGCGACCACGAGGGGGCGCTCAGGCGGGGCGCAGCGACAGCTCCACGGAGTCGACCCGCTCGGCCACGACCGGGTCGACGGCCAGGCGTTGGGAGACCCGGCCGGTGAGCGCGTCGAGCCCGGCCCGGCCCAGGCCGGGCCGCACGGCGAGGACGACGCGGAGCTCGGCCCGCCCGCCGGGCTCGCAGCGCACCGTGGTGACCTCCGGCAGACCGGCCAGCGCCCGGCGGACCGCCTCGGCCACGGCGGGGTCCGCCGGCGACGGGACCCACGGGCGCCCCTGGGCCAGCGCCCAGACGGCCGGCCGCGGGAGCACGACGATGACCGGCCCGGCGACGTCCAGGACGACGACGTCGGCACCCTCCTCGACCGCCGACATCGCCGCCCGGCGCGCCGCCACCGGTACCGGGCGTGCGGCGGCGTCCCACGCGGCCAGGGTCCGCACGCCGGTGAACAGCGGCAACCCCACCCGCCCGTCCCGGCCCCGCACGGTGACCGTCGCCATCTCGGCGGACGTCTCGCCGGGCCGTGCCACCACCGGGACGACGAGCCGCGTGCCGGTGAGGGCCCGGACGACGTCCGCCAGGTCCGCGGTCCCGGCGGCGTACCCGGTGAGCACCCGCTCGAGGGCGGGGTCGGCGGCGCCGTCGTCGCCGGCGAAGGGGGGCGGGGAGAGGGTCCGCCCCTGCCAGGGGACCCCGGCGGAGTCCGCCTGCGGGTCGCCGGTCACGGGCGGCCGGCGACGTCGAGCGCCTCGGGCAGCGTGAACGCGCCGGCGTACAGGGCCTTGCCGACGACGGCGCCCTCGACCCCGAGGGGCACCAGGTCACGCAACGCCCGCAGGTCCTCGAGGGAGGAGATCCCGCCGCTGGCGACGACGGCGGCGTCGGTACGGGCGCACACCGCGCGGAGCAGGTCGGTGTTGGGGCCGCGCAGGGTGCCGTCCTTCGTCACGTCGGTGACGACGTACCGGGCGCAGCCGTCGGCGTCGAGGCGCGCCAGCACCTCCCACAGGTCGCCGCCCTCGCGGGTCCAGCCGCGGGCGGCCAGCGTGGTTCCGCGGACGTCGAGCCCGACGGCGACCGTGTCGCCGTGCTCGGCGATGACCCGGGAGGTCCACGCCGGGTCCTCCAGGGCAGCGGTGCCGAGGTTGACCCGCCGGGCGCCGGTGGCCAGGGCGCGCTGCAGCGACTCGTCGTCCCGGATGCCGCCGGACAGCTCGACGGCGACGTCGAGGCGGCGCACCACGTCGGCGAGCAGGTCGGCGTTGGAGCCCCGCCCGAAGGCCGCGTCGAGGTCGACGAGGTGGATCCACTCGGCGCCGGCGGCCTGCCAGGCCAGGGCCGCCTCCAGGGGGTCGCCGTAGGACGTCTCGCTGCCGGCCTCCCCCTGCACCAGCCGCACGGCCCGGCCGCCGGCGACGTCGACGGCGGGCAGCAGCTGCAGGCGCGGGGCGGGCAGGTCGTCGATCACCGTCACGAGGGTAGTGAGAACCAGACCCGCCACCGCAGGCGGAGGCTCACCCGCAGTCCGCGCGCAGGCGCGCCGGCCCCGAGCGACCGTCTCAGTCGCACCAGATCGGTATGTCGCGCGCCCGGCTCACCGGGTGGACCTCCAGCCCCTCACGCATCAGCACCTCGAGCACGGAACGCTCTGCGGTGAGGATCAGCGAGTCCGCGTACCGAGGCGCTTCGATCACTACCTCTTCCTCCGGTGCCCAGGCTCGTCCGCTGAAGCCCGCCGAGCCCCACCGGTGCACCAGCTCGTCCAGCCGCGCCGTCACGCGAGCGTCGCCCGGACCTACCGTCGCGCACAGGCGGTCCTGGTTCCACGGCGCTGTGGAACACCACGTCCAGGCCGCGTCCTTGAAGTGTCCTAGACCTCGCACGAGGGCTCGACCTGTCGCCGCGTCGACCCAGCCGGCGGCAGCCGAGGGGATCATCCGGGTGTCGTACCCGGGCCTGAGCTCGACGAGCTCCGCCCACGGTGTGTAGCCGTCGACGGCGGACGGATAGCCGGTCACGCCTGCGATGCGGGACCACGGCAGGAGGGTTCCGTCAGGCAGCTGGCCCGGCAGCAGGAGACGCGCCAGGCTCACCTCAGGGACCGGACCCAGTTCTCCAGCAGGGCGGCCCCGGCGTCCCCGGACTTCTCCGGGTGGAACTGGGTCGCCGACAGCGGGCCGTTCTCCACCGCGGCGACGAACCGGCCGCCGTGCTGCGACCAGGTGACGAGCGGGGCACGCAGCCGGGCGTGACCCGACCGCATCTCCCAGCGCAGCACGCCGTAGGAGTGCACGAAGTAGAACCGCTCGTCCTCGACCCCGGCGAACAGCGTCGAGCCGGCGGGGACCTCGACGGTGTTCCACCCCATGTGCGGGACGACGTCCGCGGGCAGCCGCTCGACCGTACCCGGCCACTGCCCCAGCCCGGCGGTGCGGTGACCGTGCTCCACCCCCAGGTCGAACATCACCTGCATCCCCACGCAGATGCCGAGCACCGGGCGCCCGCCGGCCAGCCGGCGGCCGACGACCTGCCCGCCGCCGACGGCGTCCAGACCGGCCATCACGGTGGCGAAGGCCCCGACCCCGGGGACGACGAGGCCGTCGGCCTCCGCCGCCGCGGCCCGGTCGGCGGTCAGCTCGACGTCGGCGCCGACCCGCTCGAGCGCCCGGACGGCGGAGCGGACGTTGCCGGAGCCGTGGTCGAGGACGACGACGCGCGGGCTGGGCATGACGTCAGGGTACGGAAGGGTCAGCCGGCGCCGGGACCGTACCGGCGCCACTGCCGCAGCGCCAGCAGCCCGAGCAGGGCGACCCCGACACCGAGCAGGAGCGCCGAGCCGTCACCAGAGGTGGCGCGCACGGCCTGCACCGTGACGACGACGGCGAGCAGGACGAGCACGACGGTGCCGGCGACCCGGTCCCAGCGGCGAGCGGCGTCCACCCAGCGGGCCTCGGCGCGCGAGCCCGCCACCGCGGCCCGGGCGGCCGCCACCCGGGACATCCCCGCGGTGCTGACCGCCCCGGGGAACGTGGCGGGGTCGGCGCCCAGGACGAGCCGGCTGGCGACGTCCGGCAGACAGGCCAGGGCCCGGCCGCCGGGGGTGGCGCCGGTACGCTGCCCGGCCCGCCACGTGACGGCGTCCACCTGGTCCCCGCGTCGCTCGAACAGGCTCAGCTCCACGTCCCCGAGCACCCGGGAGACCCGGTGAGCGGACTCCTCGGTACCCCCCTGGTGCTCGAGGACCAGGCCGGTCCCGGCGCCGTCCAGCGGGACGGCCGTGGCGGCCACGCGGACCAGGGCGGCGGCCGCGGCCGTCCGCGCGGCGTCCGCGACCGGGACCACGAGCACGCTGCGGACCGGGGTCGCCTCGTCGCCGACGGGGCGGCCGGCCGGCTCGGGCGCGGTCACAGGGCGCCCTTGGTGCTGGGCACGCCGGTCACCCGCGGGTCGACGGCCACCGCGGCGCGCAGCGCGCGGGCCACCGCCTTGAACTGGGCCTCGACGACGTGGTGCGGGTCGCGGCCGGCCAGCACCCGCACGTGCAGGGCGATCGCGGCGTGGTGGGCGAGGGTCTCGAACACGTGCCGGGTCAGCGACCCGGCGTAGGGCACCCCGCCGGCGCCGCCACCGATCAGGGCGTACGGCTGCCCGTCGGGCTCCCCGGTGTGCACGCAGTACGGCCGGCCGGACACGTCGACGACCGCCTGGACGAGGCACTCGTCGAGCGGGACGGTGGCGTCCCCGAAGCGGGCGATGCCCGTCTTGTCGCCGAGCGCCTGGCGCAGGGCCTGGCCGAGCACGATCGCGACGTCCTCGACGGTGTGGTGGGCGTCGACGCCGGTGTCCCCCTCGGCCTCGACGACGAGGTCGATCAGCGAGTGCCGCGACAGCGCGGCCAGCATGTGGTCGTAGAACGGGACGCCGGTGCTCACCCGGCAGGCCCCGGTGCCGTCGAGGTCGAGCTCGACGGCCACCCTCGACTCGCTCGTGGCACGCTCGAGGCGGGCGGTGCGGCTCATCGGGGCTCTCCTCGCTGGTCGGTCAGGGCCGCGGCCAGGGCGTCGAGGAACGCGGTGGTCTCCTCGGGGGTGCCGGCCGTCACCCGCAGATGGTGCCGGATGCCGACGTCCCGGACGAGGACGCCCCGGTCCAGCAGCGCCTGCCAGGTGGCCCGCTCGTCGTCCAGGCCACCGAACAGGACGAAGTTCGCGTCGCTCGGCACCGGGTGCAGGCCGAGGTCGGCGACCGCGCCGACGATCCGGTCCCGCTGGGTCTTCGTCGCCTCGACACTGGCCAGCAGCGTGTCGGCGCGGGCGAGCGCGGCCCGGGCGGCGGCCTGGGTCAGCGAGGAGAGGTGGTAGGGCAGCCGGACCAGCCGCAGCGCGTCGGTGACGGCGGGGTCGGCGGCGAGGTAGCCGACGCGGGCGCCGGCCAGCGCGAACGCCTTGCTCATCGTCCGGGTGACGACGAGCCGGGGGCGGCCGGGCAGCAGCGTGAGTGCGGACGGCGTCCCGGGCCGGGCGTACTCGGCGTAGGCCTCGTCGACGACGAGGACCCCGGACGTCGCGGCGTAGGCGGCCTCGACGACGTCCAGGTGCAGGGCGGTGCCGGTCGGGTTGTTCGGGGAGCACAGGAACACGACGTCCGGGTCGACGGCCCGGACCTGGGCGGCGACGTGCTCGGCGTCCAGGTCGAAGTCCCCCTCGCGCTGCCCGTCGACCCACGCCGTCCCGGTGCCCCGGCTGATGATCGGGTGCATCGAGTACGAGGGCGTGAAGCCCAGCGCGGTGCGCCCCGGGCCGCCGAAGGCCTGCAGCAGGTGCTGGAGCACCTCGTTGGACCCGTTGCCTGCCCACATCTGGTCGGCCGTCAGGCCGTGGCCTAGGTAGGCGGCGAGGTCGCCGCGCAGCGCCGTGAACTCACGGTCGGGGTAGCGGTTGAGGGTGCGCACCTGCCCGGCGAGGGCCTCGACGACGGCCAGCGCGACGTCCTCGGGCAGCTCGTAGGAGCTCTCGTTGGTGTTGAGCCGTACCGGGACGTCGAGCTGTGGGGCGCCGTAGGGCGTGCGGCCGCGCAGGTCCTCACGCAGCGGCAGGTCGTCCAGGGGGCTCACCGGGCAGAGTCTAGGAGGCAGGTGTCTAGGAGGCAGGTGTCTAGGAGGCAGGAGCCCAGGCAGCTCGGCCCGGTCACCACCGGAGATGCTGGGTCCGTGACCGACGTCGAGACGCGGCGGATGTTCGTCGCGGTGGTGCCGCCCGAGCACGTGCTGGCGCACCTGCAGGCCGCCCTCACCCCCCACCGCGACCTGGCCGGCGGCGCCCGCTGGACGCTCGTCGAGCAGTGGCACGTCACGCTCGCGTTCCTGCCGTCGGTCCCGGACCGGGCGGTGCCGCCCCTGGTCGAGCGGCTCCGCCGGGCGGCGACCCGGGGCGGACCCCTGGCGGCCAGGGTCGCCGGCGCCGGCGCGTTCCCGCGACCGGCGCGGGCCACCGTGCTGTGGGCCGGGGTGGCCGGCGACGACGAGACGCTGCGCCGGCTGGCCGCCGGGACGCGGGCGGCGGGACGCCGGGCGGGCGTCGAGGTCGCGGGCGGACCGTTCCGCCCGCACCTCACCGTGGCCCGGCTGCCGCGCCCCGGGGACGCGCGCCGCTGGGCCGACGCGCTGGGCGACTACACCGGACCGGCGTGGACCGCGACCGAGATCACGCTGGTCGCCTCGCGGCTCGGCGCGGGCCCGGGCGGCCGGGCCGTCCACGAGACGCTGCACCGCCTGCCGCTGGGCGGGCGGTAACGGCGGCGGCTCAGCCGTCGAACGGCGGCTCAGCCGTCGAACCGCACCCGGACCGCCGCGCCGTGCGCAGGCAGGTCCTCCGCGTCGGCGAGCGCCACGACGTCGTCGGCGACGTCCTGCAAGGCCTGCGCGGAGTACTCCACGACGTGGATGCCGCGCAGGAACGTCTGGACGCCGAGCCCGCTGGCGTGCCGCGCCGTCCCCCCGGTGGGCAGCACGTGGTTGGAGCCCGCGCAGTAGTCACCGAGGGACACCGGGGCGTGCGGGCCGACGAAGACCGCGCCGGCGTTGCGGACCCGGGCCGCACGGGCGGCGGCGTCGACGGTCTGGATCTCCAGGTGCTCGGCGGCGTAGGCGTCGACGACCTCCATGCCGGCGTCCAGGTCGTCGACGAGCACGACCGCCGACTGGGGTCCGGACAGGGCGGTGCGGATCCGGTCGGTGTGCTTCGTGGCGGCGACCTGCCGCTCGAGCTCGGCGTCGACCGCGTCGGCGAGGCGCTCGGAGTCGGTGACGAGGACGGCGGCCGCCAGGATGTCGTGCTCGGCCTGGCTGACGAGGTCGGCGGCGACGTGGACCGGGTCGGCGGAGTCGTCGGCGAGCACGAGGATCTCGGTCGGGCCGGCCTCGGAGTCGATGCCGACCACCCCCTTGACGACCCGCTTGGCGGCGGCCACCCAGACGTTGCCGGGGCCGGTGACGACGTCGACGGGCTCGCAGCCGGTGCCGTCGTCCTCCGGGGCGCCGTAGGCGAGCATCGCCACGGCCTGCGCGCCGCCGACCGCGTAGACCTCCTGGACGCCGAGCAGGGCGCACGCGGCGAGGATCGTCGGGTGCGGCAGCCCGCCGTGCTCCTTCTGCGGCGGGGAGGCGACGACGAGCTGCTGGACGCCGGCCTCCTGGGCGGGGACCACGTTCATCACCACGCTGCTCGGGTACACCGCCTGGCCGCCGGGGACGTACAGCCCCACCCGCTCGACCGGCACCCACCGCTCGGTGACGGTGCCGCCGGGCACGACCGAGGTCCGCACGTCGGCGCGGCGCTGGTCGCGGTGCACGAGCCGGACCCGGCGAACCGCCTCCTCCAGCGCCGACCGCACCGCGGGGTCGAGGTCCCTGAGCGCGGCGGCGAGGGCGTCGTCGGGCACCCGGAGCCGGTCGAGCCGGACGCCGTCGAAGCGTTCGGTCAGCTCGCGCACCGCGACGGCGCCGCGCTCGCGCACGTCCTCGCAGATCGGCCGGACGGCGGCGACCGCGGCGTCGACGTCGAGGTCGGCCCGGGGGACGACGCCGCGCAGCCGCCGGGACTGCAGCGGCCGGCCTCGCAGGTCCATCCGTCGGATCACCGCACCAGGGTACGGCGGCGCCGCGCCCGCGTACGCTCGGCGGGTGCTGCTGCCGCTGTTCCCCCTCAGCACGGTGCTCGTGCCCGGGCTCGTGCTGCCGCTGCACGTGTTCGAGCCGCGCTACCGGGCGCTGGTCGCGGACCTCACCTCGGAGGGCGACCCGGACGCCGAGCTCGGGGTCGTCGCGATCCGGCAGGGCGTCGAGGTGGGCGGGGACGCGCCGCCGAGCACGTACGAGGTGGGCTGCACCGCCCGGCTGCGGCAGGTGACCGAGCACCCCGACGGCCGGTACGACCTCGTCACCACCGGCACCCGCCGCTTCCGCCTGCTGGGGCTGGCGGACACCGGCACCCCGTACCTGACCGGCCGGGTCGAGCTGCTCGAGGAGCCGGACGGCGATGACGTCGACCTGCCCGACCTGGCCCGGCAGGTCGGGCTGGAGCTGGCCGCCTACCGCCAGGCCGTGGGGCTGGCGCAGAGCGGACTGCCGAGCAGCCCGCGGGTGCTGTCCTACCTCGTCGCAGCGGTCGTGGTGCTCGACCTGGCGGACCGCCAGGGGCTGCTCGAGCAGCCGGACACGGCTCGCCGGCTGCTCGCCGAGCGGAGCCTGCTGCGCCGGGAGCGCCGGCTCGTCGAGGCCCTCGGCGCAGTGCCGGCGCCGCGGCTCACCCAGTCCCCCGCCAGCCCGAGCTGAGGCCGCCGGTGAGCCGCAAGCGGGTGACCCCCGCCGCCACCCCTGCCACCGCCGTCCTGGCCCGGGCCGGCGTCCAGCACACGGTGCGGGCCTACGACCACGACCCGGACGCCGTCGCGGCGGGGCTCTCCTACGGCGAGGAGGCGGCGCGGGCGCTCGGCGTGGAGCCGGCCCGGGTGCTCAAGACCCTGCTGGCCGGCGTCGACGGCCGGCTCGTCGTCGCGGTGCTGCCGGTCGACGCCCGCCTGGACCTCAAGGCGCTGGCCGCGGCCGTCGGCGGCCGGCGCGCGCAGATGGCCGACCCGGTCTCGGCGGAGCGGGCCACCGGGTACGTCGTCGGCGGGATCAGCCCGCTGGGCCAGCGGCGACGCCTGCCCACGGTCCTCGAGCAGGACGCGACCCGCTGGCCGACCGTGCTGGTCAGCGCCGGCCGGCGCGGCCTGGACGTCGAGCTCTCCCCGGTCGATCTCGTCCGGCTCACGGCGGCGGTGACCGCCGCGATCACCACCCGCCGCTGAGACCCGGCCCGTTCAGGCGGGCTCAGCCGGCTCTGGCGGGCTCAGACCAGGCAGCTGGGGCCGAGCAGCGCCTTGAGGTCCCCGAACAGGGCCGGGGAGGGGGTGACCCGCAGCCCGTCGTCGAGCCGCATCAGCGTCGCCCGGCCGGACTGCTCGAGCCGCAGGTGCACCTCGGTGACCCCGGGGTGGGTGGCGAGCACCTCCTTGAGCTGACCGACGACCGGAGGCGTGCAGCGGGTTGCCGGCAGGGCGATGACGACCGGGCCCGCTGAGCCCTGGCTGACGTCGGGCAGGGTCAGCTCGGACGCGTAGACGGTCGGCACGTCGTCCCGCCGGTTGAGCCGCCCCCGGACGACGCACACGGTGTCGGGCTCCAGCACGGTCGACACGGTCGCGTACGTCTGGGGGAAGAACAGCACCTCGATCGCGCCCTCGAGGTCCTCGACGGTGGCGATCGCCCACTGGTTGCCGTTCTTGGTCAGCTTGCGGGTCACCCCGGTGATGAGACCCGCGATGGTGACGGTCGCGCCGTCCGGGCGGGCGTCGTCGGCGAGCAGCGCAGCGATGCTGCAGTCGGCGGACCGGGCCAGGACGTGCTCGACGCCGAGCAGCGGGTGGTCGGAGACGTACAGGCCGAGCATCTCCCGCTCGTAGGCGAGCCGCTCGCGCTTGTCCCAGTCCGGCACGTCCGGCAGGACGATCTGCAGCCCGCCGGGGGCCGCACCGGAGTCGCCGCCCCCGAACAGGTCGTACTGGCCGACCGCCTCGTTGCGCTTGAGGTCGATGACCGCGTCGACGGCGTCCTCGTGGCGCAGGGCCAGCTGGCGCCGGCCGTGCCCGAGGGAGTCGAAGGCCCCGGCCTTGATCAGGGACTCGATCGTCCGCTTGTTGCAGACCACCGCGGGCACCTTCTCCAGGAAGTCCTGGAAGGAGGTGAAGGCGCCCTTCTCCTGGCGTGCGGCGACGATGGCCTCGACGACGTTGAGGCCGACGTTGCGGATGGCGGCCAGGCCGAACCGGATGTCCTCGCCGACGGCCGCGTAGGTGGCCACCGACTCGTTGACGTCCGGCGGCAGCACGGTGATCCCCATCCGCCGGCACTCGTTGAGGTAGAGGGCGGACTTGTCCTTGTCGTCGCGGACGCTGGTCAGCAGCGCGGCCATGTACTCGGCGGGGTAGTTGGCCTTGAGGTAGGCGGTCCAGTACGAGACGAGCCCGTACGCCGCCGAGTGCGCCTTGTTGAAGGCGTAGTCCGAGAAGGGGACGAGGATGTCCCACAGGGTCCGGATCGCGTCGTCGGAGTAGCCGTTGGCGCGCATGCCGTCGCGGAAGCCGACGAACTCGGCGTCGAGCACCTCACGCTTCTTCTTGCCCATCGCCCGGCGCAGCAGGTCCGCCTTGCCCAGGGTGTACCCGGCGAGGCGCTGGGCGATGGCCATCACCTGCTCCTGGTACACGATGAGGCCGTACGTCGTCCCCAGGATGGGCTCCAGGGCCTCGGCCAGCTCGGGGTGCGGGTAGGACACCGGCTGCTGGCCGTTCTTGCGCAACGCGTAGTTGGTGTGCGACCCGGCACCCATCGGTCCCGGCCGGTAGAGCGCGCCGACGGCCGAGATGTCCTCGAAGTTGTCCGGCTTCATCAGCCGCAGCAGCGAACGCATCGGGCCGCCGTCGAACTGGAACACCCCGAGGGTGTCCCCGCGGCCGAGCAGCGCGTACGTCGCGGGGTCGGTCGGGTCCTTGCTCAGCGCGTCGAGGTCGACGTCGACGCCGCGGTTGGCGCGGACGTTCTGCAGGGCGTCGTCGAGGATGGTGAGGTTGCGCAGGCCCAGGAAGTCCATCTTGACCAGGCCCAGCGCCTCGCAGGTCGGGTAGTCGAACTGGGTGATGACCTGGCCGTCCTGCTCCCGGCGCATGATCGGGATGAGGTCGATCAGCGGCTCGCTCGACATGATCACACCAGCGGCGTGCACGCCCCACTGCCGCTTGAGGCCCTCGAGCCCGCGTGCGGTCGCGACCACCTTCTGGACGTCCGGGTCCTGCTCGTGCAGGGCCCGGAACTCCCCCGCCTCGGCGTACCGCTTGTGCTCCGGGTCGAAGATGCCCGACAGCGGGACGTCCTTGCCCATGACGGTGGGCGGCATCGCCTTGGTGAGCCGCTCCCCCATCGAGAACGGGTACCCGAGGACCCGGCTGGCGTCCTTGAGCGCCTGCTTGGCCTTGATCGTCCCGTAGGTGACGATCATGGCGACGCGGTCGTCGCCGTACTTCTCGGTGACGTACCGGATCACCTCTCCCCGGCGGCGCTCGTCGAAGTCGACGTCGAAGTCCGGCATCGACATCCGCTCAGGGTTGAGGAACCGCTCGAAGATCAGCCCGTGCTGCAGCGGGTCGAGGTCCGTGATCCGCATCGCGTAGGCGCACATCGAGCCGGCGCCGGAGCCACGACCGGGCCCGACCCGGATGCCGTGCTCCTTGGCCCAGGTGATGAAGTCGGCGACGACGAGGAAGTACCCGGCGTAGCCCTTGCCGACGATGACCTCGGTCTCGTAGCGCGCCTGCTGGCGCACCCGGTCCGGCACGCCGTCGGGGTAGCGCTCGAGCAGGCCTCTCTCGACCTCCTTGACGAACCAGGACTCCTCGTTCTCCCCCGGCGGGCAGGGGAACCGCGGCATGTAGCGGCCCTCCCCCTCGGTGAAGGAGACCTCGCAGCGCTCCGCGATGAGCAAGGTGTTGTCGCTGGCCTCGGGGATCTCCCGCCACAGGTGGCGCATCTCGGCCGGGGACTTGAGGTAGAAGTCGTCGGCGTCGAACTTGAACCGGTTCGGGTCGGCGAGGGTGGACCCGGACTGCACGCACAGCAGCGCGGCGTGCGCGGTGGCGTCCTCGGCGCGGGTGTAGTGCAGGTCGTTGGTGGCCACGACGGGCAGCGCGAGGTCCTCGGCCAGCCGCAGCAGGTCCTTCTGCACCCGGCGCTCGATGTCGAGCCCGTGGTCCATGAGCTCGACGTAGTAGTTCTCCGCCCCGAAGATGTCGCGGAACTCCGCGGCCGCCGCCACGGCCCGGTCGTACTGGCCGAGGCGGAGCCGGGTCTGCACCTCCCCCGACGGGCAACCGGTCGTGGCGATGAGGCCGTCCGCGTACTGGCTGAGCAGCTCACGGTCCATCCGGGGCTTGTAGAAGTGCCCCTCGAGACTGGCCCTGGAGGCGAGCCGGAACAGGTTGTGCATCCCCGGGGTGGTGCGGGCCAGCAGCGTCATGTGGGTGAACGCCCCGCCGCCGGAGACGTCGTCCCGCCCGCCCTCTGCCCACTTCACCCTGGTCCGGTCGGTCCGGTGGGTGCCCGGCGTCACGTACGCCTCCAGGCCGATGATCGGCTTGACCCCGTACCGCCGGCCGGTCTTCCAGAAGTCGTAGGCGCCGAACACGAAGCCGTGGTCGGTGGTGGCCAGTGCGGGCATCCCCATCCGGGCGGCCTCGGCGAACAGGTCGTCGACCCGGGCCGCACCGTCGAGCATCGAGTACTCGGTGTGCACGTGCAGGTGGACGAACTGGTCACTGGTGCTGCCCGACGGCATGGTGCGTGCGCCTCCTGGTGGGGTCAGGACGTCGACGACCCGGGGAAGGCGGCCGGCCTGCGCTCTCGGGCGCTGACCGGCCTGGTCGTGCGACAGCGAGTCTAGGTTCCGCCAGCGACATCCGGTGACGCCCCTGCGGCAGCCCAGGCCGCTCGGCGTGTCGCCGGAGCCGGACCCGGCCGGCGGAGCGAGTCAGCCGCCGGCGAGCCGGTCCAGCGCGGTCGCCAGGTCCGCGGGGTAGTCGCTGGTGAGCTCGAGCCACTGCCCGGTGCCGGGGTGCTCGAACCCCAGGCGGACGGCGTGCAGCCACTGCCGCTGCAGCCCGAGCCGGGCCGCCAGCACCGGGTCGGCACCGTAGGTGAGGTCACCGACGCACGGGTGCCGCAGCGCGGAGAAGTGCACCCGGATCTGGTGGGTGCGGCCGGTCTCCAGGTGCACCTCGACGAGGGACGCCGCACGAAAGGCCTCGAGGACCTCGTAGTGGGTGACGCTCGGCTTCCCGGCTGCGGTGACGGCCCACTTCCCGTCGTGCTGGGGGTGGCGGCCGATGGGCGCGTCGATGGTGCCGGTCAGCGGGTCCGGGTGGCCCTGGACGAGAGCGTGGTAGACCTTGTCCACGGTGCGGTCCTTGAACGCCCGCTTGAGCCGCGAGTAGGCGTACTCGCTCTTGGCGACGACCATGAGGCCGGAGGTGCCGACGTCGAGCCGGTGGACGACGCCCTGCCGCTCGGCCGCCCCCGAGGTGGCGATGGTGTAGCCGGCGGCGGCGAGTCCGCCGACGACGGTCGGGCCGGTCCAGCCCGGGCTCGGGTGCGCCGCCACCCCGACCGGCTTGTCGACGACGACGAGGTCGTCGTCGTCGTGGACGACGCGCATCCCGGGCACCGGCTCGGCCGGCACCGGGACGGTCGCCGCGTCGGGCATCTCGACCTCCACCAGGGCGCCCGCGCGCAGCCGGTCGGACTTGCCGACGACGGCACCGTCGACCCGCACTCCGCCGCCCGCGGCGAGGTCGGCGGCACGGGACCGGGACAGGCCGAGCAGGCGCGCGAGCCCGGCGTCGACCCGTTCGCCCTCCAGCCCCTCGGGGACGGGCAGCACCCGGCGCTCAGGCACCGGTCGTCTCCTGCGTGGACTCCGGCCGTCGGCGCACGCCGTCGAGGTCGATGCCGAGCAGCCCGAGCAGCACGACCAGCCCGGCAGCCACGACGATCGCGATGTCGGCGACGTTGCCGACGAACCAGTCCCCGTAGGCGATGAAGTCGACGACGTGGCCGCGACCGAACGCGGGCGGTCGGACCAGCCGGTCCACGAGGTTGCCGAGGGCGCCGCCGAGCAGGAGCCCGAGGCTGACGGCCCAGATGCGGCTGCCGAGCCGGCGGGCGGCCCGCACGATGACGACCACGACCCCCACCGCGACCAGCGTCAGCACCCACGTCATCCCGGTGGCCAGCGAGAACGCCGCACCCGGGTTGAACAGCAGCCGCAGCGACAGCAGGTTGCCCACGAGCGGGACCGAGCTGCTCTCGTCGAGGTGCTCCACGGCGAGCGCCTTGGTCAGCTGGTCGACGAGGAGGACGACGCCGGCCACGGCGGCGAGCAGGGCGAGCAGGTGGCGGCGCGGGCCGGGCGAGGCGGGGCTGCTGCCCGCGGCGGTGTCGTCCATGGCGTCGGCAAGCCTGCCATGTCGGCGGGGCCGGCATCCCGGCGCAGGGTCAGTGTCGCTCCTGCCGCTGCTTGCACGGCACGCACAGCGTCGCCCGCGGGAAGGCCTGGAGCCGCCGCTTGCCGATCGGGGCACCGCAGCTCTCGCAGGTGCCGTAGGTGCCGGCGTCGATCCGCTCGAGCGCGTGCAGGTTCTGCGCCAGCGCCTCGCGGGCGTTGTTGGCGAGCGTGATCTCGTGCTCGCGCTCGAAGGCCTTGGTCCCGCTGTCGACCTGGTCCTCGCCGCCCCCGTCGCCGGAGTCGGCGATGAGCGTGGCCAGCTGGTCCTCGGCAGCGGTGATCTCCGCCCGCAGGCGGTCCACCTCGGCCAGCAGGTCGGAGCGCACCGCCTCGAGCTCGGCAGCGGTCCACGGTGTCTCGTCCTCGCGGACCGGCAACGCGCTCGGGGGAACCTTGCTCCCCGCCTTCTTCGCCGGCACAGTCTTCTTCGCGGGCACAGTCTTCTTCGCCGTCGCCGTCTTCTTCGCGGGCACAGTCTTCTTCGCGGGCACAGTCTTTCTCGCCGTCGCCGTCTTCTTCGCCGGCACAGTCTTCTTCGCCGGTCGCGCCTGGCCCGCGGCGGACTCCGCCATCCTCGTCGCCTCCTCCGCCCGACCCCCCGCGGGCCGACACGTGCGGCGAACAGTAGGCCCCGGCTGCGACAGGCTCAAGGCTCCACGCCGAGATCCGTCCTGCTCCCTCTACCCCCGGGACGACGACGGGCCGGGACCCGAGGGTCCCGACCCGTGGCCGCTGGTCGGACGAGTCAGCCGGAGATCGCGCCACCGGCAAAGCCGAAGCCGCCGCCCGGCTGCGGCTGCTGGGCTCCGTGACCGGACGGGACGACGGTGCCACTGCTCTCCAGCTCGCGCAGCTGGCTCTCCAGGTAGCTCTTCAGCCGGCTGCGGTACTCCCGCTCGAAGGCCCGGAGCTGGTCGATCTTCCGCTCGAGCACCGAGCGTTCCTGCTCCAGCGCGCCGAGGGTCTGACGCTGCTTCTCCTCCGCCTCGCGGACGAGGCGGGCGGCGTGCTCCTTGGCCTCTGCGACGAGCTTGTCGCGCTGCTCCTCGCCGGCCTTGACGTGGTCGTCGTGCAGCTTCTGCGCCAGGGCGAGCATGCCGGCAGCCGCCTCGGGACCACTGGAGGCCGCCGCGGGAGCGGGGGTCGCCGGCTCCGGCTCGCGGACCGCCGAGGCGGCCACGGGCGCGGGGACGGGCGGCGGGGAGGCCGGCTCGGGAGCCTCGGGCCGCTGCGGCTCCGGGGCCGTCTCGGCCCTGGCCCCGGCGCGGGTCAGCTCGCCGACGCGGCGCTCGCAGGCCGCGAGCTTCTGACGCAGCTCGTCGTTCTCCGCGTTCAGCCGACGCAGCTCGTTGACGACCTCGTCGAGGAAGTCGTCGACCTCGTCCTGGTCGTAGCCCTCGCGGAACTTCGTCGGCTGGAACCGCTTGTTGACTACTTCCTCCGGCGTCAACGCCATGTGGTCACCTCGTGACGTGAGTTCAGTGCAAAAGTGACCCTCTGATCGAGATCACCAGCGGTCACGGTAGCGGACGACGGGCGCGTGCGCCGCCTCAACCCAGCGAGACGGCAGCCGAGGCGAGGACGGACTGCAGGATCCCCGCGAGCACGAACAGGATGATAAACGCAAGGTCGAGCTGGACCTGGCCCAGTCGCACCGGCCTGACGACGCGGCGGATGGCGCGCAGCGGAGGGTCGGTGAGGCTGTAGACCGTCTCCGCGACGACCAGCAGGGCTCCGCGCGGACGCCAGTCGCGGGAGAAGACCTGGATCCAGTCGAAGACCAGGCGTCCGAACAGGACGAGGATGTACAGCCAGACGAGGAAGGAGAGGACTCCGAAGATCGCACCCACGCGGGTCAGTGTCCCAGGTGCCCGGCGGGCCGGCGTCCTGCGGGCGTCAGGACTGGTTGAACAGCCCGGACGGCTGGGTCCCGGTCCGGTCGGCGCCGTCGACCTCGATGTTCTCCGGGGAGAGCAGGAACACCTTGCTCGTCACCCGCTCGATGCTGCCGCGCAGGCCGAACACCAGGCCGGCCGAGAAGTCCACCAGACGCTTGGCGTCGGAGTCCTGCATGTCGGTGAGGTTCATGATCACCGGGACGCCGTCGCGGAAGCTCTCGCCGATGCTCCTGGCGTCGTTGTAGGTCCGCGGGTGGATCGTGGTGATCCGGCGCAGGTCGCTGACCGGCTCGGCCACCACCCGGGTCACCCGGTCGCGGGTGATCGGGGTGACCTGGGCACGGCGGGGCTCCGGACGCTCGGCACGGTCCTGGTGCGTGTCGCTCACCGGCTGCTCCTCGTCGTGGCCGTCGTAGGACTCGTAGCGCTCGTCCTCCTCGGCGAGCCCGAGGTAGACCATCGTCTTGCGCAGCGCGCCTGCCATCGTCTGCTCCTCGTCCTGCGACTGTTCCTGCCGCTGTCCTGCGGCCGTCCTGTGACCGTGCCGTCCTGGGGTGCCTCGGGTACGGGCGGACCCGACGCGGCGACGCTACTGCAGCGGTGGCCGGGATCCGAGGACCGCGCTGCCGACACGCAGGTGTGTCGCGCCGGCCGCCACGGCGTCCTCGAGGTCGCCGCTCATCCCGGCGGAGACCGCCGAGGCGCCCGGGTACACCTGCCGCAGCTGCGCCCCGATCCGGACCAGCCGCTCGAACGCCGGGCGGGCCGGTCCCCGCCGCGGGGCGACTCCCATCACCCCGCGCAGTCGCAGCCGCGGCTCGGAGGCGACGGCCTCGGCCAGTGCGGCGACACCGGCCGGCGCGACCCCGCCGCGGCGGGCGGCCTCGGCCGGGTCGGTGTCCAGGCCCACCTGCACCAGCACCTCGAGGGTCCGCCCCGCGCGCTCGGCGCCCCGGGCCAGGGCGGGGACCAGCCGCACCCGGTCCACCGAGTGCACCCAGGCCGCGTAGGAGGCGACCGAGGCGGCCTTGTTCGTCTGCAGCCGGCCGACGAAGTGCCACCGCAGGTCGAGGTCGGCGAGCTCGGCGGCCTTGGCCGCTGCCTCCTGGTCGCGGCTCTCCCCCACGTCCCGGACGCCGAGACCGGCCAGCGCGCGGACGTCGGCGGCCGGGAAGGTCTTCGTCACCACGACGAGGTGGACGTCCCGAGGGTCGCGGCCGGCGGCGGCGCACGCAGCGTCGATGCGGGCGTGCACCGTCTCCAGCCCGGCGCGCAGCGCGGCGACCCGCTCCTCGTCCACCTGCTTCTCGTCCACCCGCTCCTCGCTCAGCGCAGGCTGCCGTCGTCCAGCCAGGCCAGGCCGGCGAACCGCCCGGTCACCCCGTCCCGCCGGTAGCTGTACAGGTCCGGGTCCTCGAACGTGCACCCCGGCACCTGCTCCACCTCGGCGCCGGCGTCGAGCAGCTGCGCGTGCACGCCGGCGGCGACGTCGAGCCCGGGGGTGCCCCACCGCGTGGTCGTGGCCGTCACCGGGTGGTCGGCGGCGACCTCGTCGCGCAGCTCGGCCGGCACCTCGTAGCAGGCCCCGCAGACCGAGGGCCCGATCGTGGCCAGCACACGCCCGGCGCCCAGGGAGCGCATCCGTTCGAGCGTGGCCGGGACCACTGCGGCGACGAGCCCCCGCCGTCCGGCGTGGGCGACCGCGACCAGCCCCTCGTCGGGGGCCACCATCATGACCGGCACGCAGTCGGCGACGAGCACCGCCAGCACCGTGCCGGGCTCGCCGGTGACGAGCGCGTCGGCCTCGGGAGGACCGGCCGGCCACGGGCCGTGGACCGTCTCGACGCCGGCGCCGTGCACCTGCCGGGCGACGACGAGCCGCTCGACGGGCACCCCGATCACCGCCGCGAGCCGGCGGCGGTTCTCGGCCACGTCGTCCGGGTCGTCGCCGACGTGCTCGGCCAGGTCGAGGCCGGCCCACGGGCCGCGGCTGACGCCGCCGGCCCGTGAGGTGAGCGCCCTCACGACCCGTCCCCGCGGGCCGGGGTCGGCGGTGGACCAGCGGAGCACCGGCGGTCCCGGTGGCTCAGGGCCGCAGGAAGTCGGGGACGTCGAGGTCGTCGTCCTCAGCGCGCGCGGACCGGGGCTCGGGCTCGACCACCCGGGGCACCTGGACGGGCTCACGGTCCGCGCGGTCCGGGGACGCCGCCGACCCGGTGGCCGCCGTGTCCTCCCCGGCGCCGACCGCTGCCCCGGGACGACCCGGCCCGGACGGGGTGAACTGCACCCCGCCGTCGGTCGGGGCGCCGTGCTGGGTCGCCCCCTGGGAGGCGGTGTGCGGGCGGGCCCCGGCCGGGGCGGCCCCGTTTCCGTTCACCGACCGGCCGGAGACCTGCCCCAGGGCCCGGTCGTCACGGCGCCGGTTCGGCGTCCCGCCGTCGAAGCCGGCGGCGATGACGGTGACCCTGACCTCGTCGCCGAGGGCGTCGTCGATGACCGCGCCGAAGATGATGTTCGCCTCCGGGTGGGCCGCCTCCTGCACCAGCCGGGCCGCCTCGTTGATCTCGAACAGCCCGAGGTCCGAGCCGCCCTGGATGGACAGCAGCACGCCGTGGGCGCCGTCGATGCTCGCCTCGAGCAGCGGGGAGGAGATCGCCAGCTCCGCGGCCTGGACGGCCCGGTCCTCCCCACGCGCCGAGCCGATGCCCATGAGGGCGCTGCCGGCGTTCGACATCACCGACTTGACGTCGGCGAAGTCCAGGTTGATGAGGCCCGGCGTGGTGATCAGGTCGGTGATGCCCTGGACGCCGGAGAGCAGGACCTGGTCGGCGGACCGGAAGGCGTCCAGGACGCTGACGTTGCGGTCGCTGATGGACAGCAGCCGGTCGTTGGGGATGACGATGAGGGTGTCGACCTCCTCGCGGAGCTCGGCGATACCGGTCTCGGCGCTGTTCGCGCGTCGCCGGCCCTCGAAGGTGAACGGCCGGGTGACCACGCCGATGGTCAGGGCGCCGAGCTGGCGGGCGATCCGGGCGACGACCGGGGCGCCGCCGGTCCCGGTGCCGCCGCCCTCACCGGCGGTGACGAACACCATGTCGGCGCCCTTGAGGACCTCCTCGATCTCCTCGGCGTGGTCCTCGGCGGCCCTCTTGCCGACGTCCGGGTCGGCCCCGGCGCCCAGGCCGCGGGTGAGCTCACGACCCACGTCGAGCTTGACGTCGGCGTCGCTCATGAGCAGGGCCTGGGCGTCGGTGTTGATGGCGATGAACTCGACACCCTTCAGACCGACCTCGATCATCCGGTTGACCGCGTTCACGCCACCGCCGCCGATGCCGACGACCTTGATGACCGCGAGGTAGTTCTGCGGTGCTGCCACGGGGTCTTCTCGCCTTCGTCCGAGAGTTGGTCGGGCCGGTCGGCCCGCTGGGTAGGGGGTTCTTCCACGCCGCGGTGCGGGCCCGGTCGCCGGACCCTCACCTTCAGGTAGAGGGTTATAGTTATGTCAACTACGTCGTGTCCCGGACGCTAGGAGGCAACGGCGCCGAGGGACAACCCGCCACGCCGGGACACACGGATTCGGTTGCGGTTTTCTCGCCGGCGCCGGGTGCCGGCTCAGTCCGCGGCGCGGGTGACCGGCACGAGCGGTGCGCTGACGTCGTACACCTCGGCCGGCTGGCCGCGCAGCGCCTGGAGCACCTGGGCCTTGAGCGCGTTGTCGTCCGCGCTCCCCCACACGACGGCGGCGCCGTCCCGCATCGTCAGCCGGACGTCGTCCCGGCTGACGGCGCCCACGGAGGCGACGTCCGCGGCGAGCTCGGCCGGCAGCGCGGTGACGACCTCGATGGCGGCGGCCAGCGCGCGCCCGGAGGCGTCCGGGTCGCCGGAGACGTCGACGTCCAGCACCGGCAGGTCCGGCGGGGCGTCGTCCTGGTGGGCCACGACGACGGCCTCCAGGTCGACCAGCGCGAACCCGTCGTCGGCCGGGACGGCCGCGACCGGGACGCGCTCGACCAGGCGCACCTCGAGGGTCCGCGGCCAGGCCCGCACGACGTCCACCTCCTTGACCAGGGGCAGCCCGGCGACGTCCTCCTCCAGGGCGCCGGTGTCGACCCGGGCCAGCGGGGTGCCGACCGCGGGCTCCACCAGGGCGACGACCTCGGCCCGGGGGACCCGGTCGTTCCCGACCACCCCGACCTCCCGGACGGCGAGCAGCGGGGAGGCCAGGACGGCCCACCCGGCCACGGCGACCAGGGCCGCGGCGGCCAGCGCGAGGAGCACGGGCCGCCAGGACAGCCGCCGGGCCGCCCGGGCGCGGGCGGCGAACCGGGCCGCGGAGCCGGGCACCAGCGGGCCGTGACCGGACGACCGGCCACCGGCCGTCGGGGTGGCCGCCCGCGAGGTGGTGCGGTCCGGTGGCGCGCTGCGGGCAGGCCGGGCAGACCGGGCAGCGCGGGCAGGCCGCGGGCGACCGGTGCGCACCGGTGCGGCCGGGGAGGCGCTGCGGACGTCGGCGTCCTGGCGGGACGACGTCCCCCCCGCGCCGGCGGGACGCCGGCGGACGGGCGGCGTCGGTCGCCGGCTCACGCCGTGTGCTCCCGCTCGCGGTCCTGGTCGAGCAGCGCCAGCACCTCCGGACCGATCATCGTCACGTCTCCGGCCCCGACGGTGAGCACGACGTCCCCGGGCTGGACGAGCCTGGCGACCTCCCCGGCCACCGCCGACCAGGACGGCACGTACCGGACGTGGCCGGGCGGCAGGTCGACGGCCCGGGCCACCAGCTCGCCGGTGACGCCGGCGACCGGGTCCTCCCGGGCGGCGTAGACGTCCATGACGACGACCTCGTCGGCGCCCGACAGGGCCGCCCCGAACTCGTCGGCGAAGTCGAGGGTCCGGCTGTACAGGTGCGGCTGGAACACGACGACGAGCCGGCCGCCGTCGGCGACGGTCCGTCCGGTGGCGACCGCCGCGGCCACCTTGGCCGGGTTGTGCGCGTAGTCGTCGTAGACGCGTACCCCACCGGCGCCGCCGCGCGGCTCGAACCGCCGCCTGGTGCCGGCGTAGGCCTCCAGGCCCTCGAGGGCGACGGCGGGCGCCACGCCGAGGGTGACCGCCGCGGCGTAGGCGGCGCCGGCGTTGAGGGCGTTGTGGTGACCGGGCACCCGCAGCAGCGCGTCGCCGACCCGCCGCCCCCGGTCGACGACGGTGAGGGCGACCCGTCCACCCCGCGGCGTGACGTCGGTGAGCCGGACGTCGGCGTCCGGGTGCTCGCCGTAGCTCAGGACGCGGCGGCCCTCGCTGCGAGCCAGGTCGGCGAGCCGGGCGGCGCCGGGGTCGTCGAGGCAGGTGACGAGCACGCCGTCACCGACGATCCGCCGGCTGAACTCGGCGAACGCCGCCTCGACGGCGGCCGCGGTGCCGTAGTGGTCGAGGTGGTCGGGCTGGACGTTCGTCACCACCGACAGCTCGGGCCGGTAGACGAGGAACGACGCGTCGCTCTCGTCCGCCTCGGCGACGAAGACCTCGCCGGTGCCGTCGTGGGCGTTCGTGCCCGCGGTGGCGAGGTCGCCGCCGATGGCGAAGGACGGGTCCCAGCCGGCGTGCTGCAGGACGACGGTGAGCATCGAGGAGGTGGTGGTCTTGCCGTTCGTCCCCGCCACGGCGACGCCGCGGCGGCCCTGCATGACCGCGTGCAGGGCCTGGGAGCGGTGCAGCACGGTGAGCCCGCGCCGGCGGGCCTCCACCAGCTCGACGTTGTCGTCCCGGATCGCCGAGGACGCGACGACCGTGCGGGCCCGGGCGACCCGCGCCGGGTCGAAGCCGGTGGCGACGTCGCCGCCGAGGGCACGCAGTGCCGCGAGCACCGGCAGGTCCTTGGCGTCGCTGCCACTGACCGGGACGCCCCTGGCCAGCAGGATGCGGGCGATCCCCGACATCCCCACGCCGCCGACCCCGACGAAGTGCACCGGCCCGAGGTCGCGGGCGGGGGGCACCGGGGCGGACAGGTCGAACCGCGGGCTCACCGCGCGCCCCCCCGGGCAGCGGCGACCCGGCGGACGACGGCGGCGAGCCGCTCGTCGCCGTCCCGGACCCCCAGCGCCGCCGACCGCCGCGCGGTCTCGGCGAGCGCGGCGCGGTCGGCGAGCAGCGGCAGCAGCCGGGCCCGGGCCCACTGCGGGGTGAACTCGGCGTCCTCGACGAGCAGCCCGCCACCGGCCCGGACGACGGGCTCGGCGTTGAGCCGCTGCTCCCCGTTGCCGATCGGCAGCGGGACGTAGACGGCGGGCAGGCCGACGGCGGTGACCTCGCAGACCGTCCCGGCGCCGGCCCGGCCGACGACGAGGTCGGCGGCCGCGTAGGCGAGGTCCATCCGTTCGAGGTACTCCCGGACGACGTACGGCACGTCGGCGGGCCGGTCGGCGGGCAGGTCGACCGACTTGCCGGCGCCGCACCCGTGCAGCACCTGGACGCCGGCCGCGGCGAGGTCCGGGGCGACGGCGGCGACGGTGCTGTTGAGGCGCTGGGCCCCCAGGCTCCCCCCGTACACGAGCAGCGTCGTGAGGTCCGGGCGCAGACCGAAGTGCTCGCGGGCAGCGGTCCGGGCCGCCTCGCGGTCGAGCCCGCGGATCTCCGGTCGCATCGGCAGACCGGTCAGCTCGGCGCGCGGCAGCGGGGTGTCCGCGAAGGTGACCGCGACGGCGTCGGCGAACCGGGCGCCGAGCCGGTTGGCCAGACCTGGCCGCCGGTTCTGCTCGTGGACGACGAGGGGGACCCGGCGCCGGCGGGCGGCGAGGTAGGCCGGGGCTGCCACGTACCCGCCGAAGCCGACGACGACGTCGGCACCGACCCGGTCGACGGCGTCCTGCGCGGCGCGCACGGCGCCACGCAGCCGTCCGGGCAGCCGGAGGAGGTCCGCGCCGGGCCGCCGTGGCATCGGCACCCGGGGCACGACGGCGAGCTCGTAGCCGCGCTCGGGGACCAGGCGGGCCTCCAGACCCTGCGTGGTGCCCAGCACGAGCACCCGCGTCCTGGGGTCGTCGGCCCGCAACCGGTCGGCGGTGGCGAGCAGCGGGGCGACGTGGCCGGCGGTGCCCCCGCCGGCGAGCAGGACCGCGAGGCCCTCGCTCACCGCGGGCCTCCACGGCGTGGGCGCGGGGCCGGCCGGGAGCCGGGCCCGGCCCCGGCCGGGGTGCGCAGCGGGACGACGGCCAGCGAGCGCCGGACGACGCCCGGCCGGGCCTGCAGGGCCTCCCGAGCGCCCGGCTCGGCGCGGGCGAAGGACAGCACCATGCCGAGCGCCACGAGCGTGGACACCAGCGCCGACCCGCCGGCCGACACCAGCGGCAACGGGACCCCGATGACGGGCAGGAGGCCGAGCACCACGCCGATGTTGATCATCGCCTGGCCCACCACCCAGGCGAGCACCCCGGCTGTGGTGATCTTGACGAACAGGTCGTCGGTGCGGCGCACGACCCGGGCGAAGGCGACTCCCATCGCCGCGAACAGCAGGATGACGACGGTGGTGCCGGGCAGTCCCAGCTCCTCACCGATGATGGCGAAGATGAAGTCGTTGTGCGCCTCGGGCAGCCACGACCACTTCTCCCGGCTCGCACCCAGTCCGACCCCCCACCAGCCGCCGGACGCCAGCGCCCACTTGCCGTGGGTGGTCTGCCAGCACGCACCCCAGTAGTCCGTGCACTCGGCGGACAGCCAGGAGTCGATCCGCTGCATCCGGTTGGGGCTGGTGACGACGAGCGCCGCGGCCGCGGCACCGGCCAGCCCGAGCGCGACGGCGAACATCCGCGCCGGGACCCCGGCGACGAACAGGGCGCCGCCGACGATGGCCAGCAGGACGAGCGCGGTGCCGAGGTCGTTGCCCATGAGGACGAGCCCGACGACGAGACCGGCGAACGGGCCGACCGGCACGAGCACGTGCGCCCAGCTGCTCAGCAGGTGCCGCTTGCGGGCCAGCACCGCACCGAGCCAGACGGCGAGGGCGAGCTTGGCCGCCTCCGACGGCTGGGCCCGCACCCCGGCGACCTCGATCCAGTTCGTGTTGCCCTTGACCCCCACGCCGAGCGGGGTGAGGACGAGGAGCTGACCGATCAGGGCGAGGCCGAGCAGCGGCCAGGCCCACCGCTTCCAGGCGCGCACCGGGACCCGGGAGGCCGCCCACATGAGCAGCACGCCGACCGCGGCGAACACCGCCTGGCGGGAGAACACCGCGAAGGAGGAGCCGCTGGCCGCGTAGGACTCGACGCTCGAGCTCGACAGCACCATGACCAGGCCGATGCCGACGAGCAGCAGGGTCGAGCCGAGCAGCAGGTAGTAGCTGGTGACCGGGGTCTCCCAGCGGGTGAGCCGGTCGACGAGCGCGGTCGACCACGACCGGCCGCGCTGCTCCGGGGTGCGGGGCGGGGCGGTGAGCACGGCCACGGCTCAGCCCTCGGCGCCGGGGTGGGTGGCGCGGACCCGGGCCCGGACGGCGTCGGCGAAGGCGTCCCCGCGGGAGGCGTAGTCCCGGAACTGGTCCATGGAGGCGCACGCGGGCGCCAGCAGGACCGTGTCGCCGGGTTGCGCCATCGCCGCCGCGGCGCGGACCGCGTCGTCCATCACGGCGCGCCCGGCGGCGCTCGAGGGAACCGGCACCCGCCCAGTCTCGCCGGGGTCGACCTCGACGACGGGGACATCCGGTGCGTGTCGCCTCAGCGCTGCGCGCAGCGGCTCACGGTCCACGCCGATGAGGACCACCCCGCGCAGCCGGTCGCGGTGGTGGCGGACCAGGTCGTCGAAGGCGGCGCCCTTGGCCAGGCCACCGGCCACCCAGACGACCGGGCCGAACGCGGCCAGGGACGCGTCGGCGGCGTGCGGGTTCGTGGCCTTGGAGTCGTCGACCCAGTCCACCCCGGCCACGGAGGCGACCCGGGTGATGCGGTGCGGGTCGGGACGGAACCCCCGCAGCCCGTCGCGGACGGCGGCGGCGGGCACGCCGTGGGCGCGGGCGAGCGCCGCCGCGGCCAGCGCGTTGGCGACGGTGTGCGGGGGCACCGGGGCGCCGTCCGGGGAGAGGTCGGCCAGGGTGGCCAGCTCGGCCGCGGACGTGCGCCGCTCGGGGACGAACGCCCGGTCCGCCAGCACGTCGTCGACGACGCCCAGCATCGACACGTCCGGCACGTCGAGGGTGAAACCGACGGCCCGGCACCCGTCGACGACGTCGGCCTCCCGGACCAGCCGCTCGGTCGTCGGGTCCTGGACGTTGTACACGCAGGCCACCTGGGTGCGCTCGTACACCCGCCCCTTGGCCGCGACGTAGGCCTCCATCGAGCCGTGCCAGTCGACGTGGTCGGGCGCGACGTTGAGGCAGGCGCTGGCCCGCGGCGCCGGGGACGACGCCCAGTGCAGCTGGAAGCTCGAGAGCTCCACGGCGATCACGTCGTAGGGGTCGGGGTGCAGCACCGCCTCCAGCAGCGGGGTGCCGACGTTGCCGGCCGCGGTGGTCCGCAGACCGGCGGCCTGCAGGACGGCGGTGAGCATCCGCACCGTGGTCGTCTTGCCGTTCGTCCCGGTCAGGGTCAGCCACGGCGCGCCCCCGGTGGGCGGGCGCATCCGCCAGGCGAGCTCGACCTCTCCCCAGACCGGGACGCCGGCCGCGGCGGCGGCGGCCAGTGCCGGCGCGGTGGGCCGCCAGCCCGGGGAGGTGACGACGACCTCGGGGGCCGCGCCGTCGACGTCCGGGAGACCGGCGGTGGCCTGCGGGCCGAGCCGGACGTCGGCCCCCAGCACGCGCAGCAGGTCCGCCCGGTCCCGCTGCTCGGGTCCGTCCCGCTCGTCGAGCACGCTCACCCGGGCGCCGCGCTCGGCGAGCGCGGCGGCGGCGGCGAGCCCGCTGACCCCCAGGCCGGTGACGACCACCCGCAGACCGGACCAGTCGGCGTCCGCGGAGGTCAGCGTGTCCGTGCGGCTCACAACCGCACCAGCCACTCGGCGTAGAAGATCCCCAGCCCGAGGGCCACGAACAGCCCGGCGATGATCCAGAACCGGATCACGATGGTCACCTCGGCCCAGCCCACGAGCTCGAAGTGGTGCTGCAGCGGGGCCATCCGGAAGACCCGTCTGCCGGTGAGCTTGAACGAGGCGACCTGGATGAGGACCGACAGCGTGATGATGACGAACAGCCCGCCGAGCAGGATGAGCAGCAGCTCGGTGCGGGTGGTGATGGCCAGCCCGGCCAGCGCCCCGCCCAGGGCCAGGGAGCCGGTGTCACCCATGAAGATCTTCGCCGGGGACGCGTTCCACCACAGGAAGCCGAACGTGGCGCCGGTGAGGGCGGCGGCGACCACGGCCAGGTCCCGGGGGTCGCGGACCTCGTAGCAGTTCGGGCCGGCCTGGGCGACGAGCTGGCAGGACTGGTTGGACTGCCACAGCCCGATGAGCACGTAGGCGCCGGCGACGAACGCGGTGGCGCCGGTGGCCAGGCCGTCGAGACCGTCGGTGAGGTTCACCCCGTTGCTCGTCGCGGCGACCATGAGCTGGGCCCACAGCACGAACAGCAGCATCCCCACGAACGTGCCGGCGAAGGCCAGGTCGAGGTTCGTGTCCCGGATGAAGGAGATCTTCGTCGAGGCCGGGGTGCGCCACGCCTCGTTGGGGAACTGCAGCGCCAGCACCGCGAACACGACGGCGACGAGGGACTGGCCGACGAGCTTGGGCACCGTCCGCAGGCCGAGGCTGCGCTGCTTGGTGATCTTGATGAAGTCGTCGAGGAACCCGACGAAGCCCAGGCCCACCATGAGGCCCAGGACGAGCAGTGCGCTGGCGGTCACCCCGGTGCCGGTGAGGGCGTGGGCGAGCAGGTAGCCGACGACGGTGGCACCGATCATCACGGCACCGCCCATCGTCGGGGTGCCGCGCTTCGTGTGGTGCGTCGTAGGGCCGTCGTCGCGGATGAACTGCCCGTAGCCCCGCTTGACGAGGAAGCGGATGTACAGCGGCGTGCCGAACAGGGACAGCAGCAGCGAGATGCCCGCGGCGCCGAGGACGGTCCTCACCGGACCACCTCGCCGGCGTCGTCCGGGTGGTGCCCGCCGGCGGCCAGGCGCTCACCGAGGGCGTGCAGGCCCACCGCGTTCGACGCCTTGACCAGGACGACGTCGCCCGGGCGCAGCTCCTCGGCGAGCAGCGCCTCGGCCGCGGCGACGTCCGGGACGGCGAGCGACTCCTCGCCCCAGGAGCCCTCGTGCGCGGCCCCGGTGTGCACGGCGCGGGCGCCGGCACCGACGGCGACGAGCCGGGACACGTCGAGCCGCACGGCGAGCCGGCCGACGGCGTCGTGCTCGGCCGCCGAGGACTCCCCGAGCTCGAGCATCTCCCCGAGGACCGCCCAGGTCCGCCGGCCGCGGCCGATGGCGACGAGCGCCTTGAGCGCGGCCCGCACCGACTCCGGGTTGGCGTTGTAGGCGTCGTTGATGACGGTGACGCCGTCGGGGCGCTCGGTGACCTCCATCCGGTAGCGGCTGGCCGGCTCCGCGGCGCTCAGCGCCTCGGCGACGGCGGGCAGCTCCAGGCCGAGGGCGAGCGCGACGGTGGCGGCGGCCAGCGCGTTGGGCACCTGGTGCTCGCCGTACAGCCGCAGGCGGACCGGCGCGCTGCCGGCGGGGGTGACGAGGGTGAGGACCGGGCGGCCGGCGTCGAGGTCGACGTCCTGCGCGCGGATCGTGGCGCGGGCGGACTCGCCGAACCAGTGGACCGCGGCGGTGGTCCGCGTCGCCATCCGGGCGACGAGGTCGTCGTCGGCGTTGAGGACGGCGACGCCGCCCCGCCGGGCGGGCGGCAGCGCCTCGACGAGCTCGCCCTTGGCCCGGGCGGTGCCCTCCCGGGAGCCGAACTCGCTCAGGTGCGCGCTGCCGACGTTGAGGACGACCCCGACCCGGGGCGGGACGACCTGGCACAGGTGGGCGATGTGCCCGACCCCGCGGGCGCCCATCTCGACGACGAGGAAGCGGGTCTGCTCGTCGGCCCGCAGCACGGTCAGCGGGACGCCGACCTCGTTGTTGAACGACCCGGACGGCGCGACCGTGGGGCCGGCGGCCCCGAGCACCGCGGCCAGCAGGTCCTTGGTGGAGGTCTTGCCGGAGGAACCGGTCAGGGCGACGACGTCGAGCCCCGGCGCACTGCCGGGACGGGGGGCGGTGAGCCGGTCGACCACGGCCCGGGCCAGGGCGCCCAGGGCACCGGTCCCCGAGCCGACGACGACGCACGGCACGTCGAGCTCGCGCTCGGCGAGCACGGCGACGGCGCCCTGGCCGACCGCCGCGGCGGCGAAGTCGTGCCCGTCGGCGCGCTGGCCGGGCAGCGCCACGAACAGCGCCCCCGGTGCGGCCTGCCGGGAGTCGACGACGACCGGGCCGGTGACGACGCTGTCGGGGGCGGCGCCGCCGGCGAGCCGGCCGCCGACGGCGTCGGCGACCTCGGCGAGGGTCAGCGGGATCACCGGCCCGCCTCCGGCGCCACGGCGGCCCGGGCCGCGAGGGCCGCCCGCAGCACGACCCGGTCGTCGAACGGGTGCACCGTCCCGTCCACCTCCTGACCGCTCTCGTGGCCCTTGCCGGCGAGGAGCACCGTGTCCTGCGGGCCGGTGGTCGCGGCGAGCGCGACGGCGACCGCCTCGGCGCGGTCGGGGACCTCGAGGACGTCGGCCCCACCGGCGGCGCGCGCCCCCTGCAGCACGGCCGCCCGGATGGTCGCCGGGTCCTCCGAGCGCGGGTTGTCGTCGGTGACGACGACGAGGTCGGCCCCGCGGGCCGCGGCCTCACCCATCGCCGGGCGCTTGCCGGGGTCCCGGTCCCCGCCCGCGCCGAGGACGACGACGAGCCGGCCGGGTGTGGCGGGGCGCAGCGCCCGCAGCGCGGCGGCCAGGGCGTCGGGGGTGTGGGCGTAGTCGACGAGCGCCAGCGGCTCCCCGGGGGCACCGGTGCGCACCGGTTCCATCCGGCCCGGCACGCCGGGGGCGCCGGCGAGCCCGGCCGCCGCCGCCTCGGGGTCCAGGCCCGCCTCGAGCAGGACGACGAACGCCAGGGCGGTGTTGGCCACGTTGAAGTCGCCGGGCAGGGGGCTGACGAGCCGGTGCCGGCGTCCGTCGCGGTGCCGGAGGGTGAACGCGGTGGTGGTCCCGGAGGGGTCCGGCTGCCCCGGTCCGGCCGTCCAGTCCGCGTCGGCGTCCGGCCGGGTCGTCACCGTCACGACCGGGACGGCCGCCTGGCGGGCCAGCCGGCGTCCCCACTCGTCGTCGACGCACACGACGCCGCGCCGGGACCGCGCCGGGGTGAACAGCGTGGCCTTGGCGGCGTAGTAGTCGGCCATGTCCCGGTGGAAGTCCAGGTGGTCCTGGGACAGGTTGGTGAAGGCGGCGACGTCGTACACGACGCCGTCCACGCGGTGCAGGGCCAGGGCGTGGCTGGACACCTCCATCGAGCAGGCGGTGACGCCGCGCTCGCGCATGACGGCGAGCAGGGCGTGCACGTCCGGCGACTCCGGGGTGGTCCGCGAGCTGGGCACCCGCTCGTCGCCGACCCGGACCTCGACGGTGCCGACCAGACCGGTGCGGCGGCCGGCGGCGCGCAGGGCGGCGTCGAGCAGGTGGACGGTGGTGGTCTTCCCGTTCGTCCCGGTGACGCCGAGCAGCAGCAGGTCCGCCGCCGGGCGCCCGTAGACGTCGGCGGCGAGGGCGCCGAGCACGGCCCGCGGGTCGGCCACGACGAGGGCGGGCAGCCCGGCGCCGCCCACCCGCTGCACCCCGGCGAGATCGGTGACCGCGGCCACGGCACCGGCGGCCGCGGCCTGCGCGGCGAAGTCGGCGCCGTGCGCCCGGGCGCCGGGCAGGGCCGCGTACAGGTCCCCGGGGCGGACCTGCCGGGAGTCCAGGGTGACCCCGTGCACGACGGTGTCACCGGCCGTGCCCGGCCGGAGCACGGCGCCCACGGAGTCGGCGAGGTCGGCGAGGGTGCGCCCCGGGACGCGGGCCGGCCGGGGCAGGCCGGGGCTCCCGTGGTCGGACCTCCGGGCGGGGGTCGGCACGGCGGCGAGGCTAGCGCTCACTGCCACTCCATCGGCGGCAGGTCGGGCTCCTCGACGCTGGGCGGGACCCGCAGCTCCTGCAGCGCGTAGGTCATGACGTCGGAGAACACGGGTGCGGCCACGGTACCGCCGTAGTGGGCGTTCTTCGGCCGCTGGAGGGTGACGGCGACGACCACCTGGGGATCCTCGGCCGGGGCCATCCCGATGAAGGAGCTGGTGTAGCCGCTGTACCCGCGGCCGTTCTCCTTGGGCGCCTGCGCGGTCCCGGTCTTGCCAGCCACCCGGTAACCGGGCACGGCGGCGTTGGCGCCGGTGCCGTCCTCGCCGACGGCGCCCTCGAGCATCTCCCGGACGGCGCGGGCGGTCTGCGGGCTCACCACGCGCACCGACTCCGGCTCGGGGGCCGGGTGGTAGGTGCCGTCCGGGTCGGTGGTGCCGGCCACCAGGCGGGGGGCGACCCGGACGCCGTCGTTGGCGATGGTGGCGAACACCTGGGCCGCCTGGAGCATGTTGAGCGAGAAGCCCTGCCCGAACAGGACGGCGTACTTCGTCCGGCCGTCCCAGTCCTCGGCGTCGTGCAGGATGCCGCTCGTCTCACCGGGGAAGTTCAGCCCGGTCGGCTGGCCGATGCCGAACGCGCGCAGGTAGTCGTACCGCTGCTGCACCGACAGCCGCTCCCCGACCATGACCGTGCCGGTGTTCGAGGACTTGCCGAGCACCCCGGCGAAGGTGAGCTGCTGGACGCCGTGGGGGGAGGAGTCGCGGAACGTCTGCCCGTTCGACGTGGTGTACCGGTAGGGGACGGACAGCTTCTCCGTCGGTGTCGTGACGCCCTCCTCGAGGGCCGCCGCCGCGGTGATCACCTTCGCGGTCGAGCCGGGCTCGATGACGTCGCTCAGCGCCCGGGTGCCGCGGTCCTCGGCGGGCGTCGACGCGGGGTCGTTGGGGTCGACGTTCGGTGCCTCGGCGAAGGCCAGCAGCTCCCCGCTGTCCACGTCGATGGCGACCACCGACCCCCACTCGGCGTCCATCTCCTCGACCTGCTCGGTGAGCACCTGCTCGGCGTACCACTGCAGGTCCCGCCGCAGCGTGAGCCGGACGTCGCCGCCGGGGACCGGCGGCACCTCGGCGGCCTCGTCGGTCCAGATCCGCTCACCGGTGCGGCCCTGCTCGTACCGGCGCATCCCGTCGGTGCCGGCGAGCACCTCGTCGTGGGTCATCTCCAGGCCGGCCAGCGGGGTGCCGTCGCTGCCGAGGAAGCCGAGCAGGTTGCCCGCCACGTTCCCGGCCGGGTAGACGCGGTCGAAGGCCGGCTCGCTGAGGATGCCGGGGATCTGCAGGGCGGCGACCTCCCGCCACACCTGGGGGGTGACCCCCTTGGCGACGTAGGCGAACGGGCGGTCGCCGGTGATCCGCTCGGCGACCTCCTCGACCTCCAGCCCGAGCAGCGGGGCGAGGTCCTCGGCGGCGCCCTGCACCCCGACGGTCTGCACGCTGTCGCCGACCCGCTTGCGGTACTCACCGACCACCCGCTGGTCGACGGTGACGTTCCGGCGCTCGACGGTGCCGGCCAGCACGACGCCGTCCGCGTCGGTGATGTCACCGCGGACGGCGGGGACCGTGTGCTCCTGCAGCCGGTTGCCGAGGGCCTCGGCCGCCAGCGCGGAGGCGTCGAGCCCCTGGATCTGCACGAGCCGGCCGACGAACAGGCTGAGCACGAACAGGACGGCGAGCAGCGTGATCCGCAGCCGGCGGTCGGGGGACCCGAGCCGGGGGGCGGACCGCAGGGCCGGGTGGGGAGGCTGGGTCACGCGCGCTCCGTCCTGCGGTCGTCTGGGGCTGGTCACGTCGGGGGCCGTCAGGGCGCGACCGCAGGCGGTGCCGCGGGCGCCGGCGTCCCGAGGACCGCGCCGTCCTCGAGCCGCAGGCCGGCCGGGTTCTCGTTCGGGACCATCCCCAGCCCGGCGGCCCGCTCTGCCAGCCGAGCGGGTGAGGCCTCGACGGCGAGGCGCTCGGCGAGTGCCTGCTGCTCCTCGGCCAGCAGGTCGCTGCGCCGCTCGAGCTCGTGCACGGTGAAGGCCCCGCGGGACAGCGCGATGTTGAGCATGAGCAGCGCGACCAGCGTCGACGCCAGCAGGGCGGCGACCACCGCGACGAACGGGACCGTGCGCCGCCGGCCGGCCGGCGCCCTCACCACCTGCAGCCGCGGCGGGGCGCCGCGCCGTCCCGGGGACGTCGACGGCGTGGTCCGCTGGCGCGGGACCGGGGTGGCAGCCGACGCGACGGCGGCCGCCGGGGCGCTGGTCGGTGGGGACGCGGGCGCGGTGGCGGTGCTCATGCGGCTCTCCCTCGCGGGGGTCGGACTCGTTCGGCGGCGCGCAGCCGGACGGAGGCGGCACGGGGGTTGGCGGCGGTCTCGGCCTCGTCGGCGGTCTCGGCGCCGCGGGTCAGCAGGCGGAGCTCGGGGGCGTGCTCGGGCAGCTCCACCGGCAGGTCGACGGGGGTGGTGCTGCGGGCGCCCTCGGCGAGCACCCGCTTGACGATCCGGTCCTCCAGGGACTGGTAGGACTCCACGACGATCCGGCCGCCGACGGCGAGCGCGCCGACGGCGGCCGGCAGGGCCCGCTCGAGCACCTCGAGCTCGCCGTTCACCTCGATCCGCAGCGCCTGGAAGGTGCGCTTGGCGGGGTTGCCGCCGGTGCGCCGGGCGGGCGCCGGCACGGCGGCGCGGACGAGGTCGACGAGACGACCGCTGCGCGCGAACGGCTCGCGCTCGCGCTCGCGGACGACGGCGGCGGCGATCCGCCGAGCGAAGCGCTCCTCGCCGTACTCGCGCAGCACCCGGACCAGCTCCTCGAGCGGGTAGGTGTTGAGCACCTCGGCGGCGGTGGGTCCCTCGGTGGGGTCCATCCGCATGTCGAGCGGCGCGTCGTGGGCGTAGGCGAAACCGCGGCCATCCTCGTCCAGCTGCAGGGAGCTGACGCCGAGGTCGAGGAGCACCCCCTGGACGTGCTCGAGACCGAGCCCGGCCAGGACCTGCGGCAGGCGGTCGGCGACGGCGTGGACGAGGGTGACCCGGTCGCCGAACGGGGCCAGGCGCCGTCCGGCGAGCTCGAGCGCCTCCGGGTCGCGGTCGATGCCGACCAGGCGGGCCCGCGGGCAGCGCTCGAGCAGCGCC
Source organism: Quadrisphaera sp. GCM10027208 (assembly GCF_042658805.1). Classification (NCBI taxonomy): domain Bacteria; kingdom Bacillati; phylum Actinomycetota; class Actinomycetes; order Kineosporiales; family Kineosporiaceae; genus Quadrisphaera; species Quadrisphaera sp. GCM10027208. Next base: position 217,755 of record NZ_JBHSRC010000003.1, read on the forward strand.
TCGCTGTGGCCGCCCATCCCGAGCGTGCCGTCGACGAGGACGCTGCCCGGCTCGGCGAGGGCCGGCGCCAGCAGGGCGACGACGCGCTCGAGCAGCACGGGCACGTGGCGTGCCGCGGCGGCGTCGTCCTGCGTCATCTCGACCCTTCGTGGTGCTGCTGGTGCGGTGCTGCCGGTGCTGCGGTGGTGCGGTGGTGCGGTGGTGCGGTGGCCGGTGGGGCCGGTCCGCCCGACCAGGTCTCCATCCGCTCCCGGGAAGGAGTCCGCCTCGCGGCCTGGCGCCGGGGAAGTGCGTCAGGACGCGGGAAGCGGCTGGAGACCTCGTCGTGCGGCGCGACGGCTCCTCAGGGGCTGCCGACCACCCCCTCGGACGTCTCGGAGAAGACCTCCTCCTGGGCGGCGAGGTAGTCCTCCCAGGTGCGGGCGTCCCAGACCTCGAGGTGGTCCCCGGCGCCGATCACCGCGAGGTCGCGGTCGAGCCCGGCGTAGGCGCGCAGCGGCGGCGGCAGGGTGATCCGCCCCTGCTTGTCCGGCACCTCGTCGGAGGCGCCGGCGAGCAGGACGCGCAGGTAGTCCCGGGCGGCCTTGCTCGACCCGGCACCGGCGCTGAGCTCGGCCACCTTGGCCTCGAACGCCGCCATCGGGAACACCGAGAGGCTGCGCTCCTGGCCGCGGGTGACGACGAGGCCGCCGGCGAGCTTGTCGCGGAACTTCGCCGGCAGGATCAGCCGCCCCTTGTCGTCCAGGCGTGGGGAGTGCGTCCCGAGGAACACCGGCCCCACCACCTTTCCGCGTCCGCGGAGCCCCGCTGACCTCCGCGATGCCCCACGGTACTCCACTGTCCTCCACTTTCACACCACCATCGGCCGCGGCGTCCGGGAACTTGACCGGAAACCGCAGGTCAGGTGCGGGGAGGGAAGTGGAGGGCGTACGACGTCCGGTGATCGCCACGGGAGGAGGACCGGCCCACCGGACGACGCGTCACCCGGCCCGGCCGGCCCGCTTCTCCTCCCCCGGTGGCGATCACGCCCTCGCCGGGCACGGTCACACCGCGCGGTGGAGGGTGGTGGAGGGCTCCCGCCGGCGGCCCGACCTGACGTACCGTCGCAGCACCGTCGCCAGAAGGAGACCGCGTTGACCGCAGCGAGCGTGGAGCCGCAGGCCCTCGAGCAGCTCACCCGGACCGCCGAGGCCGTGCGCCGGGCGGTCGAGTCGGTGATCGAGGGCAAGCCGGACGTCGTGCGCACCGCGCTGACCGTGCTGCTCGCCGAGGGGCACCTGCTCGTCGAGGACGTGCCCGGCGTCGGCAAGACGATGCTGGCCAAGGCGTTGGGCCGCGCGATCGACTGCTCGGTGCGCCGGATCCAGTTCACCCCGGACCTGCTGCCCAGCGACGTGACCGGGGTGAACGTCTACAACGCCGAGGTCCGCGACTTCGAGTTCAAGCCGGGCGCCGTGTTCGCCAACGTCGTCGTCGGCGACGAGATCAACCGGGCCTCCCCGAAGACCCAGTCCGCGCTGCTGGAGTGCATGGCCGAGCGGCAGGTCACCGTCGACGGGGTCACCTACCCGCTGGAGCGGCCGTTCATCGTCGTCGCGACCCAGAACCCGGTCGAGATGGAGGGGACCTACCCGTTGCCGGAGGCGCAGCGGGACCGGTTCATGGCCCGGGTGTCCATGGGATACCCGTCGACGACCGCCGAGCTCGACATGCTGGAGAACCACTCCACCGCGGACCCGCTGGCGGCGCTGCAGCCGGTGGCGGACGCCGCGGACGTGCGGGCGATGATCGACGCCGTGCACGGGGTGTGGGCGGCGCCTGCCGTCAAGGAGTACGTCGTCGCGGTCGCCGCGGCCACCCGGGAGCACCCGGACCTGCGCCTGGGCGCCTCCCCGCGGGCCAGCCTGCACCTGCTGCGGGCGGCGCGGGCGGCCGCCGCGCTGGCGGGCCGAGACCACGTCCTGCCGGACGACGTCCAGCAGCTCGCCGTTGCCGTGCTGGCGCACCGGGTGCTGCTGAGCCCTGACGCCCAGCTGGCCCGCCGCGGAGTCGCCGACGTCGTGCACGACGTGCTGTCCCGGGTGCCGGTGCCGGGCGGACGGGGGCGCTGAGCACGGTGGCGTCCCCCGCCGCGGCGACCGCGCTGTCCGGCCTCACCACCCGGGGCCGGTCCTTCCTCGCGGCCGGTGCCGCGGTCGCCGCCGTCGCCGTCGTCCTCGGCCAGCGGGACCTGCTGCGGGTCGCAGTGCTGCTCGTCGCCCTGCCGCTGGCCAGCGTGCTGCTCGTGGCTCGTGCCCGGCACCAGGTCGGGCACGAGCGGACGGTGACCCCGCCACGGGTCGCGGCGGGCCAGCCTGCCTCGGTCCGCCTGGAGCTGACGAACCTGGCCCGGTTGCCCACCGGCGTCCTGCTGGCCCAGGACGACGTCCCGTACGTGCTCGGCTCCCGGCCCCGGTTCGTCGTGGCCCGGCTGGCTCCCGGCGGCTCGGTGGCGGTCACCTACCCGGTCCGCAGCGACGTGCGGGGACGCTGGCAGGTCGGGCCGTTGTCGCTGCGGGTCACCGACCCGTTCGGGATGTGCGAGGTGACCCGGTCGTTCACGGCCACCGACCCGCTCGTCGTCGTCCCCCGGGTGCACCCGCTGCTGCCGCTGCGGGCCTCCGGCGCCTGGACCGGTGCCGGGGAGTCGGTCGCCACGACGGCGGCGGCCGCCGGGGAGCACGACGTCGCCACCCGGGAGTACCGCCACGGGGACGACCTGCGCCGGGTGCACTGGCGCTCCACCGCCCGCCGCGGTGAGCTCATGGTCCGCCGGGACGAGCAGCCGCACCTGCTGCGGGCGACCGTCGTCCTGGACACCCGCGCCGTCGGTCACCGTGGTGAGGGCCCGGCGTCCTCGTTCGAGTGGGCGGTCAGCGCCGCCGCCTCGATCGCCGCCCTGCTGGCGGAGTCCGGGTACGGGGTCCGCGTGCTCACCGACGACGTCGAGACGCCGTGGACCGGCCGGGACAGCCGCCAGGGGGTCGGGGAGCTGCTCGACCGGCTGGCCGTCGTCACCCCCGGCAGCCCGCTGGAGCTCCAGGAGGCGCACCGGGCGCTGACCCGCAGCGGCGGGGACGGGCTGGTCGTCAGCCTCCTCGGGGAGGTGGACGCCGCGGACGTCGAGCCGGTCGCCGCGCTGCCGCGACGGGGGGCCGCGGGGCTGGCGCTGCTGCTGGCGACCCCCACCTGGACGACGCTGCCGGGCCGTCGCCGCGACCAGGTCGACGCCGCCCGCGGTCGGGCCGCTCTCGTCCTGGACCGTGCCGGGTGGAGCGTGGTGGAGCCGGAGGCGACCACGCCGGTGCCGCAGGCCTGGCGGCGGCTCGTCGAGCGGCACGCCACCCGGGACGGCGGGCCGGCAGGCTTCTCGCCGGGTGGAGGGGGCCCGGCCCGGGCGCCGGGGGCGGCGCGATGAGGTCGCACCTGCCGCTCGCCGCGGTCGTGGCCACCCTGCTGACCGCGGCCACGCTGTCCACCCTGGTCGAGGGCGTCCGGTGGTTCGTCGAGGTTGTCGTCACGGTCGGCGCGGTGGCCGTCGCGACGGCTGCGGCGCGCCGGCTGTCCCGGCACCCGGGGGTGGCGCTGGCGGCCGGCCTCGTCGCCTGGCTGCTCGTCCTGACCTGGCTGTACGCGCGGGCCGAGGCGTGGTGGGGGGTGCTGCCCACGGTGGCGACGACCGGGGAGCTGATCGCCGTCGCGGCCGCCGGGGCGGACCTCGTGGCCACGGTGGCCGCGCCGGCGCCCGCGGAGGCCGGGATCCGGCTGCTCGTCTCGGCCGGCGTCGGGGCGGTGGTCCTCGTCGTCGACACGGTCGCGGTGGGCCTGCGCCAGCCCGCGGTCGCCGGGCTGCCGCTGCTCGCCGTCTACCTCGTGCCGGCGGCCCTCGCTCCGGGAGGGCTCGACTGGTACTGGTTCGTCCTGGCCGGCGCCGGCTACCTGGTGCTCGTCGCGGCCGACGCCGGCGAGCGGGTCGGCCGCTGGGGTCGGGTGCTGGACGGCGACGGCGGGGGGCCTGCGCCACTGGCGGCGACCGGCCGCCGGGTCGGGGCGCTGGCCCTGGCCGGCGCGGTCGTCGTGCCGACCGTCGTCCCCGGCCTCGGGGAGGCCCTGCACCTCGGCAGCGGGACGGGCGACGGACCCGGCCAGGGCGGGCGGATCTCGGTGGTCAACCCGATCCTCGACCTGCGGGAGAACCTCACCACGCCGCGGGACGACACCGTCCTCACCTACACGACGACGGGGACGCCCCAGCCGCTGCGGCTCGTCACCAACGACCTCTACGACGGCGAGCAGTGGCGGCCCCGGCTGGAGCCGCTGCCGCGCAGCGACACCGCGGCCGGCGGGCTGCCGGCCCCACCCGGGCTCTCGGACGAGGTCACGGCGCAGGGCCAGCGGTTCCGGATCACCGTCCAGGGGCTGGAGAGCGTCTGGCTGCCGGTGCCCTACCCGACCACCCGGGTCGACGTCATGGGCCCCTGGCTGTACGACGACACCCTCAACGTGCTGGGTGACGGGGTGTCGACGAGCCCGGGCATGAGCTACGACGCCTTCTACCTCGAGGTCACCCCGACACCCGAGCAGCTGCTGGACGCCCCGCCGCCACCGGCGGACGTCGTCGCCCGCTGGGGGACCCCGCCGGCGGACCTGCCGGCGAGCGTGGCCGCCACCGCCGCGGAGGTGGCCGGCGACGGCACGCCGTACGAGCAGGCCGTCCGGCTGCAGCAGTGGTTCCGCAACGAGGGCGGCTTCCGGTACTCGCTGACCGCGCCGGCCGCCGACAGCGCGTCGGCGCTGGCCGACTTCCTCGCCCAACGGGCCGGGTACTGCGTGCACTTCGCCTCCTCGATGGCGGTGATGGCCCGCACCCTCGGCATCCCGTCCCGGGTGGCTGTCGGGTTCCTGCCCGGGCAGCGGCAGCCCGACGGCAGCTACACGGTCTCGGTGCGGGACGCGCACGCCTGGCCGGAGCTGTACTTCGCCGGGGTCGGCTGGGTGCGGTTCGAGCCCACCCCCTCGACCCGGACCGGCTCGCTGCCGTCCTGGGCCGCTCCCCCGCCGTCCGTGGTGGCCGACCGGGACCCGACGGACCTGCCGACGTCCGCGCCGCCGCCGGAGCAGGGGGGCGCGAGCACCTCGGCCGCGGACGACGCGGCGGCCGCCGCCGGGACGTCACTGGCGGAGGTGCTGGCCGCCGTCCCGTGGCGGGCCGTCTCCGGCGTGCTGCTCGCCCTGGCCCTGGCGGGCGCTCCGCTCGTCACCTCCCGGGTGGTCCGCCGGTCTCGGTGGCGGTCGGCGGCCCGCTCGCCGGATCCTGGCGCGGGTCCGGAGGCGGCGTGGACGACGCTGCGGGAGTCGGCGGCGGACCTGGGGCTGGACGCCGACGGGCCGCTCACCCCGCGCCAGCTCGGCCGCCGGCTCGGCGGGCACCTCGACGACGCGGGCCGACAGGCGCTGGACGCCGTCGTCGCCGTCGTCGAGCGGGCCCGCTACGCGCGGGACGGCGGGACCGCCGGCGTCGCCACCCTGCGCCGGGACGTGCGCGCCGTCGAGCGGGCGCTGCACGCCGGCGTCGGGCGGGGGGTCCGGTGGCGGGCCCGGTTGCTACCCGGCTCGGGGGTGGCCCACCTGCGCTCCGGGCTGGTCCGGGCGGGGACGGCCGCGGACGCCGCCGAGCGGCGGCTGGCCGGACGGCTGCGCGCGCTCAGAACCCGCGGTCCCCGCGGCGACGGTCCCAGCGCTCCTCGAGCCGCTGCATGAAGGACCCGGAGCCCTGCGAGGCGGGTCCCTGGCCCGGTCTGCGGGGCCGCGGCCGGCCGGACCCGTCGACGACGCCGACCGGGCCGCGCGGTGCGGAGAACGCGTAGATCGCGCCGCCGAGCATGAGCAGAAAGGCGAGGACGCCGAGCAGGATGACGTTCTGGGACACGGCGACGACGAGCAGGACCAGACCGGCCAGCACGCCGAGGACCCCGACGGCGAGGTGCCGTCGGGCGACCGAGCGGCGACCCCGCATCGCCGAGGCGAACTTCGGGTCCTCGGACAGGAGCTGCTGCTCCATCTGTGCGAGCAGTCGCTGCTCGTGCTCGGAGAGAGGCACTGTCGACCTCCTGCGGTCGAGCCCTGGGTGGTGGAGAACTCAGGATAGGTCGCCGTCGCCCGGCGCGAAAGCCGGGGATGCGGTGGACCTCTCAGGGCCGGCTGCGGTCGTCCTCGGCGGTCGCGATGAGGGCTGCTGGGCGGACCGCTCCGGCCCCGAACCGGGCCGCCGCCCGGTCCACCGCGTGCTCGGCCCGGCGCCAGTCCTCCGGCCACTCGTCGAGGGTGAGCTGGTGGTGCTGCTGCCCGGCGTCGACGAGCTGCTCGACCCGGACGCCGACGAGGCGGATGCGGGCCCGGTCGAGCCGCAGCGCGGTGTAGAGCTCCCGGGCGGTGGCGTACACCTGCCGGCCGAGGTCCGTGGGCTCGGCCAGGGTGCGGGACCTGCTCACGGTGGTGAAGTCGGCGAACCGGACCGTGAGCGACACCGTCCTGCCGGCTGACCCGGTGGCCCGCAGCCGGGCGGCGACCCGCTCGGCGAGCCGGAGCAGCTCGCGGCGCACGACGTCGGGGTCGTCGACGTCCCGGGAGAAGGTCTCCGCCGCGCTGACGCTGCGGGCCGGGGCGCCGCCGACGACCGGGCGGGTGTCCCGGCCCCAGGACAGGTCGTGCAGGTGCTGCCCGAGGGCGTCACCGAGGGCGCGGCGCAGCGTCGGTGCCGGGGTGTGGGCGAGGTCGCCGACGGTGTGCAGGCCGAGCCGGCGCAGCTGCTCGGCGGTGCGCTCCCCCACGCCCCACAGCGCACCGACCGGCAGCGGGTGGAGGAACTCGACGGTCCGCTCCCGGGGGACGTGCAGCAGGCCGTCCGGCTTGCTGCGGGTGGAGGCGAGCTTGGCGACGAGCTTGCCGGCCGCGATCCCGACCGAGCAGGTGATGCCCTGCTCGTCGGCGACCCGGTCGCGCAGCAGCCGGGCGATCCGCACCGGGTCGCCGAGCAGCCGCCGGGCCCCGGCCACGTCGAGGAAGGCCTCGTCGGGGCTGACCTGCTCCACCACCGGGGTGACCGAGCGGAAGACCTCCATCACCCCGCGGGAGACCTCGGCGTAGCGGGTGTGGTCCGGGGGGACGACGGCCGCCTCGGGGCACAGCCGGCGCGCCCGGCCCATCGGCATCGCCGAGCGCACCCCGTACCGGCGGGCCTCGTAGCTGGCCGAGAGCACGACGCCGCGGGCGCCGCCGCCGACCACGACCGGGAGCCCGCGCAGCTCGGGCCGGTCCAGCAGGGACACCGAGACGTAGAAGGCGTCCATGTCGACGTGCAGGACGGTCTCCGCCGGTCCGCCCGCGACCGGGGGGCGGGGGGTCACGACGGCCCCCGGCGGGCAGGGAGGGGGTCAGTCCGGCGCGGTCCCGGCGCCGAGGGACCCGGCGGCACGAGGGTGGGCCAGCAGGTGGACCGCACCGGCCAGGTCGGTGAACCGGTCCTGGCCGGAGGCCAGCCGCTCCAGGGCGAGCAGCGCCCGGGTGGCCTCGACGTCCCCGTCGACGGCTGCGGCCGGGACGAGGTCGGCGAGCACGCGGACGCCGTGCCGGGTCCGCACGTCCAGACCGGCCGCGTGCAGCAGCGCGGTGGCGGTGGCGGCGTCCAGCCGCCGGGGCAGGTCGTCGGTGTCGTCGAGCGCCGGGGCCGGGGCACGCAGCAGCTCCAGGGCCTCGGCCACCCGGCCGGCGACGACCCGGTGCAGCACCGCGGCCGTCGGCTGGGCGACGAGCACGCTGACGACGCCGTGCGGGCGGACCACCTCGGCGAGGGCGGCGGCCACCCGGGCGGGTACGTCGACGTGCTCGAGGACGTCGTGGCACAGGACGAGGTCGGCCGACCGGGCTCCGACCGCGGCGACCAGGTCGGCGGCGTCCGCCTGGACGGCGTCCACCCGGTCGAGGACACCGGCCTCCCCGGCCCGGCGGCGCAGGCCGGCCAGGGCGTCCGGGCTGGCGTCGACGACGGTGACCCGGTGACCGGCCACGGCGAGCGGGACGGCGAACCCGCCGGTCCCGCCGCCGACGTCGACGACCTCGAGGGTGCGGACGCCGGTGCGCCGGGAGATCTCCTCGACGACGGCGTCCAGGGCGTCCCACACGACGGCGGTGCGCACGCTGGCGCGCGGGTCCGAGCCTCGGGTCTCCGGCACGACCGGCAGCGTAGTCGGCGCCCGGTCACCGTCCCGGGCTCCCGGGGCTGGCGTGCCACAGCCGCCGCGGCGGGTCCTGGTCGCGCTCCCGGCGCGACGACGTGCTGCGGGTGTCCCGGACGTCGCCGCCGGCCGGCCGGACGTCGGCGTAGGGGGACTGGCGGAACCCGCTGGCGTGCACGAGCACCCGCCGGCCGGCGCGCTCCCCGGCCGGGCCAGCCGGCCCAGCCGGGCCGGTCGGCCCGGCCGGGCCAGTGGCGTCGCGGTACGCGGCGGCCGCGGCACCCCGGTGCGCGGCGGCCGCCCCCCGCTCGGCGGGTCCGCTGCGGACGGCGTCCCGACCGGGCAGCCCCCCGTCGTCGCGCTCGTACCCGGGCAGCGGCGCCGTCACCGGGCGGGTGGAGCGACTGCGTGCGGCCCCGGCCACGGCTCGCTCGTCGTACCCGGCCGACCCGGCGAGCAGCTCGCGCACCCCGGTGAGGCCCGCCGAGCGGTGGACGTCCCACAGCAGCGGCAGCTCCCACGCCCCGGTGGCCCGCAGCGAGACCCCGCGTGGACCGGTCCGGCGCAGCTCGCCGCGGACGAGCAGCAGCCAGGCGCCGAAGACGGTGGCGGCGTAGGGCCCCTGGACGTCCTCGAAGAACGTCGCGTCGACCGGGCCGCGGGCGTCGTCGAGGGTGAGGAACACGACCCGGCGGCCGGAGCGGACCGGCGGGGTCTGGGTGGCCACCTTGACGCCCGCGACGAGCACCTCGCTGCGGCTGCGGCACCGGGTCAGGTCGGTGCTGCGGGTGACGCCGAGCTCGTCCAGCAGCGGGGTGTAGAAGTCGAGCACGTGCCGGCTGGCGTCCAGGCCGAGCACCTCGAGCTCGGCACGGACCCGCTCGGCCCCGGTCAGCTCCGGCAACCCGCTGGGCACGGTGTGCTCCGGGGCGTCCCCGAGGTCGAGCGCGAGCTGGACGCCCTGCCGGTCGGGCGGCTGCACCCGGGCGGGGGCCCGGGACTGCCGGGCGGCGAGCACCTCGACCGGGGCGGCCGGGGTCGCGGCGGTCCGGGAGCGGCCGCGGGAGGGCGCGGACCGGCGGGCGGCCCGCTCGGCACCCCGGGTCCAGCGGTCCAGGTCGGCGACCTGGAGCAGCAGGTCGCGCCGGGTGACCGCTCCCCGGCGGCGGACCGGGGAGCGGGAGCCGATCCCGTACAGGGCGTCGAAGGCGCCGGTGAGGACGAGCCGCTCCACCACCGGGCGGGACACCCTCGCGCGGTGCCAGAAGTCCGCCAGCGAGTGGTAGGGCCGGCCGGCGACGACCCGGGACACCTCGGCCTCGGAGATCCCCTTGACGTCTGCCAGCGACAGCCGGATGCCGTAGCCCCGGGCGTCCGGCACCGCGGCGTCGAGCCGCAGCCCCTCCCCCGGGTCGCCGGAGGCGACCGGCGGCGGCTCGTCCCGGGGGCCACCGCCGGCGGGCGGGCACGGAGCCACCCGCTCCACCCGGTAGCAGCCGTCGGAGCGGTTGACGTCGAGCGGCAGGACGGCGATGCCGAGGTTGCGCGCGTCGTCGAGGATCAGCCGCTTGGGGTACATCCCCGGGTCGTGGGTGAGCACCCCGGCGAGGAAGGCCGCCGGGTGGTGGGTCTTGAGCCACGCGGACTGGTAGGTGGGCAGCGCGAACGCGGCCGCGTGCGCCTTGCAGAACCCGAAGGAGGCGAAGGAGCGCAGCACCGTCCAGATCCGGTCGACGTCCTGCGGGGAGTAGCCGTTCGCCGCGGCCCGGGGCCGCCACCACGCCTCCACCTCGGCCTGCCCGTCCCGGGAGCCGAGGGCACGGCGGACCTCGTCGGCCTCGGCCAGGCTCACCCCGGCGGTCCGCGCGACGATGTGCAGCACCTGCTCGTGGAAGACGACGACCCCGTAGGTCTCGGCGAGCGGCTCACGCAGCGTCTCGTGCAGGTACTCCGGCGCCCGCCAGCCCTGCCGCGCCGACAGGAACGGGGTCACCATGTCGGACTTCACCGGGCCCGGGCGGAACAGCGAGATGTCGATGACGAGGTCGGCGAAGTCCTGGGGGGCGAACTTGCCGACGAGCTCGCGCTGCCCGGGTGACTCGATCTGGAAGCAGCCGAGCGTGCGGGTGGAGCGGATCAGCCGGAACGTCGGCTCGTCGTCCAGCGGCACCGCGTCGAGGTCGACGCGCTCCCCGTCCACCCGCTCGACCTCCTCGAGCGCGTACGCCATCGCCGACTGCATCCGGACCCCGAGCACGTCGAGCTTGAGCAGGCCGAGCACCTCGACGTCGTCCTTGTCGTACTGGCTCATCGGGAAGCCCTGCCAGCTCGCCTCGACCGGGGTGCGGTCCAGCAGGGTGGCGTCCGACAGCAGCACCCCGCACGGGTGCAGCGCGACGTGCCGGGGCAGCCCGTCGAGCCGCTCGACGGTGTCGAGGAGCAGGTCGAGCCGGGAGGAGCCGATCCCGGAGGCGCGCAGCTCGGGCAGCTCGGCGAGCGCGGCCCGCGCGTCCCGGGCGCGGATGTGCGGGAACGCCGTGGCGATCGCGTCGATCTCGCCCGGCGGCATCCCGAGCGCCGCGCCGGCGTCCCGGACGGCGTGCCGGACCCGGTAGGTGTCCATCATCGACACCGCGGCCACCCGCTGCCCGCCGAACCGTTCGATCACCCGCTCGTAGACCTCGGTGCGGCGGGCGGACTCGACGTCGATGTCGATGTCGGGCAGCTCGGTGCGCAGCGGCGTGCAGAACCGCTCCATCAGCAGGCCGTGCGCCATCGGGTCCACCCCCGAGACGCCGAGCAGGTGGTTGACCAGGCTGCCGGCCCCCGAGCCGCGGGCGGCGACCCGCACCCCCATCGAGCGGACGAGGTCGCAGACGTCGGCCACGGTGAGGAAGTACGTCGGGTAGCCCAGCGCGGCGACGGTGGCCAGCTCGTCGTCGAGGCGGGCCCGGACCGCGGCGAGCTGGCGCTGCCCGGCGCCCGGGTAGCGGCGGCCGATCCCGGCCTCGCACCGGGCCCGCAGGACGGCGTCGGGGTCGTCGTCCGGGCCGAGGCCGAGAACGGCCGGCTCGGGGAGGTGCACCGAGCCGAGGCCGAGGTCCCGGACCGGGTCGAGCCGGCACCGGGCGGCGACCCGCTCGGTGCCGGTGAGCAGGTCGGCGGGTCCGCTCCCGCCCGCCGCCCGGGCGACCTCGGCCGCCAGGGCGGCCATCTCCTCGGCACCCTTGAGGTAGCCCTGGGCGGTGGTCCGGTCCAGGTGCCGGGCGTCCATCGGGACGAGCCGCCGGGCGGCGTCGAGGACGTCGACGGTCGCCGCGTCCTCACCGGTGGCGTACCGGACGGCGTTGGTCAGCACGGCCGGGATCCCGGCCTCCCGGGCCAGGGCGAGCATCCGGGCCGCGTGCCCGAGGCTGCCGGGGGTGCCGTCCGGTCCCCGGTGGCAGACCACCTCGACGGCGAGCGACCCGGGCGGCAGGACGGAGTACCAGGAGGCGAGCACGGCCCGGGCCAGGTCGGTCCGGCGGGCCAGGACGGCGCGGCCCAGCTCGGAGCCCGGACCCAGCAGCACGGTGAGGGCGGGGGTCCCGTCGGCGGCCTCGGCGTGCTCGCCGACGAGGGCAGCGGTCGCCACCGGGGTGCCCCGCTCGCCCCGCAGGTGGGTCGCCGAGACCAGCCGGGACAGGCGGGCGTAGCCGGCTCCGGGCGCCAGCCCGGCGCTCACCTCGTCGGGGGCGACGCTGCCGTGGGCGAGCACGGTGACCCGGGGCAGCCGGGGGTCGACGGCCGACCCGCCCCGGACCGGGGTGCCGCCGCGGACGCCGCGAGCCGCGGCGCCGGGGTCGGCCCAGGCCGGCAGGCCGGCGGCCAGCCCGCTCGGCTCGACCGCCAGGTCGACCCCGAGCACCGGGGTGAGGCCGGCGTCCCGGCAGGCGGTGACGAACTTGACCGCCCCGTAGAGCCCGTCCCGGTCGGTGAGGGCCAGCGCGTCGAGCCCCAGCCCGGCCGCCCGCTCGACGAGCGCGGCCGGGGTGCTCGCGCCGTACCGCATCGAGTAGCCGGAGGCCACGTGCAGGTGGGTGAAGGAGGGCAGGTGGGTGCCGGAGGGCAGGTGGGTGACGGGCATCAGACCGCCAGGGCGGAAGGCACCGGGACGCCGAGGGACCCGGCGACGAGGACGGCGAAGGCGCCGGCGTCCCGGAGCAGGTCGTCGGCCTCCCGGGCCGTGACGGTCTCCCCCCGGCCGGCCTCGACCGCGGCCCGGCGGGACGCCGTCGAGGCGAAGAACGCCGCCCACTCACCGAGCTCGGGGGCCACCCGCGGCAGCACCTCCCAGACGCTGCGCGGGCCGCGGCGGCTCGGCCGGCCACGGACCGCGAGGACCGCGGCGGCGCAGCGCAGCGCCGCCAGGTGGGCGGCGACGTACCGCTCCCCCGGCGTGCCGGCCAGCTCCGCCCGGGCCAGGCCGCGGGCGGCCCGGTCGAGCAGCTCGACGGCGGCCACCGGAACGGGGGCCGGCCGAGGACCCGCCGCGCCCGTCGTCCTCGCCGTCCTCGTTCTCGTCGCTGTCGTCGCTGTCGTCGTTGTCGTCGTCGCTGTCGTCGTCATCGTCGGCACCTCCTCAGTCCACGACCCGGACCAGCCGCCACCCGGTCTGCGCCGGCCGGCCGACGGGACGGGACAGCACGAGGTCGAAGACCCCGCAGCCGGCGGTGCGCCCGGCGCTCGCCTCGACCCGCCACACCTCCCGCTCGACGTCCGGCCCGGACGACGCGGCCGCGGGGTCCACGGCGCCGGCCGGCGGCGGGGAGACGACCGGGTCGGCGCTCCCGCGCACGGCCTGGGCGGCCGCGCCGTCCCACCAGGCGGTGCGCTCGTACCAGTGCGAGAGCACCTCCCGGACGACGTACAGCCGCCCCCGCCAGAGGAACTGGTGGGGCGCGTCCTGGCCGCGCACGTCCACCGGGTCGTCGTAGGTCCGCACCGTGCTGCCCTCCCCTGCGGCCTCGGCCGCGACTCAGCCGACCGGCGGTCCGGAGCGGGGCGGGGTCGAGGCACCACCGCTCCGGACCGCCCGACACGGGTGCGACTCCCGCGTCGTGCGACCGTCCGACAGGTGCCACGGGGCCGGGACGGGGACCCGGACCCTTTGTCGACCATCTGTCGAACACCTGTTCGAACGATGGCGACAGTACACCCCGGCGACGACGGTCCCGTCAACAGCGAGTTCTGGACCTGGGGACAACTAGCCTTTCCCCATGACGGCTCCCTCCACCCGACCGGGCCCGGACGATCCCGTCCTGGCCCACCCCAGCGTCCAGCGGGTCCGCGCCGCCCTCGACGAGCTCGGCGCCACCGGCCGGATCGTGGCCCTGGACGAGCACGTCCGGACCGCCGCCCTGGCGGCCGCCGCGCTCGGCGTCGAGGTCGGTCAGATCGCCAACTCCCTGATCTTCGCCGTGGACGACCCGGACGACCCCGACGGACGCCGTCCCGTGCTCGTGCTCACCTCCGGCGCCCACCGGGTCGACCCGGCCCGGGTCGCCGGCGTGCTCGGCGTCCCCGCCCTGCACCGGGCGGACCCGGACCTCGTCCGCCGCCGCACCGGTTTCGCCATCGGCGGCGTCGCCCCGGTCGGGCACACCGAACCGCTGCAGACCCTCGTCGACGTCGCCCTCGCCCAGCACGACGTCGTCTGGGCCGCCGGCGGGCACCCGCGCACCGTGTTCCCCACCCGCTACGACGAGCTGCTGCGGATCACCGCCGGCCAGCCGGTCGAGGTCGGCTGACCGGTGGTCCCGCTCGTCACCCTGTCGGTCTGGGGGGTGCCGTCCCGCGCCGTTCCCGCCGCGCTCGGCCGGATGGCCCTGGACCCCCTGCTGCTGCGCCACGGCCCGGCCCGGTTCAGCCGGCTGCTCGGCACCGGCCGGGGACGCACGTTCACCGTCCGGGACGCCGACCCGCGGCACTGGGCACTGCTCACCACCTGGGACGACGAGGCAGCCGCGACCGCGTTCGAGGACTCGGCGACGGTGCGGGGCTGGGACCGGATCGCCGAGGAGCGCCTGCACGTCGTCCTGCGCCCGCTCGCCTCCCGCGGGCGGTGGGCGGGACGCGAACCGTTCGGCGAGCCGGTCCCGCGGCGGGTCACCGGCCCGGTCGCCAGCATCACCCGGGCCCGGGTCCGCACCCGGTCGCTGCTGACCTTCCACCGCGCCGTCCCGCCGGTGGCCGTGGACCTGCACCGGGTGGGCGGGCTCCGGCTCGCCATCGGGATCGGCGAGGCGCCGGTCGGCCTGCAGGGCACGTTCTCGCTGTGGGACGACGACGCCGCGCTGCAGGAGTTCGCCCACCGGCGGGCCGCGCACGCCGAGGTGGTCCGACGCACCGGCGCCGAGGGCTGGTACGGCGAGGAGCTGTTCGCCCGGTTCGAGGTGCTGGGCGCGCGCGGCACACTGGGGTCCTACCGGGCCTGAGACCGGTGCCGGCCGGCCGTGACGGCGAAGGAGTGACGGAAGGAGGGGCGCGTGGAGCTGCTGCCGTGGGTGTTCACCACGGGCTGGGCGAGCGGCGTCAACGCCTACCTCGTCGTCCTGATTCTGGGTCTGGTCGAGCGGTTCGCCGGCGTCGCGGCGGTCCCCGACGTGCTGGCCCGCACCGACGTGCTCGTCGCGGCCGGGGTGCTGTTCGCCGTCGACGCGGTGGCCGACAAGGTCCCCTACCTGGACTCCACCTGGGACGCCGTCCACACCGCGATCCGTCCGACCGTGGGCGCCGTCCTCGGTGCCCTGCTCGCCGGGGAGGCCTCGAGCGTGGAGCAGGCGCTGGCCGCCACCGCCGGCGGGGTGACGGCCCTGGCCAGCCACGCCGTCAAGGCCGGTCTGCGGGCGGCGGTCAACACCTCCCCGGAGCCGGCCAGCAACGTCGCCGTGAGCGTCGCCGAGGACGTCGGGGTCGCCTCGGTGGTCTCCCTGGTGCTGGTGGCCCCGTGGCTGGCGGCCGGCGTCGCGGCCGTCCTCCTCGTCACCGGGACCGTGCTCGTGCTGCTGCTGCTCTCCCGGGTCCGCGCCTGGCGCCGCCAGCGCCGCCAGCGCACGCAGCCGGGCACGCTGCGGTGACGGCACGCCGGGCCGCGCTGCTGCTCGCCGCAGCCGCCGTGCTGACCCAGATCAGCTACCCGCTGCTGGACGGCGCGGGGCTGCGCACCGCGACCGTCGTCTCCGTGCTGCTGTTCTGCGGCGCGGCCCTGACGCACGCGGCGGCGACCGTCGGGGCCGGTGGCGCGCTGCGGGTGCTCGGGGTCGCCGGCGGGGTCGGCCTGGCGGCCGAGGTGGTCGGGGTGAGCACCGGCGTCCCGTTCGGCCGGTACGCCTACACCGGCACTCTCGGGCCGGAGGTGGCCGGCGTCCCCGTCGTCGTCCCGCTGGCCTGGACGATGATGGCCTGGCCCGCGCTCGTCGCGGCCCGCCGACTGGCCGGCCCCTCGTGGCGGGCCGTGCCCGTCGCCGCCTGGCTGCTCGCCTCCTGGGACCTGTTCCTCGACCCGCAGATGGTGGCCGCCGGCCACTGGACGTGGACGTTCCCGGAGCCGGCGCTGCCCGGCGTCGCGGGTGTCCCGCTGACGAACTACGCGGGGTGGCTGCTCGTCGCCGGCGTCCTGCAGAGCGCCCTGCACCTCGCCGTCCCGGCGCGGCGCGGGCACCGCCCGCTGCCGACCGACCACCTCGTGCCGGCGGTGCTGCTCGGCTGGACCTGGCTGGGGTCCACGGTGGCGAACCTCGCGTTCTTCGACCGGCCGGCCGTGGCCGCGTGGGGGTTCGTCGGGATGGGGCTGGTGACGGCGCCCTACCTGGTCGCCGTGGGCCGGAGCCGCACCGGGACCCGTCCGGTCGTGGCCCGGCCCGAGCCGGAGGAGACACGGCGGTGAGCGGGGCGCTGACCCGGGCCGGCAGCGCCCTGGCGGTGCTGCTGACCGTGCACACCGTCGTCAACCTCCGGCTGCTGCGCACCCCGGACGCCGACCCGCCGCCGGTGCGGGAGCGGGTCAGCGTGCTGGTCCCGGCCCGCGACGAGGCGCACCAGGTCGGCGACTGCCTGCGGGCCGTGCTCGCCGGCACCGGCGTGGCGGACCTGGAGGTGCTCGTCCTGGACGACGGCTCCGTGGACGGGACGGCGGACGCCGCCCGGGCCGCCGCCGGGGGCGACCCGAGGGTCCGGGTGCTCACCGGCACCCCGCCGCCGGCGGGCTGGCTGGGCAAGCCGTGGGCGTGCCGGCAGCTGGCGGCGGCCGCGACCGGTGACGTCCTCGTCTTCGTGGACGCCGACGTCCGGCTGGCACCGCACGCGCTGGCCGCCACCGTCGGCCTGCTGCGCCGGCACCGGCTCGACCTCGTCTCGCCGTACCCACGGCAGCTCACCGGGACGGCCGCGGAGCGACTGGTCCAGCCGCTGCTGCAGTGGTCCTGGCTCACGACGCTGCCGCTGCGGGTCGCCGAGTGGTCCCCACGGCCCTCGCTGAGCGCCGCCAACGGCCAGCTGCTCGCCGTCGACGCCGCCGCCTACCGGCGCGCCGGCGGCCACGACGCCGTTCGCGCCGAGGTGCTCGACGACATCGCGCTGCTGCGGGCGGTCAAGGCGGCCGGGGGACGCGGCGTGGTGGCCGACGGCACCACGCTGGCGACCTGCCGGATGTACACCTCCTGGGCGCAGGTCCGCGACGGCTACGCCAAGTCGCTGTGGTCAGCGTTCGGCTCCCCCGCCGGCGCCGCCGCGGTGACCGGGCTGCTCACGCTCGCCTACGTCGTCCCCGCCGCGGCCGCGCTGCGCGGCTCCCGGGCCGGGGCCGTGGGCTACGCCGCGGGCGTGCTGGGCCGCGTGCTCGTGGCCCGCCGCACCGGCGGCCGGCCGCTGGACGCCGCCGCGCACCCGCTGTCCGTGCTCGCCCTCGCCGGGCTGACCGCCCGCTCGTGGTGGCTGCACCAGCGGGGCGCGCTGACCTGGAAGGGCCGCACCCTGCCGGGGGCGCGGGACGGACGGCGCCGACGCCGTGGCTGACGTCGTCGTCGTCGGCGCGGGCCTCGGCGGGCTGGCCGCCGCCGCCCGGCTCGCCGCCGCCGGGCACCGGGTGACCGTCTGCGAGCAGTCCGGCACCGTCGGCGGCAAGCTGGGCTGGTTCAGCCGGGACGGGTTCGGCTTCGACACCGGGCCGAGCCTGCTCACCCTGCCCGCCGTGTACCGGGACCTGTTCGCCGCCACCGGCCACACCGCGCTGGAGGACCACGTCGACCTCGAGCCGGTCGACCCGGCGTTCGACTACCGGTTCGCCGACGGCACCCGTCTCGAGCTGCCGAACCTGTCCCGCTCGGGCACCCGCGCGGCGATGGACGCCGCGCTCGGCGCCGGTGCCGGGGACCAGTGGCTGGCCCTGATGCGCCGGGCCGCACGGATCTGGGACGTCACCCGTGAGCCGTTCCTCACCTCCCCGCTGCAGGGCCCGCGCACGCTGGCCCGCCTCTCCCGCCGGACCGGCGACCTGCGCACGGTCGCGCCGTGGCTGTCGCTGCGCTCGCTCGGCCGCCGGTACCTCGACGACCCGCACCTGCGCACCCTGCTCGACCGGTACGCCACCTACACCGGCAGCGACCCGCGCCGCGCCCCGGCCGCGCTGGCGACCGTGCCGTACATGGAGCAGCGGTTCGGCTCCTGGTACGTGCGCGGCGGACTGCGCCGGCTCGCCGAGGCGGTCCACGACCGGGCCGTGGCGTCCGGGGCCCTCGTGCGCACGCACGCGGACGTCGTGGCGCTGGTCGTCGAGGACGGCCGGGCGGCCGGCGTCCGGCTCGCCGACGGCGCCGTCCTGCCCGCGGACGTCGTCGTGTCCGACGCCGACGCCACGGCCCTGTACCGCGACCTGGTCCCGGACGCCGTACCCGCCCGCAGGAGGGCGCTGGCCGGCCTGCGGCGGGTCACGCCGTCGCTGTCCGGGTTCGTCCTGCTGCTGGCCCTGCGGGGACGCACCCCCGGGCTGCGCCACCACACCGTGCTGTTCGGCGCGGACTACGACGCCGAGTTCGACGCGGTGTTCGGCGTCGGCCGGCGCCGGGGGGCGCCCCGCCCGGTGGCGGACCCGACGGTCTACGTCGCCGTCCCCGACGACCCGGCCACCCGCCCGGACGACGACTCCGAGGCGTGGTTCGTGCTCGTCAACGCGCCGCGCCACGTGCCGGACGACCCGCGTGCCGGGATCGACTGGGACGCCCCCGGCCTCGCCGACCGGTACGCCGACCAGGTGCTGCAGGTGATGGCGTCCCGCGGTCTGGACGTGCGCGACCGCGTGCTGTGGCGCGAGGTGCGCACCCCCGCCGACCTGGAGCGGGACACCCGCAGCGTGGGCGGGTCGATCTACGGCACGTCGAGCAACGGCCCGCGGGCGGCGTTCCTGCGGCCGGCGAACGCCTCGCCGCTGCCGGGTCTCTACCTCGTCGGCGGCTCGGCGCACCCCGGCGGCGGCATCCCGCTCGTCGGGCTGTCGGCTCAGATCGTCGCCGACCTCCTCGGGCGCGCCGGCTCCCCGAGCACCGCCCGCAGGTAGGGGACGCGCAGCAGCACCCAGCTGATGAGCGCCGAGGCGGCGGTGTGCACGGCGGTGAGCCCGAACGCCGCCACCAGCACCCCGGCGAGGTCGGTGGGCACGCCGGTGACGTGCCGCAGCCCGTACACCAGTGCGCCGTGCACGAGGAAGATCCCGAACGACAGCGGGGCGAGCCGCTCCAGCGGACGGCAGCCGGCGCGCAGCACGTGGTGGAGCAGCAGGTAGCCGGTCACCGACATGACGATCACCGGCGGGGACAGGAAGTCGTAGGCGTACCGACCGACGTCCCCGAAGCCGCCGGTGACGGCGAGCACGGCGACGACGACGACGCTGCCGACGTAGCCGGCCCAGGCCCAGACGAGCTGGCGGCCGTGCAGGAGCACGTCGCGCAGCACCCACCCGAGCACGTAGTACCCGGCGAACGGCACGAACCGGGTCACGGCGTTCGGCTCGCCCACCCCGGCCGCGTACTCGACGACCTGGTCGACGGCGCCGAGCGCGAGCAGCACGACGGCGAGACCGAGCTGCATCCGCCACGTGGCGTGCCGGGTGACCACCTTGAGGAACGGCGTGACGAGCACCAGCCCGGCCAGCACGTAGAGGAAGTACAGCTGGAGGAAGGGCGCGCCGGCGGCGACGTCGGTGGCAGCTCGCTGCGGGGTGAGCCCGGCGCCGAGGACGACCTGCCGGAAGGCCAGGTAGAAGACCGTCCAGAACACCAGCGGGACGCCGACCCGCTGCCAGCGGCGACGGTAGAAGTCCCGTGGCCGGGCGACCTTGGCCGGGTCGAGGGCCAGCGCGCCGGAGATCATGAGGAAGACCGGCACGCACCACCGGTTCGCGGCGTTGAGCGCGTTGGCCACCCACCAGCCGGCGCTGCCGACCTCGACGCCGCGTCCCTCCACCGTGGGGGCGACGACGTGGATGAGGACGACGACGACGATCGCCACCACCCGGGCCGCGTCCATCCACACCGTCCGGGTCGGTGGCGGCGGCTGCTCAGGGACGGCGTCGAGGAGGCTCACCGCAGCTCCCGCCGGACGGCGGGGACGAGCTGGGCGAGCCCGGCGACACCGACACCGACGAGCGCGGCCGCCCCGGCCGTGGCCCACCCGCCGGCCGCGGCGGGGTACAGACCGGCCCCCAGCGCGAACAGGGCGACGACGACCGCCCGGGTCGGACGCTCCCCGACCGTGACCCGCGCGACGCCGGTCATCCCAGCGGCGCCGGCCCGGGCGCGCAGGTACTCGTGCAGCCAGCCGACCGCGGCGGCGGCGGCGACGAGCCAGCCGGGTGCCCCCAGCAGCCACAGGGTCGCCGTCCAGGCCAGGTCGGCGACCCGGTCGGCGACGCCGTCGAGGACGGCCCCCCACCGGGTCGGGCCGGCGGTGAGCACCGCGATCGCGCCGTCCAGGCCGTCCAGGACCGCCGACACGACGACGACCAGCGGGACGAGCAGCGCCCAGCGCCCCCCGCTCGCGGCGGGCCACAGCGCCACCGCCGCGAGGACCGGCCCGGTGGCGGTGACGGCGTCCGGCCGGACGCCGGCCGCGGCCAGCGGCCGGGCCAGGGCCTGCACGACGGTGAGGTAGCCGGCGACGAACCGGGCCGTCGGGTCCGCCCCGCCGTGCGCGGCCGACCAGCGCCGGGCGAACTCGGCCTCGTCCGGCGGGCCGGACGACGAGGGGGTGGTCACCCGGGCATCTTGCCCGGCCCGGCCCGGCGGCGCCGGGACAGGCCGAGCGCCTCGTAGATCTCCGTCGTCGCGGTCGAGGAGTTCAGCGTGTAGAAGTGCAGTCCCGGCGCGCCCTCGGCAAGCAGCCGCTCCCCGAGCGCGGTCGCCGCCTCCACCCCGACGGCTCGCACCGCCACCGGGTCGTCGGCCACCCGTTCCAGCCGGTCGACGAGCGGTGCCGGCAGCGGCGTGCCGGACAGCTCGGCGAACCGCCGGACCTGGCGCACGTCGGTCACCGGCATCACCCCCGGCACGATCGGCAGGTCGCAGCCGCGTGCCGCGGCACGGTCCCGCAGGCGCAGGTAGGCCGCCGGGTCGAAGAAGAACTGGGTGACGGCGAAGGTCGCCCCGGCCCGCTGCTTGGCCAGCAGCACCTGCGCGTCCTGGTCGGGCCCGGAGGACTCCGGGTGCCCGTCGGGGAAGGCAGCGACCCCGACGCTGAAGTCGCCGAGACCGCGGACCAGCCGGACCAGGTCCTCGGCGTGGTCGAGCCCGTCCGGGTGCGCCGTCCACGGGGCACCCGGACCGCCGGGCGGGTCGCCGCGCAGAGCGAGCACGGACCGGACCCCGGCGTCGGCGTAGGCGCCGACCACGCGCCGCAGCTCAGCGCGGGGGCTGGCGACGCAGGTGAGGTGCGCGACCGGGGTCAGCGTCGTCTCCTCGGCGATCCGCCGGGTGATCCGCACGGTGCGGTCCCGGGTGCTGCCGCCGGCGCCGTAGGTGACCGACACGAACGTGGGCTGCAGGGACTCCAGCCGGCGCACCGCCGTCCACAGCCGGTCGGCGGCCGCGTCGTCCCGCGGCGGGAAGAACTCGAAGGACACCGCGGGGGTGCCCGCCGCGACGGCCGCGGCGATCGCCTCGTGCACCGGCGGGACGCCGTCGCGCACGGAGGGGACACCCAGAGCCACCCGACCAGGCTACGCACGGTGCATCCGGACCGGGCACGTCGTCCGAAGGACGGTCATGATGGTCCGAAGGACGATCAGAACGTTCCGAAGGACGGTCAGGACCATGCCCGCACTAGGCTGACGAGGAGAGCCGATGACCGTGACGGTCCGGAACGCGACAGGAGTAGCGGTGAGCCAGGCCCACGGCGTGCCCTCGCTGGCGGCGTCCCCGCTGGACGCCGCGGACCTGCGCCGGCGCCTCCAGCAGGAGCTCGACGCCTTCCTCGACCAGCAGAGCGCGGTGCTGGGCGAGCTGGGCACCGACTGCGAGCCGCTGGTCGGGTCGGTCCGGGGTCTCCTGGCCGGTGGCAAGCGGCTGCGGCCGGCGTTCTGCTACTGGGGCTACCGCGGGGCCGGCGGCCAGGACGGGCCCGGCGTCGTCCGGGCGGCGGCGTCCCTGGAGCTGTTCCAGGCCGCGGCGCTCATCCACGACGACGTCATGGACTCCTCGGACACCCGGCGCGGGATGCCGGCGGTGCACCGGCAGTTCGCCGACCTGCACGACGACGGCGGGTGGGGCGGTGACCGCGAGCGGTTCGGCCAGGCGGGGGCGATCCTCGCCGGGGACCTGTGCCTGTCGTGGTGCGACGAGCTGCTGTGCGGCAGCGGGCTGCCGACCACCGCGGTGGAGCGGGGCAAGGCGGTGTTCGACCGGATGCGCACCCAGCTGATGGGCGGGCAGTACCTCGACGTGCTCGCCCAGGCCGTCGCCGGCCGGCACCGGGAGGACCCGGTGGAGGCGGCGCTGCGGGTGGTGCGGTTCAAGAGCGCCAAGTACACGGTCGAGCACCCGCTGCTGCTCGGTGCCGCCCTGGCCGGTGCCGGGGAGGAGGTGCGGGCCGCGTACTCGGCGTTCGGGCTGCCGCTCGGGGAGGCCTTCCAGCTCCGGGACGACGTGCTGGGCGTGTTCGGCGACCCCGGGACGACCGGCAAGCCCGCGGGCGACGACCTGCGGGAGGGCAAGCGGACGGTCCTCGTCGCCCTCACCCTGCGCCGGGCCGACGCGGCCGGCCGAGCCGTCGTGGAGCGGCTGCTCGGCGACCCCGGCCTGGACGCCGCCGGGGTGGCGGCCCTGCGGGAGGTCATCGTCGGCACCGGGGCCCTGGACACCGTGGAGTCGATGATCACCGAGCGCGTCATGGCGGCCCGCGAGGCCCTGGACGCCGCCCCCGTCACCCCCCAGGCCGCCGGGGTGCTGCGCTCCCTGGTCGACGCGGCGACGACGAGGACCGCGTGAGCGCTGCGTCCGCCGCCGCGGGCCGGGCCCGGCGGCTGGCGGCGTCGCTGGCACCCGGACGGGTCCGGCGGGTGGTCGGTCCCACGGACCACGTCGTCGTCGTCGGGGCCGGGCTCGCCGGCCTGAGCGCCGCGATGCGGCTCGCCGGGGCCGGCCGACGGGTCACCGTGCTCGAGCGCGAGGAGGTCCCCGGTGGCCGGGCGGGACTGGTCCGGACGACGACGGCCGACGGGGAGTACCGGTTCGACACCGGGCCGACGGTCCTGACGATGCCGGACCTTATCGCGGACTGCTTCGACGCCCTCGGGGAGGACGTCGCCGACTGGCTGGACCTGCGCCCGGTGTCACCGCTGTACCGGGCCCGCTTCGCCGACGGGTCGAGCCTGGACGTGCACGCCGACACCGAGGCGATGGCCGCGCAGATCGAGGCCGTGATCGGTCCGGACGAGGCCGCCGGTTACCGGCGGTACGTCGACTTCGTCACCCGGCTGTACCGGTACGAGATCCGGGACTTCATCGACCGCAACATCGACACCCCGCTCGACCTGCTCACCCCCAACCTGGCCCGGCTCGTCGCCGCCGGCGGGTTCCGCCGCCTGGCCCCCAAGGTGGAGCAGTACCTGCGGGACGAGCGCACGCAGCGGGTCTTCTCGTTCCAGTCCCTGTACGCCGGGGTGGCTCCCCAGGACGCGATGGCCCTGTACGCGGTCATCGCCTACATGGACTCGGTGGCCGGGGTGTTCTTCCCGGTCGGGGGGATGCACGCGGTACCGCGCGCGATGGCGGCCGCCGCGCAGCGGCACGGGGTGGAGATCCGCTACGGCACCACCGTCGAGCGAGTCGAGCACTCAGGGGGCCGTGCGACCGCGGTGGTCACCGCGGACGGGGAGCGGGTGCCCGCGGACGTCGTCGTGCTCAACCCTGACCTGCCGGTGGCCTACCGCGACCTGCTCGGCACCGTCCCGCGGCGGGTCCGCCACCTGGACTACTCGCCGTCCGCGTACCTGCTGCTGGCCGGCTCCACCGCCCGGTACCCCGGCACCACCCACCACCAGATCCTCTTCGGGCAGGCCTGGCGCAGCGTGTTCGCCGAGCTCACCTCCGGGCGGCTGATGAGCGACCCCAGCGTCCTGCTGTCGACGCCGACGGTGTCCGACCCCGGGCTGGCCCCGCCGGACCGGCACATCTACTACGTGCTGTTCCCGACCCCGCACAACGACGCCGGCGTCGACTGGGGCCGGATCGGCCCCCGGTACCGCGAGCACGTGCTGCGGACCCTCGAGCAGCGCGGGCTGACCGGGTTCGAGGCCGGGATCGAGGTCGAGCACGTGACGACCCCGGCGGACTGGGAGGCGCGGGGCATGGCGGCGGGGGCCCCGTTCGCCGCCGCGCACACCTTCCGGCAGACCGGGCCCTTCCGGCCGGGGAACATCTGGGGGGACAACGTCGTGCTGACCGGCTCCGGCACCCAGCCGGGTGTCGGCGTCCCGATGGTCCTCATCTCCGGGCGGCTGGCGGCCGAGCGGGTGCTCGGACCGGACCCGTCCTACCGGTCCCGGGCGTGGCGGTGAACAGCCACCGGCGAGCGGCGTGGCGTCGCCCGGCCGGGGCCACGTCCCTGGACGCCGCGGGGATCACCGACCCGCGGCTGCGGCAGGACTTCCTCACCTGCCGGGCCCTGCACGCCGAGCACGGCCGCACCTACTTCCTCGCCACCGGGCTGCTGCCGCCGGGCAAGCGGCCGTACGTCTGGGCGCTCTACGGGTTCGCCCGGTACGCCGACGAGCTCGTCGACTCCCTCGAGGCCCCCGACCCGGACGGGCTGCTCACCTGGGGGGAGTCGTTCCTCGACGCGCTGCGCACCGGGACGGTGCACGACCCGGTGGGCAGGGCGATGCTGACCACCGTCCGGCGCTGGGACATCCCGACCGAGCACGTCGAGGCGTTCCTGCGGTCGATGCGGATGGACATCACCCGCACCGGGTACGCCACGTACGCCGACCTCGAGGAGTACATGTACGGCTCGGCCGCGGTCATCGGGCTGCAGATGCTGCCGGTGCTCGAGCCGGTGTCCGCGGAGGCGGCGTGCCACGCCCGGCTGCTCGGGGAGGCGTTCCAGATGTCGAACTTCGTCCGGGACGTCGGCGAGGACCTCGACCGGGGCCGGGTCTACCTGCCGCAGGAGGACCTCGACGCGTTCGGGGTGACGGTGGCGGACCTGCGGGCCGGGCGGGCCGCGGGCAGCACCCCGGCGGCAGTGCGGCGGCTGCTGGCCTTCGAGGTGGAACGGACCCGGGAGCTCTACCGGCGCGCCGAGCCGGGCATCGCCATGCTGCACCCGACCAGCCGGGACGCCATCCGCTGCGCGTACGTGCTCTACGGCGACATCCTCCGCGCGGTCGAGCGCAGCGGGTACCGGGTGCTGGAGCGCCGGGTCGCCGTGCCGCTGCCACGGCGTGCCCAGGTGGCCCTGCCGGCACTGGCCCGGGCCCGGTGGGCACGGGGTCAGGCCGTCCGCTGGCAGCAGGCCTGAGCGTCCGCGCGAAAACAGGTCAGAAGGCGAGCGCCTGCGCCCGCCGGCGCACCTCCCGCCGGCGCCCCGCTCGCAGCGCGGCCAGGGGTGTGCCCGGCAGGGAGTCGTCCGGGGTGAACAGCCAGCGCAGCATCTCCTCGGTGCCGAACCCGGCGTCGGCGAGGACCGTGACCGTGCCCGGCAGGTCGGCCAGCGGCTCGGGCTCGACGAGCGCCTCCGGCACGCTGAGCACTCGCGGCTGCCCGCGCCGGACGGCGATCAGCAGCCCGTCGTCGATCATCCGCCGGACCCGGGAGACGTCCGTGCCGAGGCGCTCGGCGACGTCCGGCAGCGGCAGCCAGCTCCCTACGAGTGCGTCGAGGTCGTCGTCCACGGGGCCAGCCTGCCACGGGCCCCGTCCACCGGCGGAACGAATTCCGCCGGTGTAACTCGTGACCCGACCACCACCGCTCGTGTAGCGTCCCGCACGCCACGTGAGTCACACGAGTCTCACCGCATGACAGCCGCACCAGCCGGCCCGGCCCACCCGGGTCGCGGGCACCGGCCGACCGGAGGACAGGACACCGCATGCAGTCCAGCGCCGCTCGCACCGCCGACCCGGCCCCCATCGCACCGGCCGGTCACGGCCGCCGCCGCGCCGCGGCAGCCCTGGCCACTCTCGGGACGACCGCGCTCGGCGCCACGCTCGCCGCGCCGGCCGCCGCAGCGGGCACCGTCGTCGTCCGGGCCGGGGACACCGTCAGCCACATCGCCGTGCGCACCGGCACGTCGGTCTCGGCCATCGTCAGCGCCAACGGGCTGGACTCCCGGGCCACCATCCGGGTCGGCCAGCGGCTCACCGTGCCCGGCCCGTCAGCCACCCGAGGTCCTGCCCCGGCGGCCCCCACCGCGCTGCGGTACACCGTCCGGGCCGGGGACACCGTCAGCCACATCGCGGCGCGCACCGGCACGTCGGTCTCGGCGATCGTCAGCGCCAACGGGCTGGACTCCCGGGCCCTCATCCGGGTGGGCCAGACCCTGACGATCCCGTCCGCCACCTCGGCATCGCCGTCCTCGTCGTCCTCACCGGCGCCGGCCGGCGGCGCGTCCGGGCAGACCACGGACTCCGGGCAGACCACGTACACGGTGCGGGCCGGGGACACCGTCAGCCACATCGCCGCGCGGACCGGGCTGCCGATGACCGAGATCCTGCGGCTCAACGGGCTCAGCGCCACCAGCATCATCCGCACCGGGCAGACCCTGCGGCTGCCGGGCGCCGCCGCGCCGACCCCGCCGGTCGCCCCCGTGGTCCGCTCCACCCGCCCGTACACGGTCCGCGCCGGGGACACGCTGAGCCACATCGCCGTCCGGGAGGGCACGACGGTCGCCGCGCTGCGCGAGGCGAACCCCGGCCTGGACGGACCGGGCACGATCCGCGTCGGCCAGCAGCTGCGGCTACCGGCCGGCCCGAGCCCGGTCCCGAACACCTTCGCCGGGCGCACCTACCCCGGCCCGGTCGCCGAGGCCGCCGCGGCCAACCGCGAGGTCCTCGCCACCCGCGACGTCCCCTCCCGGGACCAGATGCGCACGATCGTCGCCGACACGGCCCGGCAGTGGGGCGTTGACCCGGCGCTGGCCCTGGCGGTCGCGTACCAGGAGTCGGGCTTCAACATGCGCGCCGTCTCCCCCGCCAACGCGGTCGGGGTGATGCAGGTGATCCCGTCCTCGGGGCGGTGGGCCTCGGACCTGGCCGGGCGCCCGCTGGACCTGCTCGACCCGCACGACAACGCCACCGCCGGCGTCGTCATCCTGCGCTCCCTGCTGCGCTCGGAGCCGGACGACCTGGGCACCGCCATCGCCGGCTACTACCAGGGCCTGGCCGGGGTGCGCCGCAACGGGATGTACCCGGACACCCGGCGCTACGTCGCCAACGTGCAGACCCTGATGGCGCGTTTCCGGTAACGGCGCCGACGGCCCGCCTGCGCCGTTCGGCCGGGTAGCGACCGTAGACTCCCGCGGGTGGACACAGCGGTGAGCGACCCGCTCGTCGGCCGGTCGGTCGACGGCCGCTACGTCGTCCGCTCCCGGGTCGCCCGCGGCGGGATGGCCACCGTCTACCTGGCCACCGACACCCGCCTGGAGCGGGACGTCGCGCTCAAGGTCATGCACCCGCACCTCGCCGACGACGAGCAGTTCGTCGCCCGGTTCCACCGGGAGGCCCGCTCCGCGGCCCGGCTGTCCCACCCCAACGTCGTCGCGGTGTACGACCAGGGCGCGGACGGCGACTGCGTCTACCTGGCGATGGAGTACGTGCCGGGGCAGACCCTGCGGGACCTGCTGGCCACCTCGGCGCCGCTGACCCCGCGGGAGGCGCTCGGCGTGCTCGAGCCCGTCCTCGACGCCCTCGGCGCCGCCCACCGCGCGGGCATCGTGCACCGCGACGTCAAGCCCGAGAACGTGCTGCTCGCCGACGACGGCCGGGTCAAGGTGGCCGACTTCGGCCTCGCCCGGGCCGCCAGCAGCGCCGCCAGCGGGACGACCCAGGGCATGCTCATCGGCACCGTCGCGTACCTGTCCCCCGAGCTCGTGCTGCGGGGGGTCGCCGACGCGCGCAGCGACGTCTACGCCGCCGGTGTCGTGCTGTTCGAGATGCTCACCGGCAGCCAGCCGTTCACCGGCGAGGTCCCGATCCAGGTGGCCTACCAGCACGTCAACACCGACGTCCCGGCCCCTTCCGAGCACGTCCCGGGGCTGCCGGCGGAGATCGACGAGCTCGTCCAGTGGGCCACCTCGCGCGATCCCGACCGCCGTCCGGCCGACGCCCGGGTGCTGCTCGCCGAGGTCCGCGACGTCCGGGCCGCCCTCAGCGAGGAGGACCTCGACCGGACCGCGGCCGGCGCAGCCGCCGGCGCGGGCGAGCCCGGGGACGGCCGGACCCTCGCCCTGCCCCGCACCGGGGCCGCGCTCGCCCTGCCCCTCGACGACACCGCCGAGCACGCCCGGCCTGCGCCGTCCGGGACCGACCGGGAGGACGGCACGTCGCGGCCGGCCGGTGACGGCGGACCCGACGTCCCGCCTGCCCGCCGCGACCGGCGACGCGGGCTGCTGCTCACGCTGGCGGTGCTGCTCGTCGGGGCGCTGGCGACCGGCGTCGGCCTGTGGTGGACCAGCGCCGGTCCCGGCGCCTGGACGACGACGCCCGCCGTCGTCGGGCAGCCGGTCGCCGAGGCGCGCAGCGTGCTGACCGAGGCCGGCCTGCAGCCGGAGGTCACCGAGCGGTACGACGACGAGGTGCCCGAAGGGCAGGTCGCGGCCACCGAGCCGGGACCGGGCGAGCAGGTGCGCCGCGGAGGCGCCGTCACGCTGGTCGTGTCCGCCGGGCCGGAGTTCGTCGCCGTCCCGCCGCTGGCCGGTCTCCCCCTGGAGGAGGCACGCACCACGCTCGAGGACGCCCGGCTCGCGCTCGGCGACGTGACCGAGGAGTACAGCGAGGACGTCGCGAAGGGTCTGGTCGTGTCGCAGTCCGTCGCCGAGGGCGAGCGGTTGCGCCGAGGGGAACCGGTCGCCGTCGTGGTGTCCCTGGGACGGCAGCCGATCGAGGTGCCCACGGTCGTCGGGTCCTCTCGCGAGCAGGCGGAGCAGACCCTGACCGGCGCCGAGCTCGCCGTCGGCGAGGTCACCACCCAGCCGAGCGAGGAGGTCGCCGAGGGCGACGTCATCGCCCAGGACCCCGCCGACGGCACCCTGTTCCGGGGGGACCCCGTCGCGCTGGTCGTGTCGAGCGGGCCGCCGCTGGTCACCGTCCCGCAGGTGCAGGGCAGCCAGCTCAAGGAGGCCCGCGCGGTGCTCGAGGAGGCCGGTCTCGAGGTCGAGGTGGAGCGGCTGCTCGGCGGCATCTTCGGCACCGTCCACTCCACGGACCCTCCTGCCGGCAGCGAGGTCCGCAAGGGCAGCACCGTCGTGGTCCGGGTCGTCTGACCCGATGGGCAGGCCTCGGACCGAGGTCGCTGCCACCCTCGGCCTCACCGCGGTGACCGCCGTCTGGGGCTCGACCTTCTTCCTGATCAAGGACGTCGTGACCGTCCTGCCGGTGGCGGACTTCCTCGCCGTCCGGTTCTGGGTGGCGGCCGTGGTGATGGTGGCGGCGTCCTGGCCGCAGCTGCGCCGCCTCGACGCGGCGGCCTGGCGGCACGGCCTCCTGCTCGGCGCCGTCTACGGCGTCGCGCAGCTGCTGCAGACCTGGGGGCTGGAGCACACCTCCGCGTCGGTGTCCGGCTTCGTCACCGGCATGTACGTCGTGCTCACCCCTGTCCTGGCCGGGGTGCTGCTGCGCACCCGGACACCGGGCACGACCTGGCTGGCCGTGCTGCTGGCCACCGCCGGGCTCGCCGTGCTGTCGCTGCGTGGCCTGGCCGTCGGGTTCGGCGAGGCGGTCACGTTCGCGAGCGCAGCGGTCTACGCGCTGCACATCGTGGGTCTGGGCGCCTGGTCCGACCGCCGGCAGGCCGTCGGCCTGTCCACGGTGCAGATGCTGGCCATCGCGACGACGTGCACGGTCGCCGCCGTCCCGGACGGGATCACCGTCCCACCGGACGGCGGGGTGTGGGCCGCGGTGCTGTACATGGCGCTGGTCGCCGGGGCCGGTGCGCTCGTCGTCCAGACGTGGGCGCAGGCGCACCTGCCGGCCACCCGGGCGGCGATCGTCATGACCACCGAGCCGGTCTTCGCCGCCGTGTTCGCGGTCCTGCTCGGCGGGGAGTCGCTGGGCCCGCGGGTGCTGGCCGGCGGCGCGCTCGTGCTGGCGGCGATGTACCTCGCCGAGCTCGGTCCGCGGCGCTCCCGGCGGGAGCTGCCCGCCGCGCTCGACCCGCCGGCCGAGGCGCTGCACCACGAGCCCTGACCGGGACCGGGCCGATCAGGTCCCGACCCGCACCTCGTCGCCGGCCGCCACCCGTCCGGGCTGGACGACGGTGGCCCACACCCCGAGGCTGCCGCCGGCCGTCGCGTGCACGGCACGCAGGACGCGACGGTCGGCGGGCAGGTCCCGGGTCGCCATCGTCACCATGACGCAGCGGGGCATCAGGCCCTCGACCCTCAGCACCACCTCAGGCCCGAGGCGAAGGGTGCGCCACGCCTCCTCCGGGGGGAGGTCCTCCCGGCCGGGGAGCAGGTCGTCGAGGAGCACGTTGGCGCGGAACCGCCGGCCGTCCACCTCCTCGCCGACGGCGTCGGCGAGCCGGCGCAGGGCGGAGGCGGTCAGCAGGTGCACCGGGCCCGCGTCGAACGTGCTGGTGTCGTCCTCGGCGGCGAACCGCACCGGCTGGCCGGTGTGCGCCGCCAGGGCGGCGTCGGCGTCCGGTGTGCCCACGGGGTGGACGGCCCCGTCCGGGAAGGTGACGACGGGTCCGGCCGGGCCGGTGGTCGCAGCGAGGTCGAGCAGGCCCTCGACCCGACCGAACCGGCGGGTCGACTTGGCACTGCCGATCCGGCCGTCCTCGGTCCGCACGTACCAGGACCGGTCGCCGGCCAGGCCGCGGAGCACCACGTCCACCGCTTCGAGGCTCTCGCCGCCGAGGGACTTGACCGGGTACCGAGTCAGGGACGTGATCCTCATCGAGCTCAGTAGGACAGCTGGGGCATCCACTCGCGAGAGTCGCCGATCACGGGCTTGAGCTCAGGGAACACAGAGACGACCTCGGCGATCATCGACTCCGTGATCTGGTGCACAGCAACGGCGAAGTCGACTCCGACGGGATCGCCGTGCTCGTCGACGTCCACTGCGACGAGGTCGCCCACCTCAACCGTCCGGGCGCACGGGGTCTCCGAGAGCACCACGTAAGTGGCGCCCACGTCCGGGTCGTACTGCACGAGCACCGGCTCAGGCTACTCCTCTCCGCTGCGATCGGCGACGGTGACCACCACATCAGGATCGTGCGTCACGATCACCACCTTCAGCCTCCGACCCCCGGATGTCTCCCCGAGAACGACCGTCCGTTCCCCCGGATACTCGCGCGAGGCGTAGGAGGTTCGCGGGCTGAGCAGAACCTCCTCGATCTCCGAGAGGGCGATCCCTCGCTGCCTCATCCGTTGCCTGGCGTGGGCGGATGGTCGAAGCGGCACGTTGCGCACCGTAGTCGAGATGCGGCAGACCGGGGTGAGCGCCTGCACCATCGCCTCCGGACTGGGCGTCTTACGTCGCGCCGGCGCTCACTCCTGGTAGGAGTAGCGCTCCTCGCGCCACGGGTCGCCCACCGCGTGGTAGCCGCGCTCCTCCCAGAACCCGCGCACCGGTCGGGTCAGGTACTCGATGCCCCGCAGCCACTTGGGTCCCTTCCACGCGTACAGGTGCGGGACGACGAGCCGGACGGGGTGCCCGTGCTCGGGGGTGAGCTCGGCGCCGTCGAGGTGGGTGGCGAGCAGGGCTCGGGGGCTGGCGAGATCGTCGACGCGCAGGGTCGCCGAGTAGCCGAACTCGGCCCAGGCCAGCACGTGGGTGGCGTCGTCCGCGGGCGGGAAGGCCTCCAGCAGGGTCCGGGTGGCCGGGCCCTCCCACTCCAGGTCGGGCACCGTCCACCGGGCGACGCAGTGCAGGTCGGCCCGGACCCGGATCCGCGGCAGCGCGCGCAGCCCGTCGAGGTCCAGCTCGTGCTGCCGGCCGTCGGCGGTGGCCCCGCTGACGACCAGGCGCCAGCGGTCCGCCCGCAGGCGGGGCACCGGTCCGTAGTGCAGGACCTTGAGCCGGCTGGCCCGCCGCTGACCGGGTGGCAGCACCCGGGGGGCGGCGTCCGGCTCCGGCCCGCCGGCCGGCGGGCCACTCATCCCCGGTCGTCGCCGCGCAGCAGCCCGGCCAGCACGGTGGCGGCGTACCCGACGGCCTCGTCGTCGACGTCCAGGTGGGTCACCAGCCGAACGGTCCGGCGGCCCAGGACCGACACCGCGACGCCCTGGGCGAGCGCCGCCTGCGCGAACGGGGCGGCGTCGACGTCGAGGACGACGATGTTGGTCTGCACGGCGTCCGGGTCGACGCTGCCGGGCCGGGCCTGCGCGCAGGCCTCGGCGAGCCGGCGGGCGCGGGCGTGGTCCTCGGCGAGGCGCTCGACGTGGTGGTCGAGGGCGTGGAGCCCGGCCGCGGCGAGCACCCCTGCCTGACGCATCCCCGCCCCGTAGCGCTTGCGCCACACCCGCGCCTCGGCGATCCGCTCCGCCGACGACACGAGCACCGAGCCGACCGGGGCGCCGAGCCCCTTGGACAGGCACACCGAGACGGTGTCGGCGAGCGCCCCGTACTCGTGCAGGGGGACACCGGTGGCCACCGAGGCGTTCCACAGCCGGGCCCCGTCGACGTGGACGGCGACACCGGCCGCGGCCGTGCCCGCGCGCAGCTCCCGCAGGGCGTCCAGCGGCTGGACCGTGCCTCCGCCGAAGTTGTGGGTGTTCTCCACCGCGACCGCGGCGGTCGACACCTGGTACGGCCCGGCGTCCGGCAGCATCATCCCCAGCGGCGCCGCGGGGTCGAGCAGCCCGTGCGGTGCCGCCCAGGTTCGGGTCGTCACCCCGCCGAGCACGGCGTGGCCGCCGAGCTCGGCCCGGACGACGTGGGCGAGGGAGTCGCACAGCAGCTCCCGGCCCGCCGGCACGAGCAGGCGGACGCCGAGCATGTTCGCCAGCGACCCGGTCGGGGTGAACAGGCCGGCCTCGTGCCCGAGCAGTGCCGCCACCCGCTCCTCCAGGGCGGTGACCGTCGGGTCCTCGCCGTAGACGTCGTCGCCGACCTCGGCGTCGGCCATCGCCGCCCGCATCGCCGCCGTGGGCCGGGTCAGGGTGTCCGAGCGCAGGTCGGCCCGGACGCGAGCCGTCGTGCTCACCGGGACCCGCGGAGCATGTCGGCGGCGAGGAAGGCGAGCTCGAGGGACTGCTGGTGGTTGAGCCGGGGGTCGCACAGCGTCTCGTAGCAGCGGCCGAGAGCCTCCTCGTCGATCTGCTCGTACCCGCCGAGGACCTCGGTGACGTCGTCGCCGGTGAGCTCGATGTGCAGGCCGCCGGGGACGGTGCCGAGGGCCCGGTGCACCTCGAAGAAGCCTCGCACCTCGTCGATGACGTCGTCGAAACGCCGGGTCTTGTAGCCGCTGCCGGAGGTGATGGTGTTCCCGTGCATGGGGTCGCTCACCCAGACCACCCGGGCACCGGAGGCGGTGACCTTCTCCACCAGGGGCGGCAGCGCCTCGCGGACCCGCTCGGCCCCCATCCGGGTGATGAAGGTGAGCCGTCCGGGCTCCCGGTCCGGGTCGAGCCGGTCGATCAGGGCCAGCGCGTCGTCCGGTGTCGCGCTCGGCCCGAGCTTGACCCCGATCGGGTTGCGCACCCGGGAGAGCAGCTCGACGTGGGCGCCGTCGAGGTCGCGGGTGCGCTCACCGATCCACAGGAAGTGCGCCGAGACGTCGTAGGGCAGCCCCGTCCGCGAGTCGATCCGGGTCAGCGCCCGCTCGTACTCCAGCAGCAGGGCCTCGTGGCTGGAGTAGAAGTCCACGCTGCGCAGCGCGTCGAAGTCGACGCCGCAGGCCGCCATGAAGGCCATCGCCCGGTCGATCTCGCGGGCGAGCTCGTCGTAGCGGGCGTTGGCGGCGCTGCCGAGGAAGCCGCGGTTCCACTCGTGCACGCGGCGCAGGTCGGCGAACCCGCCCTGGGTGAACGCGCGGATGAGGTTCAACGTCGCCGCGGCGGTGTGGTACGCGCGGACCATCCGCCGCGGGTCCGGGGTGCGGCCCTCCGGGGAGAACTCGAAGTCGTTGACGGCGTCGCCGCGGTAGGCCGGCAGCGTCAGCCCGTCCCGGGTCTCGGTGTCGCTGCTGCGCGGCTTGGCGAACTGGCCGGCCATCCGGCCCATCTTCACCACCGGCACGCTGGCCCCGTAGGTGAGCACCACGGCCATCTGCAGGACGGTCTTGACCCGGTCCCGGATCTTGTCGGCGGTGGCTCCGGCGAACGTCTCGGCGCAGTCCCCGCCCTGGAGCAGGAAGGCCCGCCCCTCGGCCACCTCCGCCAAGCGGCTGCGCAGCACGTCCGCCTCACCGGCGAACACGAGCGGCGGCAGGGCCGCCAGCTCCTCGGCGACGTCACGGACGGCGGCCGGGTCCGGCCACGACGGCTGCTGCGCGGCCGGCAGGTCGCGCCAGGCGTCGAGCTCCTCGGTGCTGGTCACCCGACCCAGGTTAGGCCCCGTTCCCGCGGTGCCCCGCGCCAGTCCGGCACCCGGACGGCCCCCCGGCGACGAGGAGCCCCCTACGATGAGGGGGCATGAGCACCCGACGCGTCGCACTGCTCACCGCCGGGGGCTTCGCCCCCTGCCTGTCCTCCGCGGTAGGAGGGCTGGTCTCCCGGTACACCGAGATCGCCCCGGACGTCGAGATCCTCGCCTACCGGCACGGGTACCACGGTCTGCTCACCGGTAACTCGTTCCTCGTCGACGACGACGCCCGGGCGCACGCCGACGTGCTGCACGCCTTCGGCGGCAGCCCGATCGGCAACAGCCGGGTGAAGTTGACGAACAACGCCGACCTCGTCCGGCGGGGGCTGATCGCCGAGGGGCAGGACGCCCTCCAGGTCGCGGCCGAGCGGCTGCAGGCCGACGGCGTCGACGTCCTGCACACCATCGGCGGGGACGACACGAGCACCACCGCCGCGGACCTCGCCGCCTACCTCGACCAGCACGGCTACGGGCTCACCGTGGTCGGGCTGCCCAAGACGATCGACAACGACGTCGTCCCGGTCCAGCAGAGCCTCGGCGCGTGGACCGCGGCCGAGCAGGCCTCCCTGTTCGCCCGCAACGTGCTCGCCGAGCACGGCTCGAACCCACGGATGCTCATCGTGCACGAGGTGATGGGCCGCAACTGCGGCTGGCTGACCGCGGCCGCGGCACGGGACTACATGGACTGGCACTCCCGGCAGACCTGGGTGCCGAGCATCGGGCTGTCCCCCGAGCGCTGGGCGGTGCACGCCGTCTACGTGCCCGAGCAGCGCATCGACCTGGACGCCGAGGCGGCCCGCCTGCGAAAGGTGATGGACACCGTCGGCTGCGTCAACATCTTCCTGTCCGAGGGGGCCGGTGTCGCCGACATCGTCGCCGAGCTCGAGGCCGCCGGCGAGGAGGTGCAGCGCGACCCGTTCGGCCACGTCAAGCTCGACACCATCAACCCGGGCCGCTGGTTCGGCGAGCAGTTCGCCGAGCGCCTGGCGGCCGAGAAGGTCATGGTCCAGAAGTCGGGGTACTTCTCCCGCTCGGCGCCGGCCAACGCCAAGGACCTCCGGCTCATCCAGTCGATGGTCGACCTGGCCGTGGAGTGCGCACTGCGCGGGGAGTCCGGCGTCGTCGGGCACGACGAGGACCACGGCGGGCGCCTGCGGGCCATCGAGTTCGACCGGATCGCCGGCGGAAAGCAGTTCGACACCTCGGCGCCCTGGTTCACGGACCTGCTCGAGGGCATCGGCCAGGCGGCCGGCTGAGGGGCCGCCGTGACCCGCCGCGCCGTACTCGCCGTCGACGAGGGGACGACGGGCGTCACCGCGCTCGTCATCGCCGAGGACGCCACCGTCCTGGGCCGCGGCTACGCCGAGTTCGCCCAGCACTTCCCCCGGCCCGGCTGGGTCGAGCACGAGCCCGAGGAGATCTGGCAGGCCACGCTCACCGCCTGCCGCGACGCGCTGCGGGCCGCGGGGGCCCGCCACGGCGGCCGCGGCGGTGACACCGAGATCCACGCGGTGGGGATCACCGACCAGCGCGAGACCGCGGTGCTGTGGGACCGCGGCACCCTGGCCGCCCCCCGCCGCGCCGTCGTCTGGCAGGACCGGCGCAGCGCCGCCCTGTGCGAGCGGCTGCGCGAGAAGGGCCACGAGCCGCGGGTCGCCGAGCTCACCGGACTTCGGCTCGACCCGTACTTCACCGCGACGAAGCTGGCGTGGCTGCGCGACCACGACCCGGACACGTGGGCCGGGGTCCAGGGCGGCTCCGTCGCCGTCGGCACCGTCGACTCCTACCTCGTCGCCCGGATGTCCGGTGGCACCCGGCACGTCACCGACGCCTCGAACGCGTCGAGGACCCTGCTGCTCGACCTGCGCAGCGGCACCTGGTCCCCGGAGATGTGCGAGCTGTTCGGCGTCCCGGCGGAGGCGCTGCCCGAGGTGGTGCCGAGCTGGGGCGAGGTGGCCCGGACCGATCCCGGCTCGTTCCTGGGCCTCGACGTCCCGGTCGCCGGTATCGCCGGCGACCAGCAGGCGGCGCTGTTCGGGCAGACGTGCTTCGAGGTCGGGGACACCAAGTGCACGTACGGCACCGGGTCCTTCGTACTCGTGAACACCGGCGCGACCGCGGCGGCGGGGACCGTCGACGGCGAGCTCGGTGGGCTGCTGTCGACGGTCGCGTGGATGGCCCCCGACGGCACCCTCACCTACGCCCAGGAAGGCTCCATCTTCGTCACCGGGGCCGCCGTCCAGTGGCTGCGGGACGGGCTGCAGGTGATCGGCTCGGCGGCGGAGACCGAGGCCCTGGCCCGGACCGTGCCGGACACCGGCGGGGTGGTGTTCGTCCCGGCGCTGACCGGCCTCGGCGCCCCGGAGTGGGACCCCGACGCCCGCGGCACCATCCTCGGGATCACCCGGGGCACCACCCGCGCCCACCTCGTCCGCGCGACGCTGGAGGCGATCGCCTTCCAGGTCCGCGACGTCGTCGCGACGATGGAGACCACCGTCCCGGTGCTGCGCGCCGACGGCGGCGCGTCGGCGAACAACCTGCTCATGCAGCTGCAGGCCGACCAGCTCGGGGTCCCGGTCGAGCGACCGGCGATGCCGGAGACCACCGGCCTCGGCGCGGCCTTCCTCGCCGGGCTCGGGACCGGGGTGTGGTCGTCGCTGGAGGAGCTGCGCGACACCTGGCGGCTGGACCGCCGGTTCGAGCCCGGCGAACGGGACGAGGCCGGCTACCGGCGCTGGCGGGCCGGGGTCGCCCGGTCCCACGGCTGGGCCCCACTGACCGACTGACCCCCCCGCCTCAGCCGAGACTCAGCCGCGCTCAGCAGGCTCAGGGCGCGACACGGCCGTTCTGCTCGAAGGCGGCGTGGGTCAACGGCATGAGCCGGGCCCAGTGACTCTCCATCTGCTCCGCCGCCATCTCGATCTCCCGCTGCGGGAAGGACGGGAACCGGGCGTCCTCGCGCTTGGTCCGCAACGACAGGAAGTTCATCAGCGAGCGGGCGTTCATCGTCACGTACATCGAGGAGTAGGTGGTCACCGGGAGCACGATCCGGGCGACCTCGCGGGCGATCCCGGCGTCGAGCATCCGGCGGTAGGCGGCGTAGGCCTGCTCGCAGGCGGCCCGGGTCTGCTCGTCGACGAACGCGTGCTGGTCCGGCGTGCCGGGGACGAAGACGTACTGCCCCGGCTTGCCCTCCTGGACCAGGTGCCGCTGCGGCCCGGGGACGTAGAACACCGGTCGCAGCTCTCGGTACCGACCGCTCTCCTCGTTGTAGGAGGCGATCCGGTGGCGCATCCACTCCCGGAACACGAAGATCGGCGCCTGCACGTAGAAGGTCATCGAGTTGTGCTCGAACGGGCTGCCGTGCCGGTCCCGCATGAGGTAGTTGATGAGCCCGGCGGACCGCTGGGCGTCGGCGTCGACGTCCTGGAGGCTCTGCTCACCCTTCGTCGACACCCTCGCGGCGAACACGACGTCCGCGTCCTGGGCGCTGGCGCGCACCAGCTCGACGGTGACGTCGCTGCGGAAGGTGATCTCGAAGTCGTCGGTCACGGGCCGACCCTACCGACCGCCGTCCCGGGTGCGAGGATGCCGCGAGTGGAGACGCCCGACGTGCTGACCGGACCCGGCGCCGACGCGTCCGTGCGCGCGGCCACCGCCGGCGACGTCCCCGCCATCGGCGCCGTGCACTCCCGCGCCTGGCGGACGGCCTACTCCGGGCTGCTGCCCGCCGAGGTGCTCGACGCGCTGGCACCGGAGGCCCTGGCCGAGGCGTGGCGGCCCGCGGTGAGCGCTCCGCCCTCCCCCGGTCACCGGGTGCTCGTCGCCGCGGCCGGTCCGACCGTCGTCGGGTTCGCCGCGGCCGAGCCGGACGGCGAGGTGGTCGCGCTGCTCGTCGACCCCGCCCACCAGCGGCGCGGGCACGGGTCCCGGTTGCTCAACGCGGTCGCCGACCTGCTCCGTGAGGCCGGGGGTGAGCGGATCGGCACCTGGACGCCGGAGCAGGACGCCCCGCGACTGGCGTTCCTGCGCACCAGCGGACTGGAGCCGGACGGCCGCCGGCGCACCCTCGAGCTGCCGGGTGGCGCCACCCTGGAGGAGGTCCACCTGCACGCGGGGCTGGCGTCGTGACGTCCGCGGACGCCGACCGGGTGCTGCGGGCCGCGACCTGGCGGCAGGCCCTGTCGGTCGGGGCGGCCACCGGTGCCTACGGGGTGTCGTTCGGCGCCCTGTCGGTGGCCGCCGGGCTCTCCGTCGCCCAGACCGCGGCGCTCAGCCTGCTCATGTTCACCGGCGGGTCGCAGTTCGCGTTCATCGGCGTGCTCGGCGCCGGCGGGGCGGGTGGTGCGGCGGTCGCCACGGCCGGCCTGCTCGGTGCGCGCAACGGCCTCTACGGGCTGCAGGTCGCCCCCATGCTCGGTGCTCGGGGGCCGCTGCGCGCACTGGCCGCCCACCTGACCATCGACGAGTCGACGGCCGTGGCCACGGCACAGCCGACCGCCGCGACCCGGCGGCTGGGGTTCTGGGCGACCGGCGCGGCCGTGTACGTGCTGTGGAACGCGATGACGCTGCTCGGCGCCGTCGTCGGGGACGCCCTGGGGGACCCGCGCCGGTGGGGCCTCGACGCGGCCGCGGCCGCCGCGTTCCTCGGGCTGCTGTGGCCCCGGCTGCGCCACCGGGACACCCGCGCCGTGGCCGCCGGGGCGGCGGTCGTCGCAGTGACGACGACCCCCGGGCTGCCGGCCGGGGTGCCGGTGCTGCTCGCCGCCGGCGTCGCCGTCGTCGTCGGGCTCCTGCCGCGGCCGGTCGGGGGAACCCGGTGACCGGCTGGGTGGCGGTGCTGGCCGCCTCCGCCGCCTGCTACCTGCTCAAGCTCGGCGGCTACCTCGTCCCCGCCCGGCTGCTGACCGGGGAGCGCGCCCGGCGGCTGGCCGCCCTCGTCACCGTCGCCCTGCTCGCCGCCCTGGTGGGAGTGCAGACCCTCGGCGGCGGGGACGCCGGGCTCGTCCTCGACGCCCGGGTCGCGGCGGTGGCCGTCGCGGCGCTCGCACTGTGGCTGAGGGCGCCGTTCATCCTGGTCGTCGTGCTCGCCGCGGCGGTGGCGGCCGGGCTGCGCGCCGCCGGGGTCGGATGAGCGGCCTCGCGGCCGGAGCCACCGGGCAGCGGGCCGCCCCGGTCGGTCGGCGGCTGGCCGGGGTCGACGTCGCCCGCGGACTGGCGCTGCTGGGCATGATGTCGGTGCACGTCCTGCCGCGCACGGACGCCGACGGGTCGCTCTCCCTCGCCTACGCGGTGTCCTCCGGGCGGGCGTCGGCGCTGTTCGCCGTCCTGGCCGGCGTCGGGCTCGCCCTGGCCGGCGCCGGTGCCCGCGCCGTCCTGGCCCGGGCCGCCGTGGTGGCCGCGATCGGGCTCACCCTCGGGCTGCTGCCCACCCCGGTCGCGATCATCCTCGTGAACTACGGGCTGCTGTTCGTCCTCGCCGTCCCGTTCCTGCGGCTGCGGGCGCGAACGCTCGCAATGCTCGCCGGGGCGTGGCTGGTAGTCAGCCCCGTGGTGGGGCACCTCCTGCGGCCGGCGGCACCTCCGCCGTCCGGAGCCAACCCGTCGTGGCTGTCGCTCGGTGACCCGGTGGGCCTGCTCACCGAGCTGCTGCTGACCGGGTACTACCCGGCGCTGCAGTGGACCGGCTACCTGCTCGTCGGCCTGGCGGTGGGGCGCAGCCGGCTGAAC
The DNA here is from genome assembly GCF_042658805.1 of Quadrisphaera sp. GCM10027208. Lineage (NCBI taxonomy): Bacteria > Bacillati > Actinomycetota > Actinomycetes > Kineosporiales > Kineosporiaceae > Quadrisphaera > Quadrisphaera sp. GCM10027208. The sequence goes on from NZ_JBHSRC010000003.1 coordinate 258,027, forward strand.
CGGACGCGGACGGCGGTCGCGCTGGTCCTCGGTGGCCTGCTGCTCGCGGCCGCGGCATCAGTGCTGTCCGCCGTGCTGCTGGACGCCGGCGGGGCGGCCGCCGTCGACGCCGACCGGTGGTTCTACGGGGTGACCCCGACCGAGTCCTGGTGGTGGCTGGCCGTCGACTCCCCGCATGCCGGGACCCCGCCCGACCTGCTGCACACGACCGGGACGGCGCTCGCCGTCCTCGGCGGGTGCCTGCTGCTGGCACCCTGGGCCGGGCGGCTGCTGCTCCCCCTGGCCGCAGCCGGGTCGATGACCCTGACGCTGTACTCGGTGCACGTCGTCGCGCTCGGCCTCGGCCTGCGGGAGCTGACCTGGCACGTCGTCGGGGCCCTGGTGATCGGGACGCTGTGGCGGTCGACCGGTCAGCGGGGGCCGCTCGAGGCGCTGGCCGCGGCGGCCGCGCGGAGCGCGGCCCGGCCGGTCAGCCGTGCAGGCTGACGGCGTGCCGCATCGCGGCGCGGGCCCGGCGGCGGTCCCCGGCGGCGTCGTAGGCCTGTGCGAGCCGGTACCAGGCCCGCCAGTCCTGCGGCGCCGCCTCCACGGCCGCGCGGTACCCGGAGAAGGCGGCGTCGGCCGCGGCCCGGTCCACCCGGCCACTGGGTCGGCGCGGCAGGTCGGCGACGTCGGCGACGTCACGGACGCCGGCTGCGGCGTCCAGGTCGCGGGCGAGCCGCTGCGTGGCCAGACCGAAGCGCAGCTCGCGCCACACCGCCCAGCCGACGAGCAGCGGCAGCGCCAGCACACCCACGCCGAGCAGCACACCGGCCGTCGACCCGCTGGTGAGCAGCATCCAGGCACGCTGACCGAGCAGGACGAGGTAGAACACCACGCCGGCGACGAGGACGGCGACGAGCGCCTTCGTCCTCACCCCAGGTCCAGGTAGTGCTCGAGGCCGACGGTCAGACCCGGCCGGGACGCCACCGTGCGCACCCCGTGCAGCACCCCCGGCATGAACGAGACCCGGTCGAAGGAGTCGTGCCGGAGGGTCAGCTGCTCCCCCGCCCCGCCGAGCAGCACCTCCTGGTGGGCGACCAGGCCGCGCAGCCGCACGCTGTGCACCCGGACGCCGTCGACGTCCGCGCCCCGGGCCCCCGCCAGGGCCGAGACGGTGGCGTCCGGGCTGGGACCGGTACCGGCGGCCCGGCGGGCCGCGGCCACCTGCTCGGCGGTGCGGCGGGCCGTCCCGCTGGGGGCGTCCACCTTCTCCGGGTGGTGGAGCTCGACCACCTCGACCGACTCGAAGTACGGGGCGGCCATCTCGGCGAACCGCATGGCCAGGACGGCGCCGAGGGCGAAGTTCGGGGCGACGAGCACGCCGACGTCCGGGTGCCGTTCCAGCCGGGCGCGCAGGTCGGCGAGTGCGGGCTCGTCCCAGCCGGTCGTCCCGACCACCGCGTGCACGCCGTGGTCGACGCAGAAGGCCACGTTGCCCGGGGCGGCGTCCGGGACGGACAGCTCGACGGCGACGTCGGCCCGCGCCTCGACGATGCGCTCCAACGGGTCGTCGCGACCGATCCGGGCGACGAGCTCGAGGTCGTCAGCGCCCTCCACGGCCTGGCAGGCCTGGCCGCCCATCCGCCCGCTCGCGCCGATCACGGCCACCCGCACCATGCCGACGACCCTAGCCTGCGCCTCAGGCGCCCTCGGCCCGCAGGGCCAGCACGGTGCTGAGGGCGGCGTGGACGGCCTCGTAGCCCTTGTCCTCGCGGGACCCGTCGAGCCCCGCCCGGTCGAGCGCCTGCTGCTCGGTGTCCACGGTGAGCACGCCGAACCCGACGGGCACGCCGGTGGACACCGCGACCTGGGTGAGCCCGGTCGTCGCGGCCTGGCAGACGTAGTCGAAGTGCGGCGTCTCGCCGCGGACGACGACACCGAGGGCGACGACGGCGTCGGCGCCGGCCACCGCCAGCCGCGCCGCCGCGACCGGCAGCTCGAAGGAGCCGGGGACGCGGACCTCGGTGACCTCCCGGACGCCGGCGTCGGCGAGGGCCCGGCGGGCGCCGTCCAGGAGCCCGGCCATCACCGTCTCGTGCCACTGGGCGGCGACCACCGCGACCCGAAGCCCCTGCGCGCCGTCCGGCATCGTCGGGGTCGGGGCCCCGGTCCCGCTCACGTGCGCTCCCAGGTCATCGCCGTCCCTGCCTCACGCCCGCACCCCGAGGTCGTCGGGCAGGTCGTGGCCCATCCGGTCGCGCTTGGTGCGCAGGTAGTCGATGTTCTCCGGCCGGACGCCGACGGTGAGACCGACGCGCTCGGTGACCTCGACGCCGTACCGGCGCAGTCCCGCGACCTTGTCGGGGTTGTTGGTCAGCAGCCGGACGCTGCGCACCCCGAGGTCGGCGAGGACCTGCGCGGCCGCCGCGTACTCCCGCGCGTCGGCGGGCAGTCCCAGCTCGAGGTTGGCGTCGACCGTGTCGAGACCGGCGTCCTGCAGCGCGTAGGCCCGCAGCTTGGCGAGCAGCCCGATCCCGCGGCCCTCGTGCCCGCGCAGGTAGACGACGACGCCGCGGCCGGTGCGGGCGACCTCCGCGAGCGCGGCGTCCAGCTGGGGGCCGCAGTCACAGCGCTGGGAGCCGAGCACGTCCCCGGTGAGGCACTCGGAGTGCACCCGGACGAGGACGTCGCGGCCGTCGGCGAGCCGCCCGTCCACGAGGTCCCCGGCGACGAGGGCCAGGTGCTCGCTGCCGTCGACGCGGTCGGCGTACCCGACGGCGGTGAACTCACCGTGCCGGGTCGGCAGCCGGGTGGTGGCAGCCCGGTCGACGAGACGGTCGTGCCGGCGGCGGTGGGCGACGAGGTCCTCGATGGACACCATCACCAGGCCGTGCTCGTCGGCGAACCGGCGGCACGACGGTGCCCGGCGCATCCCGCCGTCGTCCTCGACGAGCTCGGCGATGACGCCGGCGGGCTGCCGGCCGGCGAGGCGGGCCAGGTCGACCGCGGCCTCGGTGTGCCCGCGGCGCACGAGCACGCCGCCGTCGCGTGCCCGCAGCGGCAGCACGTGGCCGGGTTGGGCGAGGTCCTCCGGCGTGCTGGCCGGGTCGGCGAGAACCCGGACGGTGCGGGTGCGGTCGGCGGCCGAGATCCCGGTCGTGACGCCGACCCGCGCGTCGACCGTCACCGTGTACGCGGTGCGCATCCGCTCCTCGTTGTGCGGGGTCATCAACGGCACCCGCAGGCGGTCGAGGGCGTCACCGGTCATCGGCACGCAGACCACCCCGGAGGTGTGCCGGACGATGAAGGCCATCCACTCGGCGGTCACGGCGTCCGCGGCCATCACGAGGTCGCCCTCGTTCTCCCGCTCGACGTCGTCCACGACGACGACCGGCCGGCCGGCGGCGATCTCGGCGACGGCGCGCTCGACCGGGTCCAGCCGGACCGCGGGGGCGCTCACGACGCCCCGCCCGCCGTCAGCAGGCGCTCCACGTACTTGGCGATGACGTCGACCTCCAGGTTGACGCGGGCGCCCGGGGCTGCGCGGCCGAGCGTGGTGGCGGCGAGCGTGGTGGGGATGAGACCCACGGAGAACGACGGGCCGGCGGGGTCGTCGTCGTGGACGGCCGCGACGGTCAGCGAGGTGCCGTCGACGGCCACCGACCCCTTCTCGGCGACGTAGCGGGCCAGGGCGGCGGGCACTTCGATGCGTACCGTCTCCCACCGGTCCCCCGGGGTGCGCGCCACGACCCGTCCGACCCCGTCGACGTGCCCCTGGACGACGTGACCGCCGAGGCGGGCACCGGCGGGCACCGCACGCTCGAGGTTCACCGGGTCGCCGGGCCGCAGGCCGCCGAGCGTCGTCCGCTCGAGGGTCTCGAGCATGACGTCGGCCGTGAAGGCGTCGGGAGCGGGCTGGTCGGTGATGGTCAGGCAGACCCCGTTGACGGCGATCGAGTCGCCGTGCCGGGCGTCCGCGGTGACCACGGGGCCGCGCACGGTGAGCCGGGCGCTGCTCGGCCCGCTCTCCGTGCCGAGGACCTCGCCGAGCTCCTCGACGATGCCGGTGAACATCCCGTGCTCCGTCCTGGTCGGGCACGGGCTCCGGGGAACGGGACGGACGACCGGCGACGCCGATGACGGCGGACCGGACGCCTGCGTGCTGCCTCCCATCCGGACTCTCACCGTCGGTCCCGGAGTTCCACCGGGTCAACCGGCCGATGGCTTCGGCCGGGTCGCGGACTGTTACCGCCGGTCGGGACTTTCACCCAACCCCGGAGCACGCGCAGTCGTGTGTCTCGCCCCCCAGTATGTCACCCCCCCTCGGTGATCATGCAATCCCGCCACCCCCGCCCGGTCTCTCCCCGCCCCCCGCGCCCCCACCTCCCCTTGGTGATCATGCAATCCCGCCACCCCCGCCGCCTCACTGCCCTCCTCCCCCCACCCCGCGCAAAGTGCTGGGTTGGTGGCGCAACACGCCGGCAAAGCTGTGACGAATCCAGCATTCTGCAGCCCGAGGCCACGCTCTCGACGCAAGCTTCGGGGCGGCATGTGGCCATGGCCGTGGTCCCGCGCAGGGTGGCGGGATTGCATGATCACGAAGGGGGTGGCCAGGGTGGCGGGATTGCATGATCACGGCGGGGTGGGCGGGGGGTGGGTGGGACGGCGGCTAGGGGACGACGGGGACGGGGTCGTCGTCGAACGGACCGACGACGACGAGCGAGTGCGGGGCCTGCCACAGCTCGGCGGCGAGGTCCCGGACGTCCTCGGTGGTGACCGCCCGGAACCGGTCCAGGGTCTCGTCGACCCCCATGAACTCCCCGTGCACGAGCTCGGCCTTGCCCAGCCGGCTCATCCGGGACCCGGTGTCCTCCATGGCCAGCACCGTGCTGCCACTGACCTGGCCGACGCCACGGACCAGCTCCTCCTCGGTGATGCCACCGGTGGCGACGGCGTGCCACTGCTCGGCCAGCAGCTCGACCACCTCGGGCACGCGGGCCGGCGCGCAGCCGGCGTACAGGCCGAAGTAGCCGGCGTCGGCGTACCCGGCGGAGAAGGAGTACACCGAGTACGCCAGGCCGCGGTTCTCCCGGACCTCCTGGAAGAGCCGACTGCTCATCCCGCCGCCGAGCACCGCGTTGAGGACGGCGAGGGTGAACCGCCGCTCGTCGGTCGCCACCAGCCCGGGTCCGCCGAGGATCACGTTGGCCTGCTCGGTGCTGCGACGGACGGTCAGCCGGCCACCGGCGGGAAGGCGGACGCCGTCCGGGTCAGGGGTCCGTCGGGGACGGGGACCGGCCGCGTCCTCCATCGGCCAGCCGGCACCGGCCAGGGACTCCTCGACGAGCCGGCACAGCGCCTCGTGGTCGACGCCGCCGGCAGCGGTGACGACGAGCGTGCCCGGTTCGTAGTGCCGCTCGTAGTGCGCCCGGATGGCCTCGGCCGGGACGGCGCGGATGGTCTGCGGCGTGCCGCCGATCGGCCGGCCGAGCGGGTGGCCGCCGAGCACCACCTCGGCGAACCGCTCGTGGACGACGTCCGCGGGGTCGTCGTCGTTCATCGCCAGCTCCTCGAGGATCACCCCGCGCTCGCTGTCGACGTCCTCCGGCGCGATCCGCGCAGAGGTGACCATGTCGCAGATGACGTCGACCGCCATCGGCAGGTCGGCGTCGAGCACCCGCGCGTAGTAGCAGGTGTGCTCCTTGCCGGTGGCGGCGTTGGCCTCTCCGCCGACCTCGTCGAAGGCCGCCGCGATGTCCATCGCCGAGCGCCGGGCGGTGCCCTTGAACAGCAGGTGCTCGAGGAAGTGGGTCGAGCCGTGGTGGCCCTCGGCCTCGTCCCGGGAGCCGACGCCCACCCACGCCCCGACGGTCGCCGAGCGCATCGAGGGCATCGACTCGGTGAGCACCCGGACCCCGCCGGGGAGGACGGAGCGGCGCACCTCGGCGCCGCCCGCCTCCCCGGCGAGCCGAGACGTCCGGCCGTCGGGGTGGCCGGTGGTCAGCGGGAGCGGGACGCCCACCTCAGGCGTCGTCCCCAGCGGCGTCCGCGTCGTCACCAGCGGTGTCGCCGTCCTGACCGCCCTCGGTCACCGGGACGAGCGAGAGCTTGCCGCGGGCGTCGATCTCGGCGATCTCCACCTGGACCTTCTGCCCGACGGACAGCACGTCCTCGACGTTCTCCACCCGCTTGCCGCCGTTGAGCTGGCGCATCTTGGAGATGTGCAGCAGGCCGTCCTTGCCGGGGGTCAGCGAGATGAACGCGCCGAACGTCGTCGTCTTGACGACCGTGCCGACGTAGCGCTCCCCCACCTCCGGCATCTGCGGGTTGGCGATCGCGTTGATCTGCGAGCGCGCGGCCTCGGCGGACGGCCCGTCGGTGGCGCCGATGTAGACGGTGCCGTCGTCCTCGATGGAGATCTGGGCCCCGGTCTCCTCCTGGATCTGGTTGATCATCTTGCCCTTCGGGCCGATGACCTCACCGATCTTGTCGACCGGGACCTTGACGGAGATGACCCGCGGGGCGTTCGGGGACATCTCGTCCGGCTCGCTGATCGCCTCGGCCATGACGTCGAGGATGTGCAGCCGGGCGTTGCGGGCCTGGGTCAGCGCAGAGGCGAGCACGGACGCCGGGATCCCGTCGAGCTTGGTGTCGAGCTGGATCGCGGTGACGAAGTCCTTCGTGCCGGCGACCTTGAAGTCCATGTCACCGAACGCGTCCTCGGCGCCGAGGATGTCGGTCAGGGCCGCGTACGCGGTCTCGGTCTCGCCGGCGGCGTTCTCGACGGTGTCGGACACCAGTCCCATCGCGATGCCCGCGACCGGGGCGCGCAGCGGCACGCCGGCGTTGAGCAGCGACATCGTCGAGGCGCAGACCGACCCCATGGACGTCGACCCGTTGGACCCCAGCGCCTCGGAGACCTGCCGGATCGCGTAGGGGAACTCCTCGCGGGTGGGCAGCACCGGCACGAGCGCCCGCTCGGCGAGCGCGCCGTGGCCGATCTCTCGCCGCTTGGGGCTGCCGACCCGGCCGGTCTCGCCGGTCGAGTACGGCGGGAAGTTGTAGTTGTGCATGTACCGCTTGCGCGTCTCCGGGGAGAGCGTGTCGAGCTGCATCTCCATCCGGAGCATGTTCAGCGTGGTGACGCCGAGGATCTGGGTCTCGCCGCGCTCGAACAGGGCCGACCCGTGCACCCGCGGGACGACGTCCACCTCGGCGGACAGCTGCCGGATGTCCTCCAGGCCTCGGCCGTCGATGCGCACCTTGTCCCGCAGGATCCGCTGACGGACCAGCTTCTTGGTCAGCGCGCGGAACGCGGCGCCGACCTCCTTGTCGCGGCCCTCGAAGCGGTCGGCGAGCCGCTCGCGGACCGACGCCTTCAGCTCGTCGAGCCGGCTCTCGCGCTCCTGCTTGCCGGCGATGGTCAGCGCCTGCGCCAGGTCGTCGGCGGCCAGCTCGGTGACGGCCTCCAGCACGTCGTCGGTGTAGTCCAGGAACCGCGGGAACTCCACGGTCTCCTTGCGAGCGGCGTCCGCGAGCTGCTGCTGAGCCCGGCATAGCTCGGCGATGAACGGCTTGGCCGCCTCGAGGCCCTCGGCGACGACCTCCTCGGTCGGCGCGGTGGCCCCCTCGGAGATGAGGTCCCACGAGGTCTCGGTGGCCTCCGCCTCGACCATCATGATCGCGACGTCGGCGTCCGCGCCGGAGCCGGACACGACGCGGCCGGCGACGACCATGTCGAACACCGCGCGCTCCAGCTCGGAGTGCCGCGGGAAGGCCACCCACTGGCCCTCGACGAGCGCCACCCGGACGCCGCCGATCGGGCCGGAGAACGGCAGGCCGGACAGCTGGGTGGACGCCGAGGCGGCGTTGATCGCGACGACGTCGTAGGCGTCGTCGGGGTGCAGCGCCATCACCGTGATGACGACCTGGACCTCGTTGCGCAGCCCGGAGACGAACGACGGCCGCAGCGGCCGGTCGATGAGGCGGCAGGTGAGGATGGCGTCGGTGCTCGGCCGGCCCTCGCGGCGGAAGAACGAGCCGGGGATCCGGCCCGCGGCGTACATCCGCTCCTCGACGTCAACGGTGAGCGGGAAGAAGTCGAAGTGCTCCTTCGGGTGCTTGCCGGCCGTGGTGGCCGACAGGAGCATCGTCTCGTCGTCGAGGTAGGCGACCACCGAGCCGGCGGCCTGCCGGGCCAGCCGGCCGGTCTCGAAGCGGACGGTGCGGGTGCCGAAGGAGCCGTTGTCGATGACGGCCTCGGTGACGGCGACGCCGTCGTGCTGGGAACCCTCCACGGGAACTCCGTTCTGGTTCACGGAGCATCGGCGCGCGGTCCGGGCGGGTGTCCGGTCATCGATTGAAGCCCTCGGGCTCTCGCCTGCCGGCGGCTCCCGGGAGCCACTACCGAGGACCGGCGCGACGGATCGGGCCTGCGCTCCTGGTGTGGTGTGTATTCGGTTGTGGTGCCGTTTCGGTGCTCCTGCGGCGCCGTGCACGAAGGCCGCGGCCCCTGAGGGGACCGCGGCCGGTGGTGTCAGCGGCGCAGACCGAGCCGCTCGATGAGCGAGCGGTAGCGATCGATGTCCTTCTTCGCCAGGTAGTTCAGCAGCCGGCGGCGCTGGCCGACGAGCAGGAGCAGACCACGACGGCTGTGGTGGTCGTGCTTGTGCTCCTTCATGTGCTCGGTCAGGTCCTTGATCCGCTGGGTGAGCATCGCGACCTGGACCTCGGGGGAACCGGTGTCGCCCTCGCGCGTGGCGTACTCGGACATGATCTTCTGCTTGGTGGCACTGTCGAGCGGCACTGGCTCTCCTTCGTGGGTCGTTGCGCGGCGCGCCGGGGCCTGTTCACCCGGGCTCTGTGGGTCCGCGGCCGATCGGACGGCGTCGCTCAGGCTATCAGCGTCAGGCCCGTCGTCCCGAATCGAGGACCCGCCGGGCCTGCTCGGCGTCCCGGCGCATCTGCTCGACGAGCGACGCGGGACCGTCGTAGCGGACGGTGTCCCGGAGCCGCTCCACCAGGTCGAGCGCGACGGTCTCGCCGTACAGGTCGAGGTCGTCACGGTCGAGCACGTACGCCTCGACCCGCCGGCCGTGCCCGTCGAAGGTGGGGTTGGTGCCGATGGAGATCGCCGCGGGCAGCCGGCGGTCGGGCGCCCCGGCGGGCAGGTCGAGGCGCTCCATCCAGCCGGCGTAGACGCCGTCGGCGGGCAGCATCCCGGTCTGGTCCGGGCCCAGGTTCGCGGTCGGGAAGCCCAGCTCGCGGCCCCGGTGGTCCCCGTGGACGACGGTGCCGCGCAGTCGGTGGGGGCGTCCGAGGACCTCGGCCGCGCCCGCTACGTCCCCGGCGGCCAGCCGCTGCCGGACGATCGTGGAGGACCACCTCCCCTCCCCGGCCCCGCCGGCACCGACGTCGTCGAGGACGATCACGTCGAAACCGTGCTGCTCGCCGAGGCGACGCATCGTGGACAGGTCACCGGAGTTGCGGTACCCGAACCGGATGTCGCGGCCGACGACGACGGCGGTGGCGTGCAGGGCGCGGACCAGGACGTCCTCGACGAAGCGCTCGGGGCTCCAGCCGGCGAGCTCACGGGTGAACGGCATCTCCAGGACGGCGTCGAGCCCGGTGGAGTCGAGCAGGTCGAGCTTGTCCTGCCGGCCGGTGAGCAGCTCGGGGGCACGGTCGGGGTGCAGCACGTGCAGCGGGTGCGGCCAGAAGGTGATGGCGACGGCGGCGGCGGAGCGGGCGCGGGCCTCCTCGACGAGCCGGGTCAGGACGCTCCGGTGGCCGAGGTGCACGCCGTCGAAGTTGCCGATCGCGACGACGGACGGGCCGTGGTCGGCGGGGACCTCGGCCAGGTCGTTCCAGCGCTGCACGCGCGTGCCTCCTTCCGCGGCCCCCCGGCGGGGCTCGGGTCGCGACAACTGTGCCAGCCCGGCCGCGGGCGCCGCGCTCAGGCCGGGGCGAGGACGACGAGAGGTCGCGTCGTCGGCCCGACGTCCTGGACGACGGCGACGAGGGTGCCGTCGGGGGCGAAGGCGGCGACCGGGACCCCGTCGCCGGGGCCTCCGGCCACGGTGAGTCGCTGCCCGCGGGCGAGCCGTCGGGCCTCCTCGGCGTCGAGCTCGCGCACCGGGAAGGCCGCGCGCGCCGCCTCGGCCAGGGGGAGCACCGAGAACGACCCCTCCAGATCGTCGAGGGTGCGGGCGGTCTCGAGGCCGTAGCCGCCGACCCGGGTCCGGCGCAGCGCGGTGAGGTGGCCCCCGACCCCCAGGTCGCGGCCCAGGTCCCGGGCGAGTGCGCGCACGTAGGTGCCGCTGCTGCAGTCGACCTCCACGTCGACGTCCACCTGGGGCACCCCGTCGACGGTGAGCGCCCGGGTGGCGACGACCGCGAACCGGTGCACGGTGACCGCCCGCGGCGGCAGCTCGACGTCCTCACCGGCACGCACCCGGGCGTAGGAGCGGCGGCCGTCGACCTTGATCGCGCTGACCGCGCTGGGCACCTGCTCGATCGGCCCGGTCAGCCGGGCGACGGCGGCCGCCAGCGCGTCGTCGGTGACGCCGCTGGCGTCGGCGCGGGAGACGACGTCGCCCTCGGCGTCGTCGGTCACCGTCGCGGTCCCCAGGCGCACCGTGGCCGTGTAGGACTTGTCCGCCCCGACGAGGAAGGTCAGCAGCCGGGTCGCCCGCTCGACGCCCAGGACGAGTACCCCGGTCGCCATCGGGTCGAGGGTGCCGGCGTGCCCGACCCGGCGGGTGCCCGCCAGCCGACGCACCCGGGCGACGACGTCGTGGCTGGTCCAGCCGGCCGGCTTGTCCACCACGACGATCCCGGAGGGGCCCTCCGGGCGGCTCACCGGCCGGCGTCCCCGTCGTCGCCCGGGTCCTCGACGTCCTCGGCGTCCTCGTCGTCCCCGCCGTCCTCGTCGTCCGGGCGCCGGTAGGGGTCGGGGTCGCCGGCGTAGCCGGCAGCGCTGGCACGCCGCGCCACCTCCGCGTCCTGCTCGGCCGCCCGGCGCAGCAGGTCGTCGATGTGCGCGGCAGTCTCCGGGACGGCGTCCAGGACGAGCTCCAGGGTCGGGGTGAGACGGACGCCGGTCCGCCGCCCGACCTCGGAGCGGAGCACCCCGCGGGCGCTCTCCATCGCCGCGACGGTCCCGGCCCGCTCGGTCTCGTCGCCGAGCACCGTGTAGAAGACCGTCGCGTGCTGCAGGTCGTTGGTGACCCGGGCGTCGGTCACCGTGACGAACCCGAGCCGCGGGTCCTTGATCCGGCGCTCGAGCGTCTCGGCGACGACGACCTTGATCCGGTCGGCGAGCTTGCGGGCGCGCGCTGGGTCGCTCATGGTCCGTCCTCACTGTCGCTGGGTCGGTCGTCCAGGTCCCCGTCGCCGAGGACCCGTCGGCGGGCCGACAGGAGCTCGAGCTCCGGACGGCCGGCCACGAGGCGCTCGCAGGCGTCGAGCACCTCCCGGCAGTGCGTGGCGTCCGCCGCCACCACCGCCACCGCCACCTCGCTGCGGCGGTGCAGGTCGAGGTGGCCGGTCTCGGCGCAGGCCACGTCGTGACGGCGTCGCAGCTCGGCCACCAGCGGACGGACCACCGCCCGCTTCTGCTTGAGGGAGCGGACGTCCCCGAGCAGCAGGTCGAGGGTCAGCGTGCCGACGAACACCCCGCCTCCTCCCCCGGCGTCGCAGCGGCGCGGCAGCCGGTGGCCACCGCGCCGCTGCGACTGCCGGCCGCGTGTCAGTCGCGCGGCTTCTCGCGCATCTCGAAGGTCTCGATGACGTCGCCGACCCTGATGTCGTTGAACGACCCCAGACCGATACCGCACTCGAAACCCTCACGGACCTCGGTCGCGTCGTCCTTGAACCGGCGCAGCGACTCGATGGTGAGGTTGTCCCCGACGACCACGCCGTCCCGCAGCAACCGGGCCCGGGCGTTGCGCCGGATCACCCCGGAGCGCACGAGCGCACCGGCGATGTTGCCGAACTTGGAGGAGCGGAAGACCTCGCGGATCTCCGCGGTGCCGAGCTGCACCTCCTCGTACTCCGGCTTCAGCATGCCGCGCAGCGCGTTCTCGACGTCCTCGATCGCCTGGTAGATGACCGAGTAGAACCGCAGGTCGACGCCCTCCCGCTCGGCGAGCTCGGCGACCCGCTCCGCCGGCCGCACGTTGAAACCGATGATGACGGCGTTGTCGACGGTCGCCAGGTTGACGTCGTTCTGGGTGATCGCCCCGACGCCGCGGTGGATGATCCGCAGCTCGACCTCGTTGCCGACGTCGATCTTGAGCAGGGCGTCCTCGAGCGCCTCCACCGAGCCGGACCCGTCACCCTTGATGATCAGGTTGAGGGTCTCGACCTTGCCGGCCGCGAGCGCCTCGTTGAGGTCCTCGAGGCTGATCCGCTTACGGCGCTTGGCCAGGCTCGCGGCCCGCTGGGCGGCCTCGCGGCGCTCGGCGATCTGCCGGGCGGTGCGGTCGTCCGGGGCGACGAGGAACGTGTCGCCCGCTCCCGGGACGGCGGTGAGGCCGAGCACGAGCACCGGCCGCGAGGGACCGGCCTCCTCGATGGTCTCACCGTGCTCGTCGAGCATCGCCCGTACCCGGCCGAAGCCGTTACCGGCGACGATGGCGTCACCGACGTGCAGCGTGCCGGACTGCACGAGCACCGTGGCGACGGGACCGCGACCCTTGTCGAGGTGGGCCTCGATGGCCACCCCGCGGGCGTCCTTGTTCGGGTTCGCCCGCAGGTCGAGCTCGGCGTCCGCGGTGAGCAGCACGGCCTCGAGCAGGTCGTCGATGCCCTGGCGCTTCAGCGCGGAGATGGGCACGAACATGGTGTCGCCGCCGTACTCCTCGGCCACCAGGTTGTACTCGGTCAGCTGCTGCTTGACCTTCTCCGGGTTGGCGCCCTCCTTGTCGATCTTGTTGATCGCCACGACCACGGGGACACCGGCCGCCTGGGCGTGGTTGAGCGCCTCGATGGTCTGCGGCATCACACCGTCGTCCGCGGCCACGACGAGGATGGCGATGTCGGTCACCTGAGCGCCGCGGGCACGCATGGCGGTGAACGCCTCGTGACCGGGGGTGTCGATGAACGTCAGCGCACGGTCCTGACCCTCGTGCTCGGTGTGCACCTGGTAGGCGCCGATGGCCTGGGTGATGCCACCGGCCTCACCGGCGACCACGTCGGTGGAGCGGATGGCGTCGAGGAGCTTGGTCTTGCCGTGGTCGACGTGACCCATGACGGTCACCACCGGCGGGCGCGGCTGCAGGTCCTCGTCGTCCTCGGCCTCGAGCTCTGCCGCGAGATCGATGTCGAAGGCACCGAGGAGCTCGCGCTCCTCGTCCTCGGGAGAGACGATCCGGACGTCGTACCCGAGCTCGGAACCGAGCAGCTTGAAGGTGTCCTCGTCCAGGGACTGGGTCGCCGTCGCCATCTCACCGAGGTGGAACAGCACGGTGACCAGGCTCGCCGGGTTGGCGTCGATCCGCTCGGCGAAGTCGGTCAGCGAGGCACCCTGCCGGATCCGGACGACGGTCGAGCCGTCCCCGCGGGGGACCTGGACGCCTCCGACCGACGGCGCCTGCATGGCCTCGAACTCCTGGCGCTTCGCGCGCTTGGACTTGCGCCCTCGGACCGGCCGGCCGCCACCGCGGCCGAACGCGCCCTGGGTGCCACCGCGACCGCGACTGCCCTTGCCGAAGCCGCCGCCGACCGGGCCCCCGCCACGACCGGGAGGACCGCCAGGGGCACCCCCGGGACGGCCGCCGCCAGGACGACCCCCGCCACGCGCGGGCGCACCGGGGCGGGCGACCGAGGAGCGCCCGGGCATCATCCCGGGGTTCGGACGCGGACCGCCGGGGCGGGGCGCAGCCGGACGCGGACCACCCGGGCGAGGACCGCCGGGGCGCTCGCCCCCGGCAGCCGGCGCACCGGCACCGGGCGCCGGGCGCTGACCGGGCCGGGGCATGCCCTGGCTCGGCGCGAACGGGTTGTTCCCCGGACGCGGCGGACGCTGACCGGGCCGGGGCATCCCCTGGCTCGGCGCGAACGGGTTGTTCCCCGGGCGGGCCGGACCCGGACGACCGCTGCGGCCCTCCTCGCCGGCCGCGGGGGCCTGCGGCGTCGCCGGCTTCGGCGCGGGCTTCGGGCCCGGCCGGGCCGGTGCGTCACCGGCCGACGCGTCACCGGCCGGCGCGGACGGGGCCGCGGCGGCGGGCTGCTGTGCAGTGTCGGCAGCGGGAGCCTCGATCGGCTCTGGCCGCTCGGACTGCTGGGGCTGCTGGGACTCCTGGGGCGCCTGGGGGGCCTCGGCCGGCAGCTCGCCTGCCGGTGGCGCGCCCGCAGACGCGGACGTCCTCCCCGGCCTGGCGGACGGCTTCGCCGGCCTGGCCGACCTCGTGTCGGTGCTCGCGCCGTTCCCTGCACCGTCCGCGGCTGGAGGCATCGCCTCGCGCAGCCGGCGCACGACCGGGGCCTCCACCGTGGAGGAGGCGGAACGGACGAACTCACCGAGCTCCTGGAGCTTGGTCAGGACGACCTTGCTCTCGACTCCGAGCTCCTTGGCGAGCTCGTAGACCCGGACCTTTGCCACATCTCTCCTGTCTCGGTCCGGGCCCTGGCAGACAGGCGCGGACCGTCGTTAGTGCTGGGGGGTGCTCATCGCTGGGTGCTCATCGGGTGCCCATCAGACGCTGACCCGCTTCCGACTCGACGGCTGGTTCTCTGACGTGGTGCTCTGCTACCGGCGCTACCGGCCCTGTGTGCCCCCCGCCGTGGCGAGGTGCTCCCGCACGGCGGCGGTGTCCACCGGTCCCTGCAGGCGCAGGGCCCGGGCGAACGCCCGCCGGCGCTCGGCGAGGTCGAGGCAGTCCAGGTCCGGGTGCAGCCACGCACCCCGGCCCGGAAGCCTGCCACGTGGGTCCGGGACCAGCGCCACCTCGGTGGCAGGACCCGGTTCCGCGACGACCCGCAGCAACCGGGACCGGTCGTCCCGCACCCGGCAGCCGACGCAGGTCCGCTGGGGGGCAGCGGGGCGCGCAGACCGCCGGACGGAGCGTCCGGCCTCAGTCAGTCTAGCGTCACCCGGCACCGGGAGTGTTCCCCGACGTGCCGCCCCCAGGGGCGGTGTCCGGCCGGATGTCGATCCGCCAGCCGGTCAGCCGGGCGGCCAACCGCGCGTTCTGGCCCTCCTTGCCGATCGCCAGCGAGAGCTGGTAGTCCGGCACGACGACACGGGCGGCCCGGGCCGCGGCGTCCACGACCTCGACGGAGGACACCCGTGCCGGCGACAGGGCGTTGCCGACGAACTCCGCCGGGTCGTCGCTGTGGTCGATGATGTCGATCTTCTCGCCGTGCAGCTCGGCCATGACCGCCCGGACCCGCTGCCCCATCGGACCGATGCAGGCGCCCTTGGCGTTGACGCCGGGGACCGTGGACCGGACGGCGATCTTCGTGCGGTGCCCGGCCTCCCGGGCGACGGCGGTGATCTCGACGGTGCCGTCGGCGACCTCGGGCACCTCCAGCGCGAACAGCCGACGGACGAGGTTGGGGTGCGTGCGCGACAGGGTGATGGAGGGTCCCTTGGGTCCCTTGCGGACGGCGACGACGAGGCAGCGGATCCGCGCCCCGTGCTCGTACCGTTCGCCCGGGACCTGCTCGGCCGGCGGCAGGACGGCCTCCACCGTGCCGAGGTCGACGTGCACCACCCGGGGGTCGGGACCCTGCTGGACGACGCCCGCGACGACGTCGCCCTCCCGGCCGCGGAACTCACCGAGGACGGCCTCGTCCTCGACGTCCCGCAGCCGCTGCAGGATGACCTGGCGGGCCGTGGTCGCGGCGATCCGGCCGAAGCCGGTGGGCGTGTCGTCATACTCGCGCACGACGGCCCCCTCGTCGTCCACCTCGGCCGCCCAGACCACGACGTGACCGGTGCGCCGGTCGAGCTCGACCCGTGCGTGCCGCTGGGCCCCCTCGGTGCGGTGGTAGGCGATGAGCAGCGCCTGCTCGATCGCCCGGACGAGGACGTCGAACGGGATCTCCTTCTCGCGCTCGAGCATCCGCAGCGCGGTGAGGTCGATGTCCACCTCAGTCCTCCGCGTCGGTGTCGGAGTCAGAGTCAGTGTCGGAGTCGGTGTCGGAGTCGGTGTCACCGGGACGGTCGAACTCGACCTGCACCCGGCCGCGGCGCAGCGCGCCCCACGGCAGGTGCCGCTGCTCGCCGTCCACCTCCACGGTGACGCCGTCCGCGTCGGTACCGGTGACCCTGCCGGTCAGGTCGTCGGTCGCGGCGTCCGGCGCGGTCTCGACCCTGACCAGCCTGCCGCGGGCGCGGGACCAGTGCCGAGGCTCGGTGAGCGGACGGTCGACGCCGGGCGAGGTGACCTCCAGGACGTACGGCGAGCCGCCGAGCACGTCGGAGGCGTCGAGCGCCTCGGACACCGCCCGGGACACCTCGGCGACCGCGTCGAGGTCGAGGCTGCCCTCGGCCTCGGCGGGCAGGTCCACGACCACCCGTAGCACCCGGCGACGGCCCGCGGGTGTGAGTGTCACGTCCTCCAGGACGTGCCCGGTCCCGCCGACGACGGGCTCGAGCAGGGCGCGGACGCGGTCGGACGACGACACGGTGACCTCCCGGCGGCTCTGCAGTTGTGCGCTGCGACGGACCTGCACCGCGCACCCTAGCCGGAACCGGCGTGCGAGGATCCTCGACCATGCGTCCCTCCCCGGCCGCCGGCCCGCCGCGCCGGGCGGTTCTCGCCTCGCTGGTGGCCGGGCTCACTCTCGGTCTGACCGGGTGCGCGGACCTCTCGCGCCTGGGCGACGTCCGGCTGGACGACGACGAGACGGTCCCGCCCCCGGTGCCCGGCCCCGACGAGCTGGCCCGGAGGGCCGCGGTGGCCGACGCGCGGGTGCTGCGCGACGCCGCCGGCGCCGCCGCGGCGTCGGCCGGTGACCCGGCGCTGGCTGGGCTGCTCAAGCAGGTGGCCGACGTGCACGCCGTCCACCTCGAGGCGCTCGCCGCCCGCGAGCCCGCCCGGACGCCGACAGCCGCGCCGTCAGCCGCGCCGACGACCGCGCCACCGGTCCCGCCACCGGTCGGTGAGCTGCCGGGCCGGGAGTCCGCGGCGGCCGTCCGGGCGCTCGGCCACGTGCCGGAGGTGTCCGGGGGGATGGCCCGGTTGCTCGCCGCCGTGGGCGCGGCCCGCTCGGCCTGCGCCGACGTCGTGGCCCGGACCGCCGGGACGCCGCCCCCGGCGACACCGGCCCTCGTCACCGAGGCCACGCGCACCACCTGGTCCGAGGGCCTGGACGCCGACGCCGTCACCGCGCTGACCGCCGCGACCGAGGCCGCGCACGCCGCGGTCTACGGGTACGGCGTCGTCGCCGCCCGGCTGACCGGCGCTGCCCAGGAGGCCGCCCGCGCCGCGCTGGCCGACCACGAGGCGGCGGTGGCGCAGCTGCGTGACGTGCTCGTCGGCGCCGGCCACGAACCGCCGGTGCCCGAGGTCGCCTACGCCCTGCCGGGCCCGGCCGGCACGCCTGCGGAGCTGGTGGAGCTCGCCGCCGGGATCGAGCGGCGCCTCGCCGGCCACTACGCCCCGGTGGCGGCCGCGACCGGCAGCGTCCGGCTGCTCGGCGCGGACCTGCTCGTGGGGACCGCCGTCCGGGAGGTCCGGTGGACCGGGACGCCCACCGCCCTGCCCGGGCTGCACTGAGTACCCGCGCGGGGTCAGCCGCCGGTCACGACCTGCCAGCCGAGCCGCAGGATGAGCGCGCCGACGACGAGCAGGAACACCACCCGCACGAAGCCGCTGCCGCGGGCGACCGCCGTCCGGGCGCCGAGGTAGCCGCCGAGCAGGTTCGCCGAGCCCATGAGCAGGCCCAGCCCCCACAGCACCGCCCCCTGGGGGACGAACACGAGCAGCGCGCCCAGGTTCGTCGCGAAGTTGACGATCTTCGCCTTGGCGCTGGCCTCGAGGAAGGCGTAGCCGAGCAGCCCGACGAGGGTGAAGACGAGGAACGACCCGGTGCCCGGTCCGAGGATGCCGTCGTAGAACCCGATCGCCGCTCCGGCGGCCCCGGCTGCCAGGTGGTGGCGGCGTCCGTGCCAGCGCAGCGCGGTGGCCTCCCCGAGCGCGGGCCGGGCCAGGGTGTAGACGGCGACCGCGAGCAGGGCGACGACGATGACCGGCTGCAGCACCTGCTCGGGCAGCAGGCTGGCCGACAGCGCCCCGCCGGCCGCTCCGACCAGGGCCAGTCCGGCCATCGGCAGCGCGGTCCGCAGGTCCGGGTGGACGCGGCGGTAGTACGTGATGCTGCTCGTCGCGGTGCCGAAGATGCTGGCGACCTTGTTCGTCGCCAGGGCGTTCAGCGGGGTCATCCCGGGCACGAGCAGCAGCGCGGGGAGCTGGAGGAGCCCTCCGCCGCCGACGACGGCGTCGACCCAGCCGGCGGACAGGGCCGCGAGCAGCAGCAGGATGACGGTGCCGGCGCCGAGGTCGGTCAGCTCCACGGTGGCCGGGTCAGCCGCGGCACACGGCGACGAGGTGCGCGGCCGCGTCCGCCACCGGCACGTCGGAGCGCTCACCGGTGGCGCGGTCGGTGACCTCCACCACGCCGTCCGCCAGCCGGCGTCCGACCGTGACGACGGTCGGGACGCCGATGAGCTCGGCGTCCTTGAACTTCACCCCGGGGCTCACCCGGGGCCGGTCGTCGTGCAGGACGGTGAGGCCGGCCGCGTCGAGGTCGTCGGCGAGGGCTGCGGCGGCCTCGAGCACCGAGGCGTCCTTGCCGGCCGCGACGAGGTGGACGTCGGCCGGCGCGACGGCGCGGGGCCAGACGATGCCGAGGTCGTCGTGGCTGTTCTCGACGATCGCGGCGACGGCACGGGACACGCCGATCCCGTAGGACCCCATGGTCACCGTGACGAGCTTGCCGTTCTCGTCGAGGACCCGCAGCCCGAGGGACTCGGCGTACTTGCGGCCGAGCTGGAACACGTGGCCCATCTCGATGCCCCGGGCGGACTCCAGCGCCCCGCCGCACTGGGGGCAGGGGTCGCCGTCACGGACCTCGGCCGCCTCGATCGTGCCGTCCGCGGTGAAGTCACGGCCGGCGACGAGGCCGAGCACGTGCCGGCCGTCCTGGTCGGCGCCGGTCACCCACCGTGTGCCGTCGACGACCCGGGGGTCCAGGAGGTAGCGGACGCCGCTGGCGCGGTCGGTCCCGAGCACGCCGGGGCCGATGTAGCCCTTGCGCAGCACGGGGTTCGCCGCGAAGTCGGCCTCGGTGAACGGCTCGACGACCGCGGGCTCCACCTGTGCCGCCAGGCGCTTCTCGTCGACGTCACGGTCGCCGGGGAGGCCGACGGCGAGCGGCTCGCGCCGGCCGTCGGGGTGGACGAGGACGACGAGGACGTTCTTCAGCGTGTCGGCGGCGGTCCACGGCCGGTCCGCGCGGGGGAACCGCTCGTTGAGGTGGTCGACGAGGGTGTCGATGGTCGGCGTACCGGGGGTGTCCTCGACGTGGGCGGCGGGTGCGTCGCCGGCCGGCACCGGCTCGGGGACGGGGACCCGGACGGCCTCGACGTTCGCGGCGTAGTCGCAGCGCGTGCACCGCACGTAGGTGTCCTCGCCGTTGACGGCCGGCACGAGGAACTCCTCGCTGGCCGACCCGCCCATCGCCCCGGACATCGCGGTGACGATGACGTAGTCCATGCCGAGCCGGTCGAAGATCCGCACGTAGGCGTCGCGGTGGGCCCGGTAGGAGCGCTCGAGGCCGGCGTCGTCGACGTCGAAGGAGTAGGAGTCCTTCATGACGAACTCGCGGCCGCGCAGCAGGCCGGCACGGGGACGCGCCTCGTCCCGGTACTTGGTCTGGATCTGGTAGAGGGACAGCGGCAGGTCCTTGTACGAGGAGTACAGGTCCTTGACGAGCAGGGTGAACATCTCCTCGTGGGTGGGGCCGAGGAGGTAGTCGCCCTGCTTGCGGTCGGTGAGCCGGAACAGGTTCGGGCCGTACTCGGTCCAGCGCCCGGTGGCCTCGTAGGGCTCTCGGGGCAGCAGCGCCGGGAAGTGCACCTCCTGGGCGCCCATGGCGTCCATCTCCTCGCGGACGATCCGCTCCACGTTGCGCAGCACCCGGACGCCGAGCGGCAGCCAGCTGTAGATGCCCGGGGCCGCACGGCGGATGTAACCGGCCCGCACGAGCAGCCGGTGACTGGGCACCTCGGCGTCCGCCGGGTCCTCGCGCAGGGTGCGCAGGAACAGGGACGACATCCGCAGGATCATGGGCCGGAGCCTAGCGACGAGCCCGCCCCGCCCTGCCGCACTGCCGCCCCGCCGCCCCGCCGCCCCGCCGCCCCGGCTCCCCCGCCACCCTGCCGCCCCGCCGCCCTGCACCTGCCCGGCCCGGCTCGGGTGATCGCCACGCCAGGAGGAGTTCCGCGCTGCCGGCCCCGAACCGCGGCGCGCGCTCCGCGGTTCCACCTCCTGCGGTGGCGATCGCCTGTGGACGACGAGCGCGGGGACCCTGCGGCGCGCGGCACGCTCAGCCGGGTGCGGACGGGCCTGACCCCCGAGATGGTGGTGCGCCGGCACGGCGGCACGGCGACGTGGACGCAGCTGGCGGAGCACGTGACCCAGCACGCGCTGCGCTCGGCGCTGCAGGCCGGGCTCGTGCTGCGCGCGGCGCGCGGCGTGTACGCCCTGCCCGAGCTGCCCACCGCCCGAGAG
This sequence comes from Quadrisphaera sp. GCM10027208, assembly GCF_042658805.1. Lineage (NCBI taxonomy): Bacteria > Bacillati > Actinomycetota > Actinomycetes > Kineosporiales > Kineosporiaceae > Quadrisphaera > Quadrisphaera sp. GCM10027208. Next base: position 278,753 of record NZ_JBHSRC010000003.1, read on the forward strand.
GTGGCGGCGCGGTGCGGCGGGGTGGTGAGCCACCTGTCCGCCGCCGAGCAGCACCGGCTGCCGCTGCTGCTGCCGCCCGAGACCGCGTCCGTCACGGTGCCGCCCAACGCCCACCCCCCGCCCCGGTCGGACGTCGTGTACCGCTGGCGGTCGCTGGCCCCCGCCGACGTCGAGCGGCGCGCAGCGGTGACGACCCCGCTGCGGACGGTGCTGGACTGTGCTGCCGACCTCGACCGGCTGGAGGCTCTTGCGGTGGCCGACGGGGCGCTGCGGCTCGGGCTCGTCCACCGGGAGGACCTCCTGGCGGCGGCCGTTCGCCGACGTCGGGGCCGGCGCGCCGCCTGCTGGGTCGCCGAGCACGCCGACGGCCGGGCGGCCAACCCGTTCGAGTCGGCCCTGCGCGGGCTCGCGCTGAGCGCCGGCTGCACGGGCTTCGAGCCGCAGGTCCGCATCGACGCGGGGCGCCCGGCCCGGGTGGACCTCGCCGACCGGCGGCGACGCGTCGTGCTCGAGGCGGACTCCTTCGAGTGGCACGGCGACCGCAGGGCGCTGCGCCGGGACGCCCGCCGCTACGACGAGCTGGTGCGCGCCGGGTGGACGGTGCTGCGGTTCGCCTGGGAGGACGTCATGCTCGACCAGGAGTGGGTGATCGGGGTGCTTCGCGACGTCGCGGGCTGATCGCCAGGTGGGGAGGAGTCGGAGCCTGCCAGAGCGTGCGCCAGGCCCGTTGCGCCCCGCGGCTCCTCCCCCGGCGGCGATCATCGCCGGGGGCCTCAGAACAGGCCCGGGGACCTCAGAAGAGGGCCGGGGGCCTCAGAACAGGACGGTGGCGAAGCGCCCGACGTGCTGCATCCCCACCCGTTCGTAGGCGGCGACGGCTCGCCGGTTGAACGAGTTGACGTAGAGGCTGACGACGGTGTCCCGGCCGGCCCAGGTGAACCGCTCCCTGGTGAGCGCGACGACCGCGGCCATCCCCGGTGCGGCGAGCCCGCGACCGCGCAGCGCCGGGTGCACCCACACGCCCTGGACCTGGACGACGCCGGGGGCGACCGCGCCGAGCTCGGCCTTGAACACGACCCGCCGGCGGCCGTCCACCTCGTCGATGCGGGCGAACGAGCGACCGAGCCGGACGAGCTCGGCGACCCGGCGCCGGTAGGTCGCGCCGCCGTCCCCGGTCTCCGGGGAGTACCCGACCTCCTCGGTGAACATCGCCACGCAGGCCGGGTACAGCAGGTCGAGGTCGGCCTCGGTGGTCGCCCGGACGGCGGGGTCCGGCGCGACCAGCGGGTCGGCGGCGATGGCGAGCAGCGGCTGGTCGGGCCGGACGTCGCGCGCCGGCCCCCACGCGGGCTCGAGCCGGTCCCACAGCGCGAGCACGCCCTCGGCCGGGCCGACCAGCGAGGAGCACCGGCGACCCTGGCGCCGCGCGCGAGCGGCGAACGCGTCGACCGCGACGTCGTCGACCCCGACCGGGACGAGGTTGGCGCCCGCCCAGCACGCGGCCCGCAGCCGACCCCGCCGCCAGTACCCCCACAGCTCCCCGCCGAGCCGGCGCGGGTCGCAGCCGACGGCGGCGACCCGGGAGGACACGAACACGTTGGCGACGGGGTCCTGCTCGCACAGCTCCAGGACGGCGCCGGCGGCGGCGTCGTCCAGCACCGTCACGGGCTGGCGCAGCACCTCAGCCGACGCTCACGGAGGGCGTGCCCTCGACGTCCTCGCCCATCTCCTCGGCGATCCGCATGGCCTCCTCGATGAGCGTCTCGACGATCTGCGACTCGGGCACCGTCTTGATGACCTCGCCCTTGACGAAGATCTGGCCCTTGCCGTTGCCGGAGGCGACGCCCAGGTCGGCCTCGCGGGCCTCGCCGGGCCCGTTGACGACGCACCCCATGACGGCGACGCGGAGCGGCACCTCCATCCCCTCGAGCCCGGCGGTGACCTCCTCGGCGAGCTTGTACACGTCCACCTGAGCGCGGCCGCAGGACGGGCAGGAGACGATCTCCAGACGGCGCGGGCGCAGGTTGAGCGACTCGAGGATCTGCAGCCCGACCTTGACCTCCTCCACCGGGGGTGCGGACAGCGACACCCGGATCGTGTCACCGATGCCCTTGCTGAGCAGCGCCCCGAACGCGACCGCGGACTTGATCGTCCCCTGGAACGCCGGGCCCGCCTCGGTGACACCGAGGTGCAGCGGCCAGTCCCCCCGCTCGGCCAGCATCTCGTAGGCGCGGACCATGACCACCGGGTCGTTGTGCTTGACGGAGATCTTGAAGTCGTGGAAGTCGTGCTCCTCGAACAGCGACGCCTCCCACACCGCGGACTCCACGAGCGCCTCGGCGGTCGGCCTGCCGTACTTGTCGAGCAGCCGCTTGTCGAGCGACCCGGCGTTGACGCCGATCCGGATGGAGGTGCCGTGGTCCTTGGCCGCCTGGGCGATCTCCTTGACCTGGTCGTCGAACTTGCGGATGTTGCCCGGGTTGACCCGGACGCCCGCGCACCCGGCCTCGATCGCGGCGAACACGTACTTCGGCTGGAAGTGGATGTCGGCGATGACCGGGATCTGGGACTTGCCGGCGATGGCTGGCAGCGCGTCCGCGTCGTCCTGGCTGGGGCAGGCGACCCGGACGATGTCGCAGCCGGCGGCCGTGAGCTCGGCGATCTGCTGCAGGGTCGCGTTGACGTCCGCGGTGGGCGTCGTCGTCATCGACTGGACGCTGATCGGCGCGTCGCCGCCGACCTCGACCGACCCCACCCGGATCGTGCGGCTGCGACGTCGGGGGGCGAGCACCGGCGGTGGCAGGGCCGGCATGCCGAGCCCCACCGGGGTGCCGGGGGCAGCGGGGCGTCCGGGGGTCGGCGTGCTGGCAGGACTCGACATGGCTCCAGTATCCGCGATCAGGGCAGCCTGGGCCGCCCGGCCCGTGGGCAGGACATCTCAGCCCCCGAGGGTGACCGGTCGGACGACGTCCGCGTACAGCAGCAGGCCGGACATCCCGACGAGGACGATGGCGACCGCGTAGGTCAGCGGCAGCAGCCGGGCGATGTCGACCGGGCCGGGGTCGGGCCGCCCGCGGAGCCGGGCCAGCTGGCGGCGGGCACCCTCCCACAGGGCGCCGGCCACGTGCCCGCCGTCCAGCGGCATGAGCGGCAGCAGGTTGAACACGAACAGCGCGACGTTGAGCGACCCGAGCAGCGAGAGCATCACCGCCACCCGTTCCTGGGTGCTGGCGAGCAGGTCGCTGGTGGCGACCTCACCGGAGAGCCGACCGACCCCGACGACGCCGATCGGCCCCTGCGGGTCGCGCTCGGCGTCCCCGAAGGCGGCCTCGGCGACGTCGACCATCCGGGCCGGCAGGTCGATGATGATGGCGGCGGTCTGGACGACGGCGTCGCCGACGACGGCCGGCACCTCGGTGACCGGCTGGGGGACGAGCTCCTGGCTGGGAGACACCCCGAGGAAGCCGACCTGCTCGAGCACCGGCTCACCGTCGGCGTCCAGGACCGGCTCGCCGGCCGCGTCCAGGGCGGGCCGGTCGTCGGCGATGATCGGGGCGGACAGCTCGAGGCGCTGCCCGTCGCGCTCGACGACGACGGGGACCGTGCGCCCGGCGGCGCCGCGGATGGCCTCCTGCACCGAGCGCCAGTCCGGGGTGGGGCGGCCGTCGACGGCGAGGATGACGTCCCCGGTCCGGATGCCGGCCTCGGCGGCCGGGGCGGCCGGGTCCCCGGGCCCACAGGTCTGGTCCGCCCGGGTCACCGGGACGACGCACTCCGAGACCGCGGACACGGTCGGGGTGAGCGTGGGCAGACCGATGCCGACGACGGTGACCCCGAGGAAGACCACGGCCAGCACGAGGTTCATCACCGGGCCACCCAGCATGATCACCAGGCGCTTGGCGACCGGGAGCCGGTAGAAGACCCGGTCCTCGTCGCCAGGCTCGATCTCCTCGGCGCTGGCCCGCCGGGCCTCGTCGGCGAGGGACTGCAGCGGGCCGGTGGACGAGGCCCGCAGGTGGCGGTCGTCCGAGCCGGGCGCCGGGGGGAACATGCCGATCATCCGGATGTAGCCGCCGAGCGGGACCCACTTGACGCCGTACTCGGTCTCCCCGCGCCGGCGCGCCCACAGGGTGGGCCCGAACCCGACCATGTACTGGGTGACCTTGACCCCGAAGCGTTTGGCCGGCACCAGGTGCCCGATCTCGTGCAGGGCGATGGACAGCGCGAGCCCCACGACGACGACGAGCACGCCGACGGTGTAGGCGACCACCTCGGTCATCGTCCCACCCTCCCCTCGAGCAGCCGGTGCGCCCGGCTGCGGGCCCACGTCTCGGCCGCCAGCACGTCACCGAGCACCACGTCGTCGCCGGTGGGCACCGACTCGTCGCGCACCGCGTCGTCCACAACCCGCTGGACCGTGTCGACGATTCCCAGGAAGGGCAGGCCCCCGGCGAGAAAGGCCGCGACCGCCTCCTCGTTGGCCGCGTTGTAGACCGCCGGCAGGGCGCCGCCGGCGCGCCCGACGTCCCGGGCCAGCCGGACGGCGGGGAAGGCCGCCTCGTCCAGCGGCAGGAACTCCCAGGACGTCGCCGCCGACCAGTCGCAGCCGGGCGCGGCACCCGGGACCCGCTCGGGCCAGGCCAGCCCGAGCGCGATGGGGATGAGCATGCTGGGCGGGCAGGCCTGGGCGAGGGTCGAGCCGTCGACGAACTCGACCATCGAGTGCACCACCGACTGCGGGTGCACGACCACGTCGATCGCCTCGTACCCGACGTCGAACAGCAGGTGCGCCTCGATCACCTCGAGCGCCTTGTTCACGAGGGTCGCGGAGTTCACGGTGACCACCGGGCCCATCGACCAGGTCGGGTGGTCGAGCGCCTGCTGGGGGGTGACGTCGGCGAGCTCGGCCCGGGAGCGTCCGCGGAACGGCCCGCCGGACGCGGTGAGCACGAGGCGACGCACCTCGTCGCGGCGTCCGGCCCGCAGGCACTGCGCCAGCGCGGAGTGCTCGGAGTCCACCGGCACGATCTGGTCCGGAGCGGCGGCGCGGGTCAGCAGCGGGCCACCGACGACGAGGGACTCCTTGTTCGCCAGGGCCAGGGTGCGTCCCGCCTGCAGGGCGGCCAGGGACGGGGCCAGGCCGACGGAGCCGGTCATCCCGTTGAGGACGACGTCGCACGGCCGGGCGGCGAGCTCGGTGGCGGCCTGCGGGCCGGCCAGCACCTCCGGGACGGGACCGGGGTCGGGGACCCTGGCGCGGGCGGCGCGAAGGGCCTCGCCCAGGGCGGCCGCGGCCCCCGGGTCGGCGACCGCGACCGTCTGCACCCGCAGCCGGACCGCCTGCTCGGCGAGCGCGACCAGGTCCCGCCCGCCGGCGGCCACGCCGACGACGCGGAACCGGTCCGGGTTGCGCCGGACGACGTCCTCGGCCTGGGTGCCGATGGACCCGGTGGAGCCGAGCAGGACCACGTCACGGGGCGTCACGAACCCCAGTGTCCTCCAGCCCACCGACTGCCCCCTCCGTGCCCGCGGCAGGGCACGCCGGCGGGTCCAGGGCAGGCAGGTGGTCTAGGGCAGGTGGTCTAGGGCAGAGAGATGCCGACGTACTTGGTCTCCAGGTACTCCTCGATGCCCTCGAAGCCGCCCTCCCGGCCGAAGCCGCTGGCCTTGACCCCGCCGAACGGCGCGGCCGGGTTCGACACCACGCCGGTGTTGAGCCCGACCATGCCGGTCTGCAGCCGCTCGGCGACTCGCAGCGCGCGGTCGAGGTCGCGGGTGAAGACGTAGGCGACGAGCCCGTATGGGGTGTCGTTGGCGGCTGCGACGGCCTCGTCGTCGGTGCGGAACGTCGTGACCGGGGCCACCGGCCCGAAGACCTCCTCGGCGAGGATGCGGGCACCGGCCGGGACGTCGCCGAGCACGGTGGGCGCGTAGAAGTAGCCGGCGTCCCCGACGCGTTCGCCGCCGGTGAGCACGGTGGCTCCCCGGGCGACGGCGTCGCGGACCAGCTCGTCCACGGTGCTGCGCTGCCGCTCGTCGACGAGGGGTCCGACCTGGACGCCGTCATCGGTGCCCCGGCCGACGGTGAGGGCGGCCATCCGCTCGGCCAGCCGGCGGGAGAACTCCTCGGCGACGTCGGCGTGGACGTGGAAGCGGTTGGCGGCGGTGCACGCCTCGCCGATGTTCCGCATCTTCGCCAGCATGGCGCCGTCGACCGCGGCGTCGAGGTCGGCGTCGGCGAAGACGAGGAACGGTGCGTTGCCGCCGAGCTCCATGGACACCCGCAGCAGCTGGTCGGCGGACTGCTCGACGAGCCGCCGACCCACCTCGGTGGACCCGGTGAAGGACAGCTTGCGCAGCCGCGCGTCGCGGATGAGCGGCTCCATCACCGCGCCTGTCGAGGAGGTGGTGACGACGTTGAGCACTCCGGGCGGCAGGCCGGCCTCCTGCATGACGTCCGCGAGCGCCAGCATCGACAAGGGTGTGGCCGACGCCGGTTTGACCACCATCGTGCAGCCTGCGGCGACCGCCGGCCCGATCTTGCGGGTGCCCATCGCCAGCGGGAAGTTCCACGGGGTGATGAGCAGGCAGGGCCCGACCGGCTGCTTCATCGTCAGCAGACGGCTGCCGCCGGCGGGGGCGACCGAGTACCGGCCGTGGACCCGCACCGCCTCCTCGGAGAACCAACGGAGGAACTCCGCGCCGTAGGCGATCTCGCCGCGGGACTCCGCCAGCGACTTGCCCATCTCCAGGGTCATCAGGAGCGCCAGGTCCTCCTGGCGGTCCATCACCGCCTCGAAGGAGCGGCGCAGGATCTCCGCGCGCTCCCGGGGTGGGGTGGCGGCCCAGCCCGCCTGCGCCTCGACCGCCGCGGTGAGCGCGGCGTCCCCGTCCTGGACGTCGGCGTCCGCGACCGTGGCGATCACCTGCCCGGTCGCCGGGTCCTCGACGTCCAGTCGCCGGCCGGATGCGGCGTCCCGCCACGTCCCGCCGATGAGCAGTCCCGTGGGGACCGCGTCCAGCACCGCGCGCTCGCGCTCCGAGAGTCCGGTCATGGGCACCGACTCTACCGAGTCGACCGTCGGTGTGGACCACGGATGCCGGGGGCGATTTCGGCTGGACCCACGGAATCCGTCGTCCAGGCCTGGTGACACAGGCGTATCCATCACTACCATGCCGGCATGACAACCGCCCCCGCACCTGACGTCGTCAATGGCGTCGAGCAGGTCCGCCGACTCCTCACCCCGGTGCCCGGCCCGCGCTCGCGGGAGCTCGCCGCCCGCAAGGAGTCCGCCGTGGCCCGCGGCGTCGCCACGACGCTGCCGGTCTACGTCGAGCGCGCCGGCGGAGCCGTGATCGTCGACGTCGACGGCAACCACCTCATCGACCTGGGCTCCGGGATCGCCGTCGTCAACGTGGGGCACGCCGCACCGGCCGTGGTCCACGCCGTGCAGGAGCAGGTCGCAGCCTTCACCCACACCTGCTTCATGGTCACGCCCTACGAGGGCTACGTCGCGGTCTGCGAGCGCCTGGCGGAGCTGTCCCCGGGGTCCCACCCGAAGCGGGCGGCGCTGTTCAACTCCGGCGCCGAGGCGGTGGAGAACGCGGTGAAGATCGCCCGGCACGCCACCGGGCGGGACGCCGTCGTCGTCCTCGACCACGCCTACCACGGCCGCACGAACCTCACGATGGCGATGACCGCCAAGGCCATGCCGTACAAGAGCGGGTTCGGGCCGTTCGCGGGTGAGGTCTACCGGGTGCCGACGTCCTACCCGTTCCGGGAGCCGGCACCGGTCACCGGCGAGGAGGCGGCTGCCCGGGCGCTGGACGCCGTCACCACCCAGGTCGGCGCCGACCGCGTGGCGTGCGTCGTCGTGGAGCCGATCCAGGGCGAGGGCGGCTTCGTCGTCCCCGCTCCCGGCTTCCTACCCGCCGTGGAGCGCTGGTGCCGCCAGCACGGGGTGCTGCTCGTCGCCGACGAGATCCAGACCGGGTTCGGACGCACCGGCCGGGTGTTCGCCTGCGAGCACGAGGGGGTCGTGCCCGACCTCATGACGGTTGCCAAGGGCGTCGCCGGGGGCCTGCCCCTGGCCGGCGTCGTCGGGAGGGCCGAGGTGGTGGACGCCGTCCACCCCGGCGGTCTGGGCGGGACGTACGGCGGCAACCCGGTCGCCTGCGCCGCGGCGCTGGCGGCCATGCGCACCCTCGTCGAGGACGACCTGCCGGCCCGGGCCCGGGCCATCGAGGAGCAGATGCTGCCTCGGTTGCAGGCCATGGCGCAGCGCCACCCGGGGATCGGGGACGTCCGCGGCCGCGGGGCCATGCTCGCGATCGAGCTGGTCCGCCCGGGGACCATCGAGCCGGACGCGGCGCAGGCCGCGCGGATCAGCGCGGCGTGCCACGCCGCCGGTGTCGTCACGCTGACCGCCGGCACCTACGGCAACGTCCTGCGGTTCCTGCCCCCGCTGACGATCGCCCCGCGGCTGCTCGACGAGGCCCTGGACGTCCTCGAGTCAGCCGTGGCGGAGAGTGTCGCGTGAACGCCGACCGGCTCGCCGAGCTGACCGCGGCCGAGACGCAGCGGTTCGTCGCGGCCAGGCCACGGTCACGGGAGCTCGCGGCGAGGGCGCAGGAGTCGATGCCCGGCGGCGTCCCGATGTCGTGGATGGCCAAGTGGCCGGGCCCGTTCCCGGTCTTCGTCGACGAGGCGCACGGTGCGCACTTCACCTGCGTGGACGGCATCGACCACGTGGACCTGTGCCTCGGCGACACCGGCGCGATGGTGGGGCACTCCCCCGCGGCCACCGTCGCCGCCGTCCGCGAGCAGGTCGGGCGCGGGATCACGGCGATGCTGCCGACGCAGGACGCGGTGCTGGCAGCGGAGGAGCTCGGCCGCCGATTCGGCGTCCCGCAGTGGCAGTTCACGCTCTCGGCGACCGACGCGAACCGGCACCTGATCCGTTACGCCCGGCACGTCACGGGCCGCCCCAAGGTGCTGGTGGTCGACTACTGCTACCACGGGACCGTCGACGAGACCTTCGCCACCCTCGACCCGGGCACCGGCCGGGTCGTGGCCCGGCGCGGCAACATCGGCCCCCCGGTCGACCCCGCGGTGACGACCGTCGTCGTCCCGTTCAACGACGTGGACGCGCTGGAGGCCGCGCTGTCGACCGGTGAGGTGGCGTGCGCGCTGCTGGAGCCGGCGATGACGAACATCGGCATCGTGCTGCCGGAGCCGGGGTACCACGAGGCGCTGCGTGACCTGTGCACGCGCTACGGCGTGCTGCTCGTCCTGGACGAGACGCACACGCTGTGCGCCGGGCCGGGCGGCTGCACCAGGGCCTGGGGCCTGCAGCCGGACGCCGTGGTCGTCGGCAAGACGATCGGGGGCGGCGTCCCGGCGGGGGCGTTCGGGATGACCGCCGAGCTGGCCCAGCGGGTGCGTGCGTCCGTCGACCTGGAGGACGTCGACGTCGGCGGGGTGGGGGGCACGCTGGCCGGCAACGCGCTGTCCCTCGCCGCGGTCCGGGCGACGCTGACCGAGGTGCTCACCGACGAGGCGTTCGGGCACATGGAGCAGATGGCGGTCCGCTGGACGGCAGGGGTGCAGCAGTCCCTCGCCGAGCACGGGGTGCCCTGGCACGTCACCCGGCTGGGGTGCCGGGCGGAGTACGCGTTCTCCGCCGAGCCACCGCGCACCGGCGCCGAGGCCGCCGCCGCGGACGACTTCGCCCTCCAGCAGTACCTGCACCTGGCCGCCCTCAACGACGGGGTGCTGCTCACCCCCTTCCACAACATGGCGCTGATGTCCCCGCAGACCTCGGCGCAGGACGTCGACCGGCACACCGCGTCGTTCGGACGGGCCCTGCAGTCGCTGGGGTGACCGGTCCAGCGCTGGCCCGGCTCCCGGGATGCGCCGCGCCGGGCCACCGGGCACTCTCGGAGAAGACCGCACGGCACAGGAGGGGTGAATGACCAGCGCACCGGGCACACCGCCCATGGACCCGACGTCCTCGGAGGCCACCGACCGCCAGCTCGAGCTCGCCGTCGCCCAGGGCCAGGCCTACCGGCGGGCCCTGGAGCACATGGCCCAGGAGGTCGCCGACACCGGCGGCATGCAGCAGGTCGGTGAGTACCTGGTCGGGTACGCCATCGAGGAGGCCGAAGGGATGTACCAGCTCACCGACGGGGAGCTGGTGTGGCACAACCCCGGCGACACCAACGCGCACGTCGAGGTCGCAGTGTGCGACGCCGCCGACGGCCGGTTCATCCCCGGCCTGGAGGTCAGCGCGACCCTGGTCAGCCCGAGCGGGCAGGAGCTCGGCCCGTTCCCCCAGGAGCTGGTGTGGCACCCGATGCTCTACCACTACGCCCGCAACTGGTCGCTGCCGGAGGACGGCGAGTACACCCTCCGGGTGCACGTCGAGCCGCCCACGTTCATGCGCCACGACGAGATCAACGGACGACGCTTCACCGCGCCGGTCGACGTGGAGTTCACCGGTGTCCCCATCCACCGTGGCGCCGAGCCGGTGCAGCCGCCGAGCTGAGCCCCGTCAGGCGTTCCAGCGCACGACGGCCGGCGTCTCGCGCTCCCAGCCGAGCACGGACACGGTGCCGGTGTCGAGGCGCAGGTGGGCCCCGGCGCGGGCGTCCAGGCCCAGCCAGCGCACGGCGAGCACCCGCAGCAGGTGCCCGTGGGCGAACACCAGCGAGCGGCCGGCGTCACGGAGCCGCTCGACGACCCCGTCGGCGCGCCGGGCGACATCGTCCACCTGCTCCCCGCCGGGGACCTCGTGCGTCCAGACCGTCCAGCCGGCGACCCTCTGACGCATCGCCGCCGTGCTGACGCCCTCGACGTCGCCGTACCGCCACTCGTGCAGCCTGTCGTCGACGACCGCGTCGGCGAACCCGGCGATCCGGGCGGTGTCCCGGGCCCGGCGCAGCGGGCTGGTCAGCACCAGGTCGAAGGCGGTCCCGCGCAGGCGGGGTTCCAGCGCCCTCGCGGCGGCCACGCCGGCGGCGGTGAGCTCGAGGTCGGTCACCGACGTGTGGCGGTGCTCCCGGCTCCACCGGGTCTCCCCGTGCCGGACCAGCCACACCTCGCTGCCACCGGCCGCCTGCACGCCGGCATCCTGCCCGGCCGGCGGCGTCCGCGCACCCGGTGGTCCGGGAGGCGGACGTCAGGACGGCGTGCGCTCCTGCAGTGCCCACGGGGAGGCGTAGCCGTCCGGCGCCGCGAGCAGCTCGAGGAAGGGCACGGCGTCGAAGGCCTCCGCCCCAGCACGCCCGTCCCGCGCCAGGTGCCTCGGGCCAGCAGCTCGAGGGCAACCGCCGGGTTGACTGCCGTCTGCCACACGACGCACTGGACGCCGTACTCGCGCACCGACCAGGAGTTGTCGACGACGTGGTGGAGGTACACCTCCCGCGGCGCCCCGTCCCGGCCCGTCCCGGTCACCCACAGCCCGGCGCAGGTCGCGCCGCGCATCCGGTCACCCAGCGTGGCCGGGTCCGGCAGGCAGGCGGCGACCACGTCCCGCGGGGACACCTGCACACCACCGACCCGCACCGGCTCGGTCCGGTCCAGCCCGAGCCGGTGCAGGGTGCGCAGGACGTCGATGAAGTCCGCCCCGAGTCCGTACTTGAACGTCACCCGCCGGGCGTCGAGCCAGCGGGGCATGAGGACGACCTCCTCGTGCTCGACGTGCACGCACTCGACGGGGCCGATCCCACCGGGGAAGTCGAACACCTCGGGCTCGGAGAACGGCTCGGTGGTGTACCAGCCGCGGTCCCGCTCCCAGACGAGCGGCGGGTTGAGGCACTCCTCGATCGTCGTCCAGATCGAGAAGGACGGCGCGAACGCGGGCCCGTCCGGGCCGTCGACCGTGAGGTTGGACCCGTCCCTGGTACCCAGCTCGTCGACGTCGGAGAAGAGGTGGTCGACGGCGTACCGGGCGAAGACGTCGGACAGCCCCGGTTCGACCCCCATCCCGACCAGCGCGAGCCGGCCGGCCCGCTCCCAGCGCGGCGCGGCCGCGAACTGCTCGTCCCCAAGCTTGACCCCGGTCCGGGACCACGGCTGCTCCGGGTGCGGCCGGGACAGGGACATCGCCATGTCGAGGTAGTCGGCACCGGCGGCCAGGGGACCCTCGAACACCGGCAGCACGAAGCGGGGGTCGACGGCGTTCAGCACGTGGGTGACGCCGTGCTCGCGGGCCAGCGCGGTGACCTCGGCGGCGGACGAGGCGTCGACCCGGGCGGCGACCAGCCGGTCCTCGCCCGGGTGCCGCTCCCGCACCGCGGCGACGGTGCGCTGCGCCCGCCGCGGGTCCTGGTCGGCGACCACCAGGTGCTCGAAGAAGTCACGGCGGGCGGCGATCCGGGCGAAGGCGTCGCCGACGCCTCCGGCGCCGACCAGCAGGATGCGCATCAGGGGGCCTCCTCGGGGTCCGGGTCGAGCCGACCGTCCAGGAGCGGCCGGGCGGGCTGCCAGGTGGTGCCGGCGGCGGCGTCCTGGCGGCGTCGGGCGATCGCCGACAGCGCCTCGAGGACCACCCGGTTGGCGAGCGCGGCGGTGATGTCGGCGTGGTCGTAGGGCGGGGACACCTCGACGACGTCGACCCCGACCACGGGCACCTCCAGGCAGGTCCGCCGCACCGCGTCGAGCAGCTCGCGCGCGGTGAGACCACCGGGCTCGGGGGTGCCCGTGCCGGGTGCGTGACCGGGGTCCGCGACGTCGATGTCGACGGACAGGAAGACCCCGTCGCAGTCGTCGACCGCGATGGTGAAGGCCTCGTCGAGACAGGCTGCGAGCCCGCGGGCGCCGATCTCGCTCATCTCGAAGGAGCGCATCCGCTGCCCGGCCATCCAGCGCAGCGTCTGCGGCCCCGGCCAGTACCCCCGCAGGCCGATCTGCAGGAAGCGGTCACCGCGGAGCGCACCGGACTCGATGAGGCGGCGCATCGGCTGCCCGTGACCCCACAGCGACCCGAACTCGATGTCACCGGTGTCGGCGTGCGCGTCGAAGTGGATCATCGACACCCGGCCCTCGCCGTGGTGCGCCGCGACGCCACGGGCGTCGGCGTACGTCACGCTGTGGTCCCCGCCGAGGACGACGGGCACCGCCCCGGCGGCGGCCACCGCGCCGACCGCCTCCTCCAGGGCGGCCAGGGAGCGCTCGATGTGGCCCGGTGGCATCTCCACGTCCCCGGCGTCGCGGACGTCGAGGTCCTGCAGCGCGTCGGTGCGCAGGGCCAGGGACGGCCGGGAGCCGTCGTGGGCGAGGTAGTCGGTGGTGCGGATGGCCAGCGGCCCGAACCGGGTGCCCGGCCGGTGCGACGTTCCGCCGTCGAAGGGGGCCCCCAGCACGACGACGTCGGCGCCGTCCATCGACGTGGGGTCGCGCCAGTCGCACCGTGGCACCCCGAGAAACGTCACGTCCGGGCCGAACTGGGGTCCGTACCTGGTCATCGTCGTCCGTTCACCGTGCGGTCGTGGACCGGCCGGACGCCCGGGCAGGCGGCGGTCACGAGTCGAAACCGAGACCGAGGGCGTCGAGCAGACGCAGCCACGGGCCGCGCCGCCCGCCGTGCAGGTCGGCGGCCGCCAGCGCCCGGCGGGTCATCTGGATGCCGCCCCAGCGGACCGGCTCGGGCGGGAACGGCCGGGGTCGGCGCCGCACCATCGACAGCCGCGTCCGCTCGGTGTCCCTGCCGTCGAGCAGGTCCAGCGCGGTCCGGGCACCGAAGTGGGACGCGCCGACCCCGAGACCGGTGTAGCCGACCGCGTAGGCGACCCTGCCGCCCATCGCCGTCCCCCACATCGGGCTGAACCGGGTGCAGGTGTCGATGACACCGCCCCAGGCGTGGGTGACCGGGATCCCGTCCAGCTGCGGGAAGGTCCGCACGAGGTGGTCGGCGAGCAGGGCGAACGTCTCCGGGCGCTGGGCGTGCCGCGGGTCGGTGCTGCCGCCCAGGTGGTAGATCGCGTCGTAGCCGCCGAACAGCAGCCGGTCGTCCGCGGTGAGCCGGTAGTAGTGGAACTGGTTACCGGCGTCCGAGATCCCGTGCCGCCCACGCCAGCCGATCGCGGCGCGCTGCTCGGCGCTCAGCGGCGCGGTCATCAGCACGTAGTCCCAGACCGGGACGACGTACCGCGAGATGCGGGGCAGCAGCGGCGGGAACGCCGAGGTCGCGAGCAGCACCTTCGCGGCGCGCACCGTGCCGTACGGGGTGCTGACCCGGACACCGGACGGGTCCCGGGCCAGTGCGGTCGCCGGGGTCCGCTCGTGCACCCGTACGCCGAGGCGCAGGCAGGCGGCGCGCAGCCCCCAGGCCAGACGGGCCGGGTCGACCAGGGCGACCCCGTCGGGGTCCTCCAGCCCGGCCAGGTACGTCGGTGAGGCGACCTCGTCCCGCACCGTCTCGCCGTCCAGCAGCCGCCAGCGCAGCCCGAGCCGGTCCGCCTCGGCGTGCAGCCGGGCGAGCTCGTCGACCTGCCACGGCTGGACCGCGACGGTGAGCTCGCCGGTGCGCTCCAGGTCGCACGCGATGCCGTGCCGCTCGACCGCGGCGGCGATGGCCTCCAGCGTGCCGAAGCCCAGGCGCAGCAGCTCGGGCAGCTCCTCGGGGAACCGGTCCAGACCGTTCGCCAGCCCGTGGGTGAGGCTCGCGGCGCAGAACCCGCCGTTGCGTCCGGTGGCCCCCTCGGCGACGAGGTCGGCCTCGAGCAGGACGACGTCGCGTCCCGGGTCCTCCTCCACCGCCTGCAGGGCGGCCCACAGTCCGGTGAACCCGCCCCCGACGACGACGAGGTCGGCCTCGGTGTCGGCGACGAGCCGCGGGGCGGGGTCCGGCCGCTCGGGCCGGTCCAGCCAGTACGGCGTCGGCGCGGCGTCCGCGAGCATCCGTCTCACGCGGCCCGTCGCCTCCTGCTGAGCACCCGGCCGAGGACGACGACCCCCAGGGCCAGGAGGAACATCGCCGACCCGATGACGTTGGCCTGGGCCGGGATGCCGCGGGTGGCCGAGACGTAGACGAACTTGGGGAACGTGTCGGTGTTGCCGGAGTTGAAGTTCGTGATGATGAAGTCGTCGAAGCTGAGGGCGAACGCGAGCATCGCCGCTACGGCGATCCCCGGCAGCAGCAGCGGGAAGGTGACCCGCCAGAACGCCTGCACCGGCGAGGCGTAGAGGTCGGCCGCGGCCTCCTCGAGCCGCGGGTCGAGGCTCGCCACTCGTGCCTTGACCGTGACGACGACGAAGCTGATGCAGAACATCGTGTGGGCGATGACGATGGTCCAGAACCCCGGGTTCACCCGGAAGTTGAGGAACTGCGCGAGCAGCGACGCACCGAGCACGACCTCCGGGGTGGCCATCGGCAGGAAGATCAGCAGGTTCATCGTGGACCGGAACCGGAACCGGTAGCGCACGAGGGCGACGGCGATCAGGGTGCCCATCGCCGTCGCGGCCACGGTGGCGATCAGCCCGATCTGGATGCTGTTGACGACCGCGCCGCACACCCCCGGCGCCCCGCACGGGTTGGCCCAGTTGTCCAGGGTGAAGCCCTGCCAGACGAGGTTGCTCTTGCCGGAGTCGTTGAAGGAGAAGACGAACGTGTAGGCGATCGGGACGAACAGGTAGACGAACGCGAGCGCCGCGAACGCGGGCAGCAGGTAGTCCCCCAGCGCGAACCGGCGGCGACGCCGCACGGGTGGCTCGACCCGGGCCGCGGCGACCCCGCCGGCGGCGACCTCGCCCGCGGTCATACCAGGTCCTCCGTCCCGGCCCGGCGGACGTAGAGCGCGACGAGGACGACGATCGTCCCCATCAGCATGAACGACAGGGCCGCGGCGGTCGGGTAGTCGACGACCCGGAAGAACCGGGAGTCGATGACGTTGCCGATCATCGCCGTCCGGGAGGTGCCGAGCAGGGCCGCGTTGACGTAGTCGCCGGTCGCCGGGATGAACGTCAGCAGGGTGCCGGCCACCACACCGGGCATGGACAGCGGCAGCGTCACCCGCCGGAACGTCCCGACGGCGCTGGCGTACAGGTCCTGGCCGGCCTCGATGAGACGCAGGTCCAGTCGCTCGAGGCTGGCGTAGATCGGCAGCGTCATGAACGGCAGGAAGTTGTAGGTCAGGCCGGCGATCACGGCGACCGGCGTCGCGGTGAGGCGGGCGTCGTCCGGCAGCAGCGAGACGGCCTTGAGGGTCGTCACGACCAGGCTCTCGTCGGCGAGGATCTGCCGCCAGGCCAGGGTGCGCAGGATGAAGCTCACGAAGAACGGCGCGATGACCATGAGCAGCATCACCTGCTGCAGCAGCGGACGGCCCCGGGCCCGGACGGCGATCACGTACGCCAGCGGGTACCCGATCGCCAGCGCCAGGACGGTGGCGGTCAACCCGTAGCCGAAGGACCGCAGGAACTGCGGCCAGTACTGGGCCAGGGCCTCGGTGTAGTTGGCGAACCGCAGCCCCGGTGCGTACTCGCCGATCTCGCCGCCGGGCACCGGGACCATGAGCGAGGTGCTGAACAGCACGACGATCGGCAGCGCGAAGAAGACGAGCAGCCACAGGGTCCCGGGGAGCAGCAGCAGGTAGGGCACGCGCCGGCCCGGGCGCTGCGGGGACACCTCCGCCCCGGCGCCGGATGTGTGCAGCGCACCGGCGAGGGCCATCAGCCCACCCCGCTGGGACGCAGCTCGGCCTCCAGCTCCTCGAGCCCGGCGTGGGTGTTCTCGTCACCGCCCAGGCCGAAGCCGTGCTGCGGGGCCCAGGCCAGGTGCACCGTGTCGCCGACGCGGGCGGTCGGCGACACCTCGAGGTTCTGCGTGAACACGGTGAGCCGCCCCGCCCCCGGCACGTCGACGAGGAACTGGGTGCTGACCCCGGCGAAGGAGACGTCGACGACCCGGCCGGGTCCCAGGACGTTGACGTCCGTGGGCACCTCCTCGGCCTCGGTGACGAGGTGCACCTTCTCGGGCCGGACGCCGACGAGCACCCGGCCGTCGTGGACGACGGACCGCGCGGTCGGCACGAGGGCCCGGCGGCCCAGCAGCTCGACCTCCAGCGCGTCCCCGCGGCGCCCCGCCACGGTGCCCGGGACGAGGTTGGACTGGCCGAGGAAGTTGGCCACGAACACGGTGCGGGGCAGCTCGTACAGCTCGGCCGGCGCGCCCATCTGCTCGATCCGGCCCGCGTTCATCACCGCGACCGTGTCGGCCATCGTCATGGCCTCCTCCTGGTCGTGGGTGACGTGCACGAAGGTGAGGCCGACCTCGGTCTGGATCCGCTTGAGCTCGACCTGCATCTGGCGCCGCAGCTTCAGGTCCAGGGCGCCGAGCGGCTCGTCGAGCAGCAGCACCGACGGCCGGTTGACGATCGCCCGGGCAAGCGCCACCCGCTGCTGCTGACCGCCGGAGAGCTGCGCCGGCCGGCGCCGGGCGAGGTGGCGCAGCTCGACGAGGTCGAGCGCGGACTCCGCCTGCTGCTGCGCGTCCTTCACCCCACGGCGCCGCAGCCCGAACGCGACGTTGTCGAGAACGTCGAGGTGCGGGAACAGCGCGTAGTTCTGGAAGACGGTGTTGACCGGTCGCTTGTGGGGCTTGGCGGCGGTGATGTCCCGTCCGCCGATCCGCAGCGCCCCGGACGTCGGCTGCTCGAGGCCGGCGACCATCCGCAGCGTCGTCGTCTTGCCGCACCCGGAGGGTCCGAGCAGGGCGAAGAACGACCCGGCGGGCACGGTCAGGGACAGGTCGTCGACCGCGGTGAAGGTCCCGAAGGCCTTCGTCACCCGGTCCAGCTCGAGGTCGGCGCCACCCTCGGCGCCGGCGGGGCCCGCCATCAGTTGCCGATCACCGCCTGGAAGTCGGCGTTGAACTGCTGCTCCTCGGCCGGCTCCAGGGAGCGGAACACCTGGACGTTCTGCAGGTACTCGTCGGTGGGGAAGATCAGCGGGTCGTCGACGAGCTCGGGGTCGATCGCCTCCATCGCCTCCCGAGCCCCCTGGACCGGGCTGATGTAGTTCACCCACGCGGCCACCTGGGCGGCGACCTCGGGGTCGTAGTAGTAGTTCATCAGCGTCTCGGCGTTCTTCTTGTGCGGGCTGCCGATCGGCACGAGCAGGTTGTCGCTCCACAGCGTCCCGCCGGACTCCGGGAGGGCGAAGGCCCACTTGTCGCCGTTCTCGAAGTTGATCTGGGTGATGTCCCCGGACCAGCCGATGACGGCCAGCGCGTCCTCGGAGATGAGGTCCTCCTTGTAGGAGTTGCCGCGCACCTGGCGGATCTGGCCGCTGGCGATCTGCTCCTCCAGGACGGCGAGGGCGGCGGCGAACTCGTCCTCGCCCCAGTCACCGGAGATGTCGACGCCCTGGGACATCATGATCAGCCCCATCGTGTCCCGCATCTCGTCGAGCACCTCGACCCGGCCCCTGAGCTCGGGCCGCCACAGGTCCTCGACGCTGCGCATCTCGGGGACCTTCTCGGTGTTCCACGCCAGACCGGCGAAGCCGGACTGCCAGGTGAGGGAGTGCCGCCGGCCGGGGTCGAAGTCGACGTCGGCGAGGTTGGGCAGGATGTTCTTCTTGTTCGGGACGTTCGCCTCGTCGAGCTCCTGGGTGTACCCCTGGCGGATCATCCGCGCGGCCATCCAGTCGGTGAACGTGACGATGTCCTGGCCGATGTCCTGGCCGTTGGCGAGCTGGCCCTGGATCTTGCCGTAGTAGCTGTCGTTGCCGTCGATGTCCTCGCTGTAGGTCACCTCGATGCCGGTCTGCTCGGTGAACGCCTCGAGGGTGGGGTAGCTCTGCCCGTCCTCGCTCTGGTCCAGGTAGAGGGTCCAGTTGGCCCAGTTGACGACCTTCTCGGTGTCGGAACGGTCCTGAGCGGGGGTGAGGGTCCCCGCGGTGGAGGTGCCCTCGGTCCCGGAGCCCGTGCCGCAGGCGGCGAGCAGGCCTCCGACGCCCAGCACCCCGGCACCGCGCAGCACCCCGCGGCGGGTCAGCTGGGCCGCGACGAGGGGGCGGACGTGCGGCGGGACGGCGGCGAGGTCGCCGGCGGTGAGCGGACGGCGGGGCCGGCGGGGCCGGCGGACGGGTGGAGTCATCGGAGGTCCTCTCGGGCGGTGAAGACCGTGCGGTGCCACGCCTTGCGCGCGGCGCCGGTCAGGTCGGTCATGACGTGCTTGACGTTCGTGTACTCCTCCAGGGAGTACGAGCTCATGTCCTTGCCGAAGCCGGAGGACTTGTAGCCCCCGTGCGGCATCTCGCTGATGATCGGGATGTGGTCGTTGACCCAGACGACACCGGCACGGATGCCACGGGTGAAGCGCTGGGCCCGCACGACGTCCCGGGTCCACACCGACGCCGCCAGGCCGTACTCGGTGTCGTTGGCGACCTCGAGCGCGTCGTCGTCCCCGTCGTGGGCCAGCACGACGAGGACCGGCCCGAACACCTCCTCACGGGCGATCTCGGAGTCCCGTGCGGCCCCGGTGACCAGCGTCGGCTCGTAGAAGGCGCCCCGCGCCAGCTCACCACCGGGCAGGCGCCCGCCGGTGAGCACCGTGGCGCCGTCCGCGCGGGCCCGCTCGACGAAGCCGTGCACCCGCTGCTGCTGCCGGCGGGACACCAGCGAGCCCATGTCGGTGGCCGGGTCGGTGGGGTCGCCGACCCGGACGCCGGCGAAGAGGTCCGCGACCGCGGCGACGAACTCGTCGTGCACCGCTCGGGGCACGATCGCGCGGGTGGCGGCGGTGCAGTCCTGCCCGGCGTTGATCAGGGCACCGGCCACGGCGCCGTGGGCGGCCGCCTGCAGGTCGGCGTCGTCGAGGACGACGAACGGCGCCTTGCCGCCGAGCTCCAGGTGCACGCGGGCCGCCCGCCGGGCCGCGACCGACATCACCCGCCGGCCCACGGCGGTGGACCCCGTGAACGACACCATGTCGACGTCCGGGTGCCCGACGAGGGCCTCCCCCGCCTCCGGCCCGGTCCCGACGACGACGGACACGACGCCGTCGGGCATCCCGGCGTCCCGGCACGCCTGCTCGACCATGAGCGAGGTCAACGGGGTGAGCTCGCTCGGCTTGAGCACGATCGTGTTGCCGGCCGCGACGGCCGGCAGGATCTTCCAGCCCGCCATCTGCAGGGGGTAGTTCCACGGCGCTACCGAGCCGACCACGCCGACCGCCTCGCGGCGCACGTAGGAGGTGTGGTCCGGTGAGTACTCCCCGGCGGCCTTCCCCTCGAGCACGCGGGCGGCACCGGCGAAGAACGCGGCGTTGTCGACGGTGCCGGGGACGTCGAACTCGCGGGACAGCCGGATCGCCTTGCCGGTCTGCCGTGTCTCGGTGCCGGCCAGGTCCTCGGCGGTCTGCGCCAGCCGGCGTGCCAGCGCGTGCAGCGCCGCCGAGCGCTCGGCCGGGGTGGCGGCTGCCCACTCGGGCGCGGCCCGGCGGGCCCGGGCGACCGCGGCGTCGACCTCGGCGGCACCTGCCAGCGGCAGGGAGTCGACGACCTCGCCGGTGGCCGGGTCGATGACGTCGTGCCGACGGTCGGTCACCGTTCCTCCTCGACGACTCGGGCGGCGCCCACCGGCACGGTGGCCGTGGTGGCCGTACTGGCCGTGGACGTGATGGGCGTAGTGGGTGTGGTGGACGTGGTGCGCGGAATCCTGACACCGACACGCGTGCGGAACAAGAGTGTCGCGACGCTTTCCGTCGCGTCTGCGAGGACTCGCAACGAAATCGTGACCTGGGTTTACTCGATGGCAGCCATCACGTGCTTGATGCGGGTGTAGTCCTCGAGCGCGTACACCGACAGGTCCTTGCCGTACCCGGAGTGCTTGAAGCCGCCGTGCGGCATCTCGGCCACCAGCGGGATGTGGGTGTTGATCCACACCGTGCCGAAGTCGAGCCGGCGACTGACCCGCAGCGCCCGTCCGACGTCCGTCGTCCACACGCTGGAGGCGAGGCCGTACTCGACGCCGTTGGCCCAGCGCACCGCCTGCTCCTCGTCGTCGAACCGCTGGACGGTGATGACGGGGCCGAAGACCTCCCGCTGGACGATCTCGTCGTCCTGGCGCAGGTTGTCCACCACCGTCGGCTCGACGAAGAACCCACCGCCCATGCCCTCCATCCGGTGCCCGCCGGCCTGGATCCGGGCGTGGTCCGGGAGCCGCTCGAGGAAGCCGGTGACGTGCCGCAGCTGGTCGGCGTTGTTGACGGCACCCATGTCCGCCTCGGGGTCCTGGGGCCGCCCGACCCTGACCCGGCGGGCCTGCTCGGTCAGCGCGGCGACGACGTCGTCGTGCACCCGCGGGCCGGCCAGGACGCGGGTGGCGGCGGTGCAGTCCTGCCCGGCGTTGAAGTAGCCGGCCGCGGCGATGCCCTCGGCGGCAGCGGCCACGTCGGCGTCGTCGAACACCAGCACCGGCGCCTTGCCGCCGAGCTCCAGGTGGACCCGCTTGACGTCGCGGGCGGCCGCGCCGGCCACCTCCATGCCGGCCCGGACCGACCCGGTGATCGCCACGAGCTGGGGTGTCGGGTGCGCGACGAGCGCCCGGCCGGTGTCCCGGTCGCCGGTGATCACGTTGAGCACGCCCGGCGGCAGGAACTCGGCCGCGAGCTCGGCGATGCGCAGGGTGGTCTCCGGCGTGGTGTCGCTGGGCTTGAGCACCACGGTGTTGCCGGCTGCCAGGGCGGGGCCGATCTTCCAGACCGCCATCATCATCGGGTAGTTCCACGGCGCGACCTGGCCGACGACGCCGACCGGCTCCCGCCGGATCCAGGACGTGTGCCCGCGCATGTACTCCCCCGCGGACCTGCCCTCGAGCAGGCGCGCGGCACCGGCGAAGAACCGGAGCTGGTCCACCATCGGCGGGATCTCCTCGCTGGCGGTCAGCGCGTTCGGCTTGCCGGTGTTGCGGCCCTCCATCTCCACGAGCTCGTCGGCGTGGGCCTCGATCGTGTCGGCCAGGCGCAGCAGGGCCAGCTGGCGCTCCGACGGGGTGGTGTCCCGCCACTGCTCGAACGCCCGGGCAGCGGCCCGGTAGGCCCGGTCGACGTCCTCCTCGGTGCCCACCGGCGACTCGGCGACGACCTGACCCGTCGAGGGGTCCACGACCGGGGTGGTCCGGTCACCCAGCGGGTCGACGAGCTCGCCGTCGACGACGTGGCGCAGGCGGCGGGGGGCGGGGACGTCCGGCGAGGTCACAGTGGCTCTCCTTACGGGCAGCTGCTGACGGGGCTGCACGGGCGGGGTGCGGTCCGGGAGCGCCACCGGCGGACGGGGCGCCCGCGGTGACGATAACGCGGTGACGGCCAGATCCGGTAGAACTACGAACCCGCGAAGCACGAATCGGTTGCCGAAGGGCCCTCCCGGCGCGGATTCACTTGATTTCCTCGCCGGACCGGGCCACCATCGGCCCGGTGAGCACCCGAGGCCGGCCGAACCACCTCGACGACGTCTCCAAGCAGATCATCGAGCAGCTGCAGGAGGACGGCCGCCGGCCGTACGCCACCATCGGCAAGGCGGTCGGGCTGTCCGAGGCGGCCGTCCGGCAACGGGTGCAGAAGCTCCTGGGCGACGGCGTCGTGCAGATCGTCGCCGTGACCGATCCGGTGCAGGTCGGCTTCGCCCGCCAGGCCATGGTCGGCGTGCGGTGCTCCGGGCCGCTCGAGCGGGTCGCCGACGCGCTCGCCGACATGCCGGAGGTCGACTACGTCGTCATCACCGCCGGCTCGTTCGACCTGCTCGCCGAGGTCGTCTGCGAGGACGACGACCACCTCCTGGGACTCGTCGGGGACCGGATCCGGCGGCTCGAGGGCGTGGATAGCACCGAGACGTTCGTCTACCTGCGGCTGCGCAAGCAGCTCTACAACTGGGGTACCCGATGACCACGACACCGGCCGACTTCGCGGCCGCCCACCACCAGCCCACCGACACCCCGCGGGGAACTCACCGCAGCCACGCGGCCCGAGACCACCTGTGGATGCACTTCACCCGGCACTCCCCCTACGAGCAGGGGGCGGAGGTGCCGATCCTCGTCCGCGGCGAGGGCGTCCACGTCTGGGACGCCGCCGGCCAGCGGTACCTCGACGGGCTGTCCGGGCTGTTCGTCGTCCAGGTCGGGCACGGCCGCGCCGAGCTCGCGGACGCCGCGGCCCGCCAGGCGCGGGAGCTGGCGTTCTTCCCGCTGTGGTCCTACGCCCACCCGCAGGCCATCGACCTCGCCGAGCGGCTGGCCCACTACGCCCCCGGGGACCTCAACCGGGTGTTCTTCACCACCGGCGGCGGCGAGGCGGTCGAGTCCGCGTGGAAGCTCGCCAAGCAGTACTGGAAGCTCGTCGGCAAGCCGACGAAGCACAAGGTGATCAGCCGCGCGGTGGCCTACCACGGCACCCCGCAGGGGGCGCTGTCCATCACCGGCATCCCCGCGGCGAAGGAGGCCTTCGAACCGCTCGTGCCCGGCGCGTTCAAGGTGCCGAACACCAACCTCTACCGGGCGCCTGAGCACCTGCGGGAGGACCCCAAGGCGTTCGGCCGCTGGGCTGCCGACCGGATCGAGGAGGCGATCCTGTTCGAGGGCCCGGACACGGTCGCCGCCGTCTTCCTCGAGCCGGTGCAGAACTCCGGCGGCTGCTTCCCCCCGCCGCCCGGGTACTTCGAGCGGGTCCGGGAGATCTGCGACGAGTACGACGTGCTGCTCGTGTCCGACGAGGTGATCACGGCGTTCGGCCGGATCGGCTCGATGTTCGCCTGCGTCGACTTCGGCTTCACCCCCGACATCATCACCTGCGCGAAGGGGATGACGTCCGGCTACTCGCCCATCGGCGCGATGATCGCCTCCGACCGGCTCTTCGAGCCGTTCCGGCACGGGCAGACGACGTTCTCCCACGGGTACACCTTCGGTGGCCACCCGGTGTCCGCGGCGGTGGCGATGGCGAACCTCGACATCTTCGAGCGCGAGGGCCTCAACGAGCACGTCCGGCGCAACGCCCCCGCGTTCCGGGCGACGCTGGAGAAGCTGCTCGACCTGCCGATCGTCGGGGACGTGCGGGGCGAGGGCTTCTTCTACGGGATCGAGCTGGTCAAGGACAAGACGACCCGGGAGACCTTCGACGAGGAGGAGTCCGAGCGGCTGCTGCGCGGCTTCCTGTCCCGGGCCCTGTTCGAGGCGGGCCTGTACTGCCGCGCCGACGACCGCGGGGACCCGGTGGTCCAGCTGGCCCCGCCGCTGATCAGCGGTCAGGCCGAGTTCGACACGATGGAGCAGATCCTGCGCGGCGTCCTCACGGAGGCCTGGGAGCGGCTGTGAGCCTGGCCGCGCCCGGGCTGTGGTTCGACCAGGTCGGGCCGCAGCCGAGACGCGACCCGCTGGACGGCGACACCGACGCCGACGTGTGCGTCGTCGGGGCCGGGTTCACCGGGTTGTGGACGGCGCACCGGCTGCTGGTCCTCGACCCGTCCCTGCGCGTCCTCGTCCTCGAGGCGGAGCACGTCGGGTTCGGTGCCAGCGGTCGCAACGGCGGGTGGGCGTCGGCGCTGTTCCCGGTCTCGACGGCGGCGCTGGTGCGCCGCCACGGCCGGGACGCGGCGCTCGCCGTGCGCCGGGCGATGCGCACCGCCGTGCGCGACCTCGGCGAGGTGACCGCGGCCGAGGGCATCGAGTGCGACTACGTCCGGGGCGGCACGGTCACCGTCGCCCGCGGGTCCGCCCAGCTCGCGCGGGCCCGCGCCGAGGCCGAGGCGGCGGCAGCCGGCCGGGACGAGGTGCACCTGCTCGACGCAGAGGAGGTCACCCGCCGCGTCCGGGTCCGCGGGGCGCTCGGCGGCACCTGGACGCCGGACTGTGCGCGGATCCAGCCGGCCCGCCTGGTCACCGGCCTCGCCGCCGCCGTGGAGGCGCGGGGCGGGACGGTGCTCGAGCGCACCCGGGTCCTGGACGTCGCCCCGCGGCGGGTGCGGACCGACCGGGGCACGGTGACGGCCGAGGCGGTCGTGGTCGCGACCGAGGCCTGGACGGCCGGGCTGCCGGGCCGCCGCCGGGACGTCGTCCCGGTGTACTCGCTCCTGGTGGCGACCGAGCCGCTGGACGCGGCGACCTGGGAGCAGGTCGGGCTGGCCGGGCGGGAGACGCTCGGTGAGCACCGGCACGTCGTCCTCTACGGGCAGCGGACGGCGGACGACCGGCTGGTCCTGGGCGGCCGGGGCGCGCCGTACCACCTCGGGTCGCGCATCTCCCCGGAGCACGACCACGACGAGCGCGTGTTCGCGGCCCTGCGCCGCACGGCCCGCACGATGTTCCCGGTGCTGGCCGGCGCCCGGTTCACCCACGCCTGGGGCGGGCCGCTCGGCATCCCCCGCGACTGGCACCCCGCCGTCCGGTTCGACCCCGGCACCGGCGTCGGCACCGCCGGCGGGTACGTCGGGGACGGTGTGACGACGTCCTTCCTCGCCGGCCGCACGCTGGCCGACCTCGTCCTGGGCCGGGACAGCGAGCTCACCGCGCTGCCCTGGGTGCAGCACCCGACCCGGCGGTGGGAGCCCGAGCCGCTGCGGTGGCTGGGTGTGAACGCGGGGCTGCGGCTGGCGTCCTGGGCGGACGCCGAGGAGCGGGTGACCGGGCGGCCGTCCGTGCTGGCCCGGCCGCTGGCCGCCCTCACCGGTCACTGAGCCCAGCCAGTCACCGAACCCACCAGCCACCGAGCCCGGCCGGCGGCTCCCCGCGTCAGCGCCGCAGCGTCGACGCCAGCGCGTCGAGGACGGCGGGGTCCTCGATCGTCGAGGGCACCGCGGGCGTCCGGCCGTCGGCGATCTCCCGCATCGTCTTGCGCAGGATCTTGCCCGAGCGGGTCTTCGGCAGCGCCGGCACGACGTCGACCTGCCGCAGCGCCGCGACCGCGCCCACCTCGTCGCGAACCCGCTGGACGCACTCGCGGGTGATCCGCTCGACGTCCGCGTCGGTGTACTCCTGCCCGCCCTTGAGCACGACCAGCCCCCGGGGCACCTGGCCCTTCATCTCGTCGTGGACGCCGATCACCGCGCACTCGGCGACCGCGGGGTGCCCGGCGATCGCGGCCTCCATGGACCCGGTGGACAGCCGGTGCCCGGCGACGTTGATGACGTCGTCGGTGCGCCCCATGACGAACACGTAGCCGTCCTCGTCCTTGTAGCCGCCGTCACCGGTGAGGTAGTAGCCGGGGAACGCCGACAGGTACGACGCGACGTACCGCTCGTCGTCGCCCCACAGCGTCGGCAGGGTGCCCGGTGGCAGCGGCAGGCGGATGCAGATGGCGCCCTCGGTGCCGGGCGGCAGGGGCTCGCCGTTCTCTCCCAGCACCTGCACGTCGTAGCCCGGCACCGGCACCGTCGGGGAACCGGGCTTGACCGGCATCGGCTCCAGCCCGCGAAGGTTCGCGCAGATCGGCCAGCCGGTCTCGGTCTGCCACCAGTTGTCGATGACCGGGACGCCGAGCCGGTCGGCCGCCCAGTGGTAGGTGTCGGGGTCGAGCCGCTCGCCGGCGAGGAACAGGGTCCGCAGCCGGGACAGGTCGTGCTCGGCGATCCGCGTGCCCTCCGGGTCGTCCTTCTTGATCGCCCGGATCGCCGTCGGCGCCGTGAACAGCGCGACCGCCCCGTGCTCGGCGGCCACCCGCCAGAACGCGCCGGAGTCCGGGGTGCCGACCGGCTTGCCCTCGTACAGCACGGTGGTGCACCCGGCCAGCAGCGGGGCGTACACGATGTAGGAGTGGCCGACGACCCACCCGACGTCGCTCGCCGTCCACCAGGTCTCACCGGGCTCGACACCGAAGACGTTGCGCATCGACCAGTGCAGCGCCACGGCGTGGCCGCCGTTGTCCCGGACGATCCCCTTCGGCCGACCGGTGGTCCCGGAGGTGTAGAGCACGTAGAGCGGGTCCGTCGCGGCGACCGGCACGCACTCGGCGGGCTCGACGACACCCGGGCGCATGAGCTCGGCCCAGTCGAGGTCGCGCTCACCCATGGCGGCCTCGGCCTGCGGCCGCTGCAGGACGACGACCCGCTCCGGCTTGTGCCCGCTGCGCTCGATGGCCGCGTCGAGCATCGGCTTGTACTCCACCACCCGGCTCGGCTCGATGCCGCACGAGGCGGACACGACGACCCGGGGCCGGGCGTCGTCGATGCGGGCGGCCAGCTCGCTGGGGGCGAAGCCCCCGAACACCACGCTGTGCACGGCGCCGATCCGGGCGCAGGCGAGCATCGCGACGACCGCCTCGGGCACCATCGGCATGTAGATGACGACCCGGTCCCCGGCGACGACGCCGAGGTCCCGCAGCACGCCGGCGAAGCGGGCGACGAGCTCGAGCAGCTCGGCGTAGGTGAGGACGCGCTTCGTCCCGGTCACCGGGGAGTCGTGGACGAGTGCGGGCTGGTCGCCGCGACCGTTGACCACGTGCCGGTCGAGCGCGTTGTAGCAGGTGTTGAGGACGCCGTCGGAGAACCAGCGGTAGAAGGGCGGGTTGCCGTCGTCCAGCACCCTGGTGGGCCTGCGGATCCAGTCCACGCCGGCGGCGGCCTCGCCCCAGAAGCCCTCAGGATCCTGCAGGGACCGCCGGTACGCCTGCTCGTACGCGCCTGTGCTCATACCCGCATCCTGGCCACCTCGTCGGCGCTTGGCCACCCCTGCGTCGGTGGCCGTCTCGAGGGGACCGTGAGCACGCGAGGGCGCTGGGTGCTGCCACCAGGCAGGATGCCGGCATGGAGATCGAGAGCGTCCAGACCCTGCGCGCCCTGCTCGCCGCCGGGACCCCGATGGACGGGATGCGCCTGCAGGGCCTCGATCTCACCGAGGTGGAGGAGGAGCTGCTGGCGGCCGACCCGCGCGGCGCCGTCGTGCTCGGCGGCCGGGTCGGGGAGCGGCTCGAGGAGCACCTGCGCCGCGGCGGGGCGCTCGTCTTCCCGGCGCTGCCGCAGTGCCCGGTCGACCCGTACCGCAACCGGCTGTACACGGCCGAGGAGCTGTACGCCGGTCTGCAGGACGGCTACGAGCACACCCTTGACGCCCGCTGCTACGCGTGGTCGCGGGACGCCACGACCCGCCACGACGTCCTGGCCACGATGGTCCGGGCCGTCCACGACGACGCGGTGTCCGACGCGCTCGTGGAGGTGCTGGCCGGGCGCAGCGTGGTCGGCGTGATGGGCGGCCACGCGCTGCGCCGGGGTACCCCGCAGTACGCCGAGGCGGCTCACCTGGCCCGGGCGCTCTCCCGCGCCGGCCACCTCGTGCTCACCGGCGGCGGCCCTGGGGCGATGGAGGCCGCCAACCTCGGTGCCCGGCTGGCCGGTGCGGACGACGCGGCCCTGCAGGACGCGCTCGACCACCTCGGAACCGTCCCGGACTTCGCGCCGGACGTCGCCGCGTGGGCCGGAGCGGGCCTCGACGTGCTGGCGGACCACCCCGCACCGCACTCCCCGGCGAGCATCGGGATCCCGACGTGGTTCTACGGGCACGAGCCACCGAACGTGTTCCCGGGCCTGGTGGCCAAGTACTTCTCCAACGCGCTGCGGGAGGACGTCCTGCTCGTCACGGTCACCGCGGGCATCGTCTACCTGCCCGGCGCGGCCGGGACGCTCCAGGAGCTGTTCCAGGCGGCCACCCCGGGGTACTACTCCCCCGGCGGCGGGGTGCCCCTGGTCCTGCTCGGCCGCGAGCACTGGACGCGCCGCCTGCCCGCGTGGGACCTGCTCGGCGCGCTGGCCGCCGGGCGGCCGATGGCCGCACGCGTCCACCTGCTCGACGACGCCTCCGACACCGACGGGGTGCTCGCCGCGCTCGGTGACGCCGCGCACCCCGGCCCGCCGGTGCTCACTCGACCGCGACCATGACCTCCACCACCCGGTCGAGGAAGGCGTCCACCTGCTCCTCCCGGTAGCCGCGCGAGCCGCGCCGGGTCCGGAAGACCGCGCGGCGCACCTCGTCGACGGACATCGGGTCGCCGTGGTCGAGGTAGCCGAGCACCCGGTGGCACAGCTCGTCGACGTCGTCCGGGTCGTACGCCGGGGCGAACCCGGTGGCCCGGTCGAACCGGTCCCCGTCGGGACGCAGCAGCCGCCCGCGCAAGGTGCGCGCCCGGGTGGTGAGGTTCTCCAGGGCGGCCTGCGCACCGACCCGCGCCCGCAGGCCCTCCTGCTCCCGGCGGGCGAACGCGTCCTCCAGCCGGTCCAGGGCGGCGTCCACCTGCCCGACGTCGTAGCCGCCACGGACCAGGTCGAAGCCCACCCGCCGCACGTCCGCGGAGGTCACGGCGGCACCGGCCTCGGCGTGCTCGTAGGCGACCCGGGCACGGTCGAAGAACTCGTCGACCTGCTCGACGTGGTACCCGCGGGCCCACCGGCCGGTGCGGGAGAAGCTGCTGCGGGAGACGCTGCTCGGCACGGCGCTCATCGTGCCAGGCCAGGGACCGGGGCGGCTGCCAGCTGACCGCAGGCGCCGTCGATGTCGCTGCCCCGGGTGTCGCGCACGGTGGTGGGGATGCCGCGGCGCCGCAGCCGGCGGACGAACTCCGCCTCGACCTGCGGGTCGCTGGCGGTCCACCGCGAGCCTGGTGTCGGGTTGAGCGGGATCGGGTTGACGTGCACCCAGCCGCGGCCACGGGCCAGCAGCTCGTCGGCGAGCAGGTCGGCCCGCCAGGCCTGGTCGTTGACGTCGCGGATCAGGGCGTACTCGATGCTGACCCGCCGTCCGGTCGCCTCGAAGTACCGGCGGGCGGCGTCCAGGGCCTGCCCGACCCGCCAGCGGGTGTTGACCGGCACCAGCTCGTCGCGCAGCTCGTCGTCCGGGGCGTGCAGGGACAGCGCCAGCGTCACCGGGACGCCCTCGCCGGCCAGCCGGTCGATGGCCGGGACGAGGCCCACGGTGGACACCGTGACGCCGCGGGCGGAGATGCCCAGCCCGTCCGGAGGCGGCGCCGTCATCGCCCGGACGGCGGTCATCGCGGCCCGGTAGTTGGCCAGCGCCTCGCCCATGCCCATGAACACGACGTTGCTCACCCGCAGCGGCGCGGCCACCGCGCCGCCGGCGACCTCGCCGTCCCGCAGCGACCGGGCGGCCGCGACGACCTGCTCGACGATCTCGGCGGCGGACAGGTTGCGGGTCAGCCCGGCCTGCCCGGTGGCGCAGAACGGGCAGTTCATCCCGCAGCCGGCCTGGCTCGACACGCACAGGGTCACCCGGTCCCGGTAGCGCATCAGCACGCTCTCGACGAGGGCCCCGTCGTGCAGCCGCCACAGCGTCTTGACCGTCGCCCCGGCGTCGGCGGTCAGGACCCGCACCGGGGTGAGCAGCTCGGGCAGCAGGGTGCCGACGAGCCGCTCCCGGCCCGCGGCCGGCAGGTCGGTCATCCGGGCCGGGTCACGGGTGAGGTGCTCGAAGTAGTGCACGGCGAGCTGGCGGGCCCGGAACGGCCGCTCCCCCAGCTCGGCGGCGACCTCGGCTCGCTCGGCCGGGGACAGGTCGGCGAGGTGCCGCGGCGGCTTGCCGCGGCGCGGTGCGGTGAAGGTCAGCTCGCCGGCCGCGGGTCGGCGTCCGACGAGGGGCAGCGGTTCAGGCATGACCGGCCCATGGTCGCACGAGCCCGGCCGGTCCCCTGCGACTCAGCCCGACCGCCAGGCGCCCCACGGGCGCACCACCTCCCCGCCGTCGATGACGCAGTGGTCGGGCAGCTGCATCCGCTCCCAGGCGACGAGGTCGACCGGGCTGCCGGTGAGCTCGGCGACCGCCAGCGTCCACGCCGTGCCGTGCCCGACGAGGACGACGTCCCCGGGTGTCTCCTCGACGAGCGCCCGCACGGTCCGGGCCACCCGTACCCGGGTGGCGCCGGCCGTCTCCCAGCCCTCCTCCGGCGGCTCGTCGGGGTGGATCACCGAACGGTGCACGCGGACGGCGTACGCGTCGACCCAGCCCGCCGGGCGGTACTGCTCACGCAGGTCCTCGAGAACCTCGACGTCGGCGTCGCCGGCCAGGATGCGCGCCGTCTCGACCGCCTTGGGCTCGTCCGAGCTGACCCAGCGGGCCCGCTCCGGGAGCACCCCGGCCTCGGCGAGCTCGCGGACCCGGTCCACCTCGTCGGGGTCCAGGTGCCAGCTGCTCGCCGGCGTCGTCGGGTCGATGAGCGGGGGGCCGTGGCGCACCAGGTGCAGGGCCATCAGGTGGTGCAGCTCCTCAAGGGACCACCGGCACGAGGGCGGCCAGCAGCAGGTAGACGACGGGTGCGGTGGGCAGCAGGGAGTCCAGGCGGTCCATGACCCCGCCGTGGCCGGGCAGCAGGGACCCCATGTCCTTGATGCCGAGGTCCCGCTTGAGCAGCGACTCGGCCAGGTCGCCCAGCGTGGCGGTGACCAGGACGGCGGCGCCGACCACGACGCCCGCCCACCAGGTGCCCCCGAGCAGCAGGACGACGCCGAGGGCGCCGGCGAGCAGGGCGGCGACGGCCGAGCCGGCGAGCCCCTCCCAGGACTTCTTGGGACTCACCGACGGCGCCATCGGGTGGCGCCCGAGCAGGACGCCGACGGCGTAGCCGCCGATGTCGCTGGCCACGGTCACCAGCACGAAGACGATGACCCGGGCCGGTCCGTCGTCCGCGGCGAGCATGAGCATCGCGAAGCCGGCCAGGAAGGGGACGTAGGCGGTGCTGAAGATCCCGGCGGCGACGTCCCGCACGGCGCCGTCGACGCCCTCCAGGACGCGCCACACGACGACGGCCAGCACGGTGAGGCCGAAGGCGACGAGCAGCGCCTCCTCGCCGGCGGCGTACGCGGAGACGAGGATGCCCACGCTGCCGACGAGGACCGGCACGAGGGGGACCGTGATCCGGCGGGCCGCGAAGGCCTGCCCGAGCTCCCAGACGGCGAGGACGATCGCGACCGCGGCGACGGCGACGAAGGCCTCCTTGCGGACGAGCAGGGAGGCGAGCACCAGGCCGCCGAGGCCGACGCCGACGCCGACCGCCACCGGCAGGTTGCGCCCGGCCCGCCCCCGGGTGCGGGCGGCGCGGCGGGAGGGCGGGGGCAGGGTCGGCGAGGGCGGCAGGATGTCCATGCTCAGACCTCGAGCAGCTCGCTCTCCTTGTGCCGCAGGAGCTCGTCGACGGCGTCCACCCGGCGCCTGGTGAGCTGCTCGAGCTCCTTCTCGGCGCGGGCGACCTCGTCCTCGCCGGCCTCGCCGTCCTTGGCGATGCGGTCGAGCTCCTCCTTGGCCCGGCGGCGGATGTTGCGGACCGACACGCGGGCCTCCTCCGCCTTGGTGCGCGCGATCTTGATGTAGTCGCGGCGCCGCTCCTGGGTGAGCTCGGGCAGGTTCACCCGGATCACGTTGCCGTCGTTGGCCGGGTTGACGCCCAGGTCGGAGTCGCGCAGCGCCTTCTCGATGGCACTCATCGAGGACCGGTCGTACGGGGTGATGAGGACGGTGCGGGCCTCCGGGGTCTGGAACGAGGCGAGCTGCTGCAGCGGGGTCGGGCTGCCGTAGTACTCCACCGTGATCCGGGCGAACATGGCCGGGTTCGCACGGCCGGTGCGGATCGCCGCGAACTCCTCCTTGGCGACCTCCACGGCCTTGTCCATCTTCTCCTCCGCCTCGAGGAGGGTCTCGTCGATCACGCCTCGCTCCTTCGTCGTGTCGTACCCGCGGACGTCACTCGGCGACGACCAGGGTCCCGATCCTCTCACCCCGGACCGCGGCCAGGACGTTGCCCTCACGCTCCAGACCGAAGACGATCATCGGCAGCTTGTTGTCCATGCACAGGCTGAACGCGGTCGCGTCGGCGACCTTGAGCCCCCGCTGCAGCGCCTCGGTGTAGGTGATCCGGTCGAGGCGGCGGGCGGTGGGGTCGACGTGGGGGTCGGCGGTGTACACGCCGTCGACCCCGTTCTTGGCCATCAGGACGACGTCGGCGTGGATCTCCAGGGCCCGCTGGGCGGCGACGGTGTCGGTGGAGAAGTAGGGCAGCCCGGCGCCCGCGCCGAAGATCACCACGCGGCCCTTCTGCATGTGCCGGATCGCCCGGCGCGGGATGTACGGCTCGGCCACCTGCCCCATGGTGATCGCGGTCATCACCCGGGTGTCGGTCCCACCCTGCTCGAGGAAGTCCTGCAGGGCCAGGCAGTTCATCACCGTTCCGAGCATGCCCATGTAGTCCGCCCGGGCCCGGTCCATCCCGCGCTGGGACAGCTCGGCGCCGCGGAAGAAGTTGCCGCCGCCGGTGACGACGGCGACCTCGACGCCCTCGGCGACCACGGCCGCGATCTCCCGCGCGATCCGGGCCACGACGTCCGGGTCGACGCCGACGCTGCCGCCGCCGAAGGACTCTCCGGAGAGCTTGAGCAGCACCCGGTGGTAGCGGGTCCCCCCGTGGGGGGTCGGGTCCAGCACGTCGGTCTGGCTCATCGGTCTCCCCTGGTGGTGGGCGGCTGTGCGGGGCAGTCTGCCGCACTGCACTGCTCGTGCAACGGCCCCGCCCCGGACGCCGGGACGGGGCCGTGCAGCACGGGTCGGCTCAGGCGCCGACGCGGAACCGGGCGAAGGCGCTCAGCTGCACCCCGGCGTCGGCGAGGACGGCCGAGACCGTCTTCTTCGGGTCCTTCGCGAACGGCTGCTCGAGCAGCACCGCGTCCTTGAAGAAGCCGTTGACCCGACCCTCGACGATCCTGGGCAGGGCCTGCTCGGGCTTGCCCTCCTCCCGGGCGGTCTCCTCGGCCAGGCGACGCTCGTTCTCCACCGTCTCGGCGGGGACGTCCTCCCGGGCACGGAAGGTCGGGGACATCGCCGCGATGTGCATGGCGACGTCCCGGGCGACCTCGTGCTCGACGTCGGTGACGACGAGGACGCCGATCTGCGGCGGCAGGTCGGGGCTGGTGCGGTGCAGGTAGGAGGCGACGTGCCCGCCCTGCAGCCGGGCCACCCGGCGCACCTCGATCTTCTCCCCGATGGTGGAGCTGGCCTCGTCGAGCAGGGTCTTGACGTCCTTGCCGCCCACCTGGGCGGTCAGCAGGGAGTCGACGTCCTGCGCACCAGTGGCCACCGCCGCGTCGAGCACCTGCTGGGCGAGCGCCTGGAACGTGTCGCCCTTGGCGACGAAGTCGGTCTCACAGTTGACCTCGACCATCGTGCCGACGCCGTCGGCCACGGACGCGGCGACGAGCCCGTTGGACGCGGTGCGGCCCTCACGCTTCGTCACACCCTTGAGGCCCTTGACCCGCAGCAGCTCGACGGCCTTGGTGAGGTCCCCGTCGCTCTCCGCGAGCGCGTTCTTGCAGTCCATCATGCCGGCGCCGGTCTGCTCCCGGAGCTTCTTGACGTCGGCGGCGGTGAAGTTCGCCATGGAAGGTGGTACTCCCTCTCGGTTGGTGTGGCCGGGCTCAGGCCTGCGCAGACTCAGACTCAGACTCACGCTCAGGCTCAGGCTCAGACTCAGGCTCAGACTCGGCCGGCTCCGCCAGCTGGTGCGCCTGCTGCTCGACGACCTGCTCGGCCTCGGCGGCGCCCTCCTGGACGTCCTGCGCAACCTGCTCCGGGCCGGCGTCCGGCTGTCCGCCCACGGTCGCCTCGCCGGCCGCCTGCTCGCTCTGGGCCTGCCCGCCCTGGGCCTGCTCAGCCTCCTGGCCGGCCAGCAGCTCGCGCTCCCACTCGGCCAGCGGCTCCTCGGCGACCGCGCCGTCGGCGCCGGACTCGCCGCCGCGCGAGCGGGCCATGAGGCCCTCGGCGACCGCGTCGGCGATGACCCGGGTGAGCAGGGTGACCGAGCGGATGGCGTCGTCGTTGCCCGGGATCCGGTAGTCCACGACGTCCGGGTCGCAGTTGGAGTCGACGATGGCGACGATCGGGATGCCGAGCTTGCGGGCCTCGTCGACCGCGAGGTGCTCCTTGTTCGTGTCGACGATCCAGACGGCGCTCGGCACCTTCGCCATGTTGCGGATGCCGCCGAGGGTGCGCTCGAGCTTCTCCTTCTCCCGGCGCATCATGAGCAGCTCCTTCTTCGTCCGGCCGCTCGCGGCGACGTCGTCGAAGTCGATCTGCTCGAGCTCCTTGAGGCGCTGGAGGCGCTTGGAGACGGTCTGGAAGTTCGTCAGCATGCCGCCGAGCCAGCGCTGGTTGACGTAGGGCATGCCGACCCGGGTGGCCTGCTCGGCCAGCGGCTCCTGGGCCTGCTTCTTCGTCCCGACGAACAGGATGCTGCCGCCGTGCGCGACGGTCTCCTTGACGAAGTCGTAGGCGCGGTCGATGTAGCTCAGCGTCTGCTGCAGGTCGATGATGTAGATGCCGTTGCGCTCGGTGAAGATGTAGCGCTTCATCTTCGGGTTCCAGCGGCGGGTCTGGTGCCCGAAGTGGACGCCGCTCTCGAGGAGCTGGCGCATCGTGACGACGGCCATGCCGACGCACTCCTTCCGTGCTGCGGCCGGGCCGGCAGCACCTTCTCGGTTCCTCGCGAACGGCCACCGCGGCCGCCGCGCCTGGTGCCCGCGACGCGCCGTCCACCCGCTGGTGCGGGACCGAGGCGGCGTGCCCCGCCGGTCTCCGGCGGTGTGCGGGCACGCGAAGTGAGGTCGACCGGAGCCGACCGCGGGTCATCCTACGCCGCGCGCGGGCGCCACCCAAACCACGCGTCTAGGGTCGGGGCATGCCGGCCGGACTCGTGACGCGGATGCAGGGCTTCGGGACCACGGTCTTCGCCGAGATGACCGCGCTGGCGCGGGCCACCGGTGCGGTCAACCTCGGCCAGGGCTTCCCGGACACCGACGGTCCTGACGAGCTGCTCGAGGCGGCGGTCGCGGCCCTGCGCGGTCACGAGCACAACCAGTACCCGCCGCCGCGCGGGGTCCCGCAGCTGCGCGAGGCGATCGCCGCTCACCAGCGGGACTGGTACGGGCTGGACGTCGACCCGGACGCCGAGGTGCTCGTCACCACCGGGGCGACCGAGGCCATCGCAGTGGCGGTGCTGGCCCTGTGCGAGCCCGGCGACGAGGTGGTCACCCTGGAGCCCTACTACGACTCCTACGCGGCGTCCGTGGCGCTGGCGGGGGCCGTACGCCGGCCGGTGCCGTTCGGACCGGGCTTCTCCCTGGACGCCGCGGCGCTGGAGGCCGCCGTCACCGGACGGACCCGGCTCGTCCTGCTGAACACCCCGCACAACCCGACCGGCCGGGTGCTGGACCGCACCGAGCTCGAGGCGGTGGCCGACGTCGCCCGCCGGCACGACCTCGTCGTCGTCACCGACGAGGTCTACGAGCACCTGATCCTGGACGACGACGCCCGCCACGTGCCGCTGGCGTCGCTGCCGGGGATGGCCGAGCGGACCCTGACCGTCTCCTCGGCCGGCAAGACGTTCTCGGTGACCGGCTGGAAGATCGGCTGGGTGCACGGTCCGGCCGCCCTCGTCGACGCCCTCGCGGCCGTCAAGCAGTTCGTCACCTTCGTCTCCGGCGGGCCGCTGCAGCCCGCGGTCGCCGGGGCCCTGGGCTGGCCGCGGGAGTTCTTCGCCGAGCAGGCGGCGGACCTCGCCCGCCGCCGGGACGTCCTGTGCGAGGGCCTGGTCGACGCGGGGTTCGACGTCGTCGTGCCGCAGGCCACGTACTTCGTGCTCGCCGACGCCGCCCCGCTCGGCTACCCGGACGGGCTGGAGCTGTGCCGGCGGCTGCCCGAGCTCGCCGGCGTGGTCGGCGTGCCGGTGCAGGCCTTCGCGGACGACGTCGAGCCGGTGCGCTCGCTCGTCCGGTTCGCGTTCTGCAAGCGGGAGGACGTGCTGGCCGAGGCGGTGCGCCGGCTGCGGAGGCTGCGGAGGGCCTGACGTGTCCTCCACAGCCGCCGCGGCCCGGTGCGTCGTGCACAGCGGCCGCCGGTGACGTCGTCCGGCCAGGTGGTGGCGGTCAGGGTGGCGGGGTGGGACGCAACGGGTGGTCGAGGTCCAGGGCCGGCGGGCCGGCAGCGAGCAGGGCCGGCGGGCCGGCGGCGGGCAGGTCCGTCGCACTGCTGACGGTGGCAGTGGCCGCCGTCCTGCTGGCCGGCGCCGTGTCGGTGGCACCGCCCGGCCGGGCCGCGGACCCGGTCCGGGGCTGGGACTGGCCGCTGCGTCCTGTGCCCGCGGTGCTCCGGCTGCCCGCGATCCCGGCCTCGCCGTGGGCGCCGGGGCACCGCGGGGTGGACCTGGCGGCGGCGCCGGGCGACCCGGTGCTGGCTCCGGCGGACGGCGTGGTGACGTTCGCCGGCCGGGTCGTGGACCGTGGGGTGCTGACCGTCACCGTCGCCGGCGGGCTGCGCAGCAGCGTGGAACCGGTGGACGCGCTGCTGCCGGCCGGCACGCCGGTGGCGCGTGGCCAGGTGGTGGGGGTGGTGGCGGCCGGTGCCGGCCACTGCGAGGCCCGGTCGTGCCTGCACTGGGGGGTGCGCCGCGGTGAGCGGTACGTGGACCCGCTGGGACTGCTCGGGCCGCCGGCTCCACCCGTGCTGCTGCCGCTGAGAGGCGTCGTGCCCGTCAGCGCCCGGCCGGGGTCACCCGGCGTCGCGCAGCTTGCCCCGCAGCTGCACGACGGCCTTGGTGTGCATCTGGCAGATCCGGGACTCGGTGACCCCGAGGACCCGGCCGATCTCCGCCAGGGTGAGGCCCTCGTAGTAGTAGAGGGTGATGACGATCTTCTCGCGCTCCGGGAGCTGGTCGATGGCACGGGCGAGCAGGAACTTGGTCTCCTCGCCCTCGAACGCGAGGACCGGGTCCTCCGCCTTGGCGTCCTTGAGCGTGTCCCCCAGTGACAGGCCGCCCTCCCCCCGGTCGCCGGAGGACATGAGCTCGTCCAGCGCCAGCACGTTGACGTAGGACACCTGGGTGAACACCGCGTGCAGGTCCGTCACCGGCATCCCCAGCCGGTCGGCGACCTCCGCCTCGGTGGGGGTGCGGTGCAGGTCGGCCTCGAGTGCGGCGTAGGCACGCTCCACCTCGCGGGCCTTGCTGCGCACCGACCGGGGGATCCAGTCCAGGGCGCGCAGCTCGTCGATGATCGCGCCGCGGATCCGGGAGATCGCGTACGTCTCGAACTTGATCGCCCGGTCCAGGTCGAACTTCTCGATCGCGTCGATGAGGCCGAAGATCCCGTACGACACGAGGTCGGCCTGCTCGACGTTGGGCGGCAGGCCGACGCCGACCCGGCCCGCGACGTACTTGACCAGCGGCGAGTAGTGCAGGATCAGCCGCTCGCGCACGGACTCGTCGCCGGTGTCCTTGAACCGCCGCCAGAGCCCCTGCAGGAGCGCCTCGTTCTCGGCGGCCGGGTCGGGCACTGGCTCCTCGGGCACTGTGCTCTCAGGCACTGTGCTCTCGGGCGTCGCGTGGTCGGCCGCCCGGCCGACCGGCACCCCGTCCTGGTGCGCCCGGTCATCGCGTACCCGGTCGTCGCCCACCGGGTCGTCACGCACCGGGTGGTCGCGCACTCTGCCCTCGCGCACGCTGCGCTCGCGCACCCTGCCCTCGTGCTCGACGTCCTCGGGCACTGTGCTCCCCGTCCGCCTCGTCATGCCCGTGGGTGGGCCCGGTCGTAGCTGCGACGCAGGCGCTCCACCGACACGTGCGTGTAGACCTGCGTCGTGGCGAGACTAGCGTGACCGAGAAGTTCCTGAACGCTGCGGAGGTCCGCGCCCCCGTCGAGCAGGTGGGTCGCCGCGCTGTGCCGCAGCGCGTGCGGCCCGGCGTCCGTGCCGTCCCCCAGGTCGGCGAGCAACCGGTGCACGACGTCCCGGACCTGACGGGTACCCCACCGGTTGCCCCGTGCTCCGAGCAGCAGGGCCGGCCCGGACGCCGCGGTGGCCAGCCGCGGACGTCCCCGGGTGAGCCAGCCGCGGACCGCCCGCTCGGCCGGCACCCCGAAGGGCACCACCCGTTCGCGCGCGCCCTTGCCGAGCACCCGCACGGTGCGGCGGTCGAGGTCCACGTCGTCGACGTCGAGGCCGACGAGCTCGGCGACCCGGATGCCGCACGCGTAGAGCAGCTCGAGAGCGGCCCGGTCCCGCAGGTGCGTCGGCGCACCGTCGTCGGCCCGGACCGCGGCAAGGTCCAGCAGCCGCGCGGCCTGCTCGGCACGCAGCACGGTGGGCAGGTGCCGGTCCGGGTGCGGCGC
This sequence comes from Quadrisphaera sp. GCM10027208, assembly GCF_042658805.1. Classification (NCBI taxonomy): domain Bacteria; kingdom Bacillati; phylum Actinomycetota; class Actinomycetes; order Kineosporiales; family Kineosporiaceae; genus Quadrisphaera; species Quadrisphaera sp. GCM10027208. The sequence continues at coordinate 317,883 of NZ_JBHSRC010000003.1, forward strand.
GCGCAGCCGCAGCGCCGGGTCGGTCTCGAGCCGGCCGGTGCGAACCGCCCAGGAGGTGAAGGTCCGGGCCGCCGACGCCCGCCGGGCCAGGGTGCTGCGGGCCAGGCCGGCGGCGGCCATCCGGGCCAGCCAGGAGCGCAGCAGCGGCAGGTCGAGTCCGTCCAGGCCGGTGGCACCGGTGGCCGCAACCTCCGCGAGCAGCCCCGCGACGTCGGCGAGGTAGGCGCGCACGGTGTGCGTCGATCGCCCACGCTCGGCCTCCAGGTGCCGGCGAAAGTCCACCAGCACCTGCTCCAGCTGCTCCGGCAGACGCGGGTCCTCCGGCAGACGCGTGGACGCCGCGGCGGCGGGCACCTCCGTCGTCATGGCGCACACCGTGGACCCTGCCGCGCCCCGGCACAAGCACCGTCGACACGCCCGGCGTGGCGGCCCGGGCACGGCGTGTCCCCTCGCGTCGGAACAGGTCGCCCCGAGGCCTGGTCCGAGCGGCACCCGTCTCAGGTCCGTCGCCACACCTGGCCGTCGGCTCCGGTCCGGAACTCGGCCAGGCCGGCCAGGTAGAGACCGGCCAGCGCCTGCTCGACGTCCGGCCGGGGCAGGCCGGCCACCCGGACCAGGGAGTCCACGCCGACGGGCCGGCGCACGGGCAGCGACTCCAGGACCCGGGCCTGCTGCGGCGGCAGGTCCTCCTCCGGCGCCGAGGGGGCACGGTCCGCGGCGGACGGCCCGACACCGATCGGCCGGACCAGCTCGGCGACCTCGTCGGCGTCGGTGACGCACACGGCGCCGTACTCCCGCAGCAGCACGTGGCAGCCGGCGCTGGCGGCGGAGCCGACCGGCCCGGGGACGGCGCCGAGGGCCCGCCCGAGCGTGGCGGCGTGCCGGGCCGTGACGAGGGCGCCCGAGCGCACGCCGGCCTCGACGACGACGGTGCCGCGGGTGAGCGCGGCGATGAGCCGGTTGCGCTGCAGCAGCCGGTCCCGCATCACCGTGGTGCCGGGGGCGACCTCGGCGACGACCAGGCCCTCGGCCGCGACCGTGCGCAGCAGGCCCTCGTGCGCCATCGGGTAGAAGCGGTCGACGCCGCAGGCGAGCACGGCGACGGTGAGACCGGGGGCGGCCAGCGCGCCGCGGTGCGCGGCGGCGTCGACGCCGAAGGCGGCGCCGGAGACGACGGTGAGCCCCCGGGCGGCGAGACCGGCGGCGAGGTCGGTGGCGACGGTGAGCCCGTAGGCCGTCGCGGCCCGGGCGCCCACCACGGACACGCCGGCGCCGACCGTCGGCCCGAGCGGCCGCTGCCCGAGCACCCACAGCCCGTACGGGCGGGCGAGGTCGAGGTCGTCGACCCCGCCGGGCCACTCCGGGTCCTCGGGGGTGACGAACCGTCCGCCGAACCGGGCCACGGTGTCCAGGTCCCGGTCCGGGGCCAGGACGTCGACCCGGGTGCGCCACCTGGCCAGCGCCCGGCCCAGGCGGGCCGGGCTGCCCGCGTCCCAGTGCTCGAGGACCTCCGGCGGCAGCCGCCGCCCGGCCAGGACGTGCTCGAGGGCGCCGGCGGCGCCGAGCGCCGCGATGGCCGCGCCGGCCGCCTCGTCACCCGGTTCGGCCAGCCGGGTCCACGCGGCGCGGGCCACCCGGTCGGCGTCGCCGCGACGGGTCAGCCGGTCCGTCACGCCGCGCCCCCCATCGTCCGCAGGAACACGGCCCGCTCCACCTCCTCGCGCCCGGGGCTCCTGCCGGCCAGGTCGGCGAGCGTCCACGCCGTCCGCAGCACCCGGTCGTACCCGCGGGCGGTGAGCAGGCCGCGGTCCAGGGCCCGGTCGATCGCCGCCGTCGCCGGCGGCGCCAGGCGCAAGCGGCCACGCAGCAGCGGGCCCGGCACCTCCCCGTTGCACTGCCAGCCGGTGCCGGCGAGCCGCTCCCGCTGGGCGGCCCGCGCGGCCCGGACGCGGCCGGCGACGACGGCGCTGCTCTCCCCGGGCCCACCGCGGATCGCCCGGTGCGACACCGGCTGCACCTGCACCTGCAGGTCGACCCGGTCCATCAACGGCCCGGACAGCCGCTGCAGGTAGCGGCGCCGCGCGAGCGACGTGCACGTGCACTCCAGGCCCTTGCCGCCGCCCTTGCCGCACGGGCACGGGTTGGCGGCCAGCACGAGCTGGAAGCGGGCCGGGTACCGGGCCACCCCGCGGGAGCGGGCGATGACGAGCTCGCCGTGCTCGAGGGGCTGCCGCAGCGCCTCCAGCACGCTGTGCCGGAACTCGGGCGCCTCGTCGAGGAAGAGCACGCCGCGGTGGGCCCGGGAGGCGGCGCCGGGCCGCGGCAGACCCGTCCCGCCGCCGACGACGGACGCGGTCGAGGCGGTGTGGTGCGGGTCCTCGAACGGGGGCCGGCGCAGCAGTCCGCCACGGGGGTCGAAGGTGCCGGCCACCGAGTGCACGGCGGTGACCTCCACCGCGGTGTCGTCGTCCAGGTCCGGCAGCAGCCCCGGCAGCCGGGCGGCGAGCATCGTCTTGCCCGCTCCCGGCGGACCGAGCAGCAGCAGGTGGTGGCCGCCGGCGGCGGCGACCTCGAGTGCGTGACGGGCCTCCTCCTGGCCGACGACGTCGGCGAGGTCGGGCTCCGGCCGGGGCGCACCCGCCCGGGCGGCGACCGGGTGCGGCACCGGCACCGAGCGCCCCGGGGGCCGCCCGGGAAGGCCGCCGTGGGCGAGGACGACGTCGGCGAGGTCCACCGCGGCGACCACGTCGACGTCCCCGACGAGGCGGGCCTCGTCGGCGTCCGCGGCGGGCACGACGACCCGCCGCACCCCCGCCCTCGCACCGGCCAGCACGGCCGGCAGGACGCCGCGGACCGGCCGCAGCCGGCCGTCCAGCCCGAGCTCGCCGACGTGCAGCGTGCCGGCGGCCGAGTCCGGCGGCACCTGCCCGAGGGCGGCGAGCAGGGCGACGGCGACGGCGACGTCGAACCCGGACCCGGTCTTCGGCAGGGACGCCGGGGACAGGTTGACGGTCACCCGTCGCTGCGGCCAGCCGTGGCCGGCGTTGGCCAGGGCGGCCCGGACCCGGTCCCGGGCCTCGGACAGCGACGCGTCGGGCAGACCGACGAGCGCGAACGCCGGCAGCCCGTCGGCCACGTGCGCCTCCACCTCGACGACGTGCCCCTCGACCCCGAGCAGGGCGACCGAGCGAGTGCGACCCAGCATCACCCGACCGCCTGCACGTGGTCGACGACGGCCGCACCCCGCGCGGGCCGCAGCACCGCGACGACGTCGATGCGCACCTGCGGCCAGCGCCGCCCACGGACCGGGTCGTCCGCGTGCTCGGCGAGCCAGACGCCGAGCAGTCGGCGCAGCCGGGCGAGCTTGGCGGGGGTGACCGCCTCCAGCGGATGCCCGGCGGCCAGCGACCGGCGGGTCTTCACCTCGACCGCCACCAGGCAGTCGTCGTCGACGGCGACGACGTCGAGCTCGCCGAGGGAGCAGCGCCAGTTGCGGTCCAGCACCTGGTAGCCGAGGTCGAGCAGGTGCCGTACCGCGACCCGCTCCCCGTACCGTCCGACGGCGTCCTTCGCCCGCACCGCAACCACCTCCGGGCGCCACGGTGACGTGCGCCGGGCGGGGCCGGGGCCGCTCCCGGAAGCCCTGTGGACGGCCGGCCCGGCTGGCCCGCCTGTGCGGGACAGGTGCCGCGGCTGCTACCGGGAGAAGCCCTCCGGCTTGGGCACCTCGAGGTCCGTCTTGGACAGCTCCTCGACGTTGACGTCCTTGAAGGTCACGATCCGTACGCTCTTGACGAACCGGGCCGAGCGGTAGACGTCCCAGACCCAGGCGTCGGTGAGGGTGAGCTCGAACCACACCTCGCCGTCCGACGTCCTGGGGACGAGCTCGACCCGGTTGGCCAGGTAGAAGCGCCGCTCGGTCTCCACGACGTAGGAGAACAGCCCCACGACGTCCCGGTACTCGCGGTAGAGCGCGAGCTCCATCTCGGTCTCGTAGTTCTCCAGGTCCTCGGCGCTCACGGGGCCATTGTGCCGCCGACCGGGTCCTCGAAGAGCGGCACGGTCCCGGCGCCGGGCTCAGGGACCCCGGCGGCCAGGTCGCCGGCACCGGTCCGGGCGGCGCCCGCCGGCCCGCTGCGGGGCAGCCGCCAGCTGCGCCGGTGCTGCTCGCAGGGGCCCAGGAGCCCAAGAGCCTCGAGGTGCTCGGGCGCGGAGTAGCCCTTGTTCCCGGCCCAGCCGTAGTCGGGGTACACCTGCGCCCGTTGCCGCATCAGCGCGTCCCGCTCGGTCTTGGCCAGGACACTGGCCGCGGCGACCGCGGCGCACCGCAGGTCGCCCTTGACCAGGGTGCGCACGCAGCCCTCGGCGAGGTGGACGTCGGGGGCGGCGTCCGGCTCGAGGTCGCCGAACAGGGACAGCGGCAGGGCCGGGCGGGTCAGCCAGTCGTAGGACCCGTCGAGCAGGACGGCGTCCGGGGGCTCGGGCAGGCGGGCCAGCGCCCGGTTCCCGGCGAGGCGCAGAGCGGACAGGATGCCGTGGGCGTCGATCTCGTGCGGCTCGGCGTGCCCGACCGCCCAGGAGGTGGCCCAGCGACGCAGCCGGGGCACGAGCGCCTCGCGGGCCGCGGGGGTGAGCAGCTTGGAGTCGCGCAGCCCGGCCGGCGCGCTGCGGGTCGTGGCCTGCACGACGACGACCCCGACCGTCACCGGTCCGGCGAGCGCTCCGCGGCCCACCTCGTCGACGCCGGCGACGAGCCGGGCACCGGAACGCAGCAGCCGGCGCTCCTCCCGGAGCGTGGGGACCGTCGACCGCGGTCCGCGGCGGGCGGCTGCCACCGTCACAGCCCCACCCGCCGGGGGGTGGCCGGCAGGTCCCGGTGGGCGCCCTCACCAAGCCGGACGACGTCGTCCGGGATGACGCCCGGCGGCGGGTCTCCCAGACGCCACCACGTCGTCCCGACGAGCGACCTGCGCTCCCACCGGGTCCACGCCGTCGGACGGGGCTCGAAACGTGCGACCCGGACGGCGAACCAGGTCTCCCGCTGGCGGAAACGGCGTCCGGCGAAGTCGAACTCGACGGTCCGCCCGGTGACGGCCGGGCCGACGTCGTCCAGCCACAGCCCGGTCTCCTCGAAGAGCTCCCGGCGGGCGGCGGCCCCGGCGCTCTCCCCCGCCGCCACCCCGCCACCGGGCGGCAGCCACACCGCCGGGGCGTGCGGGCGGGCGGGGTCCGTGCCGCCGACGAGCAGCAGGGCGCCGTCCGGGTCGAGGCACAGCACCCGGGCGGCGCGGCGCGCCGCTGGTGCCGTCCCGGTGCCCCGGTCGGTGGGTCCGGCGCTCACGGCTCGGGGACGGCCTCGAAGACCTCGGGGTGGTTCCCCAGCCAGTCCAGCCGCGAGGGCGGCCAGATGACGGCGATCGCACGCCCGACGACCTCGTCGACCGGCACGGTCCCGCCGCCCTCGAGGTCCTGGTGCCACCGGGAGTCCTGGGAGGCCCCGCGGTGGTCGCCCATCACCCACAGCGCGTCGGGACCGACGGTGACCTCGAAGGTCATGTCGCTGGGTGCGTCCCCGGGGTAGACGTACGGCTCGTCCAGCGGGACGCCGTTGACGGTCAGCCGGCCCTGCGCGTCGCAGCAGGCGACGACGTCCCCGGGCAGCCCGATCACCCGCTTGATGAGGTGCTCGCCGGAGTCCTGCGGCAGGATCCCGACGAACGTCAGCACGTCGACGACGACGTCCCCGACCGCGCTGCGGTCCGGTTCCGGCACCGGGTCCAGCCACTGGCCGGGGTCGTGGAAGACGACGACGTCGCCGCGGGACAGGTCGATCGGCCCGGGGGTGAGCTGGCTGACGAGCACCCGGTCGCCCGCGACGAGCGTCGGCTCCATCGACGGGCTCGGGATGTAGAAGGCCTGGACGAGGAACGTCTTGATCAGCAGGGACAGCACGAGGGCGGTGCCCACGACGATGACGGTCTCGCGGACCAGACCCAGCAGCCGGCTGCCGGCGCGACGTTCCTCCGTGCGCTCGCTCACGGCGTCCTCTCGACGATCCCGATCCGGTCGACCGGCCACAGGACCGCGACGACGCGGCCGGTGACCCGGTCCTGACGCACCATCCCACCGCCTGGGCGACCCAGGAGGGAACGCGAGTCTGCGGACACGCTGCGGTGGTCTCCCAGCACCCAGAGCCGCCCCTGCGGGACGACCACGTCGAACCGGAGGTCACTCGGCCGGTCGCCAGGATAGAGGTAGGGCTCCTCGAGCGGCGCACCGTTCACGGTGAGCCGGCCGTCGGCGGCGCAGCAGGCGACCCGGTCCCCGGCCACGCCGACGACCCGTTTGGCGTAGTCGCCGCCGTCGGGGAAGGTCCCGCGGCCGTCGAACACGACGACGTCACCGCGCTGGACGTCGCCGGTGAGCGCCGGCAGCCGCAGGACCGCGACCCGGTCCCCCGGCTGCAGGAGCGGCTGCATGGACGCCGTCGGGATGACGAACGCCTGGACGACGAGCAGCCGCAGGCCCACGGTGACCAGCACCGCGAGCACGGCCGCGGCGACGACCTCGGCCCACCAGGGCCACCTGCGAGCCGGCACGGCAGAGCCTCGACCGACGGACCTCGGCGCCCCGGGTGCCGCAGCGCCGGGTGTCAGCGCGCCGGGGTGGTCTCGCGCTTCTCCCGGATCTTGGCGGCCTTGCCGCGCAGGTTGCGCAGGTAGTACAGCTTGGCGCGCCGGACGTCGCCACGGCTGACCCGCTCGATCTTCTCGATCACCGGGGTGTGCACGGGGAAGGTGCGCTCGACACCGACGCCGAAGCTCACCTTGCGGACGGTGAAGGTCTCGCGAACCCCGTCGCCCTGGCGGCGGATGACGACACCCTGGAAGACCTGGACGCGGGAGCGGTTGCCCTCGACGACCCTGACGTGGACCTTGACGGTGTCGCCGGCGCGGAAGTCCGGCAGGTCGTCGCGCAGGCTGGCGGCGTCGACGGAGTCCAGGGTGTGCATGTCAGTCGCTCTCTGCGCCGTGCCACAGGTCACGTGCGCGCTGCTCGGCGGCGCGGCGTGGCGCCGGGGTGTCCGGTTCGGTGGGTGTCGCGCGTCCCGCCTCGGACCGGTCCCCCTGCGGCAGGACCGGACGGTCGCGGGCGCGACACGATCGCCCAGTGTGCCACAGCCGGAGACCGCGGTGCGAAACCGCCGCCGGGTGGCCCGGCTCAGGGCTCGGCCCGGCACAGCCGCCCGTGCTCGAGGACCCAGCCGAGGTCGTCGAGCAGGGCCAGGTCGGCGGCGTCCAGACCGGCCGGGTCCAGCCGCTCCACGAGGTCGGGTCGCCGGCGCGCCGTGCGGCGCAGAGCCTCGTCCCGGCGCCAGCGGGCGACGAGCGCGTGGTTCCCGGAGGACAGCACCTCGGGCACGGACCGGCCGCGCCAGGTGGCGGGCCGGGTGTACACCGGGTACTCCAGCAGGCCGGCGGCGTGCGACTCCTCGACGAGGGACTCGGGGTTGCCGACGACTCCCGGCAGGAGCCGGGCCACGGCCTCGACGACGACGAGGACGGCGGCCTCACCGCCGCCCAGCACGTAGTCGCCGATGCTCAGCGGCCGGACCGGCATCCGCTCGGCGGCGTCCTCGAGCACCCGCTCGTCGATGCCTTCGTACCGGCCGCAGGCGAACGCCAGCCAGGGCAGTCCGGCGAGCTCGTGCGCGGCCGCCTGGGTGAACGGCGTCCCGCTCGGGGTGGGCACGACGAGGGTGGGCACGGCGGTGTCGTCACCGAGCGCGGAGCGGCCGGCGGCCAGGACGGCGTCCAGGGCCTCGCCCCACGGCTCCGGCCGCATCACCATGCCGGCTCCCCCGCCGGCCGGGGAGTCGTCCACCGTCCGGTGCCGGTCGTGGGTGAAGTCCCGCAGGTCGTGGACGGCGAGGTCGAGGACGCCGTCGCGCCGGGCCCGGCCGATGAGCGACAGGTCCAGCGGGGCCAGGTACTCGGGGAAGATCGTGACGACGTCGAGGCGCACTCAGTCCTCCAGCAGCCCGCCGGGCGGGTCGAGCACGACCCGACCGCCGTCGACGTCGACCTGCGGCACGATGGCGCGGACGAACGGCACGAGGACGGTGGCCCCGGACGGCTGGTCCACCTCGAGCACGTCCTGCGCGGGCAGGTGCAGCACCCCGGCGACTCGTCCCACCTCGCGCCCGTCGACGGTGACCACCCGCAGGCCGACGAGCCGCGCGGCCGGCCAGGCGTCGTGCTCGGCCTCCTCGGCCTCGGGGTCGACGTCGGCCACGAGCAGGACGCCGCGCAGGCCCTCGGCCGTGGTGCGGTCGGTCACCTCGGCGAAGGTGAGCAGCAGCCGGCCGTTGTGGTCGCGTGCCGACCCGACCGTGAACCGGCCGCGGTCGGGGTCGGTGGACAGCACGGCCCCGGGACGCAGCCTCAGCTCCGGGACGTCGGTGCGCACCTCGACGGTCACCTCGCCGCGGACCCCGTGCGGGCGGCCCACCCGGGCCACGACGACGTCCATAGGTCCTCCTGTGCTCAGGCGCCCACGCGCCTCGAGCGGGCCCCCGCGCTCGGGAGCCCGCTCGAGGCGGCGGTGTCAGCGGCGGTCGACGTCGACGAGGTCGACTCGGACCCCACGGTCACCGGCCAGCGCTCCGACCACGGTGCGCAGCGCCTTGGCGGTGCGACCGGAGCGGCCGATGACGCGGCCGAGGTCCTCGGGGTGCACCCGCACCTCGAGCAGCAGCCCGCGGCGCAGGTTCTTCTCGGCCACCCGGACGTCGTCCGGGTGGTCGACGATCCCGCGGACGAGGTGCTCGCAGGCGTCGGCCAGCACGGTCAGGCCTCGGCTCGCTCGGCCGGAACGCTCTCGCCCTCGGCAGCCGGCTCGTCGGCAGGCTGCTCAGCGGCGGGCTGCTCAGCGGGCTGCTCAGGAGCGGGCTGCTCAGCGGCCTTCGTCGCCTTCTTCCGCGGAGTCGTCGCCTCGGCGGTCGGCTCGTCCATGGCCTCCTTGGCGGCAGCCTCGAAGACGGCCCGCTTGTCAGCCTTGGGAGCGGCCACCTTGAGGGTGCCCTCGGCACCCGGCAGGCCCTTGAACCTCTGCCAGTCACCGGTGACCTTGAGCAGCGCGAGCACCTGCTCGGTCGGCTGGGCGCCGACACCGAGCCAGTACTGGACCCGCTCGGAGTCGATCTCGATGAGCGACGGCTCCTCGGTCGGGTGGTACTTGCCGATCTCCTCGATCGCTCGACCGTCCCGCTTGGTCCGGGAGTCGGCGACGACGACGCGGTAGTACGGCGCCCGGATCTTGCCGAGGCGCTTCAGTCGGATCTTGACGGCCACGTCTGTGGTGTCTCCTGCTCTTGTGGGGGTGGGAGCCTCTCGGCCACCGTGTGGGGGTCGGCGGCACCGGGGCTCCCGGGCGGACGCGGCGGCGCACGGTGAGAGGGGCCGAGCGCGCCGGGTACGGCGGGCATTCTGCCAGACCGGGCCCCGGACCCCTAACCGGCGGCGACCACCCGGCCGCGCAGCACGACCGCCCGGGGGCTGGCCAGCACCCCGACGTCCGTGCGCGGGTCCTGCGGGTAGACGACGAGGTCCGCCTCCTCGCCCTCGCCCAGTCCGGGGCGGCCCAGCCAGCGGCGGGCCGCCCACGTCGCCGCGGACAGGGCCTGCACCGGCGGCAGCCCGGCGGTGACGAGCTCGGCGACCTCCTGGCCGACGAGCCCGTGCGGCAGGGAGCCGCCGGCGTCGGTGCCGACGTAGACCTCGATCCCGGCCTCGACGGCGCTGCGGACGGTCTCGTACCGGCGCGCGTGCAGGTCCCGCATGTGCGCCGCGTAGACCGGGAACTTGGCCTCGGCGGCGGCGGCGATGCCGGGGAAGGTGGCGATGTTCACCAGGGTCGGCACGACGGCGATCCCCCGCTCGGCGAACAGGGCGGTGGTCTGCGCCGTGAGCCCGGTGGCGTGCTCGACGCAGTCGATCCCGGCCTCGGCCAGGTCCGGCAGGGAGTCCTCGCTGAAGCAGTGCGCGGTCACCCGGGCCCCCTCCTCGTGCGCCGCCGCGATCGCGGCACGCAGCGCGTCGGCGGGCCAGCACGGGGTCAGGTCCCCGACCTCGCGGTCGATCCAGTCCCCGACGAGCTTGACCCAGCCGTCACCGCGCCGGGCCTCCCGCCGGACGTACGCCACGAGGTCCTCGGGCTCGATCTCGTGGGCGTAGTTGCGGATGTACCGGCGGGTGCGGGCGATGTGCCGCCCGGCCCGCACGATCCGGGGCAGGTCCTCCCGGTCGTCGATCCACCGGGTGTCGGCGGCCGACCCGGCGTCCCGCAGGAGCAGCGCCCCGGCCTGCCGCTCCTGCAGCGCCTGCTGCTCCGCGGTGGCGTCGTCGACGGCGCCGTGCGCGTCCAGGCCGACGTGGCAGTGGGCGTCGACGAAGCCGGGCAGCACCCAGCCGTCGAGGGTGGTCACGTCGTGGTCACCGGTGGGCCGCTCGAAGGTCAGCCGGCCGCCGACCACCCAGGCCTGGTCGCGGACGTCGGTCCCGGCGTCGGTGTGGTCGACCAGGACCGGGCCGGTCAGGTGCAGGACGTCGGTCATGCCCGGCAACCTACCGGGCAGCGGGTCCGGGCCGGTGGGTCAGCGGCCGCCGAGGAACTTCTCGAAGCCCGGCGGCAGCTGGACCTGGGACAGGTCCGGCTCGCCGTCCGGGTCCTGACCGGGGGCGCCGGCACCCAGCGCCCCGGCGCCGAACGCCGAGCCGCGGCCGGTGGCGGCCTTCTCCCGCGCCGCCTGCTCCTGCTGGGCTCGCTTGGCGGGGTTGCCCGACTTGGCCTTGCGGGGGCGTCCCTTCGCCGGGGCGGTCCGGCCGCGGGACTTCTTGCCACCGCCGGGCATCCCCGGCAGCCCCGGCATCCCCGGCACCCCGCCGCCCTGACGGAGCTGGCGCATCATCTTCTGGGCGTCGACGAAGCGCTCGAGCAGCTGGTTGACCTCGGTGACGGTGACCCCGGACCCCTTCGCGATCCGGGCACGACGCGAACCGTTGATGATCTTCGGCTGGCGGCGCTCAGCGGGCGTCATCGAGCGGACGATGGCCTCGATCCGGTCGATCTCCCGCTCGTCGAACTGCTCGAGCTGGTCGCGCACCTGGGCCATCCCCGGCAGCATCCCGAGCATCTTCTTCAGCGAGCCCATCTTGCGCAGGCCCTGCATCTGGACGAGGAAGTCCTCGAGGGTGAAGTCCTCCCCCTCGAGGAAGCGGGTGGCGAGGTCCTCGGCCTGACCGGCGTCGAAGGCCTTCTCCGCCTGCTCGATGAGGGTGAGCACGTCACCCATGTCGAGGATCCGGGAAGCCATCCGGTCGGGGTGGAAGAGCTCGAAGTCCCCGAGCTTCTCGCCGGTGGACGCGAACATCACCGGGCGGCCGGTGACCGAGGCCACCGACAGTGCTGCGCCACCGCGGGCGTCGCCGTCGAGCTTGGTCAGGGCCACCCCGGTGATGCCCACGCCGTCGGCGAAGGCGCGGGCGACGTTCACCGCGTCCTGGCCGATCATCGCGTCGAGGACGAACAGCACCTCGTCGGGCTGGACGGCGTCGCGGATGTCGGCGGCCTGCTGCATCATCTCGGCGTCGACGCCGAGGCGGCCGGCGGTGTCGACGATGACGACGTCGTACTGGCGGGCGCGGGCCTCCTGCACGCTGCGGCGGGCCACGTCGACGGGGTCGCCGACACCGTTGCCGGGCTCGGGGGCGAACACCGGCACCCCGGCGCGCTGACCGACGACCTCGAGCTGGGTGACCGCGTTCGGCCGCTGCAGGTCGGCCGCGACGAGCAACGGGGTGTGGCCCTGCTGGCGCAGCAGGTGGCCGAGCTTCCCGGCCAGGGTCGTCTTGCCGGAGCCCTGCAGGCCGGCGAGCAGGATGACCGTGGGGGGCGTCTTGGCGAACGTGAGCCGGCGGGTCGACCCGCCGAGGATGCCGACGAGCTCCTCGTTGACGATCTTGACGACCTGCTGGGCGGGGTTGAGCGCCTGGGACACCTCCGCGCCGAGGGCCCGCTCCCGGACGGTCGCGACGAACTCGCGCACCACCGGCAGGGCGACGTCGGCGTCGAGCAGGGCCCGACGGATCTCGCGGACGGTGGCGTCGACGTCGGCCTCGGTGAGCCGGCCCTTGCCGCGCAGGTTCTTGAAGGTCGCGGTGAGACGGTCGGACAGCGTGGAGAACACGGGGCGGGGTCCTCGGCGTAGGCGGACGGCGAACGGGCCTCAGGGTACGTCAGCGGACCTCGCCAGCGCGGAGAAGGCCGCGGCCTCCATGGCCGGGGTGAGGCGCCCGCCGTCCGGGCCGGACAGGTAGAGCACGTCGACGGCCTGGCCGGCGAACGTGGCGACGTGTGCCGAGCGGACGTCCACCCCGATGCCGACGAGCGCCCGGCCCAGCCGGTGCAGCAGGCCGGGCCGGTCGGCGGCGCGGACCTCGAGGACGGTGGCGTCGCTGGACCCGCCGGGGACCAGCGTCACCCTGGCCGCGGGCACGGGCCCGGCCCGTGGTCCCGGGCGCCACGACGCCTCCCGGCGCCGGAGCAGCTCGAGCACCGCCGGCTCCCCGGCCGACAGCCGCCGCAACGTGGTGCGCAGGACGGTGGCGTCGGGCGCCGAGCCGGTGGCGCCGACCCGCCAGGTGTCCACCGCCACCCCGTCGACGGTCCGGACGGTCGCCGAGCGCACGGTGAGCCCGGAGGCCGCGAGCGTGCCGGCGATGTCCGCGAACAGGCCCCGACGGTCCGGTGCGACCACGGTGACGAGGTGCTCGCCGTCCACCTCGGTCACCGAGACCTCCGGCACCCCGTCGGCGGCCACCGCCGCGACCACGTCGGCCCCCACGCCGGGGGGGTCGGCCGGCGGGGGGACCGGTTCGTCCCGCAGCACCCGGCGGGCACGGGCGACGACGTCGTCGACGAGCCGCGCCCGCCACGCCGACCACGCCGGTGGCCCGGCGGCCCGGGCGTCGGCCTCGGTGAGCGCGCGCAGCAGGTCCAGGACGTCCTCGCGGCCGTCGACCGCGGCGACGAGGGCCTCGACGGTGCGCGGGTCGTCGGGGTCCCGGCGGGTGGCCATGTCGACGAGGGTGAGGTGCTCGCGCACCAGGCGCTCGACGACGGCGGCGTCGGCAGCGGTGAGGCCGGTGCGACGCGCCACTCGCCAGGCGATCGGCGCACCGACCGCGCAGTGGTCGGTGGCACCCGGCAGCTTGCCGACGTCGTGCAGCAGGGCCGCGAGCAGCAGCAGGTCGGGGCGGGTCACGTCACGCACCAGCCGGGACGCCTCGATGCAGGTCTCGACGAGGTGCCGGTCGACGGTGTGCCGGTGCACGACGGTGCGCTGGGGCCGGTTGCGCACGGGCCACAGCTCGGGCAGCCACGCGGTGACGAGCCCAGCCTGGTCGAGGGTCTCCCAGACGCTTGCCAGCGCCGGGCCGGCGCCGAGCAGGTCCACGAAGGCTGCCCGGGCCTCCTGGGGCCAGGGGTCCGGCAGCGGTGGGGCCGACCGCGCCAGGAGCCCGGCGGTGACCGGTGACAGCGGCAGGCCGGCGCGGGCCGCGGCCGCACCGGCCCGCACCGCGAGCACCGGGTCGCCCTGCGGCCGTGCCGACCCAGCGAGGCACAGCTCGCCGTCGTGCTCGACCAGGTCACGAGCCACCGGCCGCGGCCGGGGGCGCTCACGCGGCGGCCGGCCGCGGGCCGCGGCGCCGCGGGCGCGCCGGGCCGTGGTCTCGACGGAGTGGGTCACCGCCCGCGCCGCGACCGCGGTGCTCGCGAGGAGGTCGACGGCGTCCGGCAGGCCGAGCGCCTCGGCGACGGCGTCCTGGTCGGCGAGCCCGAGCCGCTCCCCGGCACGGCGGGTGGTCAGGTGCAGGGCGTCCCGGACGTCGAGCAGCAGCGTGGTCGCCGCCCGCACCTGGGCGTGCGGGACGTCGGCGAGCCAGGTGGCGACGACGGCGCCGAGGACGACGACGTCCCGCAGGCCGCCGCGGGCCTCCTTGAGGTCCGGCTCGAGCAGGTAGGCGAGCTCGCCGTGCCGCTCCGCGCGCTCGGTGAGCGTGTCGAGCAGGGCGGGCAGACGGTTGCGGGCACCCCGGCGCCAGTCCTCCCGGAGCGTCTCGCGGGCCCGCAGCACGAGAGCGGCGTCCCCGGCGACCGGCCGCAGGTCCAGCAGCCCGACGGCGGCGGTGACGTCCTGCGCGGCGACCTGCCGGCACTGCGCCACCGAGCGGACCGAGTGGTCGAGCCGCAGACCGGCGTCCCAGACCGGGTACCACAGGGACTCGGCGAGCGCCGCGACGTCGGGCCCGCGCACCGTCCGACCGTCGTGCAGGAGGACCAGGTCCAGGTCCCCCGCCGGGCCGGCGTCCCGACGGGCGTGCCCCCCGACGGCCGCGAGCGCCACCCCGGCGGGGGGTGGCGTCGCGGCCGCCCAGACGTCCCCGAGCCAGCTGTCGACGAGCGCGGCGAGCGCGTGGCGGCGCCGGCCGCCGGCCTGCGGGTCGCGCAGGTCGCAGCGGGCAGCCAGCTCGAACCGCTCGGCCCGCAGGTCCCGGGAGCCGGCCGGCCGGCTCCCTCGCCCGGCCGGCACCGGTGCGACCCGCACGCCGTCGCCACCAGCTACAGGGCGTCGACGCCGTGCTCGCCGGTGCGGACGCGCACCACGTCCTCGACCGGCACGGTCCACACCTTGCCGTCGCCGATCTTCCCCGTTTGCGCCGCCTTGACGACCACCTCGACGACGTCCGCGACGTCGACGTCGTCGACGAGCACCTCGATGCGGACCTTGGGCACGAGGTCGACGTTGTACTCCGCCCCCCGGTAGACCTCGGTGTGGCCTCGCTGGCGGCCGTACCCGCTGGCCTCGCTGACGGTCAGCCCCTGGACGCCGTACGCCTCCAGGGCCGTCTTGACGTCCTCGACCTTGTGCGGCTTGACGACCGCGGTGACGAGCTTCATGCCGAGACCTCCTCGGTAGACGTGGTGGAGCGGGTGGCCGGCGTGCCACCGGTGCCGGGCCGGAAGCCGCCGGCGCCGAGGCCACCGAAGTCGTAGCCGGACTCCGCGTGCACGGCCTGGTCGATGCCGGCCACCTCGTCGTCGGGGTCGACCCGGAAGCCCATGGTGCGGTGCAGCAGAAGGCCGACGACCAGGGTGACGACGAACGAGTAGGCCAGGACGGCGAGCGCCCCCACGACCTGGCGCCACAGCTGGTCGGCGCCGCCGCCGTACAGTAGCCCGTCGACGCCGGCGGGGGCGGCAGCGGTGGCAAGGAAGCCCACCCCGATGGTCCCGACGAGGCCACCGACGAGGTGGACGCCGACGACGTCCAGCGAGTCGTCGTAACCGAAGCGGTACTTCAGGCCCACGGCGAGGGCGCACAGCACGCCGGCGACGGCACCGAGCACGATGGACCCGACCGGTGACAGTGCCGCGGCGGCCGGGGTGATGGCGACCAGGCCGGCCACGACGCCGGACGCCGCGCCGAGCGACGTGGCGTGCCCGTCGCGGATCTTCTCGGTCGCCAGCCAGGCCAGAGCGGCGGCACCGGTGGCCACCAGCGTGTTGACCCACGCGACGGCGGCGGTGTTGTTCGCGGCGAGGGCCGAGCCGGCGTTGAAACCGAACCAGCCGAACCACAGCAGTCCGGCACCGATCATCACCAGCGGCAGGTTGTGCGGCCGCAGGACGTCCTTGCCGAAGCCTCTCCGCTTGCCGAGCACGAGGGCCAGGGCCAGCGCGGCCGCACCGGCGTTGATGTGAACGGCGGTCCCACCGGCGAAGTCGATCGCGGCGAGCTGGTTGGCGATCCAGCCCCCGACGTGCGTGGTCTGGCCGGCGTCGTCGGTGACGGTGAAGTCGAACACCCAGTGCGCCACCGGGAAGTAGACGATCGTCGCCCAGACGCCGGCGAAGACCATCCAGGTGCCGAACTTCGTCCGGTCGGCGATGGCGCCGGAGATCAGCGCGACGGTGATCACGGCGAAGACGGCCTGGAAGCCGACGAAGGCCATCGCGGGCAGGCCCCCGCCCTCCGACGTCGTGTCCTCCATCAGCCCGGCCAGGCCGAGGTACTGGGTCGGGTCGCCGAGCAGTCCGGCGCCCAGGTCGTCGCCGAACGCCATGGAGTACCCGTAGAGCACCCACAGGACGCTGATGAGGGCCAGGGCGCCGAAGCTCATCATCATCATGTTGAGCACGCTCTTGGCGCGGACCATGCCGCCGTAGAAGAGTGCGAGCCCCGGGGTCATCAGCAGCACCAGCGCGGCGCTCGTGAGGATCCAGGCGGTGTCGCCGGTGTTCACCACGGCAACCTCCTGCGAGTCGTGGTCGGGGCCGGCGTCCCGGGCCGTCGTCGTCGTCGACGCCGTCGGGTCCGGCCGGCTCTGTCGCAGGAGACGGTGACGGCGCGGTGTTTCCGACGGCGTCCTGTCGTGTTACCGGCAGGTGACGGGTGTGGCCGCCCGGTGAAACCTCTGTTTCGCCCGCCTCACGCGAGCAGGGCGTCGACGAACGCCTCCGGTTCGAACGGGGCGAGGTCGTCGGCACCCTCGCCGAGCCCGACGAGCTTGACCGGGACGCCGAGCTCGCGCTGCACGGCGACGACGATGCCGCCCTTGGCGGTGCCGTCGAGCTTGGTCAGGACGATGCCGGTGACGTCGACGACCTCGGAGAACACCTGCGCCTGGCGCATCCCGTTCTGGCCGGTCGTGGCGTCCAGGACGAGCAGGACCTCGTCGACCGGGCCGTGCCGCTCGACCACCCGCTTCACCTTGCCGAGCTCGTCCATCAGCCCGACCTTGTTCTGCAGCCTGCCGGCGGTGTCGATAAGGACGACGTCCGCCTCCACCTCGATCCCGGCCTTGACGGCGTCGAACGCCACCGACGCGGGGTCGGCCCCCTCACGGTCGGACCGGACCGTCGGCACGCCGACCCGCTCCCCCCACGTCTGCAGCTGGTCGGCGGCGGCCGCCCGGAAGGTGTCCGCGGCGCCCAGGACGACGTCCTTGTCCTGGGCGACGAGCACCCGGGCGAGCTTGCCGACCGTCGTCGTCTTGCCCGTGCCGTTGACACCGACGACGAGCACCACCGCCGGGCGGTCGGGGTGCCGCTCGACCGCGAGGGAGCGGTCGGTGTCCGGGCCCACCACGCGCAGCAGCTCCTCGCGCAGCAGGGCCCGCACCTGGTCGGGCTCACGGGCGCCCAGCACGCGGACCCGTTCGCGCAGCCGGTCGACGAGCTCGGTGGCCGGGCCCACCCCGAGGTCGGCGAGCAGCAGGGTCTCCTCGACCTCCTCCCAGGTGGTCTCGTCGACTGTCTCCCGGGACAGCAGGGTCAGCAGCCCCCTGCCGAGGGTGGAGCTCGAGCGGGAGAGCCGCTCGCGCAGGCGGACCATCCGGCCCGCCACGGGCGCCGGCCGCTCGACCGTGGGCGCCGCCGGCGCGGACGGCTCGGCGACGTCGGCGTCCGTGGCCGCGGGGGCGTCGAGGCTCGGGGCCTGCACGGTCTCGACCGTGCGCAGCGGGGTGTCCCGCGGCTCCTCGGCGTCGTCGCCGACGCCCGGCCGGTAGTCCACACCCGGACGTCGCTCGCCGGGCGGGGCGGTCCGGTCGCGGCCGGGCCGGCGGCGCAGCAGGCCGACGAGGACGCCGGCGGCGACGACGGCGAGGGCGACGGCAAGGGCGATGACGAGCTCGATGGACTCCACGGGGTCCTAGCCTTCCAGACGGCCTTCCAGACGGCCTTCCAGACGGCCCTGCAGAGAGCCTTCCAGGCGCTTCAGGGGCTGCCGGCGCGGGTCAGCGACGGTGCCGGGGCCCCGGCTCCGGCTCGCCCCACTCCAGGCGGCGGGCCAGCCGGGCCCGGGCGAGGGCGGGAGGCTCCCGGTCGGGGCCGGGCGCCCGGTCACGCAGGTCGATGACGTCGTCCTCGGCGGCCGGTACCGGTGGCGGGTCGGCGACGGCGGTCGCCGAACGGGTGACCACCGCGGTAGACCCGGCGCGGGTCGCCGCCCGGGCCCGGGTGACGGCCGCCGCGCCGACCGTCGCGGCCTGGCGCCCCGCGGAGACGGTGGTGTCCCGTACCGAGCCGGCACGGGCCCGGACGCCGGTCGCGGCACCTCGCAGGGCGGCGCCGCCGCGGTCGCGGGACCCGGCGCGACGGGTCCGGGCCTGCTCCCGGGCCTCGACGGCGAGGGCGCGGGCGCGGGCACGTGCCTCACGCACCGCCGCCTCGCCGTCCGGGGTGAGGATCCGCTCCCCCTCCCGCACCCGCGGCACGGCCACCAGCGCGAGCACGACCACGGCGGTGCCGAGGCTCACGAGCATCCCGATGGCGACGACGGTCACGGCACTACGGTGCCTCACCCGCGACCGCCCGGCCACACGGGTCCGGCCCGCGGCCGGGGCGGCTCAGGCGTCCGCGAGCTCGCGCAGCCGCTGGCTCACCACGGTCGTCACCCCGTCGCCGCGCATGCTGACGCCGTAGAGGGCGTCGGCGATCTCCATGGTCCGTTTCTGGTGGGTGATGATGATCAGCTGGCTGGAGGCGCGGAGCTCCTCGAGCAGGGTGATGAGCCGGCCGAGGTTCGTGTCGTCCAGAGCCGCCTCGACCTCGTCGAGCACGTAGAACGGGCTGGGCCGGGCCTTGAAGATGGCCACCAGCAGGGCGACGGCGGTCAGCGAGCGCTCGCCGCCGGACAGCAGGCTGAGCCGCTTGACCTTCTTGCCCGCCGGCCGCGCCTCGACCTCGATGCCGGTCGTCAGCAGGTCGTCGGGGTCGGTGAGCACGAGCCGGCCCTCGCCGCCGGGGAACAGCCGCGGGAAGACCTCCTCGAAGTGGCGGGCGGTGTCGTCGAACGCCTCGGCGAACACCTGCTCGACCCGCTCGTCGACCTGGCGGACGATGTCCAGCAGGTCCTTGCGGGACCGCTTGAGGTCCTCCAGCTGCTCGGTGAGGAACGTGTGCCGCTCCTCCAGCGCCGCGAACTCCTCGAGCGCCAGCGGGTTGACCCGGCCGAGCTGGGCCAGGGCACGCTCGGCCCGGCGCAGCCGCTTCTCCTGCTCGGCGCGCACGAACGGGACGGCGGCGGGCGGCTCGTCCGGCTCCGGGTCCCCGGGAGCCGGCGGCGACGGGGGCACCGGCCGGTGCGGGCCGAACTCCTCGACGAGCACCTCCGGGTCGAGTCCGAGCTCCTCGGTGGCCCGCTGCTGGAGCTGCTCGACCCGGAGCCGCTGCTGGGCGCGGGCGACCTCGTCGGCGTGCACGGAGTCGGTCAGCTCCCGCAGCTCGGCGGCCAGCGTGTCGAGCTGCTCGCGCACCTGCGCGGTCTCGGCGGCGCGCCGGGCCCGCTCGGCCTCGCCGTCGTCCCGGTCGACGGCGGCGTCCGCCAGGGTCCGCTCGAGCACCCGGAGCGCCGCGGCGGCCCCGACCTCCACGGCGCGCGCCACCTCGGCCTGGCGGCGGCGCTGCTCGGCCCGGCGGGCGGCGCGCACCGCCGCCTCGCGCTCGGTCCGGGCCGCGCGCTCCAGGGACTCGGCCCGCCCGGACAGGGCCCGCAGCCGCTCCTCACCGGTCCGCAGCGCCAGACGCGCCTCGGTCTCCGCGGTGCGGGCCGCCGCGGCCGCCGCGGCGAGCCGGTCCCGCTCCCCGGTGTCGGGCTCGGCCTCCGCCGGCTCCTCCTGCGCGGCCCGCAGCCGCTCGGTGAGGTCGTGCAGGTCCCGCCGGTCGGCCTCGAGCTGCTCGGTGGCCCGGGCCAGGCTGCTGGTGAGCCGCTCCGCCTCCGCCCGGGCGGCCCGCACCACGGACCCGAGCTGGCCGAGCCGCTCGGCGACCGCCGCGAGCCGGGCGTCGGACTCGTGCAGCCGCTCGAGGGCCGCCTCGACCCGTTCCCGGGCGGCGTCCCGGCGGGCGGTGGCCTCCTGGACGCCGAAGCGGGACCGTTCGGCGCGCCGGACGGCGTCCTGCAGCCGTTCGGTCGCCTCGTCCACCGCCGCCTGCACCTGCAGCCGGCTGGGTGCGGCGGCCGAGCCGCCCCGGGCCGTGGTGACGGACAGCACGTCGCCGGCGGCGGTGACGGCGACGAGGTCGGGCCGGGCGGAGACGACCCGCCGGGCCTCGGCCAGCCCGGGGACGAGGACGTGCCGGGCCAGCAGGCTGCGCACGACGTCGGCCACCGGGGCGCGGCCGGCGACCACGTCCACCAGCGCGACCGTGCCCTCGGGCAGCCCGTCGAGGGAGGGCGCCTCGACCGGCTCGCCGGCCCCGGTCGGGCCGACGAGCAGCCCCGCACGGCCGGCGTCCTGGTCGCGCAGCAGCCGCAGGGCGTCCACGGCGGAGCCGAGCCCGTCGACGGCGACGGCGTCGGCC
Source organism: Quadrisphaera sp. GCM10027208 (assembly GCF_042658805.1). Taxonomy (NCBI): domain Bacteria; kingdom Bacillati; phylum Actinomycetota; class Actinomycetes; order Kineosporiales; family Kineosporiaceae; genus Quadrisphaera; species Quadrisphaera sp. GCM10027208. The sequence continues at coordinate 338,313 of NZ_JBHSRC010000003.1, forward strand.
ACGTCCCCGAGGGCGGCGGCGACGGCGTCCTCGTACCCGGCCTCGACGGCGAGCAGGCCGGCCAGCGGACCGAGCAGGCCGGGCAGCTGCTCGCCGGCGGCCAGCAGCGCTCCCGCGCCGTCCTTGCGCTCCAGGCCCATCTCGAGCGCCTCACGGCGCGCCGTCCACGTGGCCCGGTCACGCTCGGCGTCCCGCTCTGCCTCCCGCAGCCGGTCGAGCTCGGCCTCGACGTCCGCCAGCGCGGCGACCGCCGCCTCGTGCTCGGCGTCCAGGTCCTCCTCGCCCTCCTCGACCCCGGCGACCTGCGACTCCACCGCGGTGAAGTCGGACTGCGCGGCCGCGCCCCGGCGCTCGGCCTCGGCGAGGGCGTCGCGCAGCCGCCCGATCTCGCCCTCCGCGGCCTCCACCCGGCTGCGCCGGGCCGCGACCTGCCCGGCGAGCCGGGCCAGGCCCTCACGCCGGTCGGCGGCGGCCCGCAGCCGGGCGGCGACCCGGCGGTCCTCCTCGGTGAGCGCCTGCTCGGCGTCGGTGCGGGCGGTGACGGCGTCCTGCAGGGTGGCGCCGAGCCGGGCCACCTCCTGCGCCAGGGCCGCCTCCTGCGCGCGCACCTCGGCGGCCTGCGCCTCCAGGTCACCGGGGTCCCGGCCGCCTCCGCGCTCCTCGGTGGCCGCGCTGCCGAGCAGACGCAGCCGCTCGGCGGCGAGGGTCGCGGTGCCGCGCAGTCGTTCCCGCAGCGACTGGAGCGCGTAGTAGGTGTCGGCCGCCGCGGCGAGCCGCGGCGAGGCCTCCTGCGCCAGCCGCTCCAGCGTGCCCAGACGGGCCCTGGCCTCCTCCAGCCGCGACTCCACCTCCTGCTGGCGCCGGCGTAGCGCGGTCTCGTCGGCGACCTCCGCCTCGAGGGTCGCGGTGAGCTGGACGAGCTCGTCGGCGAGCAGCCGGGCGCGGGCGTCGCGGACGTCGGCCTGCACGGTCCGGGCCCGACGGGCCACCTCGGCCTGGCGGCCCAGGGGGCCGAGCTGTCGGCGGATCTCCGCGGTGAGGTCGGTGAGCCGGGTGAGGTTGGCCTGCATCGCGTCGAGCTTGCGCAGGGCCTTCTCCTTGCGCTTGCGGTGCTTGAGGACGCCGGCCGCCTCCTCGATGAAGCCGCGGCGCTCCTCGGGGGTGGCCCGCAGCACCGCGTCGAGCTGGTTCTGCCCGACGACGACGTGCATCTCCCGGCCGATACCGGAGTCGGACAGCAGCTCCTGGACGTCGAGCAGCCGGGCGGGGGCGCCGTTGATCGCGTACTCCGAGCCGCCGGACCGGAACATCGTCCGGGTGATCGTCACCTCGGTGTAGTCGATCGGCAGCGCGCCGTCGGTGTTGTCGATGGTGAGGCTCACCTCGGCGCGGCCCAGCGGTGGGCGTCCCGCGGTGCCGGCGAAGATGACGTCCTCCATCTTGCCGCCGCGCAGGCTCTTGGCGCCCTGCTCGCCCATCACCCACGCCAGGGCGTCGACGACGTTGGACTTGCCCGAGCCGTTGGGGCCCACCACGCAGGTGATGCCGGGCTCGAGGCGCAGCGTGGTCGCCGAGGCGAAGGACTTGAAGCCCTTGAGGGTGAGGGTCTTGAGGTGCACGTCTCGGCTCAGTTCTGGTCGACCTGCGGACGGCGGTCACCCTAGCGCCGGGAGGGGACGAAACCGGGACCTTGGACCCGGGTCCCCCGGTCGCGACGCGGCCTAGCGTTTGTCCGGACCTGGCGGCGGCCCGGTCCCGACCCGATCCTGGAGGAGACCGTTGGACGCCCTCGACGTGGCCCGCCTGCAGTTCGGCGTGACGACCGTCTACCACTTCATGTTCGTGCCGCTGACGATCGGCCTGGCGCCGCTGGTGGCGATCCTGCAGACGATGTGGTACCGCACCGGCCAGGCCCGGTACTACCGGCTCACCCAGTTCTTCGGCAAGCTGCTGCTGATCAACTTCGCCATCGGCGTCGTCACCGGGATCGTCCAGGAGTTCCAGTTCGGGATGAACTGGAGCGAGTACTCGCGGTTCGTCGGCGACGTGTTCGGCGCCCCGCTCGCGATCGAGGGCCTCGCCGCCTTCTTCGTCGAGTCGACGTTCCTCGGGCTGTGGATCTTCGGCTGGGACCGGCTGCCGCGCGCGATCCACCTCGCCACCATCTGGGCTGTGGCCGTGGCCACCTGGGCGAGCGCCTACTTCATCCTCGCCGCGAACTCCTTCATGCAGCACCCGGTGGGCGTCCGGTTCAACCCGGAGACGGGCCGGGCCGAGCTGACGAGCATCTGGGAGCTGATGACCAACGTCACCACGCTCGCCGCTTTCCCGCACGTGGTCGCCGGCTCGGTGCTCACCGGGGCCACCTTCATGGCGGCGATCGCGACCTGGTGGATGGTGCGCTCGGCACGCCGCGGGGACCTCGCCGAGGCGCGCGTCTACCGGCCCGCCGCCATCCTCGGGCTGTGGACCATCCTGGTCTCCGGTGTCGCCGTCACGGTGACCGGCGACTGGCAGGCCAAGCTCATGTTCGAGCAGCAGCCGATGAAGATGGCCGCCGCCGAGGCGCTGTGCGACACCGAGACCGGGGCCGGGTTCAGCATCATCGCCGTCGGCGACCTGCAGAACCGCTGCGACGTGCGTCAGCTCACCGTGCCCGGACTGACCTCGTTCATGGCGACCGGGGACCCTGACGCCACCCTCAAGGGAGTGCGCGACCTCCAGGAGGAGTACACCGAGCGGTACGGCGACAACGGGTCCTACGTGCCGATCCTGCCGGTGACGTACTGGAGCTTCCGGCTCATGATCGGGTTCGGGGTGGTGTCAGCCCTGCTGGCCCTGGCGGGCCTGTGGCTCACCCGCCGAGGCCGGGTACCCGACGACGAGCGTCTCGGGCGCTGGGCGCTGTGGGCGATCCCGGCGCCGTTCCTGGCGAACACCGTCGGCTGGATCTTCACCGAGATGGGCCGCCAGCCGTGGGTGGTTGCCCCGAACCCGACCGGGATCGACGGCGTGTGGATGCTCACCCGGGACGGCGTGTCCGGGCACGACGCCTGGGTGGTGTGGGTGTCGCTGATCGCCTTCACGGTCATCTACGGAGCCCTCGCCGTGGTCTGGTTCGGGCTCATGCGGCGGTACGCCGCCCACGGCGCCCCGGTTGAGGACCCGCCCCCGGAGCACCTCGACGAGGGCGACGAGTCCGAGCCCCTGCACTTCGCCTACTGACCTCCGGAGACCGCCGTGGACCTCACCGTCGTCTGGTTCGTGCTCATCGCCGTGCTCTGGCTCGGCTACCTCGTGCTCGAGGGCTTCGACTTCGGCGTCGGCATGCTGCTGCCCGTGCTGGGCCGCGAGGACCGCCGCCGCCGCGTCATGATCAACACCATCGGACCGGTGTGGGACGGAAACGAGGTGTGGGTGATCGTCGCCGGTGGCGCCACCTTCGCCGCCTTCCCGGAGTGGTACGCCACCCTGTTCAGCGGCTTCTACCTGCCGCTGCTGCTCATCCTCGCCGCGCTGATCGTCCGGGGGGTCGCGTTCGAGTGGCGGGGCAAGGTGAACGACGACCGCTGGCGCCGGCGCGCGGACTGGGCCATCATCGTCGGCTCCTACGTACCGGCGCTGCTGTGGGGCGTGGCGCTGGCCAACATCGTCCACGGCGTCCCGATCGACGCGGACAAGCAGTTCACCGGCACCGTGCTCACGCTGCTCAACCCGTACGCACTGCTCGGCGGGCTCACCACGCTGGGACTGTTCGCGCTGCACGGCGCCGTCTTCGTGGCGCTCAAGACCGACGGCCCGGTGCGCGAGGACGCCGGCCGGCTGGCCGAGCGGCTCGCCGTACCGGTGGGCGTCGTCGCGGGCGTGTTCGCCCTGTGGACCCAGCTGGCCTTGGGCAAGACCTGGACCTGGGTCGCCGTCGTGGTCGCAGCCGCTGCCCTCCTCGGCGTGGTGCGGGCGACCCGGGTGCGCCGTGAGGGCCGGGCGTTCGCGCTCACCACCGTCACGATCGCGTCCGCGGTGGTCCTGCTGTTCGGCTCGCTGTTCCCGGCGGTGATGCCCTCGACCACGGACCCGGCCTACTCGCTGACCATCGAGAACGCGTCCTCCAGCCCGTACACCCTCATGGTGATGACCTGGATCGCGGTCGCGATGCTGCCCTTCGTCCTCCTCTACCAGGGTTGGACGTACTGGGTGTTCCGCCGCCGGATCACGCTCGACCGGATCCCCGAGTACACCGGCCTGAAGCCCGACCGGCCCGCGGCCCGGTGAGCGCACCGCTCGACCCGCGGCTGCTGGCCCGGGCCCGGGCGGCCCGCGGCTGGGTGGCACTCGCCGCCGCGCTCCAGGTCGGCAACGCCGCGCTCGTCGTGGTCCAGGCGTTCCTGCTGGGCGACGCGCTGGCCGGAGTCGTCACCGGGTCGGCCACGACGGGCTCGGTCGCGGAGGCGGTGGCCTGGCTGGCCCTCGTCGTCGGCGGGCGGGCCCTGCTCGCCGGCGCCCAGGAGCGGTTCGCCCACCGCGCGGCCGTGGACGTCGTCGCCGAGCTGCGCGGCGCCCTCGTCGACCACCTCGCGGCGGCCGGCCCGGCCGCGCTGCACGGCAGGACCGCCGCACTGACCACCCTGGCGACCCGCGGCCTGGACGCCCTCGACGGCTACCTCGTGCGCTACCTGCCACAGCTGCTCGCGACCGCCCTGGTGACCCCGGCCCTGCTGGCCGTCGTCCTCACCCAGGACCTGCTGTCGGCGGTGCTCATGGCGGTGACCCTCCCGCTGGTGCCGCTGTTCATGGCCCTCGTCGGCTGGACGACGCGCAGCCGGGCCCGGGTGCGGATGGAGCGGATGGAGCGGCTCGGCGAGCAGCTGCTCGACCTCGTCGCCGGCCTGCCGACGCTGCGGGCGCTCGGCCGCGAGCTCGACCAGGCCGCCCGGGTCCGTGCGGTCGGGGAGGCCTACCGCCGCTCGACCAGCGCGGTGCTGCGCCAGGCGTTCCTGTCCAGCCTCGTGCTCGAGCTGTTCACCACGCTGTCCGTCGCGCTGGTCGCGGTCGGCATCGGGCTGCGCCTGGTCTCCGGTGACCTCGACCTGCGAACCGGTCTCGTCGTCCTCGTGCTCGCTCCCGAGGTGTACCTGCCGCTGCGGATGGTCGGCCAGCACTTCCACGCCAGCGCCGACGGGATCGCCGCGGCCGGGGAGGCCCTCGACGTCCTGGCCGGGCCGGTGCGCCGGGCCGGCACGGCGCCCGCCCCCGCCGTCGGTGGCATCCGGTTCGAGGCGGTGAGCGTCGAGCACCCGGGCCGGGCGGTGACCGCACCCGCGGACCTGGACCTGGAGCTGGTGCCCGGGAGGGTCACCGCCCTGGTCGGCGACAGCGGGGCCGGCAAGTCCACCGCGGTCGAGGTGCTGCTGGGACTGCGCCGGCCGGACGCCGGGCGGGTCCTCGTCGTGCCACCGGACGGCGGACCGCCGGTGGACCTGGCCGACGTGGACCCGGACACCTGGCGGTCCCGCCTCGCCTGGGTCCCCCAGCGACCCGTCATCGTGCCCGACACCCTGGCCGGCAACGTCCGGCTCGTCGCCCCCGACGCCACGGACGACGAGGTGCGCGCCGCGGCGGCACAGGCCGGGCTCAACGAGGTGGTCGACACCCTGCCAGGTGGGTGGCAGACCCCGCTGGGGACCGGTGGGGCCGGCCTGTCCGCGGGGCAGCGGCAGCGGATCGCCCTGGCCCGGGCGCTGCTGCGGGTGTCCCGCGGCGCACACGTCGTCGTGCTCGACGAGCCGACCGCGCACCTCGACGCCGGCAGCGAACGGCTGCCCCTGGACGTCATCGCCAGGCTGCGCGACGCCGGGTGCGCGGTCCTCGTCGTCGCCCACCGTCCCGCCCTGGTCGCGGCCGCCGACGACGTCGTGACCGTCCGGGCCGCCGCCGCTGAGCGGGTGCCGGTGTGAGCCCGCGCCCGCGGCGACCGCTGCACGAGGTGCTCGCCGCGCTGGAGGTGGAGCCCCGGCGCGCCGCGGTCGCCGTCCTCGCCGGAGCCCTCGCCCTCGGCAGCGCCGTGGCCCTCACCGGCGTCTCGGCGTGGTTGATCGCCCGGGCCTCGCAGCAGCCGCCGGTGCTCGACCTGACCCTGGCAGTGGTCAGCGTCCGGGCGCTGGGCATCGGCCGCGGGGTGTTCCGCTACCTCGAGCGGGTCGCCGCCCACGACCTCGCCCTGCGCGGGCTCGTCGTGCTGCGCGAGCGGGTGTACCGGTCGCTCGCCACGGCCCCGCCGCAGCGGGTCGCGGCCCTGCGCCGCGGGGAGCTGCTGACGCGGTTCGGCGACGACGTGGACGCCGTCGGGGACGTCGTCGTCCGCGGCGTCCTGCCGTTCGCGGTGGCGCTCGTCGTCGGCCTGGGCGCGGTGCTCGCCACCACCCTCGTGCTGCCGGCCGCCGGCGTCGTGCTGCTGGCTGCCCTGCTCGTGGCCGGCGTCGTGGCCCCGCAGCTGGCAGCCCGCTCGGCCACCGAGGCCCTGCGCGGAGCCCAGCAGGCCCGCGAGGCGGTCACCGCCGAGACCGCGGCGCTGCTCGACGGGCTCGCCGAGCTCGAGGTGGCCGGTGCGGTCCCCGCCCGGCGGCGCCGGCTGGCCGAGCTGGAGACGGCCCTGGCGCAGCGGCTCGACCGCGCCGCACGCCCGGCGGCCCTCGCCTCGGCGGTCCAGGTGCTCGCCACCGGGGCGGCCGTCCTGGGCGCGCTGGTCCTGGGCTCTGCGGCGGTCCGTGCCGGCACGCTCGGCGAGGTGTGGCTGCCGGTCGTCGTCCTGCTGCCGCTGGCGGCCGCCGAGGCGGTGGCCCAGCTGCCGGCGGCCGCGACCGAGCTGGTCCGCGGCCGGGACGCGGCGGCCCGCCTGGCGGACCTGCTGGCCGGGCAGGAGACCGGGGCCCCGGTCCCCGCCCGGGTTCCCTCGCCGCGCTCGCACGCCGCGGGCGGGGGCCTGGTCACCCGTGGGCTGGCCGTCGGGTGGCCGGACGGACCGGTCCTGCTGCGCGGGATCGACCTGGACGTCTCCCCGGGTCGCGTCGTCGCGGTCGCCGGGCCGAGCGGGGAGGGCAAGAGCACCCTGCTGCTCACCCTGGCCGGGCTGCTGCCGCCGCGGGCCGGCACGGTGCACGCCGGGACGGTCCACCTCACCAGTGAGGAGGCGCACGTCTTCGGCACGACGGTGGCCGAGAACCTCCGGCTGGCCGCCGGGGCGGTCCCGGACGCCGTCCTCGTGCGGGCCGTGGAGACGGTGGGGCTCGGCCCGTGGCTGGCCTCCCTGCCCCAGGGGCTGGAGACGGTGCTGGCCAGCGGGGGGACGGACCTGTCCGGCGGCCAGCGCCGGCGGCTGCTCGTGGCCCGGGCGCTGCTGACCGGCGCGACGACGCTGCTCGTCGACGAACCGGCCGAGCACCTGGACCCGGCGTCCGCCGACGCACTCGTCGCGGATCTCGCGGCGGCCTGCCGGGCCGGCGGGCGCGGTCTGCTCGTGGTGAGCCACCGGCTCGCCGGCCTGGCGGCCGTCGACGAGGTGCTGCTGCTCGGCGGGGGCCGGGTCGTGGCCCGGGGCTCGCACGAGGTGCTGCTGGACCGGCCGGACTACCGCGCGGCGGTCGACTGGGAGGCCGGGCAGCTGCGCTGAGCGAGGCTCAGCAGGTGCAGCGGCGGTCCTGCGGGACGCCGGCCATCACCTGGTCGACGTGCATGCCGCAACCGGACCAGGTGATCTTGTTGCACTGACGGCAGACGACGGGGCTGCACATGGCGATCTCCTCCGGGTCGGTGGAACGGTTGTCCGAACAATACCCAGGGGGGTATGCGCGGTCAACCGGAAGCGGTCACCGCTCGACGAAGCCGGCCGGCCGCCCGGTGGCCTCGGCCCACCGGGCGCTGACCCCCGTCACCCGACCGGGCCGCCCGGGCACCGGCCCCTCGAGCCGCGCGAGCAGCTCGGCCAGAGCCGCCGTGGCCCCCTCGGCGACCACCTCGACGCGACCGTCGTCGGTGTTGCGCGCGTGGCCGACCAGACCGAGCGCGAGCGCCTGCGAGCGGACCCAGCTGCGGAACCCGACCCCCTGGACGTGCCCGCGCACCACGGCGGTGAGCCGCGCGACGTCCTGCGGTGCGCCCACTCGACCCTCCCTTCGTGATCATGCAATCCCGCCACCCCCGCACCCACTCGTGATCATGCAGTCCCGGTACAGCGGTGACGAACCCGCTCCGGTCACCAGCGTGCCCGGCGGGGCGGGGGCTGGCACGTCGGGCAGGTGAACGACGAACGGTTCATGAACGGCTCGCGGCGCACGAGCGCTGCACACCGCGGGCAGGGCCGGCCCGCCTGGCCGTAGACCGCCAGCGACCGGTCGAACCACCCGCTGCGCCCGTTGACGTCGACGTAGAGGGCGTCGAAGCTCGTCCCGCCCTGGAGCAGGGCCTCCCCCAGCACCGCCCGGACGTGCTCGAGCAGGCCGACGGCGGTGGCGCGGGTCAGGGTGTCCGTGGGCCGGGCGTAGTGCAGCCGCGCGCGCCACAGCGCCTCGTCGGCGTAGATGTTGCCGATCCCCGACAGCAGGGTCTGGTCGAGCAGGGCCCGCTTGACCCCGGTGCGCCGGCGGCGCAGCCGACGCTGCCAGGCCTCGACGTCCAGGTACGGGTCCAGCGGGTCCCGGGCGATGTGCGCGACCTGGTGCGGCAGGGCAGCGGCGGACGGCGTCCCGGCGCCGCCGGTGCCGGCCGGCAGACCGTCCGCGGTGGGCTCGAGGGGGACGACGGCCAGCCCGCCGAACATCCGCTGGTCGACGAACCGCAGCTCGCGCTCGCCGTCCAGGCCCACCCGCACCCGCAGGTGCCGCTCGGCGGGGGCGTCCAGGGGCTGCACCAGCAGCTGGCCGCTCATCCCGAGGTGCACGAGCAGGGCCTCGTCGGAGTCGAGCTGGAGCCACAGGTACTTGCCCCGGCGCACCGCGTCGACGGCGACGGCCCCCTGCAGCCGGGCGGCCAGGTCCGCGGGACCGGCCAGGTGGCGGCGCACCGGCCGGGGGTGCAGGACCTCGACGGCGCCGAGCCGGGAGCCGACCACCCAGCGCACGAGGCCGCGCCGCACCACCTCGACCTCGGGCAGCTCGGGCACGGTCTCTAGTCCCGGGCCGGACCGGCCTCGGCGCGCAGTGCGCGCCAGGCAGCCGCGGCGGCCTCCTGCTCGGCCTCCTTCTTGCTGCGCCCGGTCCCCTGACCCCAGGTCGTGCCGCCGACGACGACGACGGCGTGGAAGACCTTGGCGTGGTCCGGGCCCTCCTCCTGCAGCCCGTACTCCGGGACGCCGAGGGCGAGCCCGGCCGTCAGCTCCTGCAGGCTGGTCTTCCAGTCCAGGCCGGCGCCAAGGGTCATCGACGAGGCGAGCAGCGGGTCGACGAGCCGGTGGACCAGGTCCCGGGTGACCTCGATCCCGTGGTCGAGGTAGGCCGCGCCGAGGACGGCCTCGAGGGTGTCGGCGAGGATCGAGGACTTGTCCCGTCCCCCGGTGGTCTCCTCCCCGCGCCCCAGCAGGACGTGCGCCCCGAGGTCCAGCCCGCGGGCGACGTCCGCGAGCGCCCGCATGTTCACCACTGCCGCGCGCAGCTTCGCCAGCTGGCCCTCGGGCAGCTCGGGGTGCCGCCGGTACAGCGCGTCGGTGACGACGAGCCCGAGCACCGCGTCACCGAGGAACTCCAGCCGCTCGTTCGTCGGCAGACCGCCGTTCTCGTAGGCGTAGGACCGGTGCGTCAGGGCACGCTCGAGCAGCCCGCGGTCGATCCGCAGCCCCAGCCGGGCCTGCAGGTCGTCCAGCGGGCTGCTGCCCGGCCCGGCCGGGGCCTGGGCCCCGGCGGCGCCGGTGTGCTGCCGCTCTCCCACCGCGACGCGGTCAGCCGCGCCCGTGCTCCGGACGCAGCGCCTCGACGTAGCTGCGGGTCTTGTAGGCGCCGCAGGCCGGGCACGCGGCGTGCGGCAGCTTCGGCTCCCGGCACCGCGGGCACGTGGTCAGCGTCGCAGCGCTCGCCTTCCACTGGGAGCGGCGGGAACGCGTGTTGCTGCGGGACATCTTCCGCTTCGGGACGGCCACGTCACTTCTCTCTCTCGTCGTTCGTCCGGGCCGGCTGCTCACCGGCCAGGCCCTGCAGCGCCGCCCACCGGGGGTCGACGACGTCGTGCTCGTGCCCCGGCTCGTCGGCGTACCGGGCACCGCACTGCGGGCACAGCCCCGGGCAGTCCGGGGAGCACACCGGCTGGAACGGCAGCGCAGGCACCACCGCGTCCCGGAGGGTGGGCTCGATGTCGAGGAGGTCGCCCTCGAGCTCGCGCACCTCGTCGTCCTCGTCGCCGTCCGGCGCCTTGCCCGGGTAGGCGAAGAGCTCCTGGACGTCGACCTCGACGTCCAGGCCGACGTCGTCCAGGCAGCGTACGCACTCGCCGGCGGCGCGTCCGCGTGCCGTGCCGGACACCAGGACACCCTCCATGACGGCCTCGAGCCGCAGGTCCAGCTCGAGGTCGCTGCCCTCGGGGACGCCGATCACGTCGGTCCCGAGGTCCGCCGGCGCCGGCACCGTGCGACGGACCGTGCGCATCGACCCCGGACGGCGACCGAGCTCGACGGTGTCGAGCACGAACGGCGATCTCGGGTCGAGGGCGGCCACGGTCTCCTCACAGGTGTCGGCTCCGGTCGCCCCGGCGGGGGCGCACATGACCCCGGCCCCGACGCGCACAGCGACGAGGCCGACGGGCAAGAGTATCCCAGCGTGCGGGACGGCCCCAAAACGCGGTCAGCCGCGGCGGGCGACGAGCCGGGCCCACACTCCAGGGGGGACCAGCTCGCTGACGTCGCCCCCGTGCCCGGCGACCTCCTTGACGAGGCTGGAGGAGACGTGCTCGAACCGGGGGTCCCCCGGCAGGAACACCGTCTCCAGCCCGGTGAGGTGCCGGTTCATCAGCGCCATCGGCAGCTCGTAGGCGAAGTCGGTGCCGCCCCGCAGCCCCTTGACGACCGCCGCGGCTCCGACCCGTCGGCAGTAGTCCACGAGCAGGCCCCCCTCGACGGCCTCGACCCGGACGCCGTCGACCCCCTCGAGCGCCTCGGTGAGCATCTCGACCCGCTCGGGCACCGCGAACATCCCCTGCTTGGCCGGGTTGGCGAGCACGGCGACGACGACCTCGTCGAAGAGCCGGGCGGCACGCCGGACGATGTCGACATGGCCGGCGGTGACCGGGTCGTAGGAGCCGGGGCACACGCAGCGGGTCACGGCCGTCACGCTACCGCGCCGCGGCGGCCGGCTCGGCGAACCACAACCGGGTCTCCCCGTAGCGGCGCTCGGCGTAGCGGGCCAGCCCGGCCGGCCACTGCGGCTCGGGGCTGCGGGTGCTGCGCTCGACGACGACGACGGCGCCGGCCGCCAGCCACTCACCCGTGACGAGCGCGTCGAGCACGGTCGCCAACGTGGTCTCGGGCAGGTCGTACGGGGGGTCGAGCAGGACGAGGTCGTAGGGCGCGTCGACGTCGCCGGCCAGGAACGTGGAGACCGCCTGGGCCCGCACCGACACGCCCTCCAGGCCCAGGGCCGCGACGTTACGGCGGCATGCCGCCGACGCCGCCGGCGCCGAGTCGACGAGGACGACGTGGGCGGCCCCGCGGCTGGCGGCCTCCAGGCCGAGGGCACCGGAGCCCGCGTACAGGTCCAGCACCCGGGCGCCGTCGAGGACGTCCTCGTGCTGCAGCCGCGAGAACAGGGCCTCCCGGACCCGGTCGGCGGTCGGCCGGGTCGCAGCGCCGCGGGGCACGGCGAGCCGCCGTCCCCTGGCGCGTCCCGCGACGATCCGGGTCATCCGCGCTCCAGGAACGCCTGCCGGTCCTCGCCGAGGACGGTCGCCAGGGCGGCCGCGAGCTCGGGGTAGCCGGTGAGCTCGGGGTCGGCGGCGACGATCTCGGCGGCGTCCTGGCGGGCCTGGGCGATGACCCCCTCGTCGCGGCGCAGCCGGAGCTTCCGCAGGGACGAGCGGCCACCGGACTGCGCGGCCCCGAGCACGTCACCCTCACGGCGCTGCTCGAGGTCGATCTCGCTGAGCCGGAAGCCGTCGGTGGTACCGGCCACGGCGTCGACGCGTGCGAGGGTCGCGGCCGGCGCCGGGCCGGTGACGAGCAGGCACAGGCCGGGGGCGCTGCCCCGACCCACCCGGCCACGCAGCTGGTGCAGCTGGGAGACGCCGAACCGGTCGGCGTCCAGCACGACCATGGTCGTGGCGTTCGGGACGTCGACGCCCACCTCGACGACCGTGGTCGCGACGAGCACGTCGACGTCGCCGGCCGCGAACGCCGCCATGACGGTGTCCTTCTCCTCCGCGCCGAGGCGGCCGTGCAGCACCTCGATCCGCAGCCCGGCCAGGTCCGGGTGGGCACGCAGGGCGGTGACGACGTCGAGGGCGGCGACCTCGGGGCGGCGGGCCGGGGCACCGGTACCCGGGCCGGCGCCGTCCTCCTCTGGGGGCGGCGCGTCGTCCGGGGCGTCCTCGCCCCCGATCCGCGGGCAGACCACGTACGCCTGGTGACCGGCGTCCACCTCTTCGCGCACCCGCTGCCACACCCGCCGCACCCACCGCTCGTTGGCGTCCTGGACGACGTGCGTGCGAATCGGCTGCCGGCCCCCCGGCAGCTCGGTCAGCGTCGAGAGCTCCAGGTCCCCGAAGACCGTCATCGCCACCGTGCGGGGGATCGGCGTCGCGGTCATCACGAGCACGTGCGGCGGCGCGCCGGCCTTGGCGCGCAGGGCGTCCCGCTGCTCCACCCCGAACCGGTGCTGCTCGTCGACGACGACGAGCCCGAGGTCGGCGAACTCGACGTGCTCCTGCAGGAGCGCGTGGGTGCCGACGACGATCCCGGCGGCACCGCCGGCGATGTCGAGCAGGGCGGCCCGCCGAGCAGCGGCCGGCATGGCGCCGGTGAGCAGGGCGACCCGGGTGGCGCGGTCGTGACCGCCGAGCATCCCGCCGGCGGCCAGGTCGCCGAGCATCGCGGTGATCGACCGCTGGTGCTGCACGGCGAGCACCTCGGTCGGGGCGAGCAGGGCGGCCTGCGCGCCGCCGTCGACGACCTGCAGCATGGCGCGTAGTGCGACGAGGGTCTTGCCGGAGCCGACCTCGCCCTGCAGCAGCCGGTGCATCGGGTGCGGGCGGGAGAGCTCGGCAGCAATCGTGTCGCCCACCCGGCTCTGACCGGCGGTCAGGGTGAAGGGCAGCCGGGCGTCGAAGGCCGCGAGCAGCCCGTCGTCGCGCGGCGGGTACGCCGAGGCGGGCAGGACGGCGGCGGCGGCCCGGCGCCGGGCCAGGGCCGTCTGCAGCAGGAACGCCTCCTCGTAGCGCAGCCGGCGCTCCCCTCGTTCGACCTGCTCGAGGTCGGTGGGTCGGTGGACCAGGTGGAACGCGTCGAGCAGGGACGGCAGCTGGTCCCGCTCACGCAGCGCGGCCGGCAGCGGGTCCGGGACGTCGTGCGGCTCCAGGGTGTCGAGCACGACGTGCACGGAGCGCTCGATGCTCCAGGTCTGCAGGCGTGCCGAGGCCGGGTAGATCGGCAGCGGCTGCCCGGCGAGGGCCTGCGCCTCGTCCTCGGCGAGCGCGCCGGGCAGCGGCTCGAAGTCCGGGTGGGTCAGCTGCAGCTGGTCCCGGTAGGACTCGACCTTGCCGGAGAACAGGGCGGTCGTCCCGGGCCGCAGCTTCGCGGTGAGCAGGTCGGCCATGTACTCGTGCCGGTAGAAGAACGTGAGGCGGACGCGGCCTCGGCCGTCGGTGACGACGGCCTCGCCGAGCCAGCCCGGTCGGTTGCGCATCCGACGGGTGGTGACGGAGACGACCTCGGCGACCACGGTGACGTGCTCCCCCTCCACCAGCGACCCCAGGTCGGTGAGCTCGCCGCGGTGGGCGTACCGACGCGGGTAGTGCCGCAGCAGGTCACCGACGGTGCGCAGCCCGAGCGCCGACTCCATCGCCTTCGCGGTCCGCGGCCCGAGCACCCGGGTGAGGGACTCCTCCATCCGCGACATGCGCTCAGCCTGTCACCCGGCACCCACGACGGAGCGGCGCACCCGCGGCCTGCCGGCGCCGGTTCACTCGACGCCGACGAGCAGCGGGTAGCGCTGCTGGCCGCCGTCGACGACCTGCACCTCGACGTCCGGGCGGTCCGCGCAGACGGCGCCCCGGACGGCGGGCACGAGGTCGTCCGGCGCACCGTCACCGGTGACCAGGGTGACGAGCTCGCCACCCCCGGACAGCAGCCGGCGCAGGACGTCGACGGCGACGGCCACCAGGTCCTCGCCGATCAGCGCGAAGTCGCCGTCCACGACGCCGAGCACGTCCCCTGGCCGGCACCGGCCTGCCGAGGTGATCGCCTCCCGGGCGGCCACGGTCACGGCGCCGTGCCGGGTCGCGGCGGCGGCGGCCGACATCGCCAGGACGTCCTCCTCGGGATCGCGACCCGGGTCGTGCACGGCGACCGCGGCCAGGCCCTGCACCTGGGTGCGGGTCGGCAGGACCACCGCCTGCACCCCCTGCGCCCGGGCCTGCTCGGCGGCCGCCTGCGCCACGGCGAGGGTGTCCGGGTCGTTGGGCAGGACGACGACCGTGCGGGCGCCGGCCGCGCGGACGGCCTCGAGGACCTCCGCGGTGGACACTCGGTGCCCGGCGGCAGGCCGGACGGCGAGCGCCCCGGCCTGCTCGAAGGCACCCGCCAAGCCCGGACCGGCGGCGAAGGCCACCACCGTGAGCGCCCTGGGCCGGACCGGGGAACGCGCCGCCACGCCGGCGGTCCGGCGCACCTGCTCGGCGAGGTGGGTGATCCGGACCTGCCGGGGACGCCCGGCGTCGATACCGACCTCGACCGCGGCCCCCGGGTCGTCGGTGTGCACGTGCACGTTCCACAGGCCGTGGCCACCGACGACGACGAGGGAGTCGCCAAGGGAGCGCAGCCGTTGGCGCAGAACCCTGATGGCTGCGTCGTCGGCCTCCAGGAGGTACATGACCTCGGAGCCGAAGGAGTCGTCGTCATCGTCATCGTCATCGTCATCGTTATCGTCGTCGTCCCGGGCGCGGGCACACCCCTGGGCCGCCTGCGAGGCCGCCGAGCCCGCCGGCACAACCACGGCCGGGGCCGGCAGCTCGCCAGGGCGTCCAGGGCGGCCCGCGACGACGTCCTGCAGGGCCTCGAGCAGGACGAGCAGTCCGGCACCGCCGGCGTCGACCACACCGGCGGCAGCGAGGACCGGCAGCTGCTCAGGAGTCCGGGCGAGCGCCGCCCGCGCGGCGTCGACGACCTCGGTCACGAGCTCGTCCAGGGTCCCGGCGCTGCCGGCGGCGGCGTCCGCGGCCGCCCTCGTCACCGACAGGATCGTCCCCTCGACCGGGTCCGCCACGGCGACCCACGCCTCGGCGTCCGCCCGGCGCAGAGCCCGGCGGACGACGTCCGGGCCTGCCTCGTCATGGCCGGCGAGCTCCTCCGCCCAGCCGTGCAGGAGCTGGGCGACGATGATCCCCGAGTTGCCGCGCGCCCCGAGCAGGCAGCCTCGGGCGTACGCCGCGCTGACCTCGCCGAGCGAGGCGCCGTCGTCCAGGGCGCGCACCTCGGCGAGACCCTGGACGACGGTGAGGTGCAGGTTGGTGCCGGTGTCGCCGTCCGGGACGGGGTAGACGTTGAGGGTGTCGATCTGCGCCCGCGTCGCCTCGAGTGCGCCGGCGGCGGCGGAGGCCCACCGCCGGGCGGCAGCGGCGTCGAGTACCGCCAGCGGTGCCGTCACGCGGGTCTCCCTCCTGCAGTCCGGGGCAGGATAACGACCGGGTCGGACGCCGCGAGCTGGTCGGTTCGGGCCAGCGGGTTTGGGACAGCGGACGACGCTCGGCTACCCTTGCGGGGTTGCCCGGCCACCCGGGTACGTCCGCGCGTCCGCCGCGCGGCGGACACACATCCGTGCACGACGCCACCACCGCCGGTGGCACCAAGACCTGTCAGGAGAGAACCCGTGGCTGCCAACTGCGACGTCTGCGGCAAGGGGCCGGGCTTCGGTCACAACATCTCGCACTCGCACCGTCGCACGAAGCGGCGCTGGAACCCGAACATCCAGCGGGTCCGCGCGATGGTCGGGTCCACCCCGAAGCGGCTCAACGTGTGCACCTCGTGCCTCAAGGCCGGCAAGGTCACCCGCTGACCCGCTCCCCCTCCTCACCCTGACCGGGCCTCACCCCCCCGCCCGGACCGGTCCTCACCCCCCACCCCCGTCGTGATCATGCAATCCCGCCACCCCACACGACCCCGTCGTGATCATGCAATCCCGCCACCCCAGCCCCTCCCGCCCCCGGCAGAGTGCTGGGTTGTAGGCCCGACACGCCGGCACAGCGGGGACGAATCCAGCATCGTGTAGCCGACCCCGGTCGTCGGGCGATGGGCAGCTGAGGCCGACCTTCATCGCCGCCAGGTGCGCCACTCGACGTGACGCCCCACGGCTGAAGGGACTGCATGAACGCCCCATCGCCGCTGGCGGCCACCTCGAGGGGCGAAGGCTGGTCCTGGTTGCCGTGTCAGCCCATGCCGGCGCCGGGCGCCTCCACCACAGAATGCTGCGCTCAGCACGGCTTGGCCGGCGTGTCGCGCCACCAACCCAGCATTCTGCGAGCCGGTGGGTGGCGGGATTGCATGATCACGAGGGGGTCGTGGCAGGGTGGCGGGATTGCATGATCACCGAGGGGGTGTTCGGCTGATCACCGCGGGGTGAAGTGGTCCCAGCCGGCAGCACCGTCGGGGGGCGGCGCGCCGTCGAGGAGCACCGACCCGGGCGGGGACGCCGCAACGACCCGGCCGACGACGTCGAAACCCGGTGGCAGCGCCGTCCCCGACGGGAAGCAGGCGGCCAGCGCGTGGTCCTCGCCCCCGGTGAGCACCGCCCGCAACGCCTCGGACCTCCCCCGCTGGGTCCCGCCGTCCGCACCGTCGTCCGCGAGCCGGGCCAGCGGTCCCACCAGGGGGTCGACGTGGACGGCCAGGTCGCTGCGGTCCAGGTCCACCCCGACCCCGGACGCCGCGGCGACCCGGGACAGGTCCAGCAGGAGACCGTCGGAGACGTCGATCATCGCGGTGGCCCCGGCCAGCGCGGCCGCCGGACCGGCGGCCAGCGGAGGCCGCGGTCGCAGGTGCGTGGCCACGAGGTCAGCGCCGTCCCCCGGGCGCCCGGAGCGGAGCAGGGCGAGACCGGCGGCGGACCGGCCCAGGGTCCCGGCCACGGCGACGACGTCCCCCGGCCGGGCGCCGTCCCGGCGGACGGGCGAGCGACCCTCCAGGTCTCCGAGCACGGTCACCGAGACGACCACCTGCGCCGCCGCGGACAGGTCCCCGCCGACGACGCCGACGCCGTGCGGGCCGCACGCGGCGGCGAGCCCCCGGGCGAGGTCCTCGGCCCAGGAGACCGGCAGGCGGCCCGGAGCGGCGAGTCCGACGACGAGGGCCGTCGGCACGGCTCCCATCGCCGCGACGTCGGCAAGGTTCTGCGCCGCGGCCTTCCACCCGACGTCGGCGCCGGTGGACCAGTCCCGGCGGAAGTCCTCCCCCTCGACCAGCACGTCGGTGCTGACGACGACCCGGCCGTCGGGCGCAGCGACGACCGCCGCGTCGTCGCCCGGTCCGAGCAGAGTGCTCTCCCCGGCGGGCAGCAGCGCCACGATCCGGCTGAGCACGCCCGCCTCGCCGAGGTCGTCCAGGCGCGGGCCGTCCTGCACGTGGGCCTCCGTCCTGCCGGTCAGCGCAGCGGACACGGTAGCGTGCGACCGCACCGGACCCGGTGACGAGACGAGCACGACCGAGGAGGACGCCGTGGTGGTTCAGGCCTACGTTCTGGTCCAGACCGAGGTGGGCAAGGCCGCCGAGGTGGCCGCGGAGATCGCCGGACTGCCCGGCGTGGTACTGGCCGAGGACGTGACCGGCCCGTACGACGTCATCGCCCGGGTGGAGGCCGCGACGGTGGACGAGCTCGGGCCGCTCGTGATGTCGAAGATCCAGGGCGTCAAGGGCATCACCCGCACCGTCACGTGCACCGTCGTCCACGCCTGAGCCTCGCCGCGGGGGCGCTGGCGACGCTCGTGACGCTCGCGGGCTGCGCTTCAGCGGTCCCGGTGGAGGCGGCTCCCGAGGCCGCCGACCCGCTGTGCGCCGAGGTCATGGTGTCACTGCGCTCCGGAGGCCTGGACGAGCTCGCCGACCGCCCCCGCCGGGACACGACCGCCCAGTCGACCGCGGCCTGGGGCGACCCCCCGGTGCTGCTGCGCTGCGGCGTGCCGACCCCCGGGCCCACGACCGACGCGTGCGTGCGCGTGGACGGCGTGGACTGGGTGCTCGACGACTCCGGTGAGCGCCCGGTGTTCACGACCTACGGCCGCGTGCCCGCCGTCGAGGTGTCGTTCCCGCCGGAGGACACCTCCGGCTCCGAGGCCGTGCTCGTCCAGCTGGGACCGCTCGTCGAGCAGCTCCCCCAGGTGCGCGAGTGCCTGTGACCCGCCCCTGAGCCGGCCGTGAGCCCGGCCGGGCGGCGTTCTAGCGCAGACCGGTGGGACGGCGCAGGGCCAGGGTGAGTAGGCGGTCCACGAGTCCGCGGTAGTCCAGTCCGGTGGCCTGCCACATCCGCGGGAACATCGACACCGGCGTGAACCCGGGCATGGTGTTGATCTCGTTGACGACGAGCCGGCCGTCCGCGGTGAGGAACAGGTCCACCCGCGCCAGCCCCTCGCACCCCATCGCGGTGAACGCCCGGACGGCGAGCTCGCGGACGGCGTCCGAGGTGCCCGGGGGCAGGTCGGCCGGGCAGTCCAGCCGGACGGCGCCGTCCTCGGCCAGGTACTTGGCGTCGAAGTCGTAGAACTCGTGCCGCTCACTGGTGACGACGATCTCTCCGGGCAGGGACGCCTCCGGCGGTCCGCCGTCCGGGTCCTCCAGGACGCCGCACTCGATCTCGCGGGCCTGCAGGCCTGCCTCGACGACGACCTTGGGGTCGTGCTCGGAGGCCGCGGCGACCGCGGCGTCCAGTCCCTCCGGGCCGGCCACCCGGGTGATGCCGATCGAGGAGCCGGCGCGGGCCGGCTTGACGAACACGGGGTAGCCGAGTGCGTCGACCCGCGCCCGGCAGGCAGCCCGGTCGGCCTCCCACTGCCCCGGCAGGAGCACCGTGTGCGCGCCGACCGGCAGCCCCGAGCCGGCGAGCACGAGCTTCATGTAGTGCTTGTCCATGCTCAGCGCCGACGACAGCACACCGGACCCCACGTACCGGACGTCGCCGAGCTCGAGCAGGCCCTGCACCGTGCCGTCCTCCCCGTACGGGCCGTGCAGCAGGGGCAGGACGACGTCGACGGCGCCCAGTGCGCGCGGCACCTCGCCGGGTTCCAGGACGACGAGCTCGCGCTGTCCGGTGGACAGCGGGACGACGACGTCCCCACCCTCCGCGGGCACCTCGGGCAGCCGCCCGCCGGTGATCTCCCAGCGGGCGGGGTCGTCGGCGGCGAGCACCCACCGGCCGGTCCGGGTGACCCCGATCGGGACGACGTCCCACCGGGTCCGGTCGATCGCTCGCAGGACGCCGGCAGCCGTGACACAGCTGATCGCGTGCTCGGAGGAGCGGCCACCGAAGACCACGGCGACCCGGGCACGGCGACCGGCAGGGCCGGGGGTGGCGGAGGCGCTCATCGGAGCCGGACCCTATCGGTCCGCGGCACTACGCTCCGGCAGGTGGATCCCCGCTGGAGCCCGGCCACCCGGGCCGTCGTCGCCGGTCGCCCACCGCGGCGACCGGACGCCCCCCTGACCTCCCCACCGGTGCTGTCCTCGACGTTCGTCGCCTCCGAGGACCCGGCTGCGCGGGGCTACGGCCGGTACGCCAACCCGACCTGGGAGGACTTCGAGTCGGCGCTCGGCGGCCTCGAGGGCGGCGCCGCGGTGACGTTCGCCTCGGGGATGGCCGCCGTGAGCGCAGTCGTGGAGGTCGCGCTGGCGCGCCGCCGCACCGCCGGTGAGGCCGCGCCGGCCGTCGTCGTGCCCACTGCCGCCTACAACACCACCCTGGCGCTGCTCGACGAGCTCGCCGCCGCCGACCGCCTCACCGTGCGCCGGGTCGACGTCACGGACGCCGAGGCGGTCACCGCGGCCCTGGACGGCGCGACCCTGCTGTGGCTGGAGTCACCGACGAACCCGATGCTCGAGGTCGCTGACGTGGCGGCCTGCTGCGCCGCGGCGACACGACACGGGGCGACCGCGGTCGTCGACAGCACCTTCGCCACCCCGCTGCGGCAGCTGCCCCTCACCCTCGGCGCAGACGTCGTCGTGCACTCGGCGACGAAGCTGCTCGCCGGTCACTCCGACGTCCTGCTCGGCGCCGCGGTGACCGCCGACCCGGACCTGGCGGCCGCCCTGCGCCGGCACCGGACCCTGCACGGCGCCGTCCCCGGACCCTGGGAGGTGTGGCTGGCGCTGCGCGGCCTGCGTACGGTCCACCTGAGAGTGGACCGCGCCGAGGCCAGCGCCCGAGAGCTGGCCGAGCGCCTGCGCGGCCACCGGGCCGTGGAGCGGGTCCGGTACCCCGGCTGGGGCACGATGGTCTCGGTCGAGGTCCGTGGCGGCGCACAGGCCGCCGACCGGGTCGTCGCGGGCGTCGCGCTCTGGGTGCCCGCCACGAGTCTGGGCGGTGTGGAGTCGACGCTGGAGCGCCGCCGTCGGCACGCCGCCGAGCCACCCGTCGTCCCGGAGTCCCTGGTCCGCCTGTCCGTCGGTGTCGAGGACGTCGAGGACCTGTGGGCCGACCTGCGAGCGGCTCTCGACGACGCCGCCGGCTGAGGGCGGCCCGCCGGCTGAGGGCCTCAGTCCAGCTCGTGCTTGCGGGCCCGGGACAGCAGGGCCCCGGCCATGTCCTGCACCGGCATCCCGGAGTGGAGCACCCGGACGACGAGCTCGACGATGGGCACCTCGACACCGGCGGAGCGGGCCAGGTCGAGGACGGACCGGCAGGAGTTCACGCCCTCGGCGGTCTGCCGGGTGCCGGCCAGGACCTCCTCGACGGACCGTCCGCGGCCGAGGTTCACCCCGACCGTCCGGTTGCGGGACAGCGGTGACGCACACGTCGCGACGAGGTCCCCCAGGCCGGCCAGGCCGGCGAACGTGGCCGGGTCGGCGCCGAGCGCGGCACCGAGCCGGGCGGTCTCGGCCAGTCCGCGGGTGATGATCGACGCCTTGGTGTTGTCCCCGTACCCGAGCCCCTCGGCGATCCCGACCGCCAGCGCGATGACGTTCTTCACCGCCCCGCCCAGCTCCACCCCGACGACGTCGGTCTGGGTGTAGGGGCGGAAGTACGGCGCCGAGCACGCCTGTGCCACCCGGTCGGCCGCGGCGTGGTCGGTGCAGGCGACGACCGTCGCGGTCGGCTGGTGGGCTGCGATCTCAGCGGCCAGGTTGGGCCCGGAGACGACGACGACGCGCTCGGCGGGGACGGCGGCGACCTCGTGGACGACCTCGCTCATCCTCAGGTGGGTGCCGAGCTCGACGCCCTTCATGAGGCTGACGACGAGCGCGTCCTCGGCGATGAGGTCCTTCCACGCGCCGAGGTGCTCCCGCAGGGACTGCGACGGTACGGCGAGGACGACGATGTCGGCGTCCGCGAGGGCCTGCGCGGGGTCGGTGCCGGCGCTGATCGTCGCGGGCAGCTCGACCCCGGGCAGGTAGTCACCGTTGCGGTGGCGCCGGGTGATGTCCTGGCAGACCTCGGGACGCCGTCCCCACATCCGGACCTGGCAGCCGGCGTCGGCGAGGACCATCGCGAACGTCGTCCCCCAGCTGCCGGTGCCCAGGACCGCGGCGCGGGTCGTCATCGCCGGCGCCTCCTCGGGTTGCCGGTGCGCGGCGCCCGGTGCTGGCGGGGGTCCCAGCGGCGGGGCGGGGCCTGCTCGCCGCGGATCTGCTCGAGCAGCCCGACGATCGCCGCGGTGATGGCGTCCGTCGCCTCCCGCAGCGTCGTCCGGTCCAGGGGCCGCCCCTGCCACTGGCTGAGGTCGACCGGCGGACCGGCCCAGACGTGGACCGTGCGGCGGGGCCACAGCCGCGGCCGGCGCCCGTACGGCGGCAGGATCTCCTGGGGGCCCCACTGGGCGACCGGGACCACCGGGCAGCCGGTGGTCAGGGCGAGCCGGGCGGCCCCGGTCTTGCCGACCATCGGCCACAGGTCCGGGTCACGGGTCAGCGTCGCGTCGGGGTAGATCCCCACGCACTCTCCGGCCCGGACGGCGTCCACGGCCGCCGACAGCGCCCGGGCGGCGTCCGCGCTCTCCCGGTAGACGGGGATCTGGCGGGCGCCGCGGACGACGAGACCGGCCACCGGGATGCGGAACACCGACTCCTTGGCCAGGAAGCGCACCGGGTAGCCGTTGTCCCACAGGAACAGCCCGAGCGTGAACGGGTCGACGTGCGAGATGTGGTTCGACACGACGACGAAGCCGCCCTCGGCCGGCAGGTGCTGCGTCCCCCGCCAGTCCCGGCGGGTGAGGGCCATCAGCAGCGGCCGGACGATCGCGACGGCGACCAGGAACCCACCACCTGCTGTGCGCCTGGGCACCCGGGTCCTCCTGGGGTCGCTGCTGTCTGCGGTCGGACGGCGGCCCGGCGGCTGGCCGGGCCGGCCGCCCATCCTGGCACGCGTGCGACGATCTCCGGCGTGCGCACCCCGTCGACCCGCTGGCGCGTCGTGCTCCCGGTCAAGGGCGGCCGGACGGCGAAGTCGCGGCTCGCCAGGGACGCCGCGGCACGGCGGCAGCTGGCGGAGGCGGTCGCCCTGGACACTCTGGCAGCCGTCCTGGCGTGTCCCGCGGTGGACGACGTCGTCGTCGTGACCGGCGACGCCCGGGCGGCGGCCGCGGTCACCGCAGCCGGGGCACGCGTGGTCGACGAGTCCGTCCCGGGCGCGGGCCTGGACGCCGCGGTGCGAGACGGTCTGGCCGTCCTGCCGGACGCACCGGTCGCCGTCCTGCTCGCCGACGTGCCCGCGCTGCGTCCCGCGGACCTGTCCTCCGCGCTGGAGGGTGCCGCAGGGCTGCTCGCCGCCGGTGCGCCGTCCGTCGTCGTCCCGGACGCCGAGGGCACCGGCACGGTGCTCCTCGCGGCGCCCGGGTCGCGCGGCCTGCGGACGGCGTTCGGTCCGGGCTCGGCCGCCGCGCACGAGGCGCTCGGCGCCGTCCGGTTCGAACCGGACCTGCCCCGCCTGCGCCGCGACGTCGACACCCCCGCCGACCTCGAGCAGGCGCTCGCCCTGGGAGTGGGACCGCGCACCGCTGAGCTGTCCGTGGGCCGGCAGCCGGCCTGACTAGGCTGTCGGCGTGCAAGCGACGGTGCTGCGCTACGACCGCGATGACGGTACCGGTGCGTGCGTCCTCGACGACGGCGTGGAGCTCGACCTCGCACCGGGGGCGCTCGACGGCAGCGGGCTGCGCCACCTGCGGCCCGGGCAGCGGGTCACGGTGACGGTGAGCGGCCCGGTCGGCGCACGGCGCGTCGACAGCGTCCGGATCCTCGGGGTCACCCCGTGAGGACCGGCGCCTCCTCGTAGCTGAAGTCCGCGCCGAGCGCGGTCAGCTTGGCCGAGAAGTGCTCGTAGCCGCGGTCGATGATGTCGATGCCGTGCACCCGGGAGGTGCCCTCGGCGGCGAGTGCGGCGATGAGGTGGCTGAACCCGCCGCGCAGGTCCGGGACGACGATGTCGGCGCCCCGCAGCGGCGTCGGGCCGGAGATGACCGCGGAGTGCCGGAAGTCCTGACTGCCGAAGCGGCAGGGCGCCGACCCGAGGCACTCGCGGTAGACCTGGATGGTGGCGCCCATCCGCTGCAGCGCCTCGACGAAGCCGAACCGGTTCTCGTACACGGTCTCGTGCACGATCGACAGCCCGCTGGCCTGGGTGAGGGCGACGACGAGCGGCTGCTGCCAGTCGGTCATGAACCCCGGGTGGACGTCGGTCTCCAGGGCGATCGAGTTGAGCCGGCCGCCGGGGTGGAAGAAGCGGATCCCGTCGTCGTCGATGTCGAAGGCGCCGCCGACCTTCCGGAAGACGTTGAGGAACGTGAGCATCGGCTGCTGCTGCGCGCCGACGACGTGCACGTCGCCACCGGTGGCCAGCGCCGCGCAGGCCCACGACGCCGCCTCGATCCGGTCGGGCAGGGCGCGGTGGGTGTACCCGGTGAGCCGGTCCACGCCCTCGATCCGGATCACCCGGTCGGTGCCGACGCTGATGACCGCGCCCATCTTCTGCAGCACGGCGATGAGGTCGGCGATCTCGGGCTCGATGGCGGCGTTGCGCAGCTCGGTGACTCCCTGCGCCCGGACCGCGGTGAGCAGGACCTGCTCGGTCGCCCCCACGCTGGGGTAGGGCAGCTCGAGGCGGGTGCCGCGCAGCGGTCGGGGTGCGCTGATCCAGATGCCCTGGGTGCGCTTCTCCACGACGGCACCGAACTGCCGCAGGACGTCGAGGTGGTAGTTGATCGGCCGGTCACCGATGCGGCACCCGCCGAGGTCGGGGATGTGCGCCTCACCGAGGCGGTGCAGGAGCGGGCCGCAGAACAGCACCGGGATCCGACTGGCCCCGGCGTGCGCGTCGATGTCCGCGACGTGGGCCTGCTCGACGTTGGCCGGGTCGAGGAGGAGCTCACCGTCCTCGTCGCCGACCGAGACGTCGACGCCGTGCAGCTGGAGCAGACCCGTGACGACGGACACGTCGCGGATCGCCGGCACGTTGCGCAACCGGCTCGGCGTGTCCCCGAGCAGGCTGGCGACCATCGCCTTGGAGACGAAGTTCTTCGCGCCACGGACCTGGATGCTGCCGGTCAGCGGACGACCGCCGTCAACGGTCAGGACGGTGCTCATAGGTTCCCATCATCGGGTGCTGCGAGGACCCCGGCACGGCCGCCGGAGCACCTCCATCTTGCCCCACCCGGGGACGGGACGCCGCGCCGGCGGCTCGGGTGCCGGCGCGACCCGGGGCCGGTCCTCCGCGGAGAGGACCGCCCCGGTCGGCAACGCGGTGGTCAGGACCGGCTGGTCGTCGTCCGCGCAGTGGAGCGCGCCGTCGTCTTCTTCGCGGCGGTCGTCTTCTTGGCCGCCGTCGTCTTCTTGGCAGCCGTCGTCTTCTTCGCGGCCGTCGTCTTCTTGGCGGCCGTCGTCTTCTTCGCCGGC
Source organism: Quadrisphaera sp. GCM10027208 (assembly GCF_042658805.1). Classification (NCBI taxonomy): domain Bacteria; kingdom Bacillati; phylum Actinomycetota; class Actinomycetes; order Kineosporiales; family Kineosporiaceae; genus Quadrisphaera; species Quadrisphaera sp. GCM10027208. The sequence continues at coordinate 363,580 of NZ_JBHSRC010000003.1, forward strand.
GTGCTCTTCTTCGCGGCCGGCGTCCTGGCTGCCGTCGCGGTCTTCTTCGCCGCCGTCTTCTTCGTCGCTGTGGCCTTCGTCGCTGTGGTCTTCGTCGCCGTGGTCTTCTTCGCCGGTGTCGTCTTGCTCGCCGTCGTCGACCTGCTCGCGGGAGTGGCCTTCGTGGCGGCGGTCCTCGTCGCCGGGGTCCGCGAGGTCGTGCTCCTCGCCGCCGTACCGGAGGACGGCGTCGCCGACGTCGTCGCGGCCCCACGGGTGGTCGCGGCCTTCGCCGTCCCGGCCGCTGCCCGTGCCTGCTTCGGCAGCGTGCTCGGCTTGGCGACGAATCCCTTGAACGCCGAGCCGGCCTTGAAGCGGGGCACCGACGTCTTCTTGATCCGCACGGTCTCACCGGTGCGCGGGTTGCGACCGGTGCGGGCTGCACGGGCAGCGCGCTCGAAGGTGCCGAAGCCGCTGATCGCGACCCGCTCGCCCTTCGCGACGTTCCGCACGATGGTGTCGATGACGGCGTCCACGGCCTCGGCCGCGGCCTTCCTGCTGCCCAGTCGCGCCTCGAGGGCCTCGACCAGCTGTCCCTTGTTCACTGCTTCCCCTCCGATGAACGCGGCAGGGCGGGCGCCCGGCTCGAGGGGGACGCTACGACGTCGCGGTGATCTTCGCCACCACATCCGGCCGAGGAACCTGTTGTGTCGCAACGCCTCGACAGGAAGCCGGCGAAGACGTCACCGGGCGGCAGGGCCTGCTCCGTCGCCGCTCCGCCGCCAGTGCCGCCGCGAAAGACCTTGTGACGCAGCGGTTTTCGTCCAGACGTCGACCGCGGCGCAGCTCCGCCGCCGAGCTCAGCGAGCCGGCAGCGTCGTCGGCAGCCAGGCCGGCCGGGACCGCTCGAACGCCTCGACGTCGTCGGCGTGCCGCAACGTCAGCGCGATGTCGTCGAGGCCCTCCATCAGCCGCCAGCGGGTGTAGTCGTCGACGTGCATCGGCGCGACGACGTCCTCGCAGCGCACGAGGCGCTCCCGCAGGTCGACGGTGACCTCGGTGCCAGGGTGGTTCTCCAGCACCTTCCAGATCAGCTCGATGTCGGACTGCGCCAACCGACCGGCCACCAGTCCTTGCTTACCCGCGTTGCCGCGGAAGATGTCGGCGAACCGTGAGGACAGCACGGCCCGGACGCCGTAGTCCTTGAGTGCCCACACCGCGTGCTCCCGGGACGAGCCGGTGCCGAAGTCCGGACCGGCGACGAGGACGGAGCCGCCGCGGTAGGCGGGGTGGTTGAGGACGAACTCCGGGTCGGACCGCCACGCGGCGAACAGCCCGTCCTCGAAGCCGGTACGGGTCACCCGCTTGAGGTAGACGGCCGGGATGATCTGGTCGGTGTCGACGTTGCTGCGGCGCAGCGGGATCCCGACGCCGGTGTGGGTGGTGATCGGTTCCATCTCGGTCTCCTCAGGCGTCGACGGTCTCGCGCAGGGGTGCCAGGTCGGCGGGCGAGCTCAACGTGCCCCGGACGGCGGTGGCGGCGGCGACGAGCGGGCTGACAAGGTGGGTCCGACCGCCCTTGCCCTGCCGGCCCTCGAAGTTGCGGTTGGACGTCGAGGCGGCTCGCTCACCCGGTTGGAGCTGGTCGGGGTTCATCCCCAGGCACATCGAGCAGCCGGCGTGCCGCCACTCCGCGCCGAAGTCGGTGAACACGGCGTCGAGGCCCTCGGCCTCCGCCTGCAGACGCACCCGCGCCGACCCAGGGACCACGAGCACCCGGACGCCGTCGGCCTTGCGACGGCCGCGGACGACGTCCGCGGCCGCGCGCAGGTCCTCGATCCGGCCGTTGGTGCACGAGCCGATGAAGACCGTGTCGACGGCCACCTCGCGCAGCGGCGTCCCCGGCCGCAGGCCCATGTACTCCAGGGCGCGCTCGGCGGCCGCCCGCTCGTCGGGGTCGGTGAAGTCCTCCGGCGCGGGCACCGAGGCCGACAGCGGCAGTCCCTGACCCGGGTTGGTGCCCCAGGTGACGAACGGGGCAATCTCATCGGCGTGCAGGACGACCTCGGCGTCGAAGACCGCGTCCGGGTCGGTCCGCAGCGTGCGCCACGTCTGGACCGCCTCGTTCCACTGCTCCCCCTGGGGCGCGTGCGGCCGCCCCCGCAGGTACTCGAACGTCGTCTCGTCGGGGGCGATCATCCCGGCGCGGGCGCCGGCCTCGATGGACATGTTGCAGATCGTCATCCGGGCCTCCATCGACAGGCGGCGGATCGCCTCGCCGCGGTACTCCAGGACGTAGCCCTGGCCACCGCCGGTCCCGATCCGCGCGATGACGGCGAGGATGACGTCCTTCGCCGTGACGCCGTCCGCGAGCTCGCCCTCGATGGTGACGGCCATCGTGCGGAACGGCACGAGCGGCAGCGTCTGGGTCGCCAGGACGTGCTCGACCTCCGAGGTCCCGATCCCGAACGCCAGCGCACCGAACGCGCCGTGGGTCGAGGTGTGCGAGTCACCGCAGACCACCGTCATCCCGGGCTGGGTGAGCCCGAGCTGGGGACCGACGACGTGCACGATGCCCTGCTCGGCGTCGCCGAGCGGGTGGAGCCGGACGCCGAACTCCGCGCAGTTGCGGCGCAGCGTCTCGACCTGGGTCCGGCTCGTCGCGTCGGCGATCGGCAGGTCGATGGCCTGGGTCGGGACGTTGTGGTCCTCGGTGGCGATGGTGAGGTCGGGCCGGCGGACCTGACGGCCGGCCAGGCGCAGCCCGTCGAACGCCTGCGGGCTCGTCACCTCGTGGACGAGGTGGAGGTCGATGTACAGCAGGTCGGGTTCGCCCGGCTCCCCGCGGCGGACGACGTGCGCGTCCCACACCTTCTCGGCCAGCGTGCGACCCATGGCGGTCCCTCCGGACGTGTCGAGCTCGTGTCCCGCTTGCGTCTCAGGCAGCGAGACGGCAGTATCGGCTTATGGACAAGAGTAGCGGAGTCGGCGTCCTGGACAAGGCCGCCGTGGTCCTCTCCGCCCTGGAGGCCGGCCCGTCCACCCTCGCCCAGCTGGTGGCCGCGACCGGCCTGGCCCGGCCGACCGCGCACCGGCTCGCGGTGGCGCTCGAGCACCACCGTCTGGTCGCCCGGGACCTGCAGGGCCGGTTCGTCCTCGGTCCCCGGCTGTCGGAGCTGGCAGCAGCCGCCGGGGAGGACCGGCTGCTCGCGGCCGCCGGCCCGGTGCTGACCGCGCTGCGGGACCACACCGGTGAGAGCGCACAGCTGTTCCGCCGCCAGGGCGACGTCCGGCTGTGTGTGGCCGCGGCGGAGCGCCCCTCGGGTCTACGGGACTCCATCCCGGTCGGCTCCACGCTGACCATGCAGGCCGGATCCGCCGCCCAGGTGCTGCTGGCCTGGGAGGAGCCGGACCGGCTCCACCGCGGACTACGCGACGCCCGGTTCACCGCGACGGTACTGTCCGGCGTCCGCCGTCGCGGCTGGGCGCAGAGCGTCGGCGAGCGCGAGCCGGGGGTCGCGTCGGTGTCCGCGCCGGTCCGCGGTCCGTCCGGCCGGGTCGTGGCCGCCGTGTCGATCTCGGGGCCGATCCAGCGGCTCACCCGCCAGCCGGGCCGCCAGCACGCCGCGGCGGTGGTCTCGGCGGCCAACCGGCTCACCGAGGTGCTGCGCCGCTCCGGCACCTGACGTCGTGGCAGCCCACGTCGGTCAGCCGCCTCGACCACACGATCTCGACCACACAATGCTGTGCTCGACACGGTCTGGGCGTGTCGCGCCTCCAAGCCAGCACTCTGCGGGCTGGACCCGTGGGCTGGGCCAGTGACTGGTGGGTGGCGGGACTGCATGATCACGAAGAGGGGTCTCGGGTGATCGGCGACGTCTCATCGGATGTCTCATCGGATGGGGACGACGAAGCCCGGCGCACCTGGTGGTGCACCGGGCTTTCGACGTAGCCCCGACGGGATTCGAACCCGCGCTACCGCCTTGAGAGGGCGGCGTGCTAGGCCGCTACACAACGGGGCCGTGCGCTGCTCCGGGCGAGCCGGAGCGAAGGGACTCTAGCCGGTGAGGGCGGGGAGTCCCAACTCGCGCTGGGGTACCAGGACTCGAACCTAGACTAACTGAACCAGAATCAGTCGTGCTGCCAATTACACCATACCCCAAGGGGTATTCCACCGGGTGCTGCGCGCCGGCGTCCTACCGCCGCAGGACTCTACCCGAGGGGTCGGGAGGGGGCCAAAACGCCCGCTGCCGGTGGCGGCGGCACGAGCAGCCGTCGCACCCCGGCCCACCGGGCTGCCAGCGTCAGCGCCACCCCGGTGACGGCCATCACGGCGAGGTCGAGCAGGACCGGCAGCGCGGGCGCCGAGGTCACCGACAGGGCGTCCGCGAGCCCGCCGGTGAGGACCGTCGGCACGAGCACGACGACGTTGTTGACGGCGTGCACGGCGATCGCCGCCTCGAGCCCACCGGTCCGCCACACCAGGTAGGAGCCCAGCAGGCCGAAGGCGAGCCGGTCGGTGAACAGCCAGGCGTTCTGGGCGCCGTGCGCCAGGGCGAACAGCGAGGCGCTGACGAGGGCCGCGACCACCGCCGAGACGACCGGCCCGCGCAACCACGACCCGACCGCCTGGGTGAGCCAGCCCCGGAACAGGTACTCCTCCCCCGCGGCCTGCAACGGCGTGGTGAGCAGCACGACGGCCAGCAGCAGGACGACGTCCTCGCCGCCCCGCCCCGAGGGCACGCCTCCGACGCCCCACAGCACCGCCGTGCCGCCGACGAGCACGACCGCCGACACCGCGGCGCAGACGAGCAGCCACCGCCACCGCAGCCTGCCCTCGACGGAGGACAGGAAGCCGGGTCGCCAGCCGTGACCGGCGAGCACGGCGAGGGCGGAGACCGGGATGAGCGCCGCGAGCCCGAGGTTGGTGACGAGCAGCACCCACCACTCGTCGAGGGCGTCCGCGGGGTCCTCGAGCCGGACGGCGCCGACGGCGGTGGCGACCACCGTCACCACCAGCGTGCCGAGCAGGACGGCGGCCAGCCCTGCCAGGACGACGCCGAGACCGAGCAGCGGGCGCCACCAGCGGTGAGCCGGTCCCCGCAGCACCTGGTGGTACGGCCGCGGCGACCAGGCGTCCGGCGGGCCCGGTGGCGTCACAGCCGCTCGCGCAGCGCGGCGATCCGGCGCAGGCTGGGGTCGCGGCCGAGGATCTCCATGGACTCGAACAGCGGCGGCGACACCCGGCGACCGGTGACGGCCGCCCGGACCGGGGCGAAGGCGAACTTGGGCTTGACGCCGAGCCGGTCCACGAGCGCCTCCCGCAGCGCCGCCTCGATGGTGGCCGCCCGCCAGTCCGTGACCGGTTCGAGGGCCTCGATGGCCGCCGCGAGCACCTGCGGCGCCTCCGGACGCAGCGCGGCCAGCGCGTCGTCCTCGACGACGTGCTCGGCGTCGTCCCGCAGCAGGAACCCCAGCATCCCCGGCGCCTCACCGAGCAGCGTCATCCGCTCCTGGACCAGTGGGGTGGCGGCGTCCAGGACGGCGAGCTGGTCGGCGGTGGGCTGCTCGCCGAGCAGTCCGGCCGCGCGCAGGTACGGCACGAGCCGGTCGCGCAGCTCACGGGCCGGCAGGCGGCGGACGTGGGCGGCGTTGATCGCCTCGGCCTTGCGGACGTCGAACCGCGCCGGGTTGGGGTTGACCGCGGTCACGTCGAAGGCGGCCACCATCTCCTCGGCGGTGAACACGTCCCGGTCCGGGGCGATCGCCCAGCCGAGCAGGGCAAGGTAGTTGAGCATCCCCTCGGGCAGGAACCCGCGGTCGCGGTGGTGGAACAGGTTGGACTCGGGGTCGCGCTTGGACAGCTTGCGGTTGCCCTCCCCCAGGACGTACGGCAGGTGGCCGAACTGCGGTACGCGGTCGGTCAGCCCGATGTCCTGCAGCGCCTGGTACAGCGCGATCTGCCGAGGGGTCGAGGAGAGCAGGTCCTCGCCGCGCAGCACGTGGGTGATGCCCATGAGGGCGTCGTCGACCGGGTTGACCAGGGTGTACAGCGGCTGGCCGTTGGCGCGCGCGACGACGAAGTCCGGGATGCTGCCGGCGGGGAACCGGACCTCCCCGCGGACGAGGTCGTGGACCACGACGTCCTGGTCGGGCATCCGCAGCCGCAGCACCGGGGTGCGGCCCTCGGCCCGCAGCGCGGCCCGCTGCTCGACGGTGAGGTCGCGGTCGTGGTTGTCGTAGCCGAGCTTGGGGTCACGGCGGGCGGCGAGGTGCCGGCGCTCGACCTCCTCCGGGGTGGAGAAGGACTCGTAGACGTGGCCGCCCTCGACGAGCCGGGCCAGGACGTCCGCGTAGATCTCCCCGCGCTGCGACTGCCGGTACGGCGCGTGCGGGCCGCCGACCTCGACGCCCTCGTCCCAGTCCAGGCCGAGCCAGCGCATCGCGTCGAGCAGCTGGTGGTAGCTCTCCTCGCTGTCGCGGGCGGCGTCGGTGTCCTCGATGCGGAAGACCAGCCGGCCGCCGGTGTGGCGGGCGTAGGCCCAGTTGAACAGGGCCGTGCGCAGCAGGCCGACGTGCGGCGTCCCGGTCGGGGAGGGGCAGAAGCGCACCCGGACGGCGCTCGCGCCCGCCCCGGCGGCCAGGTCCGGCGACGGGGTCTGGTCTTCGGAGGTCACGGAGGACGAGCCTATCGGCGGGTCCGTGGGCTGCTCACCGGCCAAGTCACCCGGGCGAGTCACCCGGGCGAGTCAGCGGCGCACGACCGGGTTGGCGAGCACGCCGATCCCCTCGATCTCCACCTCGACGCGCTGGCCGGCGTCCATGGGGCCCACGCCGGCCGGCGTCCCGGTGAGCAGGACGTCCCCGGGCAGCAGGGTGAACGCCCGGCTGACGTACGAGACGAGCTCGGGGACGCCGAAGACCATGTCGCTGGTCCGCCCGTCCTGGACGGTGCGGCCGTCCAGCCGGGTGGTCACCCGCAGGTCGCCGGGGTCGAGGTCGGTGACGATCCACGGCCCGATCGGGCACGAGGTGTCGAACCCCTTGGCGCGGGCCCACTGCCCGTCGGTGCGCTGCACGTCCCGGGCCGTGACGTCGTTGGCGCAGGTGTAGCCGAGCACGACGTCGGGAACCCGTTCGAGCGGGACGTCCTTGCAGATCCTGCCGATGACGACGGCCAGCTCGCCCTCGTAGTGCACCTCAGCGGAGAACGGCGGGAGCACGATCGGGTCGTCCGGTCCGACGACGGCCGTGTTCGGGGCGAGGAAGACCAGCGGCTCCGCGGGCGGCTCCCCGCCCATCTCGGCAGCGTGGTCGGCGTAGTTCTTGCCGATGCCGACGACCTTGCTGCGCGGGATCGTCGGGGCCAGCAGCCGGACGTCCTCGAGCTGCACCGTCTCACCGGTCGGCTGGAGCGGGGCGTACAGGGGGTCGCCGGTGACGACGTGGAGCACCTCCTGCCCGGGAGCACCCTCGACGACCCCGAAGCGGGGGTCCTCACCGTCGGTGAACCTCGCGATGCGCACCCGGCGACCCTACCGGCGGCCACCGGGGTCCCCCCGGCGGGCAGGTCAGCGGACGGCGAGCACCTGCTCGGCCATGACCCGGTACCCGGCGTCGGTGGCGTGGATGTCGGGCGGGTCGGCGCACATCCACGTCAGTGAGCAGATCGGCCCCACCGGCGGCTCGCCGTCGTCCCCCGCGGTGAACGCGGCACCGACCGGCGCGACGACGGCTCCGGCGTCCCGGGCGACGTCCGCCACGAGCTCGTTCAGCGCCGTGTGCACCTCGTCGGCGCGGGTCGCGAACTCGGCCAGCCCGGGGCCGAGCAGGGCGGCCACGGCGTAGGGGTTGTAGTAGTCCAGGACGACGACCCGGGCCTGCGGTGCGGCGTCCCGGACCCCGGCGAGCACCTCGGCCAGCCCCTGCCGGACGGCGTCCAGACCGGCCGCCGCGCAGGCCTCGTCGACCTCGGCGGACGGACCGGTGGGCCCGCCCACGTCCAACCGGGCGCAGCGCTGGACGTCGTTGGCGCCGAGCTGGACGGTGACGAGCGCCCCCGCGCCGCCGTCGGGCAGTGCCCGCAGCGCCGCGTCCGCCGCGGCGGCCTGGCTGCCGGCCGGGTAGTCGCACGTGCCGCCGGCCAGGAAGGTGCCGACGGTCTCCCCCGGGCAGGCGAGGTTGGTCAGCGCCGGCGGCTCCCCCGCGGCCTCGCCGAGCGCGTCCCGCAGGACGCCGGCGTACCCGCCGTCGGGGTCGGTACGGTCCCCCGGCAGCGTCGGCTGGTAGCCGGCGGCCAGCGAGTCGCCGAGGACGACGAGATCGGTGACCGGGGAGCCGTCCGGGGTGGTCGCCGGCGGAGCGGGCGTCGTGGCGGCCGGCGCGGGCCCGGCCTGGCCGTCGTCCCCGGCGCCGTCGCGCCCGCCGAGGCCGACGACCGCGGCCACGGCGGTCAGGAGGAGGACGAGGAGCACGGCGCCGAGCACGGCGGTCACGGTGCGGCGTCGCATCCGGCCACTGTAGGCGGCGGCCTACCCTGGTCCGGTGACCGTGCTGCCGCCGCAGGTGTGGACGGCGCGGCAGGCGGCCCACGAGGACCGCGCCGACCGGCTGACCGCCGCCCACCGTGCCCGGGCCGCCGGCGGCGTCCGGCACCCGGTCGAGGACTTCCTGTTCACGTACTACTCCCTGCGGCCCGGCCGGCTACGGCGCTGGCACCCGGGCGTCGGCGTCACGCTGGCCGACGTGCCCGCCGACGACGCCCGGCGGGGCTGGCGCTGGTACGCCGCCGGGTCCGGCGGGGACCTGCACGTCGACGTGGCGGCCCTGCTCGCCGACCAGGGCCGGGTCGTGCGCGCCACCGCGGCCCTGCTGCGGGCCACCGCGTCCCGCCCGCCGCACCTCGGCTGCTTCGGCCTGCACGAGTGGGCGATGGTCTACCGGCGCCCGGCCGACGCCGTCCGGCACGCGGACTGGCCGCTGCGCCTGGGCAGCCGGGGCACCGACGAGGTCGTCGAGTCCCACCGCCTGCGGTGCAGCCATGTCGACGCGTTCCGGTTCTTCACCGACGACGCCGTGCCCCGCAACGAGCTGCGGCCCACCCGGGCCACGCAGGTGGACCTGGAGCAGCCCGGCTGCCTGCACGCCACCATGGACCTCTACAAGGCGGCGTTCCGGCTCGGGCCCGCCGTCCCCGGCGAGCTGCTGCTCGACTGCCTCGAGCTGGCCCGGGACGTCCGCACCCTCGACATGCGCGCCTCGCCCTACGACCTGTCCGCGCTGGGGTACTCCCCGGTCGCGATCGAGACCCCGCAGGGCAAGGCGGAGTACGTCCGGGCCCAGCGGGCGTTCGCCGACCGGGCGGCTCCGCTGCGCGCGGCGCTGCTCGCCGTCTGCGACACCGTGCTCGCCGGCGAGGGGGCGCCGGAGCGCGGTGCGAGTCAGAGCGCGAGGTCCTCCCAGACGAAGGTCGTCGTCGTGCCGGTGAGCCAGTCGCGGCGCAGGATGCCGTAAGCGACCGAGGCAACGGGCTCTGCGCCCTCGACAGGCCAGCCGTCCCGGTAGTGCGCCTCCTTCACCCAGCCGCACCGCAGGAACGTCCTGCGCATCGCCACGTTGTCCTCGCGGGTCTGGCCCTCGAAGCGGTTGACGTCCGGCATCGTGCCGAACACCAGGTCGGTCGCCGCTCGTAAGGCCTGGGCGCCAAGCCCCCGACCGCGGAACGGTCCGTCGAGCCGCAGGTCGAGCAGCGGAGCGGAGTCGGTGAGGTCCTCAAGACGCAGAAAGCCGATCCGGCCCATGTGCGGGTGCTCGATCCAGTACGAGTCGTTGTCGTCGCTGCGGAACACCCCCTCGCAGATCGCCCGTTCGACGTCCTCGACCGAGAGCCGCGGGCGAACGTGGAAGGGAAAGACGTTGCGGGTCATGAAGTCGACGAGAGCGGCCCGGTCGTCGCCGGCGGGATCGAGGCGGTGGAGCGAGAGCACCATCGGGGCACCCTAGGCGTGGCGGTCGAGGCGGACGTACGGGGTCCGGCCCCGGACGGTGCTGGCGCGCAGGCCGTCGATGACCTCCTGCGCGGCGTCCTGCGGCACCTCGACGAGGGCGAACCGTTCGGTGATCTCGATGGCGCCGATCTGCTTGCCCGACAGCGACGTCTCGCCGGTGATGGCGCCGACGAGGTCCTGCGGGCGCAGACCCGCCTGCCGGCCGAGGCCGACGTAGAGCCGCGTCGTACCGGGCGTGACGGGCCGCGGGCCGCGGCGCTCCGGGCGGGCGTCCGGCTCCCTGCGGACAGGTCGCTGCGCCGGCTCCGCCCGGGTGGCGACCTGGGGGATCTCGGCCTCGTCCCCGGCGCCGGTGGCCTCGTGCGCCAGCCTGACGGCCGCCAGGGCGATCTCCATGAGGTCGTGCTCGTCGGTGAGGGCTTCGACGACGACACGGAAGGCCTCCAGGTCCTCGGCGAGCAGGCTCTCCTCGAGCGCGGCCCTGGTGAGCTCCAGCCGGCGCGCCCGCAGGTCGGCGACGGTGGGCACCCGCTCCATCGTGATCCGGCGCCGGGCGACCCGCTCGATGGTCTTGAGCATCCGGTGCTCCCGCGGCTCCGCGAGCGTGATCGCCACGCCCTCACGGCCGCCCCGACCGACCCGGCCGACCCGGTGCACGTACGCCTCCGGAGCGGACGGGACGTCGTAGTTGACGACGTGGGTGAGGTGCTCGACGTCCAGCCCGCGCGCGGCGACGTCAGTGGCGACGAGCAGGTCGGCGGTCTGCGAGCGCAGCCGGGACATCACCCGCTCCCGCTGCTCCTGGCCCATCCCGCCGTGCAGCGCCTCGGCCCGGTACCCGCGCCCGTTGAGGGTCTCGGTGAGCTGGTCGACCTCGTCGCGGGTCCGGCAGAAGACGAGAGCGGCGGTCGGCACCTCGACGTCGAGGATCCGCCCCAGGGCGGCGGGCTTGTGGGCACGGGCCACGAGGTAGGCGCTCTCCCGCAGCTGCGGCTGCTCCCCCTCGGCCGGCCGTTCCCGCTCGATCCGCAGCCGGACGGGGTCGCGCAGGTACCGACGCACCATGGCGTCGATGCGGTGCGGCATCGTCGCGGAGAACAAGACGGTCTGCCGGCCAGTAGGCGTGGCGTCGAGGATGGCGCCGATGTCCTCGGCGAAGCCCATGTCGAGCATCTCGTCGGCCTCGTCCAGGACGACGACGGCGAGGTCGTCCAGGCGCAGGGTCCGGCGTCCGATGTGGTCCAGGGCCCGTCCCGGGGTGGCGACGACGACGTCGACACCGGCCTTGAGGGCGGCGAGCTGGCGGCCGATCGGCTGACCGCCGTAGATCGGCAGCACCCGGACGCCGAGGCTGCGGCCGTAGCGGTGGACGGCCTCGGAGACCTGGACGGCGAGCTCACGGGTGGGCACGAGCACGAGTGCAACCGGCCCGGCGGCGTCCGGCCTGGAGCCCGCCACGAGCCGGTGCAGGATCGGCAGGGCGAAGGCGGCGGTCTTGCCGGTCCCGGTGGCCGCCTGGCCGACGAGGTCCCGCCCCTCGAGCAGGCAGGGGATCGACTCCCGCTGGATCGGGGTCGGCTCCTCGTAGCCGAGGGTGTCAAGGGCCTCGAGCAGCTCGCTGCGCAGGCCCAGGTCGGCGAAGGTGGTGCTGTCGGTCTGGCCGTCGTCGGGCTGGGTCACGCCACCAGCATGACGGCTCGACGTCACCGACGCTGCACGCCCTGGCGCAGCAGGCCGTAGACGGCCCCGTCGACGAGCGCCTCCCAGGAGGCCTCGACGACGTTCGGACCGACGCCGACCGTCTGCCAGCTCGTCTGCCCGTCCGTGGTCTCGATCAGCACCCGGGTGACGGCGTCCGTGCCGTGCGCGGCGTCGAGGATCCGGACCTTGAAGTCGATGAGCTCCATCCGCTCCAGCTCGGGGTAGGCGGGCAGCAGCGCCTGGCGCAGGGCCTGGTCCAGGGCGTTGACCGGGCCGTTGCCCTCGCCGGTGGCGACGTGCCGGCGACCGGCCGCGTGCAGCTTGACGGTGGCCTCGGACCGGGCGTCCCGGTCGGCCTCGCGGTAGTCGGTGATGACCCGCCAGCTCTCCACGTCGAACAGGGCCGCGCGGGCCCCCTCGACCTCCTCGCGCAGCAGCAGCTCGAAGGAGGCGTCCGCGGCCTCGAACGTGTACCCGGCGGCCTCCAGGGCCTTGACCCGCGCGATGACCCGGCTGAGGACCTCTGGCTCGCCGGCGAGGTCGTAGCCGAGCTCGCGGCCCTTGAGCTCGATGCTGGCCCGGCCCGCCATGTCCGAGACCAGCATTCGCATGTCGTTGCCGACCGCCCCGGGGTCGACGTGCTGGTACAGGTCGGGGTCCACCCGGATCGCCGAGGCGTGCAGGCCCGCCTTGTGCGCGAAGGCGCTCGCTCCGACGTAGGGCTGGCGGGAGTAGGGCGGCACGTTCGTGATCTCACTGACCGCGTGCGCGACCCGGGTCGCCTCCCGAAGCCGCGTCGGGTCCAGCACCGGGCGGCCCTGCTTGAGCACGAGGTCGGCGACGACGGTGAGCAGGTCGGCGTTCCCGGTCCGCTCGCCGTACCCGTTGAGCGTGCCCTGCACCTGGGTCGCGCCGGCGTCCACCGCGGCGAGGGTGTTCGCCACGGCGCAGCCGGTGTCGTTGTGGCAGTGGATCCCGAGCCGGGCTCCGGTCGTCTCCAGCACGTCGGCGACCGCGCCGGCGACGTCGGCCGGCAGCATCCCGCCGTTCGTGTCGCACAGCGCGACGACCTCGGCCCCGGCCTCCGCGGCGGCGCGCACCACCTCGAGCGCGTAGGTGCGGTCGGCGCGGTACCCGTCGAAGAAGTGCTCGGCGTCCAGGACGACGCGTCGCCCCTCCTGCCGGAGCAGGCGCACCGTGTCGCGCACCATGGCCAGGTTCTCGGCGAGCGTCGTCCGCAGCGCGGACTCCACGTGCCGGGGGTGGCTCTTGGCGACGAGGGTGACCACAGCGGCCTGGGAGTCCAGCAGCGCCCGGACCTGCGGGTCGTCGTCCGCCCGACGGTCGGGTCGGCGGGTCGCGCCGAACGCCGTCAGGACCGCGTGCCGGAGGGTCAGCTCCTGGGCAGCACGGTGGAAGAACTCCGTGTCCTTGGGGATCGCGCCGGGCCAGCCGCCCTCGATGTAGTCGACGCCCAGGTCGTCGAGGTGCCCGGCGATGGCGAGCTTGTCACCCACCGACAGGGACAGGCCCTCCTGCTGGGCCCCGTCGCGCAGGGTGGTGTCGTAGACCTCGATGCCGGCTGCTCTCGAGGTGCTGGCGGTGCTGGCGTTCACGATGTCCCTCGGGCCTGGAGTACGAGCTGCTCAGACGTCGAGCTGCTCCGACAACGAAAAAGACCCCCCGGGTACGGGAGGTCTGCGCGCTCGGCGGGGTGGTGCCGGCGCGCCTCAGGTAATGATCACGGTGGTGGTCACGGCGACATCCTGGCACGTCGTCCCGCCGTCCGGTACCACCCATCCACCATCCGGACCACCGTCCACCCCTTCGTGATCATGCAATCCCGCCACCCGCACCACCGTCCGTCCGCTCGCAGAATGCTGGGTTGCTGGCGCAACACGCCGCAAGAAGCCTGCGGAGCACAGCATTCTGTTGCGGCGGCTGGGTGGCGGGATTGCATGATCACGGACGAGGGGGTGGAGGGATCACGCACACCGAGGGTGGCGGGATTGCATGATCACGGACAAGGGGGAGGGGGAGGGACCACGCACCACGAGGGTGGCGGGATTGCATGATCACGGAGGGGAGGTCGGACAGGTCAGGGGGTGAGGCGGCGCATCCAGCCGTGGGTGTCCTCGGTGCGGCCGTACTGGAGGTCGAGCAGCGCGTCCCGCAACCGCATCGTCACCTCGCCGGGCCGGTCGCCGGTCGAGACCTCGGTGTCGCCGTCCAGCAGCCGGCCGACGGGGGTGATGACGGCGGCCGTCCCGCAGGCGAAGACCTCGACGATGTCCCCGGACGCGACGCCCTCGGTCCACTCCTGCACCGAGACCGGTCGCTCCTGGACGCCGAGCCCCTGCTCGCGGGCCAGGGTGAGGATGGAGTCCCGGGTCACGCCCTCGAGGATGGTCCCGGTCAGCGCGGGGGTGACCACGGTGCCGTCCCGGTGGACGAAGTACAGGTTCATCCCACCGAGCTCCTCGACCCACCGCCCCTCGACCGCGTCGAGGAAGCAGACCTGGTCGCAGCCGTGCTCGGCCGCCTCCCGCTGGGCAGCCAGGCTCGCTGCGTAGTTCCCGCCGCACTTCGCCGAGCCGGTGCCCCCGGGTGCGGCACGGGTGTAGTCGCGGGAGAGCCAGATGCTCACCGGCTGCACTCCCCCCGGGAAGTACGCGCCGGCCGGGGAGGCGATCACCAGGTAGTCCACGCGGGCGGCCGGCCGGACGCCGAGGAAGCCCTCGGAGGCGAACATGAACGGCCGCAGGTACAGCGACGCCTCACCGCCGGTCGGCACCCACGCCGCGTCGGCGGCCACGAGAGCCTCGATGGAGGCCAGGAAGGCGTCCTCGGGCAGCTCGGGCAGCGCCAGTCGACGTGCCGAGCGGGTGAACCGGGCGGCGTTCGCCTCGGGCCGGAAGGCCCAGATCGACCCGTCCTCGTGCCGGTAGGCCTTGAGCCCCTCGAAGATCTCCTGCGCGTAGTGCAGGACGGCGGCCGAGGGATCCAGCTGGAGCGGACCGTAGGCCTCCACCCGGGCCTCTCCCCAACCGCTCTCGGCGGTCCACCGGGCCCGCGCCATGTGGTCGGTGAAGTACTTGCCGAAGCCGGGGGCGGCGAGGATCGCCTCCCGCTCCGCCTCGGACCGGGGGTGCGCACTGGGCGTCAGCTCGAACTGCAGGGACGAGGTGCGGTGCGGCGCGGTCGTACTCATGGGTCCGCACCGTACCCGTCAGCCGAGGCGACCGGCCACGGCGTCACCGATCTCCTGGGTGCTGCGCGGGGCGGTCCCCCGGACGGCGAGGTCGGCGGCGACCGCCTCCACCACCCGGGCCGCGGCGTCCGTGCGCCCCAGGTGCTCCAGCAGCATCGCCGCGGAGAGGATGGCGGCCGTCGGGTCCGCTCTGCCGGTGCCGGCGATGTCCGGAGCCGACCCGTGCACCGGCTCGAACATGCTCGGCGTGGTCCGGTCCGGGTTGATGTTGCCGGACGCCGCCAGCCCGATGCCGCCCGTCACCGCGGCAGCCAGGTCGGTGACGATGTCACCGAAGAGGTTGTCGGTGACGACGACGTCGAAGCGCCCCGGGTCCGTGACGAGGAAGATGGTGGCCGCGTCGACGTGCAGGTAGTCGACCGTGACGTCGGGGAACTGCGCCCCGACGGCGTCGACCGTGCGGCGCCACAGGTGCCCGGCGTAGGACAGCACGTTGTGCTTGTGGACGAGGGTCAGCCGCCGCCGCGGACGGCGCTGCGCCCGGGCGAAGGCGTCGCGGACGACGCGCTCGACGCCGAAAGCGGTGTTGACGCTGACCTCGGTGGCGACCTCCTGCGGCGTCCCGACCCGCAGCGCGCCGCCGTTACCGGTGTACGGGCCCTCGGTGCCCTCCCGGACGACGACGACGTCGACATCACCGGGCTCGGCCAGCGGAGAGAGCACCCCGGGGAACAGCCGGGCGGGGCGCAGGTTGACGTAGTGGTCGAGCTCGAACCGCAGCCGCAGCAGCAGCCCGCGCTCCAGGACGCCGCTCGGCACGCTCGGGTCCCCGACGGCCCCCAGCAGGATCGCGTCGTGCCCGCGGATCTCCTCGAGCACCGAGTCGGGCAGGGTCTCGCCGGTGGCGTGCCAGCGGCGGGCGCCGAGGTCGTACTCGGTGGTCTCCACGGTCGCGCCCGGGTCGGCCGCGCGCAGCACCTTGAGGGCCTCCGCGGTGACCTCGGGACCGATGCCGTCCCCGCCCACCACGGCCACCCGGATCGCGTCGCTCATCCTCCGACCCTACGGCGCGACGTCCACCGGTCGGACGGTGCGTCCAGCAGCTGAACAGTCCGGCACGTGCGCGGACCCCGGGCACCTCAGGTGCCCGGGGTCCGTTCGGTGGTGGTGCCGCGGGTCAACGACCCTGGTCGCGGCGGTCCATCGACTCCTGCAGTGCCTGGCGAGCTGCGTCGTCCACGGGATGCCCCTCTCGGTGTGCCGGCTCGCTGCCGGCGTCGGTTTCGCTGTGGTCGGACCTGCGGTCGGTGCGCGGGGTCTCCGCGGCGGGGCGACCGACCGGCTCAGGCCCCGCCGCGGCAGCGAAGGATGAGGGCGTGCCGCATAGCAGGACCCAGGCTACGCCCGTCGTCCACCTGCCGGTCCATCCTGTCTCACCTTCCGGACTATCAGCGGGCCGCGGTGCCCTCGGTGTAGTCGGAGTCGTCGCTGCGCACCCAGCTCATGAGCTTGCGCAGCTCTCGCCCGGTGGCCTCGATCGGGTGCTGCTCCTCCTGCGCGCGCAGCCGGCGGAACTCCGGCGCGCCGGCGTCCTGGTCCTCGATGAACCGCCGGGCGAACGAGCCGTTGCGGATGTCCTCCAGCACTGCCTGCATGTTCTCCTTGACGTGGGGGTCGATGACGCGCGGGCCGGAGACGTAGTCGCCGTACTCGGCCGTGTCCGAGACGCTCCAGCGCTGCTTGGCGATGCCGCCCTCGTACATGAGGTCGACGATGAGCTTGAGCTCGTGCAGGCACTCGAAGTAGGCGACCTCGGGCTGGTAGCCGGCCTCGGTGAGCGTCTCGAAGCCGTACTGGACGAGCTTGGACACCCCGCCGCACAGGACGGCCTGCTCACCGAACAGGTCGGTCTCGGTCTCCTCGGTGAACGTCGTCCGGATGCCGCCGGCCCGCAGCCCGCCGATGGCCTTGGCGTAGGCCAGGGCGAGCGGCCAGGCGCCGCCGCTCGGGTCCTGCTCCACCGCGACGAGCACCGGCACGCCCCGGCCGTCGACGTACTCCCGGCGGACGAGGTGGCCGGGGCCCTTCGGGGCGACCATCGCGACGTCCACGCCCGCCGGCGGCTCGATGTAGCCGAACCGGATGTTGAAGCCGTGACCGAAGAACAGGGCGTCGCCGTCGACGAGGTTGGGGGCGACCGCCTCGGCGTAGAGGTGCCGCTGCACGTGGTCGGGGACCAGGACCATGATCAGGTCCGCCTCCTCGCACGCCTCGTACGGGGTGACGACGCGTAGCCCCTCGGCCTCGGCCTTGGCCCGGCTGCGGCTGCCCTCCGGCAGCCCGACCCGGACGTCGACGCCGGAGTCGCGCAGGGACAGGGCGTGGGCGTGCCCCTGGCTGCCGTAGCCGAGGACGGCCACGTTGCGCTGCTGGATGAGGCTGAGGTCGGCGTCGTCGTCGTAGAACATCTCGGCCACGGTAGGGGTTCTCCTGTGTCTCGGGGTGCCTGGTGGTGTCTGGCGGTGTGTCTGAGGATCGGTCGGGGTCAGGTCGGGTCTCGTGAGGTCCTGGAGTCAGGCCGTGCGCAGCGCCCGGTCGGTGATCGAGCGCCCGCCCCGTCCGATGGCGACCATCCCGGACTGGACGAGCTCGCGGATGCCGAACGGCTCGAGCACCCGCAGCAGCGCCTCGATCTTCTCGCTGTCGCCGGTCGCCTCGACGGTGAGGGAGTCGGCAGCGACGTCGACGACCTTGGCGCGGAACAGGGTGACGACGTCGAGGACCTGGGAGCGGGTCGCGGCCTCGGCGCGGACCTTCACCAGCACCTGCTCGCGCTGCACCGAGGCCTCCGGCGCCAGCTCGACGATCTTCAGCACGTTGACGAGCTTGTTGAGCTGCTTGGTGACCTGCTCCAGCGGCAGCTCGTCGACGTCGACGACCACGGTCATCCGGGAGACGTCGTCGTGCTCGGTGGGGCCGACGGCCAGGGAGTGGATGTTGAACCCGCGGCGGGCGAACAGGCCGGCGACCCGGGTGAGCACGCCGGGCTTGTTCTCCACCAGCACCGACAGGGTGTGACGGCTCATCGCTACCCCTCCTCCCGGTCCCAGACGGGGGCGGTGCCCCGGGCGACCTGGATGTCGTCGTTACTGACCCCGGCGGGCACCATCGGCCAGACCATCGCGTCCCGGTGGACGACGAAGTCGATGACCACCGGCCGGTCGGTGACCTCCATCGCGCGGCGCAGCACGTCGTCGACGTCCTGGGGCCGCTCGCAGCGCAGGCCCACGCAGCCGTAGGCGTCGGCGAGCTTGACGAAGTCCGGCACCCGCTGGCCGGCCTCGACCGCCGAACCGGTGTGCAGGTCGGTGTGGGAGTACCGGCCGTCGTAGAAGAGGGTCTGCCACTGGCGCACCATGCCGAGGCTGGAGTTGTTGATGATCGCCACCTTGATCGGGATGCCGTTGATGGCGCAGGTGGCGAGCTCCTGGTTCGTCATCTGGAAGCAGCCGTCGCCGTCGACCGCCCAGACGGTGGCGTCCGGGCGCCCGACCTGGGCCCCCATGGCAGCCGGGACGGCGAAGCCCATCGTCCCCAGGCCGCCGGAGTTGATCCAGCTGCGAGGCTTCTCGTACCGGATGAACTGGGCGGCCCACATCTGGTGCTGACCGACCCCGGCGACGTAGACGGCGTCCGGGCCGGCGAGCGCGCCCAGCCGCTCGATCACGTACTGGGGCGACAGCGTGCCGTCGTCCGGCTCGGTGTACCCGAGCGGGTAGGTCTCCCGCCAGGAGTCCACCTGCCGCCACCAGGGCGCCAGGTCGGGCCGCCCGCAGCTGGCGTGCTCCTCGGCCAGGGCGGTGACGAGCTCGGCGATGACCTCCTTGGCGTCCCCGACGATGGGCACGTCCGCGACCCGGTTCTTCGAGATCTCGGCCGGGTCGATGTCGGCGTGCACGACGGTGGCGTGCGGCGCGAACGTCGACAGCTGGCCGGTGACCCGGTCGTCGAACCGGGCACCGAGGGACACGATGAGGTCGGCCTTCTGCAGCGCGGTGACGGCCGCGACGGTGCCGTGCATCCCGGGCATGCCGAGGTTCTGCGGGTGGGAGTCGGGCAGGGCGCCGCGGGCCATCAGCGTCGTGACCGCGGGTGCACCGGACAGGTCGACGAGCCGCCGCAGCTCCTCGGTCGCGTCGGCCTTGATCACCCCGCCCCCGACGTAGAGCACCGGACGACGGGAGGTGGCGAGCAGCCGGGCGGCCTCGCGCACCTGCTTGCCGTGCGGGCGGGTTACCGGGCGGTAGCCCGGCAGGTCGATCCGGGTGGGCCAGCGGAACGTCGTCGCGGCCTGCAGGGCGTCCTTGGAGATGTCGACGAGCACGGGGCCGGGCCGCCCGGTACCGGCGATGTGGAAGGCCTCGGCGATCGTGCGCGGGATGTCGTCGGCGTCGGTGACGAGGTAGTTGTGCTTCGTGATCGGCATCGTGATCCCGGCGATGTCCGCCTCCTGAAAGGCGTCGGTGCCGATCGCCGCGCTGGACACCTGACCGGTGATCGCGACCACGGGCACGGAGTCCATGTGGGCGTCGGCGATGGCGGTGACGAGGTTCGTCGCCCCCGGTCCGGACGTCGCCATGCAGACCCCGACCCGGCCGGTCGCCTGGGCGTAGCCGGCCGCGGCGTGCCCGGCGCCCTGCTCGTGGCGGACGAGGATGTGGCGGACCTTCTCGCTGTCCAGCAGCGGGTCGTAGGCCGGCAGGATCGCCCCGCCCGGGATGCCGAAGACCACGTCCACCCCGGCGGCCTCGAGGGCCAGTACGAGGCTGCCGGCCCCGGTGGTGCGTACCGGCTCCGGGTGTGCCGGGGCCGGTCGGTCGGCCGGGGCCTCGTCGACGCGCCGGCCGCTGGGCCGGGGTGCGGGGCGGGGCACCGCACGTGGTCCGCTGGACATCTGGCTTCCCTTCGGTGGTGACGCGGGCCGGGGTGGTCCGCTCGGTGCTGCGGCACGAAAAAACCCCTCGGCCCGGAGGCTCAGCGAGGGGTCGCGCGCGGTCAGGTCGGCTCTCGGGTCGGCTTACGCGCGCCGTCCGAGTACGAGGAGCCGGGAGTTGGTCCGCACGCCGCCAGGTTGCTGCGGTTCACCCCCGGTGTCAACGCCGTGGGACGCACGTCTCGGCATCCGGACGCTCGGTATCCGGACGCTCGGTATCCGGACGTCACCGGCAGCGGCCGGCCGGTCAGTCGCACACGGCACCCCCGGACGCCGGACCGACGAGCCGGGCGTACTTGGCCAGGACGCCGCGGGTGTAGCGGGGTGGCAGCGGCTGCCAGCCGGCCCGGCGCCGCTCGAGCTCGTCGTCGTCGACGAGCAGGTCGAGGGCGCGGGTCCGCAGGTCCAGGCGGATCCGGTCGCCGTCGCGGACGAAGGCGATCGGCCCGCCGTCGACGGCCTCCGGGCACAGGTGCCCGACGCACAGCCCGGTCGTCCCGCCGCTGAACCGGCCGTCGGTGAGCAGCAGCACGTCCTTGCCGAGGCCGGCGCCCTTGATAGCCCCGGTGATGGCGAGCATCTCCCGCATGCCCGGGCCGCCCTTGGGGCCCTCGTAGCGGATGACGACGACGTCCCCGGCGCCGATCGTGCCGTCCTCGAGCGCGTCCATCGCGGCCCGTTCCCGGTCGAACACGCGCGCGGTGCCGACGAACTCCGTGCGCTCGAAGCCGGCGCTCTTGACGACAGCGCCGTCAGGTGCCAGCGACCCCCGCAGGATGGTCAGGCCGCCGGTGGCGTGGATCGGGTCGGCGAGCGCCCGCAGGACCTGTCCGTCGGGGTCGGGCGGCGCGATGTCGGCGAGGTTCTCCGCCACGGTGCGGCCGGTGACCGTGAGGCAGTCGCCGTGCAGCAGCCCGGCGTCCAGCAGCGCCTTCATGACGACCGGGACACCACCGACCCGGTCCACGTCGGTCATGACGTGCCGGCCGAACGGCTTGACGTCGGCGAGGTGCGGGACGCGGTCGCCGACGCGCTGGATGTCGTCGAGGGTGAACTCGACCTCGGCCTCGTGCGCGATGGCGAGCAGGTGCAGAACGGCATTGGTCGACCCGCCGAGGGCCATGACGACGGCCACCGCGTTCTCGAACGCCTCGCGGGTCATCACCTGCCGGGCGGTGATGCCGCGGGCGAGCATGCCGACGACGGCCTGCCCGGAGCGCCGGGCGTACCCGTCGCGGCGGCGGTCGGTGGCCGGCGGCGCGGCGCTGCCGGGCAGGGACATGCCGAGGGCCTCGGCCGCGCTGGCCATGGTGTTGGCGGTGTACATGCCGCCGCAGGCCCCCTCACCGGGGCAGATCGCGCGCTCGATCGCGTCGACGTCCGCGCGGCTCATCAGCCCCCGCGCGCACGCCCCGACGGCCTCGAAGGCGTCGATGATGGTGACCTCGCGCTCGGTGCCGTCGGACAGCTTGGCGATGCCGGGCAGCGTCGACCCGGCGTAGAGGAAGACGCTGGCGAGGTCGAGACGCGCCGCGGCCATCAGCATCCCGGGCAGCGACTTGTCGCACCCGGCCAGCAGCACCGACCCGTCGAGGCGCTCGGCCTGCATGACCGTCTCGACGCTGTCGGCGATGACCTCACGTGACACCAGGGAGAAGTGCATCCCCTCGTGGCCCATCGAGATCCCGTCGGACACGGAGATCGTGCCGAACTCCAGCGGGTAGCCGCCGGCGGCGTGCACGCCGTCCTTGGCCGCCTGGGCGAGCCGGTCCAGCGACAGGTTGCACGGGGTGATCTCGTTCCAGCTGCTGGCGACGCCGACCTGGGGCTTGGCGAAGTCCTCGTCCCCCATCCCCACCGCGCGCAGCATGCCGCGGGCGGCAGCACGCTCCAGGCCGTCGGTGACGTCCCGGCTGCGGGGCTTGATGTCGGACTGGGTGGGCACCTCGGTCATGACCGCACTGTACCGATCGTCCGAGTCCTAAGACGCTGCGCTCACGTGCCGAGACGGGAGTCCGGGACGAGGTTGCGTGGCGGCTCGCCGCGCGCCAGCCGGGCCACCTGGTCGCGCAGCAGCTCGAGCGCCCGTGGCCGCATCGCCGTGGTGTCCCCGCCGACGTGCGGGGTGATCAGCAGCCCGGGGGCTCCCCACAGCGGGTGGTCGGCGGGCAGCGGCTCCGGGTCGACCACGTCCAGGGCCGCCCGCAGCCGGTGCCGGCGCAGCTCGGCGAGCAGCGCGCCGGTGTCGACGACCTGGCCGCGCGAGACGTTGACGAGCAGCGCACCGTCCGGCATCGCGGCGAGGAACGCGGCGTCGACGAGGTGACGGGTGCGCTGGGTCAGCGGCACGGCGAGCACGACGACGTCGTGCCCGGGCAGCAGCGCGGGCAGCTCGTCCACGCCGTGCACGTGACCGTCGTCGTCCTGCCGGGCCCGGGTCGCGACCCGGGTGAGGGCGACCTCGAACGGCCGCAGCCGCTCGACGACGGCGCGGCCGATGCCACCGGTGCCGACGACGAGCACCCGCCGGTCGGCGAGGGAGGGCCGCAGCACGTGCCGCCAGCGGGCGGACTCCATGTCCCGCGCCGCGTCGTCGATGCCGCGCAGCGAGGCGAGGGCGAGCCCGACGGCGAGCTCGGCGGTCGCCGCGTCGTGCACCCCGGACGCCGTCGCCAGGGCGACCCCGGGCGGGACGTGCGGGGCGACCGCGTCGTACCCGGTGGTGAGCGTCTGGACCAGCCGCAGTGCCGGCAGGTCCCGCAGCGACGGGAGGCCGCGGGCCGGGTGCAGGTAGGGCGGGACGACGACGGCCACGTCGGCGAGGTCGGTGCCGAGCGCGCCGGCGGGCGGGTGCTCGACGTCCCAGACGGCGGCGCGCACCCCCCCGGGCAGGTCGCCGAGATCCTCCACCCACTGGGCGTCCGGCAGGGTGATCACCCAGGACTCCGGGAACGACAGCATGCCCGGCATCGTGGCAGCGACGCCGTGCCGCCGGCCACCCCTGGGAGGCACACTGCTGCCGTGCCCCGCGCTGCGCTCGCCGCCCTGTCCGCCGCCGTCGCGACCGCCCTGCTCGCCTCGTGCACGGACTCCCCGGAACAGCAGAGTGGCGGGACCGGCCAGGCGGCGGCGCCGGCCCCCACGGTGACCGGGGACGGGACCGGGTCCCAGCCGGCCGCCACGCCCACCGCCGTCGGCCCGGACGCCGCGACCCGGGTGACGGGACGTCCCGGCGCACCCCGCGACGTCGTCACCGACCTCGACGTGCCGTGGTCGGTGGCGGTGCTGCCGGACGGGTCGGCGCTGGTCTCGCTGCGTGACCGGGCACAGCTCGTCCGAGTCGGCGCGGACGGCACGCCGGAGGTCGTCACCGCCACCGGCGAGGACGGCCGGGTGCCGGGCGTGCGGCCGGACGGGGAGGGCGGGCTGCTCGGCGTGGCGGTCTCCCCGACGTTCACCGAGGACGCCCTGGTGTACCTCTACCTCACCGCCGCGGACGGCAACCGCGTCGTGCGGGCGCCGCTGGACGGGCTCACCCTCGGGGAGCCGGAGGTGCTGCTCGAGGGCATCCCCGCCGGGGTCAACCACAACGGGGGGCGGATCGCGTTCGGCCCGGACGGCATGCTCTACGCCACCACCGGGGACGCCGGCCAGGCGGACCTGGCCCAGGACCTCGGTTCGCTGGGCGGCAAGGTGCTCCGGCTCACACCCGACGGCGGTGTCCCCGCGGACAACCCGTTCCCGGGCTCCCCGGTCTGGACCGTGGGGCACCGCAACGTGCAGGGCCTGGGCTGGGACGCAGAGGGTCGGCTGTACGCCAGCGAGTTCGGCACCGACCGGCTCGACGAGCTGAACCTGCTCGAGCCGGGCGCCAACTACGGCTGGCCGTACGTCGAGGGGCCCGGCGGTGACGACGACTTCGTCGACCCGCTGCTCACCTGGCCGACGGCGGACGCCTCCCCCAGCGGGCTGCTCGTCACCGGTGACGCCGTCTACCTGGCCGCCCTGCGCGGGCAGCGCCTGTGGCGGGTGCCGCTGGACGACGGCCAGGTGGGCGAGCCGGAGGCCCTGCTCACCGGGGAGCTGGGCCGGCTGCGCGACGTCGTCCTGGCCCCGGACGGGGGCGCCCTGTGGGTGCTGACGAACAACACCGCCCGCGGCGAGCCCCGCCCCGGCGACGACCGGCTGGTCCGCCTGCCGCTGGGCTGACGCCCGCTCAGCCGGACTGGCCGAGCCGCTCCAGGACGAGCTCGCGGACCCGCCCGGCGTCCGCCTGCCCGCGCATCTCCTTCATCACCGCGCCGATCAGAGCACCGGCGGCGGCCACCTTGCCCGCCCGGATCTTGTCGGCGACGTCGGGGTTGGCGCTGATCGCCCGGTCGACGGCTGCCCCGAGGGCGCCGTCGTCGCTGACCACCTCGAGCCCGCGGGCGGCGACCACCTGCTCGGGGTCGCCCTCACCGGCCAGCACCCCGTCGAGGACCTGGCGGGCGAGCTTGTCGTTGATCCGGCCGGTGTCGACGAGCCGTTGCAGCTCGGCGACCTGCGCGGGGGTGATGCCGAGGTCCGCCAGGTCGACGCCGTCCTCCTTGGCCCGTCGGGCGACCGGACCGCTCCACCACTTGCGGGCGGCGGCGGGGCTGGCCCCCGCCGCCACGGTGGCCTCGATCAGCGGCACCGCACCGGCGTTGAGGACGTCGCGCATCTCCAGGTCGGAGAACCCCCACTGCGCCTGCAGCCGGCGCCGGTGCTGCGCCGGCGGCTCCGGCAGGGTGCCGCGCAGCTCCTCCACCCAGGCCGGGTCGGGGGCGACGGGCACGAGGTCGGGCTCGGGGAAGTAGCGGTAGTCCTCGGCGGTCTCCTTGCTGCGCCCCGGCGTGGTCAGCCCGGTGTCCTCGTGCCAGTGCCGGGTCTCCTGGTGCACCCGGCCTCCCGCGGCGAGCACCGCCGCCTGCCGGCCGATCTCGTAGCGGACGGCCCGCTCGACCGAGCGCAGCGAGTTGACGTTCTTCGTCTCGGTGCGGGTGCCCAGCGGGGCCTGCGGACTCTCCCGCAGGGAGAGGTTGACGTCGCAGCGCAGCGACCCCTGCTCCATCCGGACGTCGGACACCCCGAGCGCCCGCAGCAGGTCCCGCAGGGTGGCGACGTACGCGCGGGCGACCTCCGGGGCCCGTGACCCGGTGCCCTCGACCGGCTTGGTGACGATCTCGATCAGCGGCACGCCGGCCCGGTTGTAGTCGAGCAGCGAGTACTCCGCGCCGTGGATGCGGCCGGTGCCGCCGCCGACGTGCAGGGACTTGCCGGTGTCCTCCTCCATGTGGGCGCGCTCGATCTCGACCCGCACCACCTCGGGTGCGGCGTCGCTGCCCTCGGGGGCCGGCACCTCGACGTCGAGCCAGCCGCCGGTGGCGATCGGCTCGTCGTACTGGGAGACCTGGTAGTTCTTCGGCATGTCCGGGTAGAAGTAGTTCTTGCGCGCAAACCGGCACCACGAGGCGATGTCGCAGTTGAGCGCCAGCCCGATCCGGATGGCCGACTCCACGGCGGCGGCGTTGAGCACCGGCAGCGCCCCGGGCAGACCGAGGCAGGTGGGGCAGACCTGGGTGTTCGGTTCGGCGCCGAACTCCGTCGGGCACCCGCAGAACATCTTCGTCGCGGTGCTGAGCTCGACGTGGACCTCCAGGCCCAGCACCGGGTCGAAGCGTTCCATCGCCTCCTCGAACCCCATCGGGGTCACCGTCTCGGTGCTCACGCCGTCACCTCCGGGGCCCGGTCGAGCAGGCGGCCGCCCCAGCGCTCGGTGAGCATGGCCTCCAGGGCGGCGCCGACGTGGTAGAGCCGGTCGTCGGCGCGGGCCGGGGCGAGCAGCTGGACGCCGGCGGGCAGGTCGTCCTCGGCGAGCCCGCTGGGCAGGCTCATCCCGGGCACGCCGGCGAGGTTGGCGGGGATCGTCGCGATGTCGTTGAGGTACATGGCCAGCGGGTCCTCCAGCTTCTCCCCCAGCCGGAACGCGACCGTCGGCGCCGTGGGGGACACCAGGACGTCGGCACGCTCGAACGCGGCGGCGAAGTCGCGCTGGATGAGTGTGCGGACCTTCTGCGCGCTGCCGTAGTAGGCGTCGTAATAGCCCGCGGACAGGGCGTAGGTGCCGAGGATGATCCGGCGCTTCACCTCCTCGCCGAACCCGACGGCGCGGGTCGCGGCCATCACCTGGGCCGCGGTGGGGGCGCCGACCCCGTCGGGCAGCACCCGCAGGCCGTAGCGCATCGCGTCGAACTTGGCGAGGTTGCTGCTCGCCTCGCTCGGCAGGATGAGGTAGTACGCGGCGAGCGCGGACGCGAAGCTCGGGCACGACACCTCGACGATCTCGGCGCCGGCGCCGGCGAGCAGGTCGACGGCCTCGTGGAAGCGGGCGCGCACCTCGGGGGCGTACCCGTCACCGTCGAGCTCCCGGACCAGACCGACGCGCAGACCGTGCAGCCCGTCGCCGGACGCGCCCCGGCGGGCGGCCTCCACCAGGGCGGGGACGTCGTCCGGCAGGGACGTCGAGTCCAGCGGGTCGTGCCCGCCGATGGTCTCGTGCAGCAGGGCCGCGTCGAGCACCGACCGGGTGACCGGACCGGCCTGGTCAAGGCTGGAGGCCAGGGCGACGAGGCCGTAGCGGGACACGCCGCCGTAGGTCGGCTTGACCCCGACCGTGCCGGTGACGGCACCGGGCTGACGGATGGACCCGCCGGTGTCGGTGCCGATGGCCAGCGGGGCCTCGAAGGCCGCGACGGCCGCGGCGGACCCGCCGCCGGACCCGCCCGGGATCCGGTCGGTGTCCCACGGGTTGCGGGTGGGCCCGAACGCGGAGTGCTCGGTGCTCGACCCCATCGCGAACTCGTCCATGTTCGTCTTGCCGAGGACGACGAGGCCGCCGTCGGCGAGCCGGCGCACCACGGTGGCGTCGTAGGGCGGCACCCAGCCCTCGAGCATCCGGGAGCCGCAGGTCGTCGGCATGCCGGTAGTGACCAGGACGTCCTTGACGGCGACCGGGACGCCCGCCAGCGGGCCGAGCGGCTCGCCCGCGGCCCGCCGCCGGTCGACGTCCCGAGCGGCGGCCAGCGCCCGGTCGGCGGCCACGTGGAGGAAGGCGTGGACGACGCCGTCGACGGCCTCGATCCGGTCCAGGTGGGCCCTGGTCACCTCCTGCGAGCTGACCTCCCCGGCGGCGAGCCGGCCGGCGAGGTCGGCGGCGTCCAGGCGGGTGAGGTCGGTCACTGCTCCTCCTCGAGGATCCGCGGCACCCGGAACCGCTGCTGCTCGCTGTCCGGCGCGCCGGAGAGGGCCTGCTCGGCGGTGAGCGAGGGCCGGACCTCGTCGGGGCGGGTGACGTTGGTCAGCGGCAGCGGGTGGGAGGTGGCCGGCACGTCCTCACCGGCCACCGTGGACACGGTGGCGACGGCGTCGACGATGGCGTCGAGCTGGCCGGCGAGCCGGTCCAGCTCGTCGTCGGTGAGGTCGATCCGCGCCAGGTGAGCGAGGTGCGCGACCTCGCTGCGGGAGATGGCGGACATGGGGACGGACTCTACCGACCGGCCAGGCCGGCCCCGTCCCCCGTCTGGCCCGGCACGGGCTGCGGGCGATCCCTGGGGTCGCCGACCTGGCGGGCACCGTGGCGGTCCCCGGCTCGTTCACGCACCCACGCGGTCGCTGCCGGCGCGGGCAGCGACCGGGCGATGTGCCACCCCTGAGCGGTGTCGCAGCCCATCGCCGCCAGCGCCGACCAGGTGGCGGCGTCCTCGACCCCCTCGGCGACGACGACGAGATCGAGCTCGTGGGCGAGGTCGATGACGGCGCGCACGATGGCGGCGTCGCTGCGGGACCGGGCGACCTGGGCGACGAAGGACCGGTCCAGCTTGACCTCGGCGACCGGCAGCCGGCGCAGCAGCACGAGGGAGGACCAGCCGGTGCCGAAGTCGTCCAGCGAGACCCGCACGCCGAGCCCGCTGAGCTCCTCGAGAGTGGCCTGGACGCGCAGCATGTCCTCGGCGAGGACCCGCTCGGTGATCTCCAGCGTGAGCATCGGCCCGAGCACGCCGTAGCGGACCAGCCGTTCGGCCACCCCGACGGCGAACCGGGCGTCCAGCACGTCGCGCAGCGACACGTTGACCGCGACCGGGACGCGCAGCCCCGCCTGCTGCCACGCCGCGCACTGGGCGAGCGCCTGCTCGAGCACCGACGCGGTGAGCCGCGGCATGAGCCCGGACTGCTCCGCCAGCGGGACGAAGTCGTCCGGCAGCACGAGCACGCCGCCGGTGGTGCGCCAGCGGACCAGTGCCTCGACGCCGTCCGTCGCACCGGTGCGCATGTCGATCTTGGGCTGGTACTCCACGACGAGGTCGCCGGCCTCGATCGCGCGGCGCAGCGACCCGAGCAGACCGACCCGCCCGGTGGCACCGGAGTCCAGCTCCGGGCCGTAGACCCGGATGCCGCCGCCGTCGCGCTTGGCGGCGAACATGGCGGCGTCCGCCCGGGAGAACAGGGCCTCGAAGTCCCCGGCGTGCTGCGGCAGCAGCGCCACCCCGACGCTGCCGCCGAGGTCGACGAGCCGGCCCTCCACCTCGAACGGCCGCTCGAGCTCGGCGACCACCCGCTCGGCCACGCCGAGAGCGTCGTCGACGGAGGTGATCGCCGGGACCAGGACGGCGAACTCGTCGCCGCCCAGCCGCGCGACGACGTCCCCGTCCCGGACGGCGTGCCGCAGCCGCCGGCCGACCTCGACGATCGTCCGGTCACCGGCCTGGTGGCCGAGGACGTCGTTGACCTCCTTGAACCGGTCGAGGTCGACGACGAGCAGGGCGAGCGACTGGTCGCTGCGGGCTGCCAGGTCCATGGCGCTCTCGGCCAGGGTGACGAAGTGCTTGCGGTTGGCGAGCTGGGTGAGGTCGTCGTGGGTGGCGGCGTGCCGGCTCTCCCGCTCGGCGACCGCCTGCCGGTGGATGGCCAGCACGGGCAGCACGCCGAGTGCGGTCAGCGCCGGTGCGTGCTCCATCACGACGGCGACGAGCGGCGCCAGCCCGAGCTGCGCACCGTTGGCGACGAGCTCGAAGTAGAGGATCGACCGCAGGTCGTCGAGCAGGCTGGTGCCGCTCAGCGCGCTGACCGCGAAGGTGACGAGCAGCTCGTTGACGACGAAGTACGCGGCGGCGGCGAGCGCGACCACACCGAGGTCGGACAGGTCCGCCGGGGACCACAGCTCCGTGGGGCGGGCGTCGCGGTCGAACGCCACCAGCACGCCCCAGGCGGCGAGCAGGCTGAGGCTGTACTGGCCGGCGTTGAAGACCCAGCGGTAGGCGGCCTTGCGGGCGAGCACGCCGGAGAGCACCGAGGCGCCCGCGAGCAGGGCGACCGCCGGCAGCAGCCCGGCGAACAGCAGGACGGCGAACGCGAACGTGGTCGACCAGGCCACTCCGCTGGGGTCGACGGTCCGGCTGCCGAGGACGGGCCACAGCTCGCCCCCGACGACGAGCACGACCCCGACCGCCAGCGCGACGGCCGCACCGGTGGGGAACGCCTGGCCGTCGGCGAGCCACCACGGCCCGGCAGTCACCGCCTGCCACGCGACGAGCAGGACGGCCAGGACGGGCACGGTGACGACGTGCACCCAGAACACCGCGGGCCGGGCCGGCGCCGGACGCTCGCGCTCGACGTCCGTCGCGCTCGTCATCGTGCCGTCATCCGCTCCACGTCTCACTTCCCGCGCCGATGCCCTGGTCCACCATCGGCACCGGCGGGCGGTTCTTGAGCCGGTCGGGTGCCCCCTCAGCCCTCGGACCGGCCCGCCACGGCCTCAGGACCGCCCTCGAGCAGAACGCGGAACCCCTCCTCGTCGAGGACGGGCACGCCGAGCTCGGCTGCCTTGTCCGCCTTGCTGCCCGGGGAGTCCCCGACGACGACGAACGACGTCCGCCTCGACACGCTGGACGCGGCGCGGCCCCCGCGGGCCAGGATCGCCTCCTTGGCCTCCTCGCGGGTGAACCCGGCCAGGCTGCCGGTGACGACGACGGTGAGGCCCTCGAGGGTGCGGGGTACCGACTCGTCCCGCTCGTCGGCGGTGCGCACCCCGGCAGCCGCCCAGCGCTCGACGACCTCGCGGTGCCAGTCGACCTGCCACCAGGCGCGGACGGCCTCGGCGATGACGGGTCCCACGCCGTCCACGGCCGCCAGCTCCTCGACGTCCGCGGCGAAGATCCGTTCCAGCGACCCGAAGTGCTGGGCCAGCGCCCGGGCCGCGGTCGGACCGACGTGCCGGATCGACAGCGCCACGAGCACCCGCCACAGGGGCTGGGACCGGGCTCGCTGGAGGTTGTCCAGCAGCCGCCGCCCGTTCGCGGACAGCTGCCCGTCCTTGCGGGTGAACAGCGGGACGCGGCGCAGGTCGTCCTCGGTCAGGTCGAACAGCCCGCCCTCGTCGTCCAGGACGCCGGCCTCGAGCAGGGCGCCGGCCGCCTCCCACCCGAGCGCCTCGATGTCGAACGCCCCGCGGCTGGCGACGTGGAAGAGCCGTTCGCGCAGCTGGGCCGGGCAGGACCGGGTGTTGGGGCAGCGGATGTCCTTGTCGCCCTCGCGCTCGGGGCGCAGCTCGGTGCCGCACGAGGGGCAGTGGGTGGGCATGACGAACTCACGCTCGTCGCCGTCGCGCAGGTCGACGACCGGGCCGACGATCTCGGGGATGACGTCGCCGGCCTTACGGACCACCACGGTGTCCCCGATGAGCAGGCCCTTGCGCCGGACCTCGTCGGCGTTGTGCAGGGTGGCCATCTCGACGGTCGAGCCGGAGACCCGGACCGGTCGCATCACGGCGTACGGGGTGACCCGCCCGGTACGCCCCACGTTGACCCGGATGTCGAGCAGCTCGGTGGTCACCTCCTCGGGGGGGTACTTGTACGCGATCGCCCACCGAGGTGCCCGGCTGGTCGACCCGAGGCGCCGCTGCAGGGCCACCTCGTCGACCTTGACCACGACGCCGTCGATCTCGTGCTCGACCGCGTGCCGGTCCTCGCCGTAGGCGGCGACGATCGCCTGGACCTCCTCGATGGTGTCGACGACACGGGTGTGCGGCGAGGTCGGCAGCCCCCACGAGGCGAGCACCTCGTAGGCCTGTGACTGGCGCTCGACGTGCAGACCGTCGTGCAGCCCGAGGCCGTGGACGAGCATCCGCAGCGGCCGGGATGCGGTGACCCGCGGGTCCTTCTGCCGCAAGGAGCCGGCGGCGGCGTTGCGGGGGTTGGCGAACGGTGGCTTGCCCGCCTCGACGAGCGCTGCGTTGAGGTCGGTGAACGCCTCGACCGGGAAGAACACCTCGCCGCGGACCTCCACCTGCGGGGGGTGCCCGGCGCCGGCCAGCACGTGCGGGACACCGCTGATGGTGCGCACGTTGTTCGTGACGTCCTCGCCGGTGCGGCCGTCCCCGCGGGTGGCGGCCCGGGTGAGCCGGCCCTCCTCGTACAGCAGGTTGACCGCCAGCCCGTCGATCTTCAGCTCGCACAGGTAGTGGACGTCGGCGCCCCCGACCTCCCGCTCGACGCGGGCCGCCCAGGCGAGCAGCTCCTCGGTGGAGAAGGCGTTGTCGAGGCTGAGCATCGGCTCGAGGTGGTCGACGGGGGCGAAGTCGGTGGAGAACGTCCCGCCGACCACCTGCGTGGGCGAGTCGGGCCGGCGCAGACCCGGGTACCGCTCCTCGAGCTCCGCCAGCCGGCGGACGAGCGCGTCGTACTCCCCGTCGCTGATGACCGGTGCGTCCCGGACGTAGTACGCGAACTGGTGGGAGCGGATCTCCTCGGCCAGCTCGGTCCACTCGTGCTGGGCCTCCGGTGGCGGCGCCTCCTGCTCGGTCGCCGGCGGGACGTCGTCCGGGAGATCGGCGGGGCTGCTCTCGCTCACGCGCCCATCCTGCCCGAGCCCACCTCCGCCGGGGTTCGCACACACAGTGGTCGTCAAACCGGGCCGTCAGGGGCCACACCACCGCCACTGGGTGCGCGAACCTCCGGCCGGGGGTCAGGCGGCGGCCTCGGTCAGCGCACCGGCCGCCTCCACCACCCTCGCCAGGACGGCGCGTGCGTGCGCCGGTGAGGACCCCGCCAGCCCGCAGGCCGGCGACAGGACGACGTCCGCCAGGGCGCTGTCCGGCAGCCCCACCCGCGCCCACGGGCGGCGAACGGCGTCCACCACCGCGGTCACCGACGGCAGCGGGCCCGGTGTCGGCACCGCCCCCGCCCACAGCGCCACACCGGACTCGACCGCCACGGCCACCGACTCCCAGGCGCCGTCACCCAGGAGCGAGACGTCCACCGACAGCGCGCCGGCGCCGGCGTCGCGGAGCAGGGCCACCGGCGGCTCGGCCGCACAGCAGTGCACCGCCGTGCCGGCGGCGCCGGCGCCGGTCGCCGCGGACAGCACCGAGCGCAGGGCCTCGGTGGCCTCGGGGCGGTCGACGGCGGGCAGCCGCCCCCACCCGCTGGACGTCGCCAGGTGGCCGGCGAGCACGGCCGGTAGCCCCGGCTCGTCGACCTGGACGACGACCCGGGCACCCGGGACGAGCCGCTGCACCTCCCGTACGTGCTGCGCGACGCCCTCGGCCAGCGACACGGCCAGGTCGCGGCGGGCCCCGGTGTCGCCCAGGACGCGCTCCCCGCGGGCGAGCCGCACCGTGGAGGCCAGCGTCCACGGCCCGCACACCTGCACCTTGAGCTCCCCGGTCCACCCGTCGGCGGCCTCGGCCAGCGCGTCGAGGTCGGCGCGCAGCAGGGCCCGGGCCCGTTCGAGGTCACGCCCCGGCCGGTCGACCAGCCGCCACCCGGTCGGCTGCAGGTCCACCGGCAGCTCGACGAGGAGGGCGGCAGCGCGCCCGGTCATGTCGGCGCCGGGACCGCGTGCGGGCAGCTCGACGAGGTGCGGCAGGTGGCCGGCGCCGAGCTCACCGAGCACCGTGCGAGCGGCCTCCAGCGGGTCGGCCCCGGGCCAGGAGCCGATGCCGGTGGCGCGGGTCACCGGTCGCGCCCCGCCGCCTCGACGGTGGCGCTGCCGACGACGCGGTCGCCGTCGTACAGGGCGGCCGTCTGCCCGGGGGCGACCCCGCGCACCGGCCGGTGCAGGGCGACCACGAGCCGCTCGCCGGCCTCGGTGACGGTGCCCGGCACCTCCTCCCCGTGCGCGCGGACCTGCACGCCGACGACGGCACCGGGCTCGGCCGGTGGGCCGCACCAGACCGGCCCGGTGCCGGTGACCCGGTCGACGCCGAGGTCCTCGGCCGAGCCGACCGTGATGGTGTTCGTGGCCACCGAGACGTCGAGCACGTAGCGGGGCCGGCCGTCCGGCGCGGGCGTGCCGAGCCGGAGTCCGCGCCGCTGGCCGACGGTGTGCCCGGCGGCGCCGTCGTGGCTGCCGACGACCTGCCCGGCGGTGTCCACGACGGGGCCGGGACGTTGCGGCGGCAGCCGGCGAGCCAGCCAGCCGCGGGTGTCGCCGTCCGGGACGAAGCAGATGTCGTGGCTGTCCGGCTTCCCGGCCACGGCGAGCCCGCGCTCAGCCGCCTCGGCGCGGACGGCGGCCTTGTCCACCGCGTCCCCGAGCGGGAACAGCGCGTGGGCCAGCCGGGCGGCGGGCACCACTGACAGCACGTACGACTGGTCCTTGACGCGGTCGGCCGCCCGGTGCAGGGCGGGCCGGCCGTCCGGGCCCGGCGCGATCCGGGCGTAGTGCCCGGTGGCGACGGCGTCGAAGCCGAGCGCCAGGGCGCGGTCGAGCAGCGCGGAGAACTTGATCCGCTGGTTGCACAGCAGGCACGGGTTGGGTGTGCGACCGGCCGCGTACTCGGCGGTGAAGACGTCGACGACGTCGGTCGCGAACCGCGCGGACAGGTCCCAGACGTAGAACGGGACGCCGAGGACGTCGGCGGCGCGCCGGGCGTCGTGGGCGTCCTCGACCGTGCAGCAGCCGCGAGCGCCGGTCCGCTCCCCCGCCGGCTCCCGGGACAGGGCCAGGTGGACGCCGACGACGTCGTGGCCGGCGTCGACCGCGCGGGCCGCGGCGACGGCCGAGTCGACCCCGCCGCTCATCGCGGCAAGGACCCTCACGACGCCACCCGGGGCGCGGCCGCGGCCAGCCCGGCTGAACGGGCCCGCTGCACCACCGGCCCGATGGCCTCGAGCACCGCGTCGACGTCCTGCTCGGTCGAGGCCGCGCCGAGGGTCAGCCGCAGCGCGCCCGAGGCGGTCTGCTCGTCCAGGCCCATGGCGAGCAGCACGTGGCTCGGCCGGGCGACCCCGGCCTGGCAGGCGGACCCGGTCGAGCACTCCACGCCACGGGCGTCGAGCAGGTAGAGCAGCGAGTCCCCCTCGCAGCCGGGCACGGTGATGTGCACGTTGCCAGGAAGCCGTCCGGCCGGGTCCGGGTCGCCGCGCAGGACGACGTCCGGCACCGCCTCGAGCAACCCGGCGACGAGACGGTCGCGCAGAGCGGCCACCCGTGCGGCGGTCTGCGGGCGGCGGCGCACCGCGGTGTCCGCGGCCACCGCGAAGCCCCGGAAGGAGGCGGCGGCCAGCGTGCCCGAGCGCACCCCGCGCTCCTGGCCACCGCCGTGCAGCAGCGGGACCACCCCGACGCCGCGGCGCAGCAGCAGGGCCCCGGCTCCGACCGGACCACCGAGCTTGTGCGCCGAGACGGTGAGCGCGTCCAGCCCGCTGGCGGTGAAGTCGACCGGCAGCGCCCCGACCGCCTGGACGGCGTCGGAGTGCACCGGGACGCCGTACTCGGCCGCGGCGGCGACGACGTCGGCGACCGGCTGGACCGTGCCGACCTCGTTGTTCGCCCACATCACCGTCACCAGGGCGACGGACCCGGGGTCGGCAGCCAGCTCGGCGCGCAGGGCGTCGACGTCCACCCGGCCGACCGTGTCGACGGGCAGCAGGACGACGTCGGCGTCCTCGTGGACGGCGAGCCACTCCAGCGCGTCGAGGACGGCGTGGTGCTCCACCGCCGAGGCGAGCACGCGGCGCCGGCGCGGGTCGGCGTCCCGGCGGGCCCAGAACAGCCCCTTGACCGCGAGGTTGTCGGCCTCGGTGCCACTGGCGGTCAGGACGACCTCGCCCGGGCGGGCACCGAGCGCGGCCGCGAGCAGCTCCCGGGACTCCTCGACCACCCGGCGGGCACGCCGGCCGGAGGTGTGCAGCGACGAGGCGTTGCCCACAGCGGTGAGCTCGGCCGTCATCGCTGCCACCGCCTCCGGCAGCATCGGCGTGGTCGCCGCGTGGTCGAGGTAGGCCGTCACGACCGAGGAGTCTAGGTCGGCTCGGCGACGCGCCGGGTCTCAGCCCTTGCGGCGGAGGATCTCCTCGGTGGCCTGTGGCAGCACGGTGAACAGGTCACCGACGACGCCGAAGTCGACGAGCTCGAAGATCGGCGCCTCCTCGTCCTTGTTGACCGCGACGATGGTCTTCGAGGTCTGCATCCCGGCCCGGTGCTGGATCGCCCCGGAGATGCCCGCGGCGACGTACAGCTGCGGCGACACGGTCTTGCCGGTCTGCCCGACCTGGTTCGCGTGCGGGTACCAGCCGGCGTCCACAGCGGCGCGGGAGGCACCGACCGCCGCCCCGAGCGCGTCGGCGAAGGCCTCCACGGGGCCGAAGTCGCCGTTCGTGCCCCGCCCGCCGGAGACGACGATGGCCGCCTCGGTGAGCTCGGGGCGGCCGCTCTTCTCCCGCGGCCTGCGCTCGGTCACCCGGGCGGTCCTGGCCGCCTCGGACACGGTCGGCGTGACGTCGACCCGCTCGGCGGCAGCCGGGGCCGGCTCGGGGGTCGTCGAGTTCGGCTTGACGGTGATGATCGGGGTGCCGGTGGTGACGGTGGCCTCCACCGTGTAGGAGCCGGCGAACACCGACTGGGTGGTGCGCAGCCCGCCGTCCGCCTGGACGTCGACCGCGTCGGTGATCAGGCCGCTGCCGGTCTTGATGGACAGCCGGGCCGCGACCTCCTTGGCCTCGGCGTTGGAGGGCAGCAGCACCGCAGCCGGGGAGGTCTGCTCGACGAGCTGGGCGAGCACCTCCGCCGTGGGCGCGACGAGGTAGTCGGTGACGTCGCCGGAGGGCACGACGTACACCTTCGCGGCGCCGTACTCGGCGAGCGAGGGCTGGGCGGCGTCGAAGCCGTCACCGATGAGCACGGCAGCGGGCTCGCCGATCCGGCGGGCGATGGTGAGCAGCTCGTGAGTGGTCTTGCGGACGGCGCCGTCGACGTGGTCGACGAGCACGAGGACCTCGGTCATCTGAGGTTCTCCTCCTTCGTGGCGTGGACGACGCCGGTCAGACGAACTTGCGGGAGACGAGGAACTCGGCGAGCTTCACGCCGCCGTCGCCCTCGTCGGTGACGACCTCGCCCTGGGTCCTCGGGGGACGAGCGGTGAAGGACTCGACCTTCGTCCAGGCGGCGGCCAGCCCGACCTGGGAGGGGTCGAGGCCGAGGTCGGCGAGCGACCAGGTCTCGACCGGCTTCTTCTTCGCCGCCATGATCCCCTTGAACGAGGGGTATCGGGGCTCGTTGATCTGGTCGGTGACGCTGACCACCGCAGGCAGGCTCGCCTCGACGACCTGCGTCGAGGCGTCCCCGTCCCGCCGGATGGTCACGGTGCCGTCGCCGACGGTCAGCTCCGAGGCGTAGGTGACCTGCGGCAGACCGAGCCGCTCGGCGAGCATCGCGGGCACGACGCCCATCGTGCCGTCGGTGGACGCCATGCCGGTGAGGACGAGGTCGACCGGGCCGCTCTCGCCGATCTTGCGGACGGCCTGGGCGAGGACGAGGGAGGTCGCCGGGGCGTCCGAGCCGTGCAGGGCGTCGTCGAGGACGTGGACGCCGGAGTCGGCGCCCATCTGCAGGGACTTGCGGACGGCGTCGGCGGCGTCCGCCGGGCCCATGGTCAGGACCACGACCTCGGCCTCTGCGGACTCCTTGAGCTTGAGCGCCTCCTCGACGGCGTACTCGTCGAGCTCGGACAGCAGTCCGTCGACCGCAGTGCGGTCGGTGGTGTTGTCGCTGGCGTTGAACGTGCGCTCGCCCTGGGCGTCAGGGACGTGCTTGACCAAGACGACGATCTTCATGGCCGTGGGCCGACCTCCTGTGCTCGCGTCGTCGGCGGTGCGCCGACGCGGGACCGGGCGGTCCCGTGGACCCGGGTCAGGGTGCCAGATCGGAACCGTCCCGGGAATGTGACGGTGCTCTCGAGACCCGTCCTTTCCGACCCATCGTTACTTACGAGTAGCCTCCGGCTCAACCGGTGCCGGCGTGACCCTTCCCACTCCGCCCGGGCCGCAGCGGAGTGCTCGCCGCCGGAGGTCACCGCCCCTCGAAGCGGGCCTTGCCGGGCCCCTCCTCGACGAACGACCTCATGCCGGTGTCCTTGTCGGCAGTGGCGAACAGGCCGGTGAACTGCATCCGCTCGATCGCCAGCCCGGTGTCCAGGTCGACCTCGAGTCCCCGGTCGACGGCCTCCTTGGCTGCTCGCAGGGCGAACGAGGCGGCCCCGACGTACCTCTCGACGCCCTGCCGGGCGGCGGTGTAGACCTCGTCGTCCGGGACGACGCGGTCGACCAGACCGATCCGCAGCGCCTCGTCGGCCGTCACGTGCCGGCCGGAGAAGATCAGGTCCTTGGCCCGCGAGGGGCCGACGAGCCGCGGCAGGCGCTGGGTGCCGCCGGCGCCGGGGATGATGCCGAGCAGGATCTCCGGCTGGCCGAGGCGGGCGGACTCGCCGGCCACCCGCATGTCGCAGCACAGCGCCAGCTCGCAGCCGCCGCCGAGGGCGTAGCCGGTCACCGCCGCCACGGTGGGCTTCGGGATCCGCGCGACGGCGGTGAACGCGGACTGCAGCGCCGTGGAGCGCTCGACCATGTCGGTGTACGACATCGCCTGCATCTCCTTGATGTCCGCTCCGGCGGCGAACACCTTCTCGCCCCCGTAGACGACGACGGCGGCGACGTCGCGCCGCTCGGCGGCCTCCGTCGCGGCGGCCCGCAGCTCCTCCTGGACCTGAGAGTTCAGCGCGTTCATCGGCGGTCGGTCCAGCCGGATGGTGCCGATACCGCCGTCGACCTCGAGCCTGACGTACTCGCCCAACGGTGCCTCCAGTTCGTCGCAGGGGTGCTGGTCGGAGCAGGGATGGTGGTCGGAGCAGGGATGGTGGTCGGAGCAGGGATGGTGGCCGGGCCTCAGGCCCGGGGGTCGTCGCCCCCGGGCGACCCGCCGGGGTCCTGGGGACCGGAGCCGGTGTCACCGGGGGCGGTGCCGCCGGCGGCGACGTGCCAGGTCTTGACCGCCTGGAAGATCCCGGCGAACGCTCCCTGGAGCAGCTGGCGCAGCGGCGCCGGCTGCGGGACGACGAGGTCGACGGCGACGAGCAGGACGTCGTCGTGGACGGTCGCCTTGACGAGGTTGCTCCGCGCGGTGAGGTCGTTCGCGGCGCGCAGCCGGGTCAGCGGGTCTGCCGGTACCGACTCCCCGATCCGCCACTGCCCGAACACCCGCATGAGCGGGAGCGGTTTGTCGGCGCAGCGGACGAACAGCTTCTGCTGCTGGACGGTGACCGACACGTCGCCCTGGGCGTCCACGTTCGGCTGCTGGCCGAGGTCGATGAGCGCGTCGAGCACCCGGCCTCGCAGCGGGTGCTCGCTCTCCGGCGGGGGAAAGTTCGGCAGCGCGGTGGGATCGCTCACCGGTCCACCGTAGCCGCGGCCGGGCACGGCCCGGGACCGGCCCTGGGGCAGACTTGCGCGCCGTGGAACGCTCCGGTCCCTGGCCGCTCGGCCTGCACCTGCGGGACGGTGGCGCGCACGTCGCCGTCCACGCCCCGCACGCCGACGCCGTCGAGGTGGCCCTGCTCGACGACAGTCCCGGAGGCGGTCTCACCGAGCGCCGGCTGCCGCTGCGGCGGCGCACTCACGGCGTGTGGCACGACGTGCTCCCGGGCGTCGCCGAGGGCCAGCGGTACGGCCTGCGGGTGCACGGCCCGTGGGACCCGGGCGCGGGGCACCGGTTCAACCCCGCCAAGCTCGTCCTGGACCCGTACACCCGGGCGGTGACCGGTCAGGTGCGCTGGGGGCCGGAGGTGTTCGGCCAGCAGGTCGACCCGGTCACCTGGGCGCCGCGGCCGGGCGACGTGCGGGACGAGCGGGACTCCGCCGGGCACGTGCCGCACGGGGTCGTCGTCCGGGCGCCGGTGGCGGACCCGGCCGAGCGGCCGCGCGTGCCGTGGGCCGACACGGTCGTCTACGAGGCGCACGTGCGCGGCCTGACCATGCGACACCCGGACGTCCCGGAGGAGCTGCGCGGCAGCTACGCGGCGCTAGCGCACCCGGCGGTGGTGGGCCACCTCCTCGACCTGGGTGTCACCACGCTCGAGCTGCTGCCGGTCCACGCGATCGCCGACGAGCCGGCGCTGGTCCGGCGGGGGCTGCGCAACTACTGGGGGTACAACACCCTGGCGTTCTTCGCCCCCGAACCGCGGTACGCCAGCGCGGCGGCGCGGGCGGCGGGCCCGCAGGCGGTGCTCGACGAGCTGCGCGACGCGGTCCGCGCCCTGCACGCCGCCGGGCTGGAGGTGCTGCTCGACGTCGTCTACAACCACACCGCCGAGGGAGGTCCGCACGGCCCGGTGCTGAGCCTCAAGGGCGTCGACCACGCCGCGCACTACCTGCTCGACGGCTCGGGCGGCGCGGTCGACGTCACCGGCTGCGGCAACACCCTCGACTTCACCAGCGCGCGGGTCGTCCAGCTGACCCTGGACTCGCTGCGCTACTGGGTGCAGGCGTTCGGCGTGGACGGGTTCCGGTTCGACCTGGCCACGACGCTGGCACGCGGGCGCAACGGCTTCGACCCGGACCACCCCTTTCTCGTCGCGGCCCGCGCCGACCCGGTGCTCGCCGACGTCAAGCTCGTCGCCGAGCCGTGGGACGTCGGGCCGCACGGGTGGCGGACCGGGCAGTTCCCGCCGCCGTTCGCCGAGTGGAACGACCGGTTCCGGGACGGGGTGCGCACCTTCTGGCTGGCCGACCCGGCGCGCCTGGAGCGCGGGCACGGCCCGGGCCACGGCGTCCGCGAGCTCGCCACCCGGGTCGCCGGCTCGGCGGACCTGTTCACCGCCGGCGACCGGGGACCGCACGCCTCGGTGAACTACGTCACCGCGCACGACGGCTTCACCCTGGCCGACCTCACCGCCTACGAGCACAAGCACAACGAGGCCAACGGCGAGGGGAACCGCGACGGCCACCCCGACAACCGCAGCTGGAACCACGGGACCGAGGGCTGGGCACCGCCGGGGCCCGACGGCGACGTCATCGAGGACGTCCGGCGGCGCTCGGCGCGCAACCTGCTCGGCACCCTGCTGCTGTCCGCCGGGGTGCCGATGCTCACCGCCGGCGACGAGATCGGCCGCACCCAGCTCGGCAACAACAACGCGTACTGCCTGGACGACGCGACGACGTGGCTCGACTGGGCGGCGGTGCCGGGCAGCTGGCGGGAGGACCTGCTCGCCACCGTCCGCGAGCTGCTGCGGCTGCGCCGCGAGCACGCCGTCCTGCGCCGGGACACCTTCTGGGCGGGCCGGCCGGTGCACCCCGACGGCACCCGGGACCTGGCCTGGTTCGGGCCGGACGCGACCCCGATCGACCACGCCCGGTGGCACGACCCGGGCCTGCGCACCCTGCAGGCCTACCTGGACGGCGAGGGACCGGGCACCTCGCTGCTGCTGGTCCTGCACGGGGACCTGGACGACGGGCCGGTGCTGCTGCCGGGCCCGCCGTGGGCACGGGCCTGGCAGCTGCTGTGGGACAGCGCCTGGCGCAGCCCCCGGGACGCCGGGCAGGACGGCGAGACGCAGGCCGGCGGGACCTCGGTGCCGGTGACGGCGTTGTCGATGCGGCTCTACCGCACCGCTGGCTGAGCCGGGCAGCGCGCCCCGCCCCGGTCAGGCGTTCGCGACCAGACCGGTCTCGGCGACGCTGGCGAGGTGCTCGTGCCGGGGCACGACCCGCACGGTGTACCCGAAGGGGCCGGTCCGGCGCAGGGTGACGTCGCCGGCGAAGTGGTGCCGCCCCGCCTCGTAGGCCTCGACGTGCGCGAGCGTCTCGGTGCGCACGTCCGTCAGCTCGTCGTTCTCGCTGACCCGGCCGTGGACCACCTGGACGGCGACGTCCCGGGGGTCGAGGTCGCCGAGCGAGACGTAGGCGTTGACGTGCAGCACCTCACCCACCTGCGGGGAGTCGCCCAGCCCGGAGGACTCGACGTGGTCGACGCGGACGCCGTGCCAGCCCGCGCGCAGCCGCCGCTTCCAGGCGGCGAGCTCG
The DNA here is from genome assembly GCF_042658805.1 of Quadrisphaera sp. GCM10027208. Taxonomy (NCBI): domain Bacteria; kingdom Bacillati; phylum Actinomycetota; class Actinomycetes; order Kineosporiales; family Kineosporiaceae; genus Quadrisphaera; species Quadrisphaera sp. GCM10027208. The sequence goes on from NZ_JBHSRC010000003.1 coordinate 404,845, forward strand.
GCGGCGCCGGCGTACCGCGGGCCGTTGAGCGACCGCTGGGCGTGCGCGGCCGGCAGGTAGAGCTGCCGGACGTAGTCGGAGACCATCCTCGTGGCGAGCACCTTGGGGCCCAGGCTGGCCAGGGTGTGCCGGACCATCTCCAGCCAGCGCCGCGGCAGCCCGTCGGCGTCCCGGTCGTAGAACCGGGGGGCGATCTGGGACTCGATGAGCTCGTACAGGGCCGCGGACTCCAGGTCGTCACGGTGGTCCGGGTCCTCCACCCCGTCGGCGGTCGGGATCGCCCACCCGTTCTCGCCGTCGAACCACTCGTCCCACCACCCGTCGCGGATGGACAGGTTCAGGCACCCGTTGAGGGCGGCCTTCATCCCCGAGGTGCCGCACGCCTCGAGCGGTCGCAGCGGGTTGTTGAGCCAGACGTCGCAGCCCGGGTAGAGGGTCTGCGCCATCTCGATGTCGTAGTTCGGCAGGAACACGATCCGGTGGCGCACCTCGGGGTCGTCGGCGAACCGCACCATCTGCTGGATGAGCCGCTTGCCCTGCTCGTCAGCGGGGTGCGACTTGCCGGCGATGACGATCTGGACGGGCCGCTCCGGGTCGAGCAGGAGCGAGCGCAGCCGCTGCGGGTCGCGCAGCATGAGGGTGAGCCGCTTGTAGGTCGGGACCCGGCGGGCGAAGCCGATGGTCAGCACGTCGGGGTCCAGGACGTCGTCCACCCACCCGAGCTCGGCGTCCGTGGCCCCGCGCTCCCGCCAGGAGGCCCGCACCCGCCGGCGGGCGTCACGGACCAGCTGCTCGCGCATCTCTCGGCGGGCGTTCCAGATGGCGGCAGCGGGGACGGAGTCGACGTGCTCGAACGAGCGCGACCCGGGCGGGCCACCGACGTGCTCGGCTGCCAGCTCGTAGACCCGGCGGTCCACCCAGGTCGGGGCGTGCACGCCGTTGGTGATCGCGGTGATCGGCACCTCGGAGTGGTCGAACCCCGGCCACAGACCGTTGAACATCGCCCGGCTGACGTGGCCGTGCAGCTGGGAGACGCCGTTGGCGCGCTGGGCCAGCCGCAGACCCATCACCGCCATGTTGAACACCGTCGGGTCGCCGCCCGCGTAGTCCTCCGCGCCGAGTGCCAGCACCCGCTCGACCGGGACGCCGGCCAGGACGTCGGAGTCGCCGAGGTACAGCTGGACCTGGTCCCGGCCGAACCGGTCGATCCCGGCGGGCACCGGGGTGTGGGTGGTGAACACGGTGGCGGCCCGGACCGCCTCGAGCGCCGCGTCGAACTCGAGGCCAGCGGCGACGAGCTCGCGGATCCGCTCCAGGCCGAGGAAGCCGGCGTGGCCCTCGTTGGTGTGGTACACCTCCGGGGCCGGGGCGCCGGACAGCCGCGACCACAGCCGCAGCGCGCGGACCCCGCCGATGCCGAGCAGCATCTCCTGCTGAAGCCGGTGCTCCCCGCCGCCGCCGTAGAGCCGGTCGGTGACCGTGCGGGCGGCCTCGTCGTTGGACGGGACGTCGGAGTCGAGCAGCAGCAGCGGGACCCGTCCGACGTCGGCCTTCCACACGTGCGCGGTCAGCTCACGGCCGCCGGGCAGCTCGACGGTGACCGAGGCGGGCGTGCCGTCCGCGTCCCGCAGCAGGGTCAGCGGGAGCCCGTCGGGGTCGGTGACCGGGTAGGTCTCGGTCTGCCACCCGTCGCGGGTCAGCGCCTGCTTGAAGTAGCCGCTCTTGTACAGCAGGCCGACCCCGACGACGGGGACGCCGAGGTCCGAGGCGCTCTTGAGGTGGTCCCCGGCCAGGATGCCGAGGCCGCCGGAGTACTGCGGCAGGACGGAGGTGATGCCGTACTCCGGGGAGAAGTAGGCGATGGCCGCCGGCGGGGAGCCCTCCAGCCCCTGGTACCACATCGGCTCGGTCAGGTACCGGTGCAGGTCCGCGGCGGCGTCCTGGACGCGGGCGACGAACGCGTCGTCGGCGGCGAGCTCCTCGAGCCGCTCCGGCGGCAGGTCACCGAGAAGGGCCACCGGGTCCCGGTGCACGGCCTCCCAGCGGGCCGGGTCGATGGCGGCGAAGAGGTCCCGGGTCGGCTGGTGCCACGACCACCGCAGGTTGAGGGCCAGCTCGCCGAGCGCCTCGACGGGCTGGGGCAGGACGGTGCGGACGGTGAACCGGCGGATCGCTCTCACGGGCGGTCAGGGTACGCGCCCGCGGTCGCTCGCAGACCACCCCGGTGCCGTCTCCTTGCTTCGACCGCAAAATCTTTCACCCCCTGGTGGCGGCCGGCGCACCGGCGTACCGGCGCGGCGGTGCCGTGCGGGTGCCGGTGCCCGCCCCGTCTCGGTAGGTTTCCGCGGGTGAGCGACACACGCACCCCACGCCGGTCCCACCGGAGCGAGGTCACCGCTCCCGCACCCCCTCACCCGGCGACCGGCACCCGCGTCGGCCGGATCCCCGTCCTGGACGTCGGCCCGAGCGTGGACTGCGGCCGCTGGCCGGCCCGCTGCGTCGTCGGCGAGGCCGTGCCGGTGACCGCGACGGTCTTCCGCGAGGGGCACGACGCCGTCGCCGCGACCGCCGTGCTGCTGCGGCCCGACGGCTCGGAGCACACCCGGGTGCGGATGCAGCCGACCGAGCCCGGCACCGACCGGTGGCGGGCCTGGGTCGTCCCGGACGCCGAGGGCGAGTGGACCTTCCGGGTCGAGGGCTGGGACGACCCGTACGGCACCTGGGAGCACGACGCAGTGATCAAGGTCGCCGCGGACGTCGACACCGAACTCATGCTCACCGAGGGCGCGCTGCTGCTCGAGCGCGCCGCCACCCAGGAGGGCCGCGACGCCGAGGGAGCGGCGGTGCTGCGGGCGGCGGTGGCGGGCCTGCGGGACACCGACCGGCCGGCCCAGGCCCGGCTCGCCGCCGGCACCTCCCCCGAGGTGCACGCCGCGCTGACCCGGCTGCCGGTGCGCAACCACGTCACCCAGAGCGAGCCGCTCGGCCTGCGGGTGCAGCGGGAGCGGGCGCTCGTCGGCTCCTGGTACGAGATCTTCCCGCGCTCGCACGGCGCGCAGCGCGACCCGACCACCGGCGAGTGGCACTCGGGGACCCTGCGCACCGCGGCCGAGGCGCTGCCCCGGATCGCCGGGATGGGTTTCGACGTCGTCTACCTCACCCCGGTGCACCCGATCGGGACCACGAACCGCAAGGGCCGCAACAACGCGCTGACCGCGCAGCCGGGCGACCCCGGCTCCCCCTACGCGATCGGCTCGCCGGACGGTGGCCACGACGCCATCGAGCCGACCCTCGGCACGTTCGAGGACTTCGACGCCTTCGTCGCCCGGGCCCGCGAGCTCGGCCTCGAGGTGGCCCTCGACCTCGCCCTGCAGTGCTCCCCCGACCACCCCTGGGTGCGCGAGCACCCCGAGTGGTTCACCACCCGCGCCGACGGGTCGATCGCCTACGCCGAGAACCCGCCGAAGAAGTACCAGGACATCTACCCGCTGAACTTCGACAACGACCCCCGCGGCATCTACGAGGAGGTGCTGCGCGTCGTCCTGCTGTGGGTGTCCCACGGGGTGACGCTGTTCCGCGTCGACAACCCGCACACCAAACCGGTCGAGTTCTGGGAGTGGCTCATCGCCGAGGTGACCGCCCGGCACCCCGAGGTCGTGTTCCTGTCCGAGGCGTTCACCCGGCCGGCGATGATGCGCACCTTGGCCAAGGTCGGCTTCCACCAGTCGTACACCTACTTCGCCTGGCGGCACTCCAAGCAGGAGCTCGGCGACTACCTCCTCGAGCTGTCCGAGGAGACCGCCGACTACCTGCGACCGAGCTTCTGGCCCACGACGCACGACATCCTCACCCCGTACATGCAGTACGGCGGACCGGGCGCCTTCCGGCTGCGCGCGGTGCTCGCCGCGACCATGGTCCCCACCTGGGGGATCTACTCCGGCTACGAGCTGGTCGAGAACGTCGCCCGGCCCGGCGCCGAGGAGCAGATTGACAACGAGAAGTACGAGCTGCGGCCCCGGGACTGGCAGGGTGCGCTGGAGCGGGGCAGCAGCCTGGAGCCGTTGCTCACCCGGCTCAACGCCATCCGCCGGGCCCACCCGGCGCTGCAGCGGCTGCGGGGGGCGGTCGTGCACCGCACCGACGACGACGCCGTCCTGGCCTACTCCCGCCGGGTGCCGGCCGACCAGTCCCCCACCGGCGTCGAGGACGTCGTCGTCACCGTCGTCCTGCTCGACCCGCACTCCACCCGGGAGACGATGCTGCACCTGGACATGCCCGCGCTCGGACTGGACTGGCACGACACCTTCGTCGCCCACGACCTGCTGGGCGAGCACACCTGGAGCTGGGGCGAGCACGTGTTCATCCGCCTCGACCCGGAGAACCCTGCGCACGTCGTCCACGTCAGGAGGGCCTGAGCGTGGAGGGGCTCAACGTCACCGCGCCCGGTCTGCGACACGACCCCCACTGGTACAAGAAGGCAGTCTTCTACGAGGTGCTCGTCCGCGGGTTCGCCGACTCCAACGGGTCCGGCTCCGGGGACTTCACCGGCCTGATCGGCAAGCTGGACTACCTGCAGTGGCTCGGCGTCGACTGCTTGTGGCTGCCACCGTTCTACGCCTCCCCGCTGCGGGACGGCGGCTACGACATCAGCGACTACTGCGCCGTGCTGCCGGAGTTCGGCACCCTGCCCGACTTCACCGAGCTCGTCTCCCAGGCGCACGCCCGCGGGCTGCGGGTCATCACCGACCTGGTGATGAACCACACCTCCGACCAGCACCCCTGGTTCCAGGCCAGCCGCAGCGACCCGGACGGGCCGTACGGTGACTTCTACGTGTGGAGCGACACCGACCAGCGGTACTCCGACGCCCGGATCATCTTCGTCGACACCGAGACGTCGAACTGGACGTTCGACCCGGTCCGCCGGCAGTACTACTGGCACCGGTTCTTCAGCCACCAGCCCGACCTCAACTTCGAGAACCCGGACGTCGTGGAGGCGGTGTTCGACGTCGTCCGGTTCTGGCTGGACCTGGGGATCGACGGCTTCCGGCTGGACGCCGTGCCGTACCTGTTCGAGCAGGAGGGCACGAACTGCGAGAACCTGCCCCGCACCCACCGGCTGCTGCAGGACCTGCGGGCGATGGTGGACCGGGAGTACCCCGGGCGGGTGCTGCTCGCCGAGGCCAACCAGTGGCCCAGGGACGTCGTGGAGTACTTCGGCTCCGAGGAGGAGCCGGAGTGCCACATGTGCTTCCACTTCCCGGTGATGCCGCGGATCTTCTACGCCATGCGCGACCAGAAGGCCGCGCCGATCCTCGACATCCTCGCCGACACCCCGCGGATCCCTCGCAGCGGCCAGTGGGGCACGTTCCTGCGCAACCACGACGAGCTCACCCTGGAGATGGTCACCACCGAGGAGCGGGCGGCGATGTACGGCTGGTACGCGCCGGACCCCCGGATGCGCGCGAACATCGGCATCCGCCGCCGGCTGGCGCCGCTGCTGGACGGCTCGCGCGCCGAGATCGAGCTCATCAACGCGCTGCTGCTCTCCCTGCCCGGCAGCCCGTGCCTCTACTACGGCGACGAGATCGGCATGGGGGACAACATCTGGCTGCCGGACCGGGACGCCTCGCGCACCCCGATGCAGTGGACCCCGGACCGCAACGCGGGATTCTCCACGGCCGACCCGGGCAAGCTGTACCTGCCGGTCGTGCAGTCGCTCGTCTACCACTACAACAACGTCAACGTCGAGGCGCAGCTGGCGACGTCGTCGTCGCTGCTGCACTGGGTCCGCGGCATGCTCGCCGTCCGCCGGCGGCACCCGGTGTTCGGCCTCGGTGACTTCGCCGCGGTCCCGGCGGACAACGAGGCCGTGCTCGCCTACCTGCGGGTCCACCGGCCGGCCGAGGGCGAGGACGGCGAGGCCGAGACCGTGCTGTGCGTCAACAACCTGTCGAGCACACCGCAGGCGACGACCCTGCAGCTGCCCGACCACGCCGGCGCCCAGCTCGAGGACCTCTTCGGCGGGGCCGGCTTCCCCAAGGTGGGCGACGACGGGAGGCTGCCGATGACGCTGGGGTCCCGGGACTTCTTCTGGCTGCGGGTGACGACGTGACCGGCGACGCCGCCCCTGGTGGCGACGGCGCCGTGCCCGACCCGCCGGTCGAGGACCTGGACCGGCTGCTGCACCGGTGGATGCCCGCTCAGCGCTGGTACCCGGCCAAGGGACGCGGCGTGGCGCTGCGCCGGGCCGGCACGCTGGCGCTGCCGTCCCCCGACCCGGACGCGGTCGTGGAGACGGTGGTCGTCGAGCTGGACTCCGGCGACCGCCGGGACGTCGTCCAGGTGCCGCTGACGTTCCGTTCCCGTCCGCTGGACGGCGCCGGGCCGGCGCTGCTGGGCCGCACCGACCGCCTCGGGACCGGCCCGGCCTGGGTCTACGACGGACCGCACGACCCCGCGTTCGTCGACGCCCTGCTCGGCGCGCTGGAGCCGGCACCCGGTCGTACCGGCTGGCAGGGCAGCGCGGTCTCGCGGGTGCTGTCCGGGGAGCAGTCGAACACGAGCATCATCGTCGGGGACACCCCCCTGGACGACGGCCGGCCGGCGGACCCGCTCATCGTCAAGGTGTTCCGCACCCTGCACCCCGGGGCCAACCCGGACGTCGAGGTGCTCGCCGCCCTGGCCGCGCAGGGGACCCGGCACGTGCCCGGCCTGGTCGGCTGGCTGGAGGGCCGGTGGACGGCGGGGGACGGCACCGAGCAGTCCGGGCACCTGGCGGTGGCCACCGAGTTCCTCCCCGGCAGCCAGGACGCCTGGCGCGAGGCCACCGCGGCGGTCGAGCAGGGGCGGGACTTCACCGTCGAGGCGCGCGGCCTGGGCGAGGCCACGGCCGAGGTCCACCTGGCCCTGGCCGAGGCGTTCGGCACCACCGAGGCCGACGAGGAGGTCCGCGCCACGCTCCTCGCCGGGCTGCGCGACCGGATCGCCTGGGCGCAGCGCTCCAGCGACGCCCTCGGCGCGTGGGCGGAGCAGCTCCGCGCGCACCGGGACCGCCTGGACCTGCTCACCGACCTGCCGCCGCTGCAGCGGGTCCACGGCGACTACCACCTCGGCCAGGTCCTGCACGCGCCAGGCCGCGGGTGGGTGCTGCTGGACTTCGAGGGGGAGCCGCTGCGTCCGCTCGAGGAGCGGACCCGCCCGGACCTGGCGCTGCGCGACGTCGCCGGGATGCTGCGGTCCTTCGACTACGCCGCCCGGCACGTCACCGTCGGGCGGGACGACCCGGGGGCCGAGGCGGCCGCCGACGCGTGGGCGGACGCCGCCCGGGACGCGTTCTGCGACGGCTACGCCGCCCGGGCAGGCCGTGACCCGCGGGAGCACGAGGACCTGCTCGCGGCGCTCGAGCTGGACAAGGCCCTGTACGAGGTGGTCTACGAGAGCCGCAACCGGCCGGCGTGGGTCGACGTCCCCCTGCACGCGGTGCGCCGGCTGCTCGGCTGAGCACTCCCTTTGCCGCCGGTGCCCGGGACCGACAGACTGACAGGCATGGCTGACGACCCCCGCTCCGCCACTCCCACGCCCACGCCGCGGCCGGTCGCCGTCGAGGAGCTGCACCGCGTCGCCTCGGGCTCGCACTGGATGCCGCACTCGGTGCTCGGCGCGCACGTGCACGAGGGTGCGGTGACGGTGCGGACGCTGCGCCCGCTGGCGGAGTCCGTCACCGTCGTGACCGACGCCGGGCGCACCCCGCTGCGGCACGAGGCCGAGGGCGTGTGGGTCGGTGTGCTCGGCGTCCCCGAGGTGCCCGACTACCGGCTCGAGGTGGTCTACGCCGGCCACGACCCGCAGCTCGTGGACGACCCGTACCGGTTCCTGCCGACGCTCGGCGAGGTCGACCTCCACCTCATCGGGGAGGGCCGGCACGAGCAGCTGTGGACCGTGCTCGGGGCCCACGTGCGCCACTACTCCGGGCCGCTCGGCGAGGTCACCGGCACGTCGTTCGCGGTGTGGGCACCCAACGCGCAGGCCGTCCGCGTGGTCGGCGACTTCAACCACTGGGACGGGCGCTCGCACGCGATGCGCTCGCTGGGCTCGACCGGGGTGTGGGAGATCTTCGTCCCGGGCACCGGCGCGGGCACCCGGTACAAGTACGAGCTGCTCGGCCGCGACGGCCAGTGGCGGCAGAAGGCCGACCCGGTGGCCCAGGGCACCGAGGTCCCGCCGTCCACCGCCTCCGTCGTCGTGGAGAGCCACTACGAGTGGCAGGACGCCGAGTGGATGGACCGGCGCGCCCGCACCGACCCGCACACCGGACCGATGAGCGTCTACGAGGTGCACCTCGGGTCGTGGCGGGTCGGCCTGGGCTACCGCGAGCTCGCCGACCAGCTCGTCGACTACGTCGTCGACACCGGCTTCACGCACGTCGAGCTCATGCCCGTCGCCGAGCACCCCTTCGGCGGGTCGTGGGGCTACCAGGTGACCGGCTACTACGCCCCGACGGCGCGGTTCGGGCACCCGGACGACTTCCGGTACCTCGTCGACCGGCTGCACCAGGCCGGGATCGGCGTGATCATGGACTGGGTGCCCGCGCACTTCCCCAAGGACTCCTTCGCGCTCGCGCGCTTCGACGGCGAGCCGCTGTACGAGTACCCCGACCCGCGCAAGGGAGAGCACCCGGACTGGGGCACGCTGGTCTTCGACTACGGGCGCAAGGAGGTCCGCAACTTCCTCGTCGCCAACGCCCTGTACTGGCTGGAGGAGTTCCACGTCGACGGGCTGCGGGTGGACGCGGTCGCCTCGATGCTCTACCTCGACTACTCCCGCCAGGACGGGCAGTGGGTGCCGAACCGGTACGGGGGCCGGGAGCACCTGGAGGCGATCGAGTTCCTCCAGGAGGTCAACGCCACCGCCTACAAGCGCGTCCCGGGCATCGTCACCGTCGCCGAGGAGTCCACCGCCTGGCCGGGCGTCACCCGGCCCACCCACGTGGGCGGCCTGGGCTTCGGGCTGAAGTGGAACATGGGCTGGATGCACGACTCCCTCGGCTACGTCGCCGAGGACCCGGTGCACCGGCAGTACCACCACCACCGGATGACGTTCTCGCTCATGTACGCGTTCAGCGAGAACTTCGTCCTGCCGATCAGCCACGACGAGGTCGTGCACGGCAAGGGCTCGCTGCTGCGCAAGATGCCGGGCGACCGCTGGCAGCAGCTGGCGAACCTGCGCGCCTACCTCGCGTTCATGTGGGCGCACCCCGGCAAGCAGCTGCTGTTCATGGGCGCGGAGTTCGGGCAGGAGGCCGAGTGGTCGGAGTCCCGCAGCCTGGACTGGTGGCTGCTCGACCAGCCGCTGCACGCCGGCGCGCACGCCATGGTGCGGGACATGAACCGGCTGTACCGGCAGACCCCGGCCCTGTGGGGGCTGGACTTCGACCCGGCCGGCTTCGAGTGGATCGACGCCAACGACACGACCCACAACGTGTTCTCGTTCGTCCGCCGCGACCGGGAGGGCGACGAGCTCGTCTGCGTGGTGAACTTCGCCGGCGTCCCGCACGAGGGCTACCGGGTGGGCATGCCCGCTGCCGGCGCCTGGGACGAGGTGCTCAACACCGACGCCGAAGGGTACGGCGGCTCGGGGGTCGGCAACCTGGGCCGGGTCCAGGCCGAGGAGACGCCGTGGCACGGGATGGCCGCCTCGGCCACGCTGCGGGTACCCCCGCTCGGCGCGCTGTGGCTGCGCCGGGCCAGGGACTGAGCAGTCCGCTCACGGGGCGGCTCACAGGGCGGCGACCTCTCCGACCACGACGACCGCCGGCGGACGGATCCTCTCCGTCGCGATGACCCGGCCGAGGTCGGCCAAGGTGGTGCGCACCACCCGCTCGGTCGGCAGCGAGCCGTCACAGACCACGGCGGCTGGCTGGCTGCCCGGGCGTCCCGCAGCGAGCAGCGTGTCAGCGATCGCACCGCCGTTCTCCACCGCCATCATGAGGACGAGGGTGCCGCGCAGGGCAGCGACCGCGGCCCAGTCGACGAGGCTGTCCGGGTGGCCGGGCGGCAGATGACCGGACACGACCGTGAAGTCGTGGACGACGCCCCGGTGGGTGACGGGGATCCCGGCGAGCGCCGGGACGGCGAGCGAGGACGACAGCCCCGGGATCACCCGGACGGGGACCCCCGCATCCTGCAGCGCGAGCACCTCCTCGAAGCCTCGGCCGAACACGTAGCCGTCGCCACCCTTGAGCCGCACGACGCTGCGCCCGGCCCTCGCCCGGTCGACGAGCAGCTCGTTGATCCGCTCCTGCGCGGTCGAGCGGCCCCGGGGGACCTTGGCGACGTCGATCACCTCGACCCCCGGCGACAGCTCGGCGAGCAGGCCGGCCGGGGCCAGCCGGTCGGTGACCACGACGTCGGCGCCGAGCACGGCCCGCAGCCCGGCGACGGTGATCAGGTCCCGGTCGCCCGGCCCGCCACCGACCAGGGTGACGCCGGGGAACCCGTCCGGTTCCACGGTCATGCTGCGCCCCGTCATACCGGTCATTGTCCGAGCCAGGTCACGTCGTCGCCGACCCGGGCCACCGCGCCGTTCGGGACGTCGAGCCACTGGGTCTGGTCCGGCGTGACGCCGTCGAGGTGGGCTAACGCGGCCCGGATGGCGTCGCCGTGGGACACCAGGACCGTCACCGCTGAACGGTCCAGGCCGTCGAGGACGGCTCGCATGCGGTGGTAGACGTCCATCGGCGACTCGCCGCCGTAGACCGGTTGGGTGGGGTCCGACCAGTCCGTCGCACCGGCCACGGCCCAGGTCTCCTCGTAGCGGCGGCCCTGCAGGGCCCCGAGGTGCTGCTCGCGCAGTCGCACGTCGCAGGTCAGGGTGACGCCGAAGCAGGCAGCCACGACGTCCGCGGTCTCCACCGCGCGTGTCAGGTCGCTGGTGACGACTCGTTCGACCCGCAGGCCGAGCCGGGACACGTCCGAGGCGATGGTCCTCGCCGCCGCGGCGGCCTGCCGCCGGCCGAGGTCGGTGAGCCGGGGGTGGGGGGTCTGTCCCTGGGTCAGACGGGCGAGGTTCCACTGCGACTGACCGTGTCGCACGAGGTACACCGGACGGCTCACGGGGCCATCCTCCCGTAGGCTGCGTCGTGCCCGTGGACCAGGAACCCGGTGCGACTCCGGGGCGGTTCCGCCACTGTGACGTCGACTGACGACGTAGCCAGACACTGCTCACGGGTTGTCCGACCGCACGACGGGGCGAGAACCCCGGAGGAGGATCCCGGCAGATGGCCGAGTCGCCGGCGCACGTCGCGCTGCTGTCCACGTCCGACACCGACCTGTTGTCCGCGCGCGCCAGCGGCGCGAGGTACACCTGGGCCAACCCGAGCCGCGCCACGGAGGCCGAGCTGACGGCCACGGTCGCCGACGCCGATGTCGTCGTCGTACGACTCCTCGGCTCCCCGCACGACCTGTGGCCGGGTCTGCGCTCGGTGCGCGAGCGCGGCACCCCGGTCGTGGTCCTTGGTGGTGAGCAGCAGCCGAGCGCCGAGCTGATGGAGCTGTCCAGCGTGCCGATGGGCGTGGCGACGCAGGCGCACCACTACCTGGCCGAGGGCGGTCCGGCGAACCTCACCCAGCTGCACGCGTTCCTCTCCGACACCGTGCTGCTGACTGGCCAGGGGTTCGAGCCACCCGTCGCTGTACCCGCCTGGGGGTTCGCCGAGCGGCCGGCTTCAGCCGACCCCGGTCTGCCGCGTGTCGGAGTGCTGTACTACCGGGCGCACCAGGCCAGCGGCAACACCGCGTTCGCCCACGCTCTGGCCGACGCGATCGACGCGACCGGCGAGGCCGTCGGCGTACCCGTCTTCGCCGGGTCGCTGCGCTCGGCGCCCGACGACCTCTACGAGGCGCTCGGCACGCTGGACGCCCTGGTGGTCACCGTCCTGGCGGCGGGAGGCTCGGCGCCGGCCACGGCGAGCGCGGGCGGGGACGACGAGGCGTGGGACGTCGAGCGGATCGCCGCCCTCGACATCCCCGTGCTGCAAGGACTGTGCCTGACCACGAGCCGCGCCCAGTGGGAAGCCTCCGACGAGGGGGTGAACCCGCTGGACTCGACGACACAGATTGCGATCCCCGAGTTCGACGGCCGCATCATCACGGTGCCGTTCTCGTTCAAGGAGCTGGACGAGCAGGGGCTGCCGCACTACGTCGCCGATCCGGAGCGCGCCGGCCGGGTGGCTCGCACGGCCGTCAACCACGCTCGCCTGCGCAGGACGGCCAACGCCGAGAAGAGGATCGCCCTCGTGCTGTCGGCGTACCCGACCAAGCACGCGCGCATCGGCAACGCCGTCGGCCTGGACACCCCGGTCTCCGCCGTCCGGCTGCTGCGCCGACTGCGCGAGGAGGGCTACGACCTCGGCGGCGAGAACGAGGTCACCGCCCTGCTCGACCTCGACGACGACACGGTCGCGGGGGACGCCCTCATCCACGCCCTCGTCGCGGCCGGCGGGCAGGACGAGGAGTGGCTCACCGGTGCCCAGCTCACCGACGCGCACGTACGGATCACACCGGCCGAGTACGACGCCTGGACCGCCGACCTGCCGGCGGACCTGCGGGACGCCGTGGTCCAGGCCTGGGGCGCCGCCCCGGGACGTCTGTTCGTCAACGACGCCGGCGAGCTCGTCCTGGCCACCCTGCGGGCCGGGAACGTCGTCGTCCTGATCCAGCCGCCGCGAGGCTTCGGGGAGAACCCGGTGGCGATCTACCACGACCCCGACCTGCCGCCGAGCCACCACTACCTCGCCGCCTACCGCTGGCTGGAGCACGGCTTCGGCGCCGACGCCGTCGTCCACCTCGGCAAGCACGGCTCGATGGAGTGGCTGCCCGGCAAGAACGCCGCACTCTCCGCGTCCTGCGGGCCCGACGCGGCGATCGGCGACCTCCCGCTGGTCTACCCGTTCCTGGTCAACGACCCCGGCGAGGGCGCACAGGCGAAGCGGCGTGCCCACGCCACCGTCGTGGACCACCTCGTCCCGCCGATGGCGCGCGCCGAGACGTACGGCGACCTCGCCCGCCTGGAGCAGCTCCTCGACGAGCACGCCAACATCGCGGCGATGGACCCGGCCAAGCTGCCCGCCGTCCGCGGTGAGATCTGGCAGCTCATGCGGTCAGCGCAGATGCACCGCGACCTCGGGCTGGAGGAACGCCCGGACGACGAGGAGTTCGACGACTTCCTCCTGCACGTCGACGGCTGGCTGTGCGAGATCAAGGACGCCCAGATCCGCGACGGGCTGCACGTCCTCGGCGTGGCGCCGACCGGCGAGGCGCGCGTCAACCTCGTGCTGGCGATCCTGCGCGCCGCCCAGGTGTGGGGCGGCGCCGGCAACGCCGTGCCCGGCCTGCGGACGGCGCTCGGCCTGCGGGACGGCACGGACCTGCAGGCCGTCGACGCGGCCGAGGCCCAGGCCCGGGCCCTCGTGGAGTCGATGGAGGCGAGCGGCTGGGACCCGGCGGCGGTCTCGGCCCTGCACGACGACCCTGAGGTCCGGCGGGTGCTGGCGTTCGCCGCCGAGCAGGTGGTGCCCCGGCTGGCGAGGACCGGCGAGGAGATCGACGCCGTCGTGCACGCCCTGGCCGGCGGCTTCGTTCCCGCCGGCCCCTCCGGGTCCCCCCTGCGCGGACTCGTCAACGTGCTGCCGACGGGCCGCAACTTCTACACCGTCGACCCACGGGCAGTGCCTTCGCGGCTGGCCTGGCAGACCGGCCAGGCGATGGCCGACTCGCTGCTGGCGAGGTACCTCGAGGAGACGGGGACCTACCCGACGTCGGTCGGCCTGTCGGTCTGGGGGACCTCGGCGATGCGGACCAGCGGCGACGACGTCGCCGAGGTACTCGCCCTGCTCGGCGTGCGCCCGGAGTGGGACGAGGCCTCCCGCCGGGTCACCCGCCTGCAGGTGGTCCCGCTCGGCGAGCTGTCGCGGCCCCGGATCGACGTGACGGTACGCATCTCCGGGTTCTTCCGCGACGCCTTCCCGCACGTGGTCACCATGCTCGACGACGCCGTCCGGATGGTGGCGGACCTCGACGAGCCGGAGGACCGCAACTTCGTGCGGGCCAGCTACCTCGCCGACCTGGCCGAGCACGGCGACCCTCGACGCGCGTCGACCCGCATCTTCGGCTCCAGGCCCGGGTCCTACGGGGCCGGCATCCTCCAGGTGGTCGAGTCGGGCTCCTGGCGCGACGACGCCGACCTGGCCGAGGTCTACACCGCCTGGGGCGGTTTCGCCTACGGCCGCGACCTGCACGGTGCCCCCGCGGCCGACGACATGCGCGCCAACTACCGGCGCATCAAGGTCGCGGCCAAGAACGTGGACTCCGCCGAGCACGACATCGCCGACTCCGACGACTACTTCCAGTACCACGGCGGGATGGTCGCGACGGTCCGTGCCCTGACCGGCACCGACCCGAAGGCCTACGTCGGCGACTCCACCTCGCCGGACTCGGTCCGCACCCGGTCCCTCAGCGAGGAGACCGCCCGGGTGTTCCGGGCGCGGGTGGTCAACCCCCGCTGGGTGGCGGCGATGCAGCGCCACGGCTACAAGGGCGCGTTCGAGCTGGCGGCCACCGTCGACTACCTCTTCGGGTTCGACGCCACCACGGGCGTCGTGCACGACTGGATGTACGAGAGACTCGCCCAGGAGTACGTCCTGGACGAGACGAACCAGCAGTTCATGCGCACCTCGAACCCGTGGGCCCTGCGCGGCATCGTGGAAAGGCTGCACGAGGCCGCCGAGCGTGGCATGTGGGCCGAGCCGGACCCCGACACCCTCGCCGCCCTGCAGCAGGTCTACCTGGACGTCGAGGGCGACCTCGAGGACGGCGTCCAGCGGGCGAGGCCGGTGTGAGGGTCCGCATCCTCGGGGTCGGCATGGGGCCGCACCACGTCACCTGCGAGGTCGCGGACGCGCTGCGCGCGTGCGACTACGTACTCGCCACCGAGAAGTCCGCGGACGACGGGCTGCTGGCCGCGCGCCGGGAGGTCGCGGCGGCGCACGGCGTCCCGGTGGTCGTCGTCCCGGACCCGGACCGGGACCGTGCCCCCGGCGACTACGAGCAGGCGGTGCGCGACTGGCACCGGGCGCGGGTCGCCGTGTACGAGGACGTCCTGCGGGCACGCGGTGGCACAGCAGCGCTCCTGGTGTGGGGCGACCCGTCGCTGTACGACTCGACGATCCGGGTCGTCGAGTCGCTGGCGGAGCGCCTGCCGGTCGAGTACGACGTGCTGCCCGGCATCAGCGCGCCGCAGCTCCTCGCCGCACGGCACCGGATCGTGCTGCACCCGGTCGGCCGACCCGTCCACGTCACCACGGCCCGTCGCCTGCGCGAGGACGTCACCGCCGGCCAGAGGAACCTGTGCGTCATGCTCACCGGCTCGCTCGACCTCACCGGCCTCGACGACTGGTCGATCTGGTGGGGCGCCAACCTCGGCACGGACTCCGAGGAGCTGGCCGCCGGGCGGGTGGGCGACGTCGCCGGCCACCTCGAGGACGCGCGGCTGCGGGCCAGGCAGCGCGCCGGTTGGGTGATGGACGTGTACCTGCTGAGGGCACCCGAGTGAGCGGCCTGCTCGTGGCCGGCACCACCTCCGACGCCGGCAAGAGCGCCGTGGTGACCGGCCTGT
This sequence comes from Quadrisphaera sp. GCM10027208, assembly GCF_042658805.1. Lineage (NCBI taxonomy): Bacteria > Bacillati > Actinomycetota > Actinomycetes > Kineosporiales > Kineosporiaceae > Quadrisphaera > Quadrisphaera sp. GCM10027208. The sequence continues at coordinate 420,514 of NZ_JBHSRC010000003.1, forward strand.
GCCGCGCCTTCGCCCGCCGCGGCGTCCGCGTCGCGCCGTACAAGGCGCAGAACATGTCGAACAACTCCATGGTCTGCGCCAGCCCGGACGGCTCGACCGCCGAGATCGGCCGCGCCCAGTGGGTCCAGGCGCTCGCGGCGGGGGTCGTCCCGGAACCGGCGATGAACCCGGTGCTCCTCAAACCGGGCTCCGACCGGCGCAGCCACGTCGTGCTCATGGGGCGCCCCGCGGGGGAGGTCAGCGCGACCGACTGGGTGGCCGGACGTCGGCACCTCGCCGCGGCCGCGCACGCCGCGTACGACGACCTGGCCTCCCGGTTCGACGTGGTGGTCGCCGAGGGTGCCGGCAGCCCGGCCGAGGTGAACCTGCGCCGCGGCGACTACGTGAACATGGGCCTGGCCCGGCACGCCGACCTGCCCGTCGTCGTCGTCGGGGACATCGACCGCGGCGGTGTCTTCGCCGCGCTGTTCGGCACCGTCGCCCTGCTGGACCCCGGCGACCAGCGCCTCGTCGCCGGCTTCGTCGTCAACAAGTTCCGCGGAGAGCCTGCGCTGCTGGCCCCGGGGCTGCAGTCCCTGGAACGGCTGTCCGGGCGACGCGTCCTCGGCGTGCTGCCCTGGGACCCGGGCCTGTGGCTGGACTCCGAGGACACCCTGGACATCCCCAGCCGGCGCGCGACCACGGACGGCGTCCGCAAGGTCGTCGTGATCCGGCTGCCCCGGATCAGCAACGTCACCGACGTCGACGCGCTCGGCCTGGAACCCACCCTCGACGTGACCTTTGCCACGGACCCGCGCGACGTCGCCGACGCGGACCTGCTCGTGCTCCCCGGCACCCGCTCGACGATCGCCGACCTGGCCTGGCTGCGCTCGCGGGGTCTGGACGTCGCCGTCGCTGACCACGTCCGTCGCGGACGCCCCCTGCTCGCCGTCTGCGGCGGCTTCCAGATGCTCGGCCGCACGATCAGCGACCCGCACGGCGTCGAGGGTGCTGCGGGGACGGCGGTCGCCGGCCTCGGCCTGCTGGACGTCCGCACCGAGTTCGAGACCGACAAGTGCCTGCGGCTGCCCGTCGGGGAGGCCCTCGGCGTCCCGGCGAGCGGTTACGAGATCCACCACGGCCGCATCACCGTCGGGTCCGGCGAGGCCTTCGCAGGTGGGGTGCGCGCCGGCAACGTCTTCGGGACGATGTGGCACGGCACCCTCGAGGGGGACGAGCTGCGTCGCGCCTTCCTCGCCGCGACCCTCGGCCTGCCGCCGTCCGAGGCGTCCTTCCCGCAGGCCCGGGCACGGCGGCTCGACCGGCTGGGCGACCTGGTCGAGCAGCACCTCGACGTCGACGCCCTGCTCGACCTGGCCCGGCACGGCGCGCCCTCCGGCCTGCCGGTGCTGCCGCCCGGTGGTGCCGCGTGAGGCTGCTCCTGCTCGGCGGTACGAGCGAGGCCCGCGCGCTGGCGGCCCGGCTGGCCACCGACGGGATCGACGTCACCAGCTCCCTGGCCGGGCGGGTCACCCGGCCGCAGCTGCCGCTCGGCGCGGTCCGGGTCGGTGGCTTCGGCGGCGTCGACGGGCTGCGCGCAGCCCTCGCCGACTACGACGCGGTGGTCGATGCGACCCACCCGTTCGCAGTCGGCATCAGCCGCAACGCCGCCGCGGCCTGCGCGGCCCAGGCAGTGCCGCTGCTGAGGCTGGAGCGGCCGGCCTGGACGCCGCAGCCGTCCTGGACCTACGTCGACACGTCCGAGCAGGCGGCCCACGCCGCGGCCGACCTCGGACGGCGCCCGTTCCTCACGGTCGGACGCCAGGAGCTCGGTCGGTTCGTCCCCGCGCTGCGGGACCGCGCCGTCCTGGCCCGTGTGGTGGAGCTGCCGGAGCAGGTGTGGCCCAGCTCCTGGCAGCTCGTCACCAGCCGCGGCCCGTACACCGTGCAGGGCGAGCGAGGGCTGATGGGCCGTCACGGCACCGACGTCCTGGTCACCAAGGACTCCGGCGGCACCTTCACCTGGCCCAAGCTGCAGGCCGCCGCCGAGCTCGGCGCCGCGGTCGTCGTCGTCCGTCGTCCCGCCGGGCCGGTCGGCGTCCCGACCGTCGCCACCGTCGACGAGGCCGTCGAGTGGGTCAGAGGCCGGCGACCGTCTCACGCCGCGCGGCCGGTGCCGTCTCGACGGCGTCGAGCCGCGACACCAGACCCGTGAGCACCAGACCGATGACGCCCCAGAGGGTGGCGACGGTGACGAACGACGCCAGCCGGAAGGACCACAACGTGTCGGCGGGGAAGTCGCCGGTCCCCTCGGCCGGCGCGAGGACCTGGCCGGCCAGCACGACGACGACCAGGTAGCCGGTCACCCCGGCCACGACGCCGCCGTAGGTGCCGACCCGCTGGCGCACCCACAGGGCACCGCGGGTGGCGAGAGCGGCCGCCGCGACCGACACCAGCACGAAACCGAAGAAGAGCGCGGTCCGCTGGCCGATCGTCTCGCCGTCGTGGACCCCAGGGGGTGACGCGGGGTACTTGAGGAACGGGACCAGCGCGACCGAGACGAACCCGAGCAGGGTCACGAGTGCGGTGGACTGCCCGGGCCGCAGGCGGCCCAGCCGGCCCAGCGTGCCCGCGACGACGAGCGCGACCGCTCCGCCGAGGGCCAGGCCGACCGCCGTCGTGGCGGTGAGCAGTCCCCAGGTCGCCTGCAGGTCTCGTGGGATCCCGCCGCCGGTGGCACCCGCTCCCTCCAGGGCGACGGCAGCCTCGACCTGTGGCTCTCCGACGGCGGAGGCGACGACGAAGGCGGCAAGCCCGGCGACCAGTCCGGCGGCGAGCCCGCGCAGGAGAAGCGCCCGTGCGCTCACAGCGGGCGTCAGTGGCAGGGGTAGCCGAGCAGGTGGCTGCCGTCGTGGACCCACTCGTGGACCACCGCGCCCTGGTCGGTGGTGGCGAAGAACAGCGCGAGCACGGCGAGGAGGCCGAGGAACAGCGCCCAGGGCGCCAGCTCCCGCATCGGGACGGTGGGGACGGCGACCGGCTCGGTGACCGGGATGACGGCGGAGTGCGACATGGCGTGTCCTCTCAGGGATTCGTGCGTCCCTGTCGATGGGCTGAGTGACGGCCGCTCGGGTCTGACTCCACCGCCGAGGCGATGTCACAGTAGCGCGACTGTGCCGGACTCCCACCGGCTTCCTTGCGACCGCACGGCGACTCTAGCCGCCCGGCCGCAGCCGGCGCCAGAGGGCACGGGTCGGTCGCCGACGTGCCGAGCAGGACGACCGGTAGCCCCACTGCCTGCGTCCCAGCACGGCCGCCGTCACGGCGGCGGTCAGCGCGGCCCCGGCCCCGACGCGCCCGGCGAGGCGCCGCGCACGCGTGATGTCCTGGGGCCGTGGCGGACGGCCGTCCCCCATGACGGCGCGGTGCTCCACGCGGTTGCCGTCGTAGCGGTTCGTGCCGCCGAGCCGGACGCCCAGCGCACCCGCGAACGCGGCCTCCGCCACGCCCGCGTTCGGGCTCGGATGGCGCCCGGCATCCCGACGCCAGGTGCGCCACGCGTCCCCGGCCCGAGCCGGGCTGGCGACGAGGGTCAGCACACCGGTGAGCCGCGATCCCGGCAGGTTCACCAGGTCGTCCAGTCGGGCCGAGGCCCAGCCGTAGCGCTGGTAACGGGCGTTGCGGTGGCCAACCATCGCGTCGAGGGTGTTGACGGCGCGGTACCCGAGCAGCCCCGGGACGCCGGCCACTGCGCCCCACACCAGGGGGGCCACGACCGCGTCGGACGTGTTCTCCGCGACCGACTCGACCACGGCCCGGGAGACCTCCGGCACGTCGAGCCCGCCGGTGTCCCGGCCGACGAGACGTCGGACCCGGGTTCGCGCCGCGGGCAGGTCGCCGCTGCGGAGCAGGCCCTGGACCGCGCCGGCCTCGAGGTCGAGGGTGCGCCCGCCCAGGACCGTCCACGTCGCGACGGCGGTGACCACGGCCCGGGCGGTCGGGCGGACCGTGAGGCGCTCGGCGGCGACACCGAGCGCCACCGCTGCCCCGACCAGCGCCGCGGCGTGGGCTGCGCCCCGAGCGCGCGAGTCGGCGTACAGCCGGCGCTCGACGGCTGCGGCGGCCCGACCGAAGCCGGCCACCGGGTGGTACCGCCGCGGGTCTGCCAGGAGGCGGTCCGCGGCGAACCCCAGCAGGATGCCGGCCGCACGTGCCGGCACCCGTGGTCCCGGGGCGTCCGGCGGCATCAGGCGGGGATCTCCTCGAGCAGGGCGACGTCGCGCAGCAGCGCGACCGCGCTGCGCAGGACCGGTACGGCGGCGACCGCGCCTGACCCCTCTCCCAGCCGCAGGCCGAGGTCGAGCAGCGGCTCGAGCCCGAGCTTGCCCAGCGCGAGGGACTGCGCAGGCTCCGTGGACCGGTGCCCGGCGGCGAACCAGGCCGCCGCGCCCGGCTCGATCCGGTCGGCGGTCACGGCGCACGCGACACTCATCAGCCCGTCGAGCAGTACCGGGACGCCGTCCTGGGCTGCTGCGAGCAGGTAGCCCGTGGCGGCTGCCAGGTCCGCCGAGCCGAGCGCCGTCAGCGTCTCGACCGGGTCGGACACCCTGGTCCCGGCGCGGGTCAGGGCCGCGTCGATGACGCCGGTCTTGCGCCTCAGCGTCTCGTCGTCGATGCCGGTGCCGCGGCCGACGACCTCGGATGCGGGCACGCCGAGCGCGGCGGCGACCATGGCGGCGGCGGGAGTGGTGTTGCCGATGCCCATGTCACCGCTGATGAGCAGCTGCGCGCCGGCCTGGATCTCCTCGCGTGCCACCCGGGCCCCGGCGTCCAGGGCGGCGCGGGTCTGGTCGGCGGTCAGCGCGTCCTCGAGGTGGATGGCGCCGCTGCCGCGCCGGACCTTGTGCGCCGTCAGCGCGGACCTCGTCGCGTCGTCCAGGTCGTCGAAGGCCTCGTCGACCCCGAGGTCCAGGACGCGGACGGTGACGCCGTGCGTGGCCGCCAGCGCGCTGACGCCGGCCCTGCCGGCGAGGAAGACCCGGACCATGGCGCCGGTGACGGCGGGCGGGAACGCTGACACGCCGTGGGCGGCGACGCCGTGGTCGCCGGCGAAGATGACCAGACGGACGTCGTCGACCTGCCGTGGTGGCACCTGGCCCTGACAGGCGGCGACCCAGACGGCGAGCTCCCCGAGGCGGCCGAGGGCACCGGGCGGGGTCGCCAGCGCCGCCAGCCGCCTGGCGGCGTGATCGCGGGCGACGGCGGAGGGGGTGGACACGGCAGGCATCGGACTCCTGTCACAGGTGGGAACGGTTGGCGGACAGTCGGTCGAGCTCCTCGAGGAGCCGCAGGGTGACGGCCGGCCGGCGGACGGCGATCCGCACCCAGCTGCCGTCCAGGCCCGGGAACGTGTCGGCACGGCGGACGGCGACACCGCGCTCGCGCAGGGCCGCGTGCACCCCGGTGCCCGGGCGGGCCAGGACGAACGGAGCCGCTGACGGGACGACGTCGATGCCGCGGCGGCGCAGTCCGTCCTCGAGAAGCTCTCGGCGGCGCACCACCGACTGGGCGCGACGAGAGCCCTCGGCTGCGGCGGCCGGTCCGCAGCACGCGACCGTGGCGGCGATCGCCGGTGACGACACCGCCCAGGGGGTCTGGACCGCGGCGAGCCGGCGCACGACCGAGCGATCACCGACGACGTACCCGGCGCGGATGCCCGGCACGGACCAGTGCTTGGTCAGGCTCCGAACCACCACCAGGCCGGCGAGCCGCTCCCCGGCGAGCGACTCCGCCTCGCCGGGCACGGCGTCCATGAAGGCCTCGTCCACCACCACGAGCCGGCCGCGGCGGCGCAGGCGTCTCAGGGCGCTCGCAGGGTGCAGGACCCCGGTCGGGTTGGTCGGGTTGCCCACGACGACGAGGTCCGCGTCCTGCGGGACGGCGTCGGGGTCGAGCGCGAAACCGTTCTCGGGCCTGCACAGCACGGTCGTGACCGCTCGCCCCGCCTGCTCCAGCGCCACGTGCGGCTCGGTGAACTGCGGGTGCACGACGACGGGCCGGCGCCACGGCTCGAGACGCGCCAGGAGGGTGAACGCCTCGGCCGCCCCGGCGGTCGGCAGCACCTCGTCGGCCTCCCGGCCGTGCCGCCGGGCGACGACGGCGGCGGCGGCGGACGCGTCCGGGTAGGACGCCGCGTCGGTCAGCGACTCCCGCAGCGCTCGTTCCAGCCACGGTGGCCGGTCGCCGTCGTACACGTTGACCGCCAGGTCGACGAGCGCCTCGCCGGTCTCGGCGTCACCGTGGTGCCGCAGCGGCTGGAGCAGCGGGTCCCGCGACGACGACGCCGCAGGCAGGACGGGCCTGGGCCGGCGCGGGTGGTGGCGCGGGTGGTGGTGGGTGTGGCGGTGGGGAGTGGCCGCGTGCACGGCGTCGGCGAACCGCTGTGCCGTGCGCGGGTGCCCCGCCCAGTGCACGTGGAGGTAGGACGCGTGCAGCGTCGCCGTGGCGAAACCCGTTGCCTCGCCGTCGATCTCCCACGCCGGGCAGCCGCCCGCCACCGGGGTGGTCCGGGTGCGGTGGAACTCGTGACCGGTCACCCGGTCCCCCGCCCGCGCCAGGAGGGAGTCGGCCGGTGCGACCGCGTCCGGGTAGCGCAAGGTCAGCCGGTCCGTCATGGCCGCCGTCGCGGGGACGACCCCGGCCATCGGGACGTCGTCCAGCGTGCTCGACAGGTAGAGCAGGCCGGCGCACTCGGCGACGGTCGGGACGCCGGCCTCGACGGCGGCACGCAGGTCCTCGAGCAGGCTGTGGTTGGCAGCGAGCTCGGCGGCGTACACCTCGGGGAAGCCGCCGCCGAGGTAGACACCTGCCGTCCCCTCGGGCAGCGCCGGGTCGGCGAGGGGGTCGAAGGGCACGACCTGGCAGCCCGCCGCCTGCAACAGCTCGTCGGTCTCGGTGTACCGGAAGGTGAAGGCTCGCCCCGCCGCCACCGCGACGACGGGCCTGCCGCCACCGGGGGGATGGACGTCGTCGCGGGGGTCCCACGCCCGGCCGGGCAGGTCCACAGCGCTCCGGGCCACCTGCAGGACGGCGTCCACGTCGAGGTGGCGCCGGACCTGCTCCCCGAGCCGGGCGACCACCGCTGCCGACACGTCGCGCTCGGCCGCCGGCACGAGGCCGAGGTGCCGCGACGGCGTGGTCAGCTCCTCGGACCGCGGGAGCACCCCGAGAACCGGCAGCCCGACGCGCTCCAGCGCCCTGATGACCTCGGCGTCGTTGCGCGCCGAGCCAGCGCGGTTCAGGACGACGCCGGCGATGTCGACGCCGGTGTCGAACGCCGCCATCCCCGCGGCGACCGCAGCGGCGGTGCGTGACTGCCGCGCGACGTCGACGACGAGGACGACCGGTGAGCGGGTCAGGGCGGCGACGTGCGCGGTGGAGGCGAACCCGTCGGTGCCCAGCCGACCGTCGTACAGTCCCATGACGCCTTCGACCACCGCGACGTCCGCGCCGGCCGCCCCGTGGAGCAGGAGCGGGACGATCCGCTCCTCGCCGACGAGGTGCGGGTCGAGGTTGCGCCCGGGTCGGCCGGTGGCGAGCGCGTGGTAGCCGGGGTCGATGTAGTCGGGGCCGACCTTGTGCCCGCTCACCCGGTGCCCGGCGGCGGCCAGAGCGGCCATCAGGCCGGTGGCGACGGTCGTCTTGCCCTGGCCCGTGGACGGCGCCGCGACGACGAGCCGCGGCAGGGTCACCACACCGGCCCCCGCCGGCTCACCACTCGATGCCCTTCTGCCCCTTCTGGCCGGCGTCCATCGGGTGCTTGACCTTGGCCATCTCGGTGACCAGGTCGGCGGCCTCGACGAGCCGGGGGTCGGCGTTGCGGCCGGTGATCACCACGTGCTGGTGACCTGGTCGCCGCCGGAGCGTGGTGATGACGTCATCCACGTCCACCCACCCCCACGTCATCGGGTAGGTGAACTCGTCCAGCACGAGCAGGTCGTGAGCACCGTCCGCGAGACGACGCTTGACCTCGCGCCACCCCTCGAGGGCGGCCGCGGCATGGTCCTCGGCGTCGCCCTGCTTGCGGCTCCAGGACCAGCCGGAGCCCATCTTGTGCCACTCGACCGGCCCGCCCTCTCCGGTCTCGCGGTGCAGGGCCCCCAGCCGCTCCAGGACCGTCTGCTCACCGATACGCCACCTGGCGGACTTCACGAACTGGAAGACCCCGATACGCCAGCCCTGGTTCCAGCCGCGCAGAGCGAGCCCGAAGGCCGCGGTCGACTTCCCCTTGCCGTCGCCGGTGTGGACCACGACGAGCGGGCGGTTGCGACGCTGCCGCGTCGTGAGCCCGTCGTCCGGGATCGTGGTGGGTCGGCCCTCGGGCATCAGGCTGCTCCGTTCGTCGCGCGGGTGTGGCGCCGGACCGAGCCGGTCAGGGTCTGGGCGGTCACCTCCGCCACGGGCAGGTGCTCGGCCCGCAGCAGGCTCGCCAGCCGGGTCGCCAGGCCGAGTCGCACCGGGCCGCTCTCCCCGTCGACGACGACCGTGGTCACGCTCAGGCGGGCGACGTGCTCGGCAGCCTCACCCGACCGGGCGACCGCGTCCTTTCCCGCGGTGGCGCGCCCGTCGGTCACCACGACGAGCAGCGGGCGCAGGCGCGGGTCCCGCAGGCGCTCGCGCTCCAGCACCCGGGCCGCCTCCAGGAGGCCCTCGGCCAACGGTGTCCGACCGCCGGCGGGGAGCTCGTCGAGGCGGCGGGCGGCGATCTCGACGCTGTGGGTCGGCGGCAGGACCAGCTCGGCGCCGCCGCCACCGAAGGTGATCAGGCCGACCTTGTCGCGCCGGCGGTAGGCGTCCAGCAGCAGCGAGAGGACCGCGGTCTTCACCTGGGTCATCCGCTTGCGCGCCGCCATCGACCCGGACGCGTCGACGCAGAACAGGACGAGGTTGGCCTCCCGGCCCTCACGGACCGCGATCCGCAGGTCCTCGGCCCGCAGGTCCACCCGGCCGCCTGCCCGGGGGCGGACGGGCTGCTGAGCGGCGGCCGCCTTTAACGTCTCGACCAGGTGGAGCGAACCGCTGTCACCGGGCTCGCAGCCGACACGCCTGCCGCTGCTGGAGATGGCGCGGCTGCGGCGACCGGTCGCCCCCGAGCCGACACCGTCGACGGTGAGCAGTCGCGGGCGCTGTGGCGCGCCGGCCTGGACGACCGTCTGCGTACCGGCCCCGGCACGCTCGCCGTCCGGCTGTCCGCCGCCGTCCGGCTGTTCGCCGCCGTCCGGCTGTTCGCCGCCGTCCGGCTGGGCGCCGCCGTCCGGCTGGGCGCCGCCGTCCGGCTGTTCGCCGCCGTCCGGCTGGGCGCCGCGGTCCTGCCCCGGGGACCCCCCCGGGCCCGGGCCTTCTGGCGGGTCCGGAGGCAGACCGTCGCCGAGGACCTGGTCGAGCAGGTCCTCGTCCAGCCCTGGCGCGTCGAACGGCGTGCGCCGCCTGCGGTGCGGCAGAGCCAGCAGCGCGGCCCGGCGGATGTCTGCCGTGGTGACCTCGTCGCGCCCCGCCCACGCGGCGTGGGCCACGGCGGTGCGTGCGGTGACGATGTCCGCGCGCAGGCCGTCCACCTCGAACGCGGCACAGACCTCGGCAACCGTCAGCAGGGCGGACTCGGTCAGCCGCACGGTGGCGACCCGTTCACGGGCGCTCGCGATCCGTCCGGTGAGCGCCTGGTCGGCTGCGCGGTAACGCGCCGCAAACCCCACCGGGTCCGCGTCGTACGCCATCCGGCGCCGGACGACGTCGGCCCGCACCGCCGGGTCGCGCGGTGCCCGGACCTCGACGGTGAGCCCGAAACGGTCGAGGAGCTGGGGGCGCAGCTCCCCCTCCTCGGGGTTCATGGTGCCGATGAGGACGAACCGAGCCGCGTGCTCCACCGAGACGCCGTCCCGCTCGACCGTGGCGCGGCCCATGGCCGCGGTGTCGAGCAGGAGGTCGACGAGGTGGTCGTGCAGCAGGTTGACCTCGTCGACGTAGAGGATGCCGCGGTGGGCGCGCGCGAGCAGGCCGGGCTCGTACTCCACGGAGCCCTGGGACAGTGCGCGTCCGAGGTGCAGGGAGCCCAGCACGCGGTCCTCCGTCGCACCGACGGGCAGCTCGACGAGACGAACCGGGCGAGTGACCACTTCGGCGTCGCCGCCGAACGGGCCGTCCGGCGAGACCGCGCAGGAGTCTGCCGGGTCGACCGAGAACCGGTCGGCCGCGTACACGTGGATCGGTGGGAGGACCGCCGCCAGCGCGCGGACGGCGGTGGACTTGGCCGTCCCCTTCTCGCCGCGGACGAGCACGCCCCCGATCTCCGGCGAGATGGCGGTCAGGACGAGGGCCAGCCCCATGTCGTCCAGGGCGTCGGCCTCGCACCCGAGGACGGCTGAGAAGGGGTACTGCACCGGCATACGAGGCTCCCGCTCGGTTGCGCCATGGAACACGGTCCGGTCCCGAGGCCGGTCTTCGGACTTGTCGGGTCCCCCGTCGCCAGGGGCCCGATTCACCGCAGCGGGCCTGTGCCGGACTCTCACCGGCTTCCCAGATTCTCCTCGTCGCCAGCCCCGCCGTTTCCGACGGCTCGGTCTCAGAGGCACCTCGTGACGGTGGCCACGATAGCGTGCGAAGCCGTGCCGGCACCCACGAGCCCTCGCCCGCAGCCGACGCTCACGGTGGTCGGCATCGGCGCCCGCGGCTGGAGCGGGCTCACCGACGACGTGCGCAGACTGCTGCTCGACGCCCGGGTGCTGGTCGGCGGGCAGCGACACCTGGACCTGGTGCCGCCGCGGCCCGGGCAGCGACGCGAACGGTGGCCGACACCGCTGCGCGACGGCCTGCCGGACCTGCTCGCCACGCTGACGCAGGGACCGGTCGTCGCGCTGGCCTCCGGTGACCCGCTGGTCTCCGGCGTCGGGTCGACCCTCGTCGACCTGCTCGGTGAGGACCGGGTGGAGATCTACCCGGCGACCTCCTCGGTCGCGCTCGCCCGGGCCGAGCTGCGCTGGCCGGCGGAGTCCTGCGCGGTGGTCAGCGTCGTGGGCAGGAGCCCGGCACTGGTCCTGCGCGAGCTGGCGCCGGGCCGGCGAGTGCTCGTGCTGTCCTCCGACGAGAGCACCCCCGCGCAGGTGGCGCGGCTGCTGACCGCCGCCGGGTACGGCGCGTCGCGGGTGCACGTCCTCGGTGACCTGGGCTCCGACCGCTTCACCCGGGTGGACGGCACAGCCGGCACCTGGTCGGCCGTCTGTCCGCGGCTCAACGTCGTCGGGCTGGAGCTGGACGGTCCCGCGCACGGTGCCTGGGTCGCCGGTCTGCCCGACCACCTGTTCGACCACGACGGGCAGCTCACCAAGCGGGACCTGCGCGCCGCTGCGCTGGCCCGCCTCGCGCCGGTGCCCGGAGCTCACCTGTGGGACGTCGGGGCGGGCGCCGGCTCGGTGGGGGTGGAGTGGATGCGCGCCCACCCGACCTGCTCCGCGACTGCCGTCGAGGCCGATGCCCAGCGCGCGGAGCGGATCACCCGCAACGCCCACCGCCTCGGGGTGCCCGGCCTGCGCGTCGTCCACGGCACCGCACCGGAGGCCCTCGCCGACCTGCCGGCCCCCGACGCGGTGTTCGTCGGCGGCGGTGCCACCACGCCCGGCGTCCTCGAGACCTGCCTGGCCGCGCTGCCGCCCGGCGGACGCGTCGTCGTCCACGGGGTGACCCTGGAGACCGAGCGGCTGCTGGCGGACCTCTACCGCGACCACGGCGGGGAACTGACCCGGGTCGGTGTCGAGGTGGCGGCCCCGATCGGCTCGTTCACCGGCTGGACGCCCGCCAGGTCGGTCACCCAGTGGGCCTACGTGCGCGGCTGACCTGGGGGTACCCGGCGGTCGCGGCGCGGGTCGTAGAGGAACGACTCCCCGCCGGGCCGGGGGTCGAGAGCCCGACCGACGAGGATGACCGCGGCCTGCCGCAGCGCAGCAGCCTCGACGGCGTCGGCGATGGTGGCGACCGTGCCGTGCAGGACGACCTCGCCCGGCTGACTGGCCCGGTAGACGACCACGACCGGGCAGTCGGCGCCGTACTCCGGTTCCAGCTCCGCCATGAGCTCACGGGTCCGGGTGATCGCCAGGTGCAGCACGAGCGTCGCACGGGTCGCGGCGTACGCGGACAGCGCCTCGGTGGCGGGCATCGGGCTGGAACGGGCCCGGGTACGAGTCAGCACGACGGACTGCGCGACGAGCGGGACGGTGAGCTCCCGGCCCACTGCGGCCGCTGCGGCGGCGTACGCCGGTACGCCGGGCGTGGCGTCCCAGGCCACGCCCGCGGCGTCGAGCCGGCGGGTCTGCTCGGCCAGCGCCGAGTACACCGACAGGTCGCCGGACGTGAGACGGACGACGTCCTTGCCCTCGTGGTGGGCGGCCGTCAGCCGTTCGGTGATCCGGTCGAGGTCAAGGTGCTGGGTGTCGACCAGCTCGGCCTGCGGGCTGACGTGGTCCAGGACCTGCGGGTCGAGGTACGTCCCCGGGTAGAGCACGACGTCGGCCTCGGCCAGCAACCGGGTCGCTCGAACCGTCAGCAGGTCGGCCGCGCCGGGCCCGGCGCCCACGAAGTGGACGACCATCAGCCCTGCACCCACCGCGGCGTCCAGACACCCGCCCTGGTGACGCGCGTGGCGTCGGCGCCCACGATGAGCAGGCACCTCATGTCGATCGTGGCCGGGTCGAGACCGGCCAGCGTCGTCACGGTGAGCGACTCCTGTGCGCGGCCGACGTCGCGGCCCACGACGACGACGGTGTCGGGCCTGCGGTGCTCGAGCAGGACCCGTTGCGCCGTCGCGACCTGGTGGGTCCGCGACCGTGACGCCGGGTTGTAGATCGCCAGCACGAGGTCGGCCGCGGCGACGGCCCGAAGACGCCGTTCGACGACCGTCCACGGCTTGAGCCGGTCGGAGAGGGACACGACGGCGAAGTCGGCCCCGATCGGGGCACCGGCCCGGGCGGCGACCGCCTGGACCGCGCTGACACCCGGCAGGACGCGGACGGCCACGTCGGCGTAGGCCGGGTCCTCGGCCGCCTCGAAGACGGCGGCCGCCATGCCGAACACCCCGGGGTCGCCGCCGGAGACGACGGCCACCCGCTCACCGGCCCGGGCGAGGTCGAGGGCGTGGCGGGCGCGGTCGAGCTCGACGGTGTTGCCGCTCGCGTGCCGGGTCAGGCCGCTGCGCTGAGGTACGCGGTCCAGGTACGGGCCGTAGCCGACGACGTGGTCCACCTGCGCCAGGGCGGCCGAGGCCTCAGGGGTGAGCCAGCCGTCCGGACCAGGACCGAGACCGACCACGAGCAGCTCTGCCGCCGGCTGGTCCCGCACCGAGCGCCCGGCGTCCGCCTCGACCACGGCGCCGCGCTGCCGGGAGCGCCGTCCGTTGCGAGTGTCTCCTGGGACCACGACGAGCGCGAAGTACGGCACCGTGTCGGCGTCGACCTCGGCGACCGGCAGCCAGCGCTGCCCGGGCATCGACACCCGCTCGACGTAGAGCGCGTGGTCCAGCCGTCCGGCGGCTTCCAGCGCCCTGCGGACGGCCGGGAAGGTGCGGCCGAGCTTGAGGACGATCGCGGCGTCGGTGTCCGCCAGGCGACGGGCGAGCTCGGGCTCAGGCATCGTGCCCGGCAGCACGGTCAGCATGTCGGTCTGGCGGACCAGCGGCGCAGCCGCGGCAGCGGTGGCGGCAGCGAACGCCGGCACCCCGGGGACGATCTCGGTCGGGTACCTGCCGGCCAGCCGGTCGTGCATGTACATGAACGAGCCGTAGAACAGCGGGTCGCCTTCGGCGAGCAGGACGACGTCCCGCCCGGCGTCGAGGTGCGCCGCCAGCCGGGCGGCGGACTGCTCGTAGAAGTCGGCGAGCGCGCCGGCGTAGCCGCCGGGGTGGTCGGTCGCCCCCGTCGTCACCGGGTAGCGGAGCTCCTCCTCGACGACACCCTGGGGGAACAGTCCCGCGGCGGTGCGGCGGGCGTTGGACTCCTTGCCGGCGCCGGCGTGGTAGGCGATCACGTCCGCGCTCGCGATGAGTCGGGCGCCCTTGCGGGTGATGAGGTCGGGGTCGCCGGGCCCGACGCCGACGCCGTAGAGGTGACCGGTCACTCCTCCTCCTCCCGGGCCAGCGCGTTGAGCGCCGAGGAGGTCATCGCCGACCCACCTCGACGCCCGCGGACGGTGACGTACGGCAGGTCGACGCCGTGCCGGTCACCCAGGTCGACGAGGGCCTGCTTGGACTCGGTTGCGCCGGTGAAGCCCACTGGGCAGCCGACAACAGCGGCGGGGCGCGGCGCGCCGTCCAGGACCATCTCGAGCAGGTGGAACAGCGCAGTGGGGGCGTTGCCGATGGCCACGACAGCACCGTCGAGGTACGGCTCCCACAGGGACACCGCGGCAGCGGTGCGGGTGGTCCGCCACTGCTGCGCCAGAACCGGGACCCGCTCGTCGTGCAGGAAGCAGAGCACCTCGTTGGTGTTGGGCAGGCGGCTGCGGGTGACACCGGTGGCGACCATCGTGGTGTCGCACAGGATCGGCGCACCGGCCTCCAGCGCGGCACGGGCAGCGACCACCAGTCGAGGGTGCACGACGAGGTCGGCGGCCAGGTCGACCTGGCCGCTGCCGTGGATCATCCGGACGGCGAGCTTCTCGGCGTCCGGGGGAACGCGGCTGAGGTCAGCCTCACGACGGATGGTGGCGAAGGAGTCGGTGTAGATCTCCGGACCGGAGGAGACGTAGTCGTAGCGCCGCACGGGCCTTCTCGGCTGTCTCACCGGTCGTTCTCCGGGACCAGTACCCCGCGCCACGGGGTGACGACGAGGCGATCGGTGCCCGACGTCAGCTCGGTGACGGCGGCGTGGTCGAGCCCGGACGGCGGGACCGCGACGTGGCGACCCCCCGGGACGTCACCGAACGGCAGCGGGGCCGCCGGCGGCGGCAGCCGAGGGTCGGGCTGCTGCTCGTCGGTGAGCGGGCGGCCGAGCTCGGCCACGTGCCACGGCGCGCTCGACAGCTCGCCGCGCACGTCGATGAACCGGACGGCGAGGGCCACGAGGGCGCGAGCGGCGTCGCGCAACCCCACCACCGGCCCCCATGCCGGCCCGACCCGCAGCTGGGCCGTCGCGGCGTCCAGGGCGACGAGACCGAGGTCGCAGGGCCGGTCGCACAGGTCGCCTCGGCCGTCGTCCAGGACGAACAGGAACCGTCCCGGCAGCCCGGCCACCCGTGGCTCGGAGCAGAGCAGGTCGTCCAGCTCTCGAGCGACCGGTCGCAGGTCGGCGCGGCCGCCGCTACACCCGGTCTGCGGCGACGCCATCACGTTGCGCACCAGCTCGTGCGTCCGGGTGGGCAGCAGCCCGGTCGCCTCCAGGGCCGTCAGCGCCGTCGGGTCGAGGTGGCCGTCTGCCCCCGGCAGCCCCCGGACCTGGAGGTTGGCGCGAGAAGTCACGTGGACGTAGCCGTCGCCGTACCGTCGGGCAACGCCGACGAGCTCCTCGAGCTGCCTGGACCGCACGTGGCCGCCGATCAGCCGAAGCCGCACGAGCAGGCCGTCCTCGGCGGGCCAGGGCCGCACCGCGCCGGGGCAACGATCTCGTCGGTCTCGGACGACTGGCACGCTCGGTACCCCATCTGGTCATGGGCCCTGTCGCGGGGCCCGCTTCTGACCTGGCGGCGGTCACCGCTAGGGCCAGCAGGTCTTCGGACTCGGGATCGACCGGAGCGGGGCGCCTTCCCGGAGTGGACTCCAGTGGCTGCCGTCGGCCGGCGTGCCCCGCCCGTCACCCTCACCGCTGCGCGTCAGTCCCGGACTCCCACCGGGTTCCCTGACTCCACCTCGTGGAGCACGACTGGCGCTGCCCACGCTACCGCAGGGCGCGCGGGGCGGGCCCTCAGCCCGGGCTGTCCCCGTGCACCGCGCCGTCCCCGCGCACCGAGCCGTGCACGTACACCGAGCCGCCGAGCTCGACGAACTCCTGGGACTTGGCGCGCATGCCGTCCACGAGCGCGGACTCGTCGTCCAGGCCGTGCTCCGCGGCGTACCGGCGCACGTCCTGGCTGATCCGCATCGAGCAGAACTTCGGCCCGCACATCGAGCAGAAGTGCGCGGTCTTGCTGGCCTCGGCCGGCAGGGTCTCGTCGTGGAAGGCCTCGGCGGTGTGCGGGTCGAGGGACAGCGCGAACTGGTCGTGCCAGCGGAACTCGAAACGCGCCCTGGACAACGCGTCGTCCCAGTCGCGGGCCCCCGGGTGCCCCTTGGCGACGTCCGCGGCGTGGGCGGACAGCTTGTAGGTGACCACTGCGGTCTTGACGTCGTCCCGGTCGGGCAGCCCCAGGTGCTCCTTGGGGGTGACGTAGCACAGCATCGCCGTGCCGTGCATGGCGATCACCGCCGCACCGATCGCGGAGGTGATGTGGTCGTAGCCGGGGGCGATGTCGGTGGTCAGCGGTCCGAGCGTGTAGAACGGCGCGCCGTGGCACCACTCCTGCTGGAGGGTGACGTTCTCCGCCACGAGGTTCAGCGGCACGTGCCCTGGGCCCTCGACCATGACCTGGACGTCGTGCGACCACGCCCGCCGGGTGAGCTCGGCCAGGGTGCGCAGCTCGGCCAGCTGCGCCTCGTCGTGGGCGTCCGCCGTGCAGCCGGGCCGCAGCCCGTCGCCGAGGGAGAACGACACGTCGTACCTGGCGAAGATCTCGCACAGCTCGTCGAAGTGCGTGTAGAGGAAGTTCTCCTCGTGGTGGGCCAGGCACCAGCCGGCCATGATGGAGCCGCCGCGCGAGACGATCCCGGTGACGCGCTGCGCGGTCAGCGGCACGTACCGCAGCAGCACCCCGGCGTGGATGGTCATGTAGTCCACGCCCTGCTCGCACTGCTCGATCACGGTGTCGCGGAACACCTCCCAGGTCAGCCGGCTCGCGTCACCGCCGACCTTCTCCAGCGCCTGGTAGATCGGGACGGTGCCGACCGGGACCGGGGCGTTGCGCAGGATCCACTCCCGGGTGGTGTGGATGTCGTCGCCGGTGGACAGGTCCATCACGGTGTCCGCGCCCCACGTCACCGCCCAGGTGAGCTTGTCCACCTCCTCGGCGATCGAGCTCGTCACGGCCGAGCTGCCGATGTTGGCGTTCACCTTCACGAGGAACCGCCGGCCGATGACCATCGGCTCGGCCTCAGGGTGGTTGACGTTCGCGGGGATGATGGCCCGGCCGGCCGCCACCTCGGAGCGCACCAGCTCGACGTCGCAGCCCTCACGGAGCGCGACGTACTCCATCTCCGGGGTCACGACCCCCCGGCGCGCGTAGTGCATCTGGGTGACGGTGCCGGTGCCGCGGCGGGGCCGCCACCGGGGCCCTCGCCACTGCTGCCGGCCCTCGCCGCGGCGCACGGCGGCCTTGCCGTCGTCGACGAGCTGCGGCCGGCGGCCGTCGTACTCCTCGGTGTCGCCACGCTCGGCGACCCACGCGGCGCGCAGCCGCGGCAGGCCGGCCTCCGGGTCGCCGCCGGGGCCGGCGGTGGTGTACCGGTCGAACGTCTCGCCGTTGGTCAGGGCGACCCGGGTGAACGGGACGCGCAGGTCGGGGCGGGTACCGCTGCGGTGGACGGTGCTGTGGCTGGGGTGGAGGTGCATCAGCTCTCCTGAGGGTTTCGCGGGTAAGGGTCTCGCGGGCACGTGTGGGCGACGGGGCCGTGGCCACGGCCCAGGTGCCAGCCGGCGCTGCGGCGCAGTGCTGCCGCGACGAAGGACTGGGCCGCGGCGGCGGCGTCCACCAGTGGCCGGCCCCGGCCGAGGTGGACGGCGAGGGCCGCGGAGAACGTGCACCCGGTGCCGTGGTCGCCGGTGGTGGGCACGGTGGGGTGCTCGAGGACCCGCACGTGCCCCCGCTCGTCGACGACGACGTCGCGGCAGGTGGCCGCCCCGGGGTCGCCACCGGTGAGGACCACCGCGGGACCGAGGGCGTGCAGGGCGAGAGCGACGTCCTCACGCGCCTCGTCCGGGCCGGCGCCGACGAGCCGGCGTGCCTCGTCGTCGTTGGGGGTGACGACCGTGGCCCTCGCGAGCACGTGGTCGCGGTAGGCGGCGACCACCGCCTCGTCACCGAGCTCGGCGCCGCTGGTCGCCACGAGCACGGGGTCGACGACCAGGGGCAGGTGCGCCGGCAGGCCGGTGACGACCCTCGCGACCTGCGCGGTGCCGAGCATGCCGGTCTTGACCGCCGCGACGGGCAGGTCGCCGAGCACCGCGTCCACCTGGGCCTGGACGTCCTCGGCCGACAGCTGGACGACGCGGTGCACACCGGTGGTGTCCTGGGCGGTCACGGCGGTGACCGCGCACGTGCCGTGGGCACCGAGGGCCGCGAAGGTGGTCAGGTCGGCCGCCACGCCGGCCGCGCCGCCGGAGTCGGTCCCGGCGACGGTCAGCGCGACCAGCGGGGTGCGGGTGCGTGTCACCGGAGGACCTCCGCGATCCCGGCGAACGCGGCGGCCGGGTCAGCGGCGCGCATGACCGCTCCCATGACGGCGACGCCGTAGGCGCCGGCGTCGCGCACCGCGGCGGCGTTGCGGGCGTCGACGCCCCCGAGGGCGAACACCGGCACGTCCCCGGCGAGCCGCACCGCGCGGCGCACGCCGGCCGCTCCGAGGGGCGGGCCGTACCCCGGCTTGGACGCCGACGCGCCGACCGGCGAGATCGTCAGGTACGCCGCTCCGCCGCCGACGGCTCGGGCGACCTCCTCGTCGTCGTGGCAGGAGCGTCCGTGGAAGGCGGCCGGCCCCGCGTCGGCAACCTGCTGTGCCGCCGCAAGGTGGACGCCCGCGGCCCCCTCCAGCCAGGTGCGTGCCGTGATCGTCGTGACCCCGGTGGCGCCGACGGCGCGGGCCAGCTCCTGGCGCTCACCGCGGGGCAGGTCCAGCTCGCGGAGCACGACGGCGCCCAGTCCCGCCTGGACGCACGCCGTCACGGCGCCGACGAGGTCGTGGCCGGCGGGCAGCTGGCGACGGTCGGTGAGGACGAGCACGCGAGGGAGCCTCACGTGCCGACCCGCCCGGCCATGGGGCTCGACGCACGGGCCGTGGCGAGCCGCGGGATGCGGCCGGCGAGCCGGGCCAGCTCGCCGGCCTCGACCGCCGCGCGCAGGGCCGCGGCCATCTGCACCGGCCGGTCCGCGCGGGTGATCGCCGTGGCGGCGAGGACGGCGTCACAACCGAGCTCCATCGCCAGGGCGGCGTCACTGGCGGTGCCGATGCCGGCGTCCAGGACGACGGGGACCGCCACCGCGGCGCGGACGGCCTCGATCGCGTGCGGGTCGTCGATGCCGCGGCCGGAACCGATGGGTGACCCGAGCGGCATGACGGCGGCGCACCCGACGTCCTCGAGCCGCCGGGCCACCACCGGGTCGGGGGTCGTGTAGGGCAGCACCGTGAACCCCTGGTCCACCAGCGTCTCCGCCGCGTCGAGCAGCTCGACGACGTCCGGCAGCAGACTCGTCTCGTCGCCGACGACCTCCAGCTTCACCCAGTCCGTCTGGAGTGCCTCACGGGCCAGCTGGGCGGTGAGGACGGCCTCCCGGGCGCTGAGGCACCCTGCCGTGTTGGGCACGACGCGCACGCCGGTGTCGCGCAGGGCGTCCAGGAGCCCGCCGCTGCCCTGGTCGGACGTGCGCCGGATCGACACGGTGACCAGTCCGGGGGCAGCGGCGGCGACGACGTCGCGCACCGTGCTGATGCTCGTCAACCCACCGGTGCCGACCCACAGGCGGCCGGGCAGCTCCACCCCCGCCAGCTGCATCGGGCTCACCCTCCTTGGTAGGCCGTGACGACCTCGACCACGTCGCCCGGTGACAGCCGCGTGCTGCGCCAGGAGGACGCCGGGACGACGGCACCGTTGACGGCGACCGCGACCCCCTGGGCGGAGGGCACGAGCTCGTGCAGCGTCGTGCGGTCGTCCACGACCCGCGGCTGCCCGTTGAGGGTGATGTCGATGCTGCTCGTGGCGTCGGTGCTCATGGCGTGGTCGGTGCTCATGGTGTGGTCGGTGCTCATGTGGTGAGGGCCCTCCCCTGACCGGTCGGTGTGACGTGCTGCGGGTGGGTGAAGCGGCTCGGGACGAAGGGCCGGGCGACGGCCGGCACGTCGGAGCCCTCGACGTGGGCCCGCACGGCCTGGGCGGTCACCGGGGCGAGCAGGACGCCGCCGCGGTAGTGGCCGACGGCGAGCACCTCGCGCACCGGGCCGCTGTGGGCGCGCGGCCCGATGAGGGGCCCGTTGTCCGGGGTGCCGGGCCGGTGCCGGGCGGTGATCTCGAGGACGCCGGCGGTCTCCAGCCCGGGGACCAGGGTCCGTGCTGCGTGCAGCAGCCGGACGACGGTGCCGAGGCCGGCGACGGGCTCGGCGTCGTGCTCCTCCTCCGACGCGCCGACGACCACCTCGCCGCCGGCGCGAGGGACGACGTAGACCGGCTGGCCGTGCACCCGGGCACGCAGCACCCGCGACGGCGGGTCGCCCGCCCGCAGCCGGATCGTCTCCCCGCGCACCGGACGCACCTGCGGCACCGCGGTCCGGGCCTCGGCACCGGTGGCGACCACGACGGCGTCGCAGTCGAACCGGGTGCCGTCCGCAGTCACCACGCCGGCGGCGTCCACGGCCGCTCGCGCCGCCACGAGGCGGTCACCGAGCAGCTGCAGCAGGGCGCGCACCACCTTGCGGGGGTTGACGTTGTGGTCGTCCGGCAGGAGTGCCGCGCCGGCCACGCGGGACAGCGTGGGCTCCTGGGCCCGCGCCTCTCGCGGGCCGAGCTCCTGGAAGCGCAGGCCCTCGGCTGCCAGCACCTCGAGCGAGCGTCGGACCTGCCGCAGGTCGTCGTGGTCCTGCCCGACCAGCAGCGTGCCCGCGGTGCGCAGGTCGACGTCCACACCGGAGGCCGCGCCCAGTCGCGCGGCGTACTGCGGCCACAGCCGGGCCGAGGCGACGCCGAGCCGGAGCAGGTCCGCCTCGCCGTGCCAGGCCTCCCCGGCGGGGGCCAGCATGCCGGCCGCGGCACGGGTCGCCCCGGCGCCGGGGTCGGGGTCGAACACCCGCACCTCGTGGCCGGCGCGGGCCAGCTCCTCGGCGCAGGCGAGGCCGACGACGCCGGCGCCGATCACGGCCGCCCTCATCCGCGTGCGACGGCGTCGACGAGCCCCCTGGCGGCGAGCTCGGGCCGGGGGGACCGGCAGATGGCTGAGGCGACGGCGACGCCGTAGGCGCCGGCGGCCATCACCTCGGGGACGCGCTCGGCGGTGATGCCGGAGACGGCGATCGCGGGCAGGACGCCGGCAGCCTCACGCAGGGCGTCCAGGCCGATCGGGGCCGGCAGGCCCGCCTTCGTGGTGGTGCGGTGGACCGGTCCGACGCCGGCGTAGTCGGCGCCCTGCGCCCTGGCGTCCTCGGCGTGCCCCGCGTGCCGGCAGGTCCCGCCGACGAGGAAGCCTGGTGGGGCGAGACGCCTGGCCTCCGCGACGGGGAGGTCGTCGAGCCCGAGGTGGACGCCGTGCGCCCCCGCGGCCAGGGCGATGTCGAGCCGGTCGTTGACGATCACCGTGGCCGGCGTCCCGGCGAGACGGTCCACGAGCGCCCGGGTGAAGGCCAGGACCTCGCGGTCGGGCAGCGACTTGGCCCGGACCTGGACGGCGTCCACGCCGGCCTGGACGACCGCCTCCAGCACGGTCAGCGCCAGGGCGTCGTACGACGGGAAGTCGGTGATGCAGTGGATGCGGGGTAGCACGTCGCTCCTCACTTCCTTCGCCGGCATGACCCGGATCAGGTTCAGCGGTCGGAGCGGCTCCAGCTCCCTCTCAGCCCGATGCCTCGGACTCCCGCGGTGGAATCGCGACAAACGTAGCAGGCGGGCGGGTGGGTCGTGAAGAGGTCAGAACAGGGCGTTGGCCAGCGCCCTGCGGGCGGCGAGCACCCGCTCGTCGTCCGGGCCGACGACCTCGAACAGGTCGAGCATCCGCCGGCGGACGGTCTCCCGCTCCTCACCGGAGGTGATCCGGACGAGGTCGACGAGCCGGGTGAACGCGTCCTCGACGTGGCCGCCGAGCACGTCGAGGTCGGCGCAGCGCATGCCGGCCTCGACGTCCGTCGGGTCGTCCGCAGCGGCCCTGCGGGTGGCCTCGGGGTCCAGGTCCCGGGTCCGGGCCATCAGCTCGACCTGCGCGAGGCCCGCCCGGGCGTCGGCGTCCGCCGGGCTCTCGGCGAGTGCCCGGCGGTAGGCGTCCGCCGCAGCCTCCAGGTCGCCACGCTGGATGGCGTCGTACGCCTCCTGGTGCAGCGGGGGCAGCGGCGCCGGCTGGTCGTCGGCCTCACCGGCCTGCTCGGTACCGTCCAGGGTGCCGGTCACGCCGTTCTCCGCGGCGACCCGCAGCAGCTCGTCGAGGACCTGGCGCACCTGCGGCTCCGGCACGGCTCCCTGGAACAGCGGGACGGGCTGGCCGCGCAGGATGGCCACGACGGTGGGGATGGACTGCACCTGGAACGCCTGGGAGATCTGCGGGTTGGCGTCGACGTCCACCTTGGCCAGCAGGAACCGGCCGCCGTAGTCCTCGGCCAGCCGCTCGAGCACCGGGGACAGCTGACGGCACGGGCCGCACCAGGTGGCCCACAGGTCGACGACGACCGGCACGGTCATCGACAGCTGGACGACGTCGGCGAAGTCGGCCTCGGTGACGTCGCGGACGAACCGCCCGCCGCCGCCGGAACCCGACGACGGCGCCTGCTGGCTGAGGCGGGACAGGTCGACGGCGCCACGCAGGTCCAGGCGCGGTCCGGGCTGGCTGGGGGGCTGGGTCATCGGGGGAGGTCCTCTCCTCGGGTCCGGTTCTGCAGTGTGGTCGGTGCGGTTCGGCGCGGGGCGGTGGGGGTCACGCGGGACGGTGGGGGTCAGGTGGCGGTCGCGGCGAGGACGGCGCGCTCACCGCCGAGCACCGTCACCGGCTCCGACGAGCCCTCGGGCGGGACGGCGAAGGCGACCATCTGCAACGAGGTGACCGTCGCCGCCTCGGTGGCCTCCTCGGTGCCGGCGAGCACGGCGAGGTCCTCCGGCAGCGGGAGCCGGGCGCCCTCGGCGGTGACGGCGAAGGCGCGCCTGCTCTCGATCGCCCCGAGGACGACGGCGCCCCCGTCGCTGGTGCGCAGTGCCCACACCTGCCCCTCGCGGGGGGTGTGCGTGACGTCGTAGTCGAAGAACTCACTGACCGCCTCCCGCTCGGCCTCCTGCTCAGCGACCACCTGGGCGCGCAGGACGTCGTCGGCGAAGAACTCCGCGTGCTCGCTGTCGTCGCCGAGGGCGAGGGCGTCGGCGTAGCGTGCGACGACCTGCGCCGGAGCGGCCACCAGGCCGCTCTGCTCGGCCGGGTCGAGGGCCTGCACCGGCTCCCCGGAGGGCAGCTCGGGCAGGGTCGTGCCCGGCAGCATCGTCACCCAGGCGGTCAACCGGTACATCTCCCGCGGGGACTCCTGAGTGAGCACCTGGAGCTGTGGGGCGGCGTCCGGCGCCGGACGCGAGGCGGTGAGGAACCACC
Organism: Quadrisphaera sp. GCM10027208; assembly: GCF_042658805.1. Taxonomy (NCBI): domain Bacteria; kingdom Bacillati; phylum Actinomycetota; class Actinomycetes; order Kineosporiales; family Kineosporiaceae; genus Quadrisphaera; species Quadrisphaera sp. GCM10027208. The sequence goes on from NZ_JBHSRC010000003.1 coordinate 444,100, forward strand.
GCGGCCACCCGTCGGCCTCGGGTGCGGCCGTGAGCAGCAGCTCTCCGCCGAGGTCGGGGAGCTCCGGGCGGTCCTCGAGCTGACGGCGCAGCGTGTACCGGGCGGTACGCACCTCGAGCGCCGGACCGGTCACCCGGGACTCCAGCGGCGCGGCGTCCAGGGCCTCGTCCCCGGAGGCGAGGACGTCGAGCACCCGCTCGCGCACCATGACGGCCTGCCCGTCGTCGACGACGGGCACGGGCTCGGTCACCTCGACCGGGCGCGGCTCGGGCAGCGGCTCCTGCGCGCACCCGGCGAGCAGCGCGCCGGCGGCCAGCCCGGCGGCGGCAGCGCGAAGCACGGAGCGGCTCACCGCTGCACCTGCCGGTCGTGACGGGGGCGGCCGGCCCGCACCGGGGACAGCTCGCCGCGCACCCACATCCAGGCCAGCGCGGCGCCCCCGGTCCCCAGCAGGACGCCACCGAGGACGATGAGCGGGACCGACCACGGCGTGGTGACCTCCCGCGGCCACGTCAACGTCAGCCGTGCGGGGCCGGGGACGGTGCCGTTCGTGGCGGCGAGCAGGGCCCAGCTGCCCGGCGGCGGGTCGTAGACGAACGTCGCACCACCGGTCCCGACCTCCTGCTCGGTCCACAGGTCGGAGGTGGTGCCGGGGTCCGGCACCTCCGTCTCGCCGTCCACGGTCCGGACGGCGAGCCTCTCCGGCGTCCGCAGACCGCCGATTCTGGCGTGGGCAGCGCCGTCCACCCACGCCTCGACGTCCGCGGTGCGGCCGACGGCGAGGACGACCGGGGTGTCGTTCTCACCGGCCGTGACCGTCACCGTCACCGGGCCCTCGCGCATCTCCAGCACGCCCGGCTCGGTGACGGCCAGCGGGACGTCGGAGGGCAGCGTCGCGGTGGCGCTCACCTCGTCCTCAGGCAGCCACACGGTGCGCTGGGCGATACCGACCGCGAGCGCGGCGACCCCGGCCAGCGCGAGCAGCCCGGCCAGCACGGCCAGCAGGACGCGTTGCACGGGTGCTGCTCCTCGGGGTCGGGCTCGGGTCGGGGTCGGGCCGACGATCAGGATAGGTGGGCGTCACCAGGCCGGCGCGCCGCGGTCGGACGCCGCGGTCGGACGCCGTGACCCGGGACGGCGAACCGTGGCGACGGACAGTGAGGGCACGGGCACGACTCGTCAAACCGTGGCCGGGGTGCACCGGTGAGTCTGACGTTTCCGCCACGGCCGGACGCCGCCCCACCTACCGTCGGCGAGGACGGGGCAGACGTCCCGGACCGGACGAGACGGAGGCACCAGGGTGGGCACGACGACGGACCGGCAGGCACCGGTGACCCAGCCGACAGAGGCAGCCCAGGCGAGCCCGGCGGCACCCGCGAGACGGGCGGCGGTCTTCGGCCGGGCGGGGACACAGCCCAAGCCGTGGGGGCACGAGGTGCTCTTCGCTCTGGTCGACGGGTGCTACGCCGGCAAGCTCATCACCGTGCACGCCGGTCACTGCCTGTCCTGCCAGTTCCACCGGGAGAAGGACGAGACCCTCTACGTCGTCTCCGGCCAGGGAGTCGTCGAGCACGGCCCGGACGCCGAGCACCTGGAGGCCGTGGTGGTCCGCGCCGGCGACACCGTGCACGTCCCGGCCGGGGTGGTGCACCGGGTCGCGGCGACGACCGAGCTCGTCGTGGCCGAGTGCTCGACCGCGGCGCCGGGCTGGCGCGAGGACGTCGTCCGGCTCAGCGACGCCTACGGCCGCGCGGGTACCACGGCTCCGTGAGGGCTCAGATGCTCCGTGAGGGCTCAGAACCGGGCCGGCTCGGTGTACCCGCCCCACTCCTGCTGCAGCGCCCCGCAGATCTCACCGAGGGTGGCCTCGGCCCGCACGGCCTCCAGCATCGGCTCGACGAGGTTGCCGTCGGTGCGGGCCACCTCGACCATGCGGCGCACCGCGGCGCGCGCCGCTGCGTCGTCGCGAGCCTGCCGGCGCTGCGCCAGCACCCGGACCTGCTCGCGCTCGACCTCGTGACTGACGCGCAGGATCTCCAGCTCGCGGGCCGTCGTCTGCGTGTGGCAGTTGACCCCGACGATCTTCTTGTCGCCCTTCTCCAGCGCGGTCTGGTAGGCGAAGGCCGCGTCGGCGATCTCGCCGGTGAACCAGCCGTCCTCGATGCCGCGCAGGATCCCGGACGTCATCGGCCCGATCTCGTGCTCCACGACCCCGTCGGCGTTCGGCGTCCGGCCCTGCTCCCCCATCCGGCGGATTCGCTCGAAGATGCGCTCGGCCTCGGCCTCGAGCCGGTCCGTGAGCGCCTCGACGTACCAGGACCCGCCGAGAGGGTCGGCGACGTTCGTGACACCGGTCTCCTCCATCAGCACCTGCTGGGTCCGCAGCGCGACCTCCGCCGACTCCTCCGTCGGCAGGGCGAGGGTCTCGTCAAGGGCGTTGGTGTGCAACGAGTTCGTGCCGCCGAGAACGGCGGCGAGCGCCTCCACCGCCGTCCGGACGACGTTGTTCATGGGCTGCTGGGCGGTGAGTGACACACCGGCCGTCTGGGTGTGGAAGCGCAGCCACTGCGCCTTGTCGGTCCTGGCGCCGTAGACGTCTCGCAGCCAGCGCGCCCAGATGCGCCGGGCCGCACGGAACTTCGCGATCTCCTCGAAGAAGTCGACGTGCGCGTCGAAGAAGAAGGACAGTCCGGGGGCGAACACGTCGACGTCCATGCCGCGCGAGAGCCCGAGCTCCACGTAGGCGAAGCCGTCGGCGAGCGTGTACGCCAGCTCCTGGGCGGCGGTGGAGCCTGCCTCGCGGATGTGGTAGCCGGACACCGAGAGCGGCTTGTACGCGGGGATGTTGGCCGCGCAGTACTCCATCAGGTCGCCGATGAGACGCAGGTGCGGCTCCGGCGGGAACAGCCACTCCTTCTGCGCGATGTACTCCTTGAAGATGTCCGTCTGCAGGGTGCCGTTGAGGGTGCGGATGTCGACACCCTGCCGCTCGGCGGCGACCAGGTACATGCAGAACACCGGGACGGCGGGCCCGGAGATCGTCATCGACGTGGTGACGTCCCCGAGCGGGATGCCGTCGAACAGCACGTCCATGTCGGCCGCGCTGTCGACCGCGACGCCGCAGTGCCCGACCTCGCCGAGACTGCGCGGGTCGTCGGAGTCGCGGCCCATGAGGGTCGGCATGTCGAAGGCCACGGACAGGCCGCCACCGCCGCGCTCGAGGATCATCCGGTAGCGCTCGTTGGTCTGCCGCGCGTTGCCGAACCCGGCGAACTGCCGGATGGTCCAGGTGCGGCCGCGGTAGCCGGTGGCGTACAGGCCGCGGGTGAACGGGAACTCCCCGGGCCAGCCGATATGGTCCATCCGCGGGTCGCTCGCACCCTCCGGCGGCCCGTAGACCGGGTCGACGTCCGTCCCCGACAGCGTGGTGAAGTCCGCGTCCCGGACCTTTCCGCTCGCCAGCGCGGCGTCGTACCGCTCCTGCCAGCGACGTCGTCCGGCCTCGATCTGCTCCGCGTCCATGCCGCCAGGTTACTCGGACGTCCGACTATCCGGGAAGTCTCCGGCGCCGATCCGCACCAGCCGCAGCAGCCCAGTGAGGTCGGCGCGCTGCCGGGCGTCCAGGGCCTCCAGGCCGAACTCGATCGCGTGCAGGCGCTCGGTCGCCCGCGCGGCGACGTCCCGGCCGGACGGCGTGATCCTCGCCAGCGTGCCGCGCCCGTCACGAGGGTTGGGCACCCGCTCGACGAACCCGGAGGCCTCCAGGCGGTCGACGATGTTCGTGACGCTCGTCGGGTGCACCATGAGGCGCTCGCCCACCTTGGACAGCGGCAGCTCGCCGGCCGAGCTGAACACCAGCAGGACCAGTGCCTCGTAGCGGGCGAACGTCAGCCCGAGCGGTTTGAGGACGGCGTCGAACCGGGCCAGCAGGAGCTGCTGGACGCGCATCACCGACGTGGCCGCGGCCATCGCGTCGTGCGGGCTGTCGGCGCCCCAGTGCTGGCACCACAGCTCCTCGGCGCGGGCGACCGGGTCGAACGAGAGCCTGGGCCTGGGCACGGCCGTCACGGTACCCGCGCGCAGGCCGGCGTCCGGTGCAGCCGTGACGGATCACGATCCGGTCTCGACGGGAACCGGGCCGACGTGGCCGGCGTCACAGCGGTGCCCGTCGTCGAGGAGGAGCCATGAGCAGCCCGACCGATCCTGTCCCGGACGACCGGCGCCGTCGCGTGACCCGACGGGCCGTCGTCGCCGTCGCGGCCGCCACCGCCGGGCTTCTCGTCGTCCCGGCCCTCACCGGCACCGAGCCGGAGGCCGCCGCCGCCGAGCTCGTGCCGTTCACCGGCTGCGACGACGTCGAGCAGTGGTACCGGGACCAGGCGCTCGACCTGGTCGGGCCGTGGGGCCTGCAGGGACCCGACGCCGGCGGCAGCTGGCTCGGGCGCGTGCTCGGCGCGCCGGGCGGTCAGGACGACGCGCTCGCGGGCATCGCCGAGGACGCCGCCGAGAGCGCCGCCGAGGCCGCCGACGGGGTCACCGGCGGCGCGGTCGGCCCGGGCGAGACGGGAACCAACGTCCAGGAGCAGGGCGTCGACGAGCCGGACCTGGTCAAGACGGACGGTCGCCGGGTCGTGACCCTGTCCGGCAACGCGGTGCACGTGGTCGACACCGACGGCGGGCGGCTGCGCTCGACCGGCTCGGTGTCCCTCGACGGGCAGTGGCTCAGCGAGCTGCTGCTGCTCGGAGACCGCGCCCTCGTCGTCGGCCAGGGCGAGCCGCAGCCGGTCGAGCCGGCGCCGCTGCCCGAACCCGGCCTGCCCGAGCCGAGCGAGGACGGCGGCTCCGACGCCGTGGTGCCCTCACCGCCACCCGTCGAGTCGTGGGCACCGACGACCGTGCTGTCCGTCCTCGACCTGACGGCCGACGGTGGTCCCCGCCTCGTGCGCACCGAGGAGGTCGAGGCGTCCTACCTGTCCGCGCGCGTGGTCGGCGACGCCGTCCGCGTCGTCCTGGGGTCGACACCGGCCATCCCGTTCCCCCAGCCGGAGTACGACGCCGACGGCAGCATCGACGAGGACGCCGCGGAGGAGGCGAACCGGGCGGCGATCGAGAGCATGACCGCCGCCGAGTGGCTGCCGCAACGCGTCGTCCGGGACGCCGACGGCTCGGTGCTGTCCCGCGAGCCCGCGGTGGACTGCGCCTCCCTCGCCCACCCCGTCGACCCGGCGGGGCTCGGCACCGTCACCGTGCTGACGCTGGACGCCGGTGCGGCCGACGTCCCGACGGTGGACACCGACGCCGTGTCGGCGGACGGCGGCATGGTCTACGCCTCGGCCGACCGGCTGTACGTCGCCACCACCCGTGGCGGCTGGGGCTTCCCGGTGCCGGTCGACGTCCGCATCGGGACGACCGTGGTGTCGAGCTCGACGCAGCTGCACGGCTTCGACATCACCGACCCGGCGCGCACCGAGTACCTCGGGTCGGGCTCGGTGCCCGGCTGGCTGCTCGGCCGCTGGGCGATGAGCGCGCAGGACGGCATGCTGCGCGTGGCCACCACCGCGGAGTCGGCCGAGCACGGCACCGAGGCCGTCGTCACCGTGCTCGCCGAGCGCGACGGGGATCTGGTCGAGACCGGCTCGGTCGGCGGGCTGGGCAAGGGTGAGGAGATCCGCGCCGTCCGCTGGTTCGGCGACCTCGCCGTCGTCGTGACGTTCCGGCAGACCGACCCGCTGTACACCGTCGACCTGTCCGACCCGGCCGCCCCGGCCGTGGTCGGGGAGCTGAAGATCCCCGGCTACTCGGCGTACCTGCACCCGCTCGGCGACGACCTGCTGCTCGGGGTGGGCCAGGACGCGACCGAGACCGGCCAGGTCACCGGGGCGCAGGTGTCGTCGTTCGACCTGCGCGACCTGGCGGCGCCGGCGCGGATCGACACACTCACCTACCGCGACGCGTGGACGGACGTCGAGGGCGAGTCCCGCGCCTTCAGCTACCTGCCGGAACGCCGGCTCGCGCTGCTGCCGCTCGCGGCGGGCGGCAGCAGCGGCGTCGTCGGGGTGTCGGTCGCCCGCGACGGCACCCTCACCGAGACCGGCCGCTGGACGACGGACCGCGAGGCGTGGGTGCTGCGCGCCACGCCGGTCGGTGAGCGCGTCGTCGTCCTCGCCGAGGGTGCCGGTGACGGTGGCCGGACCCTGACCCTGCTGGCGACGGATGGCCTCACCGAGCTCGACACCCTCCCCCTCCCCCCTCGGTGATCACTCCCCTGTTCGTGATCATGCAATCCCGCCACCCCCCACGCCCGCCGCCTGCCCGGACCACGCCGCGCCGGGACCGCTAGCGTGCGTCCGTGGCGCGATCGACAGCGCCCGGACGCCGTGGTCCGGGCAGGGAGGAGCTCCTCCGCTACGTCGGCGGCACCGTCCCGCCCGTCGCCGCGCCCGGTCTGCGGGTCCTCTTCTGCGGCATCAACCCAGGACTGTGGACGGCGTGGACCGGGTTCCACTTCGCCCGTCCGGGGAACCGGTTCTGGCCGGCACTGCACCGCTCCGGGTTCACACCGCGGCAGCTGGCGCCCGCCGAGCAGCACGAGCTCCTCGGCCTCGGCCTGGGCATCACGAACGTCGTGGAGCGGGCGACCGCGACGGCGGCCGAGCTCACGAAGCAGGAGATCCGGGCGGGCGGCGAACGACTCGTCGCCGACGTCCAGCGATGGGCCCCACGGTTCGTCGCCGTGCTGGGAGTCACGACGTACCGCACGGCGTTCGACGACCGGACGGCGTCGGTGGGGCCGCAGGAGCGGCGGCTCGCCGGCGCGCGGGTGTGGCTGCTCCCGAACCCCAGCGGCCTCAACGCCCACTACTCGCTCGACGCGCTGAGTGACCGGCTGGCGGAGCTGCGACGTGCGGTCGAGGGCTGAAGCAGCCTCAGTCCAGGCACAGGCAGAACGGGTGCCCGGCGGGGTCGAGGAACACCCGGAACGTCGTCCCCGGCTGGTGGGCGTGCCGTGTCGCGCCGAGCGCCACGACCGCCCGTTCGGCGGCGTCCAGGTCGTCGACGACGACGTCGAGGTGCATCTGCTGCGGCAGGTCCTGGCCCGGCCACTGCGGTGCCCGGTAGTCCGTCACCTGCTGGAAGGACAGGCACTGGCTGCCGTCGGCCGGGCGGACGTCGGCCCAGTCGTCGCCGGCCTCCACCGTCCAGCCGAGCAGCTCGGCGTAGAAGCGTGCCAGGACGGCGGGGTCCGGGCAGTCGAGGACGACGGACGGCGAGCGGGCGACAGCCATGTCCGGAAGGTAGCCGAGCCGGCGGGACGAGACTAGAGCCGCGCGGACGTCATGGGGGCACCGGCGACCGGGTCAAGGGAGATCCTCGCCCCCCCATCCGTGATCATGCAATCCCGCCACCCCACCCCGATCCACCCCCGACACCAGCTGACCCCTATGGCGCGCCAGCGAGCGCGACCCGACGACCAGCCGCGCTGACGACCAGCCGCGACCTGGCTACCGGCCTGGACCCGTTTCGCCCTCGGCCCGCTCCAGCGCGGCCTCGAGCCGGTCGAGCTTGCCCTGCAGCTCACCGGTGCGGCCGGGGCGGATGTCGGCCTTGAGCACGAGCGAGACCCGGTTGCCGTGCCGCCCGACCGCCTCACAGGCGCGCCGGACGACGTCCATGCACTCGTCCCACTCCCCCTCGATGCTGGTGAACATGGCGTCGGTCCGGTTCGGCAGTCCCGACTCCCGGACCACGCGGACGGCGTCCGCGACGGCGGCGCTGACGGAGTCACCGGTTCCGGACGGTGCGACGGAGAACGCGACGATCATGCGCCTCACTCTGCCAGGAAGCGCAGGACGTCGACAGCGTCGTCCTCGAGGGCAGCGAGGTTGTGCGCCGACACCTGCTCCAGCGGAGTCAGCGACACCCGGCCCCGCACGATGGTCCACGTCGCGACAGCACGGCCGCCGACAAGAGCGAACGGGCGAAAGACACCGTTGCTCGTCACCAGCGACCGGTGTTCTCCGACGATCGGCTCGCGCGAGCGCCACCCCGTCAGAAGCGGATCAAACGCTCCGAGCAGCCGTGGGGGCGGCAGCGGCGGCACGGGCCCCCTGCGCGCCACGTCCACCGACCCGTCCTCCATCTCCACCAGGTCGCGCAGGGCCCGCACTCCGCGCCTCGCCTCGCCGAGCCGGATACCGGCCCAGCGCGCCAGGTCATCCGCGGTCGCCGGCCCGTGCCCGGCCAGGTACCGGCGAGCCAGCTCGGCGAGTGCGACGTCCCGCTCGAGCGGTGCGGGCGGTCGGCCCAACCAGTCGCGGGTCAGCACGAAGGCCTGCTCCTCGTCGTCAACGGGGCCTCGGACGACGTGACCCCGCAAGGTGGCGAGGAGCAGCACGTGCACGAGGGCCTGCCCGGCGACGGGAACTCCCACTGAGGCGACGACGTCCCGCAGCTGCTGCCTGCTGCGCGGACCACCCTCCAGCGCTCGCACCACCGCCTGCACACCGCGTTCTGCCGCCTCCGGCGACACGCCTTCCTGCCGCAACCGCCTCACGTTGGAGGACACCTGCGGCGCGGTGGTCAGCTCGTGCAGCCACCAGTAGTCCTCGGCACGCACGAGGTGCAGGGTGCCGCGGTTGAGCCAGCTCACGACGACAGAGCGGTCCTGCGTGAGCGCACGGTCGACGTCGGACGCGCGAAGCCCCGTGGACCTCACCCGGACGGCAAGCCGCGCGCCGCGCAGGTCCTGGGCCTGGACGGCGAGCACGCGATCGACGACGCCGGTCACCGACGTCGCGAGCGAACCGCTCAGCAGCTGGGCCGCCAGCCGCTGCGCGACCGGGACAGTCACACCGACTGCCGGCGAGGCAGCGGCGGCTTCCAGCGGGGTGGTCGCGTCGCGATCAACCCGGTGACACCGTGCCGCGTCGTCATCGCGTCCCTCACTGGCTGTGGCCCGCACGACGACGCCAGCGCATCCGCGAGCTCAGCCTGCGACCGCGGCGACGAGGCGGTCGGCGGCTGTGTACGGGTCGAGATCACCTGCGACGACCTGCGCGGCGAGGTCGTCCAGACCGCGCCCCGAGCGCAGGTCGCCGATCCGCTCGCGCAACGCGGTGACGGCCAGCGCCTCGATCTCGTCAGCCGCGCGCCGGTGCCGGCGTCGTCCGAGCTCTCCGCTGGACTGCAGCCAGTCCCAGTGCTTGTCCAGAGCCTCCATGACGTCGTCCACCCCCTCGGACCGGGACGCGACCGACTTGACCACCGGCGGGCGCCAGTCCCCGGCCTGACGCCGCTCGCCGAGCGAGATCATGCCGCGGATGTCCCGCACGGTGGCGTCCGCACCCTCCCGATCGGCCTTGTTGACGACGAACACGTCGCCGATCTCGAGGATCCCCGCCTTGGCGGCCTGGACGCCGTCCCCCATCCCGGGCGCGAGCAGGACGACGGTCGTGTCCGCCGTCCGGGCAACCTCCACCTCGCTCTGCCCGACACCCACCGTCTCGACGAGGACGACGTCGCAGCCGCAGGCGTCGAGCACCCGAAGCGCCTGCGGGGTCGACCAGGCCAGACCACCGAGGTGGCCGCGGCTCGCCATGGAGCGGATGTAGACCTCGCGGTCCAGGACGTGGTCCTGCATCCGGATCCGGTCGCCGAGCAGCGCACCGCCGGAGAACGGGGAGGACGGGTCCACCGCCAGGATCCCGACCCTCAGGTCCCGGGCACGCAGAGCCGAGACGATCATGGACGTGGTCGTCGACTTGCCCACTCCCGGGGAGCCGGTCAGCCCGATCACCCATGCCCGCCCGGTGTGCGGGGCGAGCGCGGCCATCACCTCCCGCAGCTGCGGTGAGGCGTCCTCGACCAGAGAGATGAGACGGGCGACCGCCCGCGGTGACCCCTCCCGCGCGCGTCGGACCAGGTCGTCGATCGAGAGGTCGGCGCGGGCACCGGCCGCCAAGCTCAGGACCTCGGCACGCGGACGACGAGAGCGTCGCCCTGACCGCCCCCGCCGCACAGCGCCGCGACCCCGGTTCCGCCGCCCCGCCGCTGCAGCTCCAGTGCGAGGTGCAGGGTGATCCGGGCGCCGGACATGCCGATCGGGTGGCCCATGGCGATGGCACCGCCGTTGACGTTGACCTTCTCCGGGTCGAGGTCCAGCTCCTTGATGCTGGCCAGACCGACCGCAGCAAACGCCTCGTTGATCTCCACGAGGTCGAGGTCGGCGGGGGTGATGCCCTCCTTGGCGCAGGCCGCCTCGATGGCGCGCGACGGCTGGCTCTGCAGGGTCGAGTCCGGGCCGGCCACGACACCGTGCGCGCCGATCTCGGCCAGCCACGACAGGCCGAGCTCGGTGGCCTTCTCCTTGCTCATCACGACGACGGCGGCAGCGCCGTCCGAGATCTGGGAGGCGGACCCGGCGGTGATCGTGCCGTCGGGGCGGAAGGCGGGCTTGAGACGCGCCAGGGACTCGACCGTCGTGTCCTCGCGGATGCCCTCGTCGTAGCGGAACTCGACCGGGTCCCCCTTGCGCTGCGGGATGTGCACCGGGACGACCTCGTCGTCGAACAGGCCGTTCTTCCACGCCTGCGCGGCGAGCTGGTGGCTGCGGGCGGAGAACGCGTCCTGCTCCTCGCGGGAGAACTCCCGGTCGGCGCAGTTGGCGCCCTCGGTGAGCCCGCCCATCGCCTGGTCGGTGAACACGTCCCACAGGCCGTCGTAGGCCATGTGGTCGCGCACCGTGACGTCGCCGTACTTGTAGCCGGACCGCGACTTCTCCAGCAGGTGCGGCGCCTGCGTCATCGACTCCTGGCCGCCGGCCACGACGACGTCGAACTCGCCGGCGCGGATCAGCTGGTCGGCCAGCGCGATGGCGTCGATCCCCGACAGGCAGACCTTGTTGACGGTCAGGGCCGGGACGGTCATCGGGATACCCGCCTTGACCGCGGCCTGGCGGGCCGGGATCTGCCCGGCACCCGCGGTCAGCACCTGCCCCATGATCACGTAGTCGACCTGGTCGGGCGCCACGCCGGCGTTGTCCAAGGCGCCCTTGATGGCGACGCCGCCGAGGTCGCTGCCGGAGAAGTCCTTGAGCGAGCCGAGCAGCCGCCCCATCGGGGTGCGGGCGCCGGCGACGATGACGCTGGTGCGGGGGCTGGTCACGGGTACCTCCTGGGCGGGCACGTCACGGTGACGTCCACCCTACTTCGGCAGTGGCCGGCGTCCAGAGGGAGCGCCGTGGCCTGTGCCACGGAGGGCCACGTGGGCGGCGCCACAGCCTGCACGGCCGGGGCTCTGGCACCCTTTCGTCATGACCGAGCCCGCCACGACCGACCCGCCGGAACCGCTGTTCACCGCGATCGACCACGTCGGGGTGGCCGTCCCCGACCTCGAGGCCGCCATCGCGTTCTACCGGGACACCTTCGGCATGGTGCTGCTCCACGAGGAGGTGAACACCGACCAGGGCGTCCGCGAGGCGATGATGGGCGTGGGCGACCCGGCGGCGCCGCACTCGTGCGTGCAGCTGCTCGCACCGCTCGACGAGACCTCGACGATCGCGAAGTTCCTCGACCGCAACGGGGCCGGCGTCCAGCAGGTCGCCTACCGCGTCGACGACGTCGAACGGGTGTCCACGGTTCTACGCGAGCGCGGGATGCGGCTGCTCTACGACGCGCCCCGCAGGGGGACGTCGAACAGCCGGGTCAACTTCGTGCACCCCAAGGACGCCGGCGGCGTCCTCGTCGAGCTCGTGGAGCCAGCCAAGACGCCCCACTGACCATCAGGCCAGGTAGCGAGACCGCCCGCAGAATGCTGGATTCGTCCGTCATCTGCCGGCGTGTTGCGCCACCAACCCAGCATTCTGCGAGTGGGTGGCGGGGGCAGTGGGTGGCGGGGGCAGTGGGTGGCAGGGGCAATGGGTGGCGGGCAGAGGGTGGCGGGATTGCATGATCACGAGGAGGGGGGCGTCGGGGGGGTTGTCCACAGGGCGGGCGCGGAGGGACCCGCGTCGCTGCCACCCTTCGCCTGGTGGAGCTGCGCTGGACGCTGACCCGGCGGCAGGGCGGCCGCCCGGACGTCGACGTCGTCGTCCGGGCGCGTCCGGGCACGCCGTTCGGCGCCGTCCGGGCCGACCTGCTCGCCGCCACCGGGACGCCGCCGGGACCGGTGTGGGTGGCAGGCCGGCCGGTCGCGGACGACGACGTGCTCGGAGCGCCCCCGCTGACCGAGGGCGCACTGCTGGTCACCGGCACCGCCCCGGACGACGACCCGGCCACGGCCTGGGGACTGCGCCGGGACCGGCGAGGACTCGGTGAGCTGCACGTCGTCGAGGGCCCGGACGCCGGCCTCGTCCACCTGCTGCGCCCCGGCACCCACCGGGTGGGCCGCGCGGCGGACGCGGACCTGCGTCTCACCGACCCCGACGTCTCCCGTCAGCACCTCGTCCTGGAGGTGTCACCCCAGGGCGTGCTCGCCCGCGACGTCGGCTCCGCGAACGGCACCGCCGTGGACGGGGTCACCGTGGGTGACGCCAGTGCCCGGGTCCGCCCCGGGGCCCGCCTGCGGCTGGGGTCGACCACGCTGGTGGTCCGGGCACCGGAGTACCGGGTCGCGGTGTGCCACCCGACCGGCGAGGGGACGGTGGAGGTGGGCCGGGCACCGCGGGTCGTCCCCGCCCTCGAGGACGTCGCGCTGACGGTGCCGGCGGAGCCCGCGCCACCGGAGCACCGCCCGGTGCCGTGGCTGACGGCGCTCCTCCCCCTGGCGGTGAGCATCCCGATGGCCCTGCTGTGGTCGCCGTTCGCGCTGCTGCTCGGCCTGACCTCCCCGGTGCTGGTGCTCGGGTCCGTGGTGTCGGACCGGCGTGGTGCCCGCCGGACCCACCGGGCCGCGCTGGAGCGGTACGAGCGCGAGCTCGCGGACGTCCGCCGACGGGCCCAGGAGGCGGTCGCCGCGGAGAGCCGCCGCCGGCGGCTGCTGGCCCCGGACGCACCGACGCTCGCCGTCGCGGCCGGGACGCCGTCGGTCCGGCTGTGGGAGCGCCGTCCGGGGGACGCCGACGACCTGCTGCTGCGGGTCGGCACCGGCCGGGCTCGCTCCCGGGTCCGGCTGAAGGGCCCGGACGACCTGAAGAGTCCGGACGACGAGAGCCTGCTGAGCTGTCCGGACGTCCCGGTCGCGGTGCCGCTGGCCGACCTCGGCGTGGTCGGGATGGCCGGCGGCACCCCGGACCTGGCCGGGGTGCTGCGGTTCGCCGTCCTGGGTCTGGCCGTCCTCCAGAGCCCGCGGGACACGTCGCTGTGGATCGTCTGCCCCGACCGTGCAGCGGGCAGGGCCTGGGCGTGGGCCCGGTGGCTGCCGCACGTGCCGGCAGCGGTCCGCGAGCACCTCGACGGAGCGCGAGACGCCGGAGCCGTCGTCGAGGAGCTGCGCGCGGAGGTGGCCGGCCGCCGGCAGGCCCCTTCCGGGTCCGGCCCGGCGACGTGGTCCGGACGCCGGCACGTCGTCGTCCTGGACGGGTACCAGGCGCTGGCCCAGGTGCCCGGTGTCACCGACCTGCTGCGAGACGGTCCGGCGGTCGGCGTCCTCGTCGTCTGCCGGGACACCGACCCCGCCGGCCTGCCGATCGAGTGCACCGCGACGGTGGAGGCGGTGGCAACTAGCCGCGGCCGTCTGCGGGTCCGGCTGGCCACCGACCGACCGGACGTCATCGACACAGCCGACCCTCACGACCCCGACGACCCCATCGACACAGCCGACGGCGGGCACGTCGTCGCGGACGTCGTGAGCGCCGGCTGGGCGCACGCCGTGGCCCGCTCGCTGGCGCCGCTGCGGGACGGCACCGGCCAGGACGGCCCGGCGCTGCCCGACTCCGTCAGTCTCGTGGACCTGTTGCGGCACACCGGGACCGACCCGCTGGACGCCGAGGCCGTCGCCGCGGTGTGGTCACGCAGCAGCGGCGCGCTGCAGCCGCTGATCGGCGCGGGGACGGACGGGCCGCTGGCCCCGGACCTGCGAGTCGACGGACCGCACGCCCTCGTCGGCGGCACGACCGGTGCCGGCAAGTCGGAGCTGTTGCGGACCCTGCTGGCGTCCCTGGCGGCCACGGTCCCACCGGACGAGCTCACCTTTCTGCTCATCGACTACAAGGGCGGGTCGGCGTTCGCCGAGTGCGCCGACCTGCCGCACACCGTCGGCCTGGTCACCGACCTGGACGAGCACCTGACGCGCCGTGCCCTGGTCGCGCTCGGCGCGGAGGTCCGTCGTCGTGAGCGGCTGCTCCGCGAGGCCGGTGCCCGTGACCTCGACGGCTACCGCGACCTGCCGGACCGCGACCCGTTGCCGCGCCTGATGATCGTCGTCGACGAGTTCCGGGTGCTGGCCGACGAGCTGCCGGACTTCGTCGCCGGGCTCGTCCGGCTGGCCGCCGTCGGGCGCTCCCTCGGGCTGCACCTCGTCCTGGCCACCCAACGACCGGCCGGGGTGGTCACCCCGGACATCGCGGCGAACGTCAACCTGCGGATCGCGCTGCGGGTCAGGGACCGCAGCGACTCCGTGGACGTCGTCGAGGCACCGGACGCCGCGGCGATCGACCCGCGCCGACCCGGCCGCGGGGTGCTGCGGACGGGTGCCGGCTCGCTGGTGCCGTTCCAGAGCGCGCACGTGGGCGGCCGGACGGAGGGCGCCGACGACCGACCGCAGGTCCGGCTGCTGGACGCCGGCCGCGCCGTCCAGCACGACCGGCCCGGCCAGGCCTCCCACGCGTCCGTCTCCCCGCAGGGACCGAGCGACCTGGCTCGCATCGTCGCCGCCGTGTCCGAGGCTGCGGCCCGCTCCGGTCGGCGGGCGCCGAGCGGCCTGTGGCTGCCGCCGCTGCCGGAGGTGCTCACCCCCGAGGACATGGCCACGGCGTACGACCCAGTCGCGGCGTACGACCCAGTCGCGGCGTACGACCCAGTCGCGGCGTACGACCCAGCCGCAGCCGGCAGCCACCTGGCACCCGAGCACGACGTGCCCGCGCTGGTGCTCGGGCTCGGCGACTCCCCGCAGATGGGGAGCCGTCCGCCGGTGACCCTGCCGCTCCGGCCCGGGACGGCGCTCGCCGTCATCGGGGCGCCCCGGTCGGGCCGCACGGGCACCGTCCTGGCGGCCGCACAGGCGGCTGCCGGCCGGCCGCACGGCACCGTGCACCTCTACGTCGTCGCAGGGCCGGACGCCGCTCTGCAGCCGCTGCGGTCGCTGCCGCACACGGCGGCCTTGTTGCGCCGGGACGACCCCGACCTGCTGGGACGCCTGGCGACCTCCCTGCTGGCGGAGGTGCGCCGCCGGCGCCAGGACCCCGCGCCGGCGAGCCCGCTCGTGCTCCTCATCGACGGCTGGGACGTCCTGGTCCGCGAGCTGGAGGCCGCCGACCGGGCCGACGTCGTGGACGACCTGCTGCACGTCGTCCGGGAGGGACCGGCCGTCGCCGTCAGCAGCGTCGTGACCGGGGAGCGGGCGCTCACCACGGGCCGCGCGGCCGGGGCGTTCACGGCGCGGCTGCTGCTGCGGACGAGTGACCCGGCGGACGCCGTCCTGGCCGGCGCCGACCCCTCCGCCCTGCCGTCGAGGATGCCCCCGGGGCGCGGGCTGTGGCTCACCGGCGACCGGAGCCTGGAGGTGCAGGTCCTCGCGGCCGCGGGCTGGCCCGACCCGCAGGTCGAGCGCGACCCCGCCGTCGACGCAGACCCGGCAGCCGGCACGAACCCGCAGCCCCCGTTCCGGCTGCGGGCGCTGCCGGACGAGGTCGCCGTGACCGACCTGGACGCCGCACCGGGCGTCGAGGTGCCGGTCGGCATCGGCGGGGACGACGCCCGCGTCGTCGGCCTGTCCCGCGCGCAGTGCCGCCGGCTCCTGGTCGCCGGACCGCCCGGGTCCGGCCGCTCGACGGCCCTGGCGGTCCTGGCCCGGCAGCTGGACCGCCCGAGCCGCCGCGTCGTCGTCCTGGCCTCACCGAACTCTCCGGCGGCGACGACCGTCCCTGCGGACGCCGTCGTCTCCCCCGGGGACGTCGAGCGCCTGCGCACGCTGCTGGCCGAGCTCGGCCCCGAGGTCACCGTGCTGGTCGACGAGGCCCGCGACCTCGACACCACCGGAGCCGACGACCCGCTCGCCCGGCACCTCGCCGCCGGCGGCGGCGTGGTCGTCGCCGGTGACCCCGGTGACCTCGCCGGCCGGTTCCGCGGCACCGTCCCGGAGCTGCGCCGCAGCCGCACCGGGCTGCTGCTGTGCCCGACCGGCTACGCCGACGGCGACGCGCTCGGCGTCCGGGTGCCGCGCGCCGTCAGCGCCCGCCCCGGTCGCGGCTGGCTCGTCCAGCACGGGGACGCGCAGCCGGTTCAGGTCGCCGACCTGCCCGGCGTCGTCCACCGCAGCAGGTGACCGGCATGCTGGCCCCGTGACCACGACCCCCGCCTGGCGCGTCCGCCCCGCCCGCCCGGACGACGTCCCCGCCGTCGACGCCCTGGTCCGCGAGCTCGCCGCCTACGAGAGGGAGCCGGACGCCGTGGAGGCGACGGCGCAGGACCTCGCCGACGCGTTGTTCGGGCCGGACCCTCGGGTGCACTGCCACGTCGTCGAGGTGGCCGGCGGCGGCCCCCACGTCGTGGACAGCGACGTCGTGGAGCCCGCAGTCGTGGGCACGGCGCTGTGGTTCGTCAGCTACTCCACCTGGCGGGGCAGGCACGGCATCTGGCTCGAGGACCTCTACGTCCGCCCGCAGCACCGCGGGCGGGGCCTCGGCCGCGCCCTCCTGCAGGCGCTGGCCGCCGAGTGCACGACCCGCGGCTGGACCCGGCTGGAGTGGACGGTGCTGGACTGGAACAGCCCCGCCCACGGCTTCTACCGGTCGCTGGGCGCCGCGCCGCTGCAGGAGTGGACCACCTGGCGGCTGGAGGGCGAGGCGCTGCAGTCGCTCGGCGCCGCGCCCGCCTGAGCACCGGCCGCCTGAGCACCGGCCGCCGGATCCGCGGTCGCCGTCCCCGGCGGAACCGGTCACCATGGTCCCCGTGACGTCGAGGGACACCCCCGTGAGCACCGACCGGGTCGAGCTGGAGGTGCCGGCCGACCCGGCCTACCTCGCCGTGCTGCGGACGGCGACCGCAGGGCTGGCCGCCCGGATGGACCTCACCCTCGACGAGATCGAGGACCTGCGCATCGCCGTCGACGAGGCGTGCGCGCTGCTGCTCGGCGTCGGCGGGGACCCCGCCGACGACCCCGGTGCCGGCGCCGGTCCGCAGACCCGAGCGCCGCTGCGGGCCGCGTTCGACCTCGGCGACGACGTCCTGCAGGTCCGGGTGACCGGCCCGGCCACCACCCTGCCAGAGCGCTCGAGCTTCGCCTGGGCGGTGCTCGAGGCGCTGGCCGGCGAGATCGACACCGAGTCCGGGAACGGCTCCAGCTCCATCACGCTGCGGCACCGTCGGGTCCGACGAGGGTGACGGACGAGCGTGACGGACGAGCGTGAGGGAGGCCCGCTCGTGACCGCTGAGGTGCCGCAGCCACGCGACACCGACACCGGGGGACGCCCCGTCAACGGGCAGGACCCGGCGGTGGTCGCCGACCTGGCCCGGCTGTGTGCGATGGCCGAGCACGACCCCGAACGCCGGGCGCTGCGCGACCGGGTCGTCGAGGCGCACCTGCCGCTCGTGCACCACCTGGCCCGCCGGTACGCCGACCGCGGTGAGCCGCTGGACGACCTCGTCCAGGTCGGCACGATCGGCCTGCTCAAGGCCGTCGACCGGTTCGAGCCCGAGCGAGGCCACGCGTTCGCGTCCTTCGCGGTCCCCACCGTCCTCGGGGAGATCCGCCGGCACTTCCGGGACCGCGGCTGGGCGGTCCGGGTCCCGCGGCGGCTCCAGGAGCTGTCCCGCACGCTCACCGAGTCCCGGGCCGTGCTCGCCCAGGAGCTCGGGCGCTCCCCCACGGTCGACGAGCTCGCGCAGCGCGTCGGCGTCGACCCCGAGCAGGTGCTCGAGGCCCTGGAGTCCGCGGGCGCCTACTCCACCGTCCCGCTGGAGACGGACGCCGACGACGGCCCGCAGTCCTGGCTCGCCGAGGACGACACCGCCCTGGAGACCGTGGAGAACCGGGAGGCGCTGCGCCCGCTGCTCGAGGAGCTGCCCGCCCGCGAGCGCCGCATCCTCGCGCTGCGGTTCGTCCGCGGGATGTCCCAGTCCCAGATCGCCGCCGAGGTCGGCATCTCCCAGATGCACGTCTCGCGGCTGCTGAGCCGCACGCTCGCCCAGCTCCGCGAAGGCCTCACCGACCCGGGCGCGGACCAGGGGTGAGCCCCCCCGACCGGGGAGCCCCGGGCGACCGCCCCGTCAGGTGACCGGCGGGTCGGCCGCGGACGACGTCGCCCGGGTCACCGTCGGCGACAGCACCGCGACGAGGACGACGACGGCGACGACGAGCACACCCACGCCGACCGGCGTCCGCCAGCCCCCGCTGCTGAGCACCGAGAACCCGACGAGCAGATTCCACGTCACCACCGGAGCGCGCGACCACCGGCGCCCCGCCCACAGTCCCCGGGCGAACACCCCGAGCGCACCGCCGACCACCACGGCGAGGGCGGCGGTGAACGCGGCGACCACGACGTCGCTCGCCGCACCGCGCGCGATCCCCACGACGTAGAAGACCGCCACGCCCAGCAGCATCCCGGCCTCGAGGGCGACGAGGGCCACGACCGCGACCTGCAGCGGCGGGCGGCGCACCGGGGCGGGGGGCTGGCTCATCCGCCCCAGGCTGCCAGGCTCCGGCGGAACACGGCGCGCCGACCCGTCGTTGCCACAGGTGACACGCCCGGGACCCTGCCCGGCGGATGGTCTGGCGGGGCGCCGGGTTCGGCCCTAGAGTCGGCGTGCACGTCAGTGTGGCGTTACGCGACAGCCGACGTCTCGGGCCGTCTGTGAGCAAGCACTCAGGACGACACCTGGGTGATGTTGGGCACGACCCCTTGTGTAACCGTCCGGACCTTGCGAGGGTGGTACGTCACGCGGGGCGCGCCTGGACGATGGCGCGCCTTTTTGTGGGTGAGCACTCGTGAAATGGTTCACAAGCGGAGAAGGAGACTGAGAACTGATGGACTGGCGCCACCGCGCTGCCTGCCTCGACGAGGACCCGGAGCTGTTCTTCCCGATCGGGAACACCGGCCCGGCGCTCCTGCAGATCGAGGAGGCCAAGGCGGTCTGCCGGCGGTGTGAGGTCGTGGAGAGCTGCCTGAAGTGGGCGCTCGAGAACGGCCAGGACGCCGGCGTCTGGGGCGGTATGTCCGAGGACGAGCGGCGTGCGCTCAAGCGCCGCAACGCCCGGGCCCGCCGCGCCGGCTGACCGCCGCACCTCCCCCGCCGACCCCCGACGAGGCGGGGCGCCCGAGCACCGGGCGCCCTGCCTCGTCGCACGTCCGCACCCGGCCCGCTCACCGCAGCCGGGCCTCCACGGTCACCTCGGTGCCGCCGCCCTCCCGCGCCGCCCAGGTGATCCGCCCCCGCAGGTCGGACTGCACGAGCGCCTGGACGATCTGGGTCCCCAGCCCCGCGGCGGGCGGCACCGCCGCCCCCGGCTGCAGGCCGGCGACACCGACCCCGTCGTCCCGGACCCGGACCGTCAGCCACTGGCCGTCCCGGTGCGCGTCGACCTCGACCTCACCGGCTCGCCCCGCCAGCCCGTGCTCGACGGCGTTGGTCACGAGCTCGGTGATGACGAGCGCCAGCGGGGTGGCGTCCTCGGCACGGACCACCCCGAACCGCCCGGTCCGCCTGGCCGTGACCGGCGCGGTACCGGCGACCTCGCACGCCAGCCGCACCGCGCGGTCGACGACGTCATCGAGGTCGACCGTCTCCTGGAAGCCCTGGGCGAGCGTCTCGTGGACCAGGGCGATCGTCGCCACCCGCCGGACGGCCTCCTCGAGCGCGGCGCGGCCCTCCCCCGCCGGCAGTCGGCGCGCCTGCAGCCGCAGCAGCGCCGAGACCGTCTGCAGGTTGTTCTTCACCCGGTGGTGGATCTCCCGGATGGTCGCGTCCTTGGTGAGCAGCTCGCGCTCCCGGCGGCGCAGCTCGCTGACGTCGCGGCACAGCACGATCGCCCCGGTCCGCCGGCCCCCGGCCGACGGGGGCGGGCCGTCGGTGAGCGGCACGGCACGCAGGGACAGCGCGACCCCGCGGGCCTCGACGTCGGTGCGCCACGGGGCCCGGCCGGTCAGCACGAGCGGCAGCCCCTCGTCCACCGGGTCCGGCGCCTCGACGAGACCGGTCACCACCTCCGCGAGGGACTGCCCGACGAGGTTGCCGACGAAGCCCAGCCGGTGCAGGTCGGAGACCGCGTTCGGGCTGGCGTAGCGCACCGTCCCGTGGACGTCGAGACGGATCAGCCCGTCCCCGGCCCGGGGCGCGCCGCGACGCAGCCCGGTCGGCGCCCCGGTGACCGGGTAGCCGCCGGCGGCGACCATCGCGGTCAGCGCGTCGGCGAGCTGGAGGTAGGTGAGCTCGAGCCGGCTCGGCGTCCGGGCGGTCGCCAGGTTGGTGTAACGGCCCAGGACGGCGACGACGGCGCCGTCGCGGACCACCGGGACGGCCTCCTCCCGCACCGGGGCGTCGCCGCGCCACTGCGGCTCCCGGGCCCGCTGCGAGCGGCCGTCGGCGTACGCGGCGTCGAGCTGCCGGCGGGCGCCGGGGGCGACGACCTGGCCGACGACGTCGTCGTAGTGCACGGTCGGCCCGGTGGACGGGCGGCAATGGGCGACGGCGACGAACCCGCCGTCGCGGCGCGGCACCCACAGCACGAGGTCGGCGAACGACAGGTCCGACAGCAGCTGCCAGTCGCCGACCAGCAGGTGCAGCCACTCCTCGTCGACGGCGCCCAGCCCGGTGTGCCGGCGGACGAGCTCGGTCAGCGTCGCCACGAGGTCAGCTCGACCCGGAGCGGATCACCCCGCGCAGCAGCCGCAGCGCGACCGACAGGGACGCCAGGTCGCTGCGGTCGAGCCGCTGCACGTCGTCGATCGTCTGGCGCACCCGGGCCAGCTGGCCGGCGTTGCCCGCCTCCCACGCCTGGACCCGTTCGAGCGGGTCACCGCCGTCGGTCTGGGCCAGCACGGCGCGGGTGAGCGCCTCGAGCGCGGCGTAGAGGTCGTCGCGCAGCGCGCCGCGGGCGAGCGCCTCCCAGCGGTTCTGCCGGTCGAGCTCGGCGATCCGGCGCAGCATGACGTCGGCGCCGTACCGCTCGGAGAGGGTGAAGTACACCCGGGCCACCTCGTCGGGGTCGGTGTCCTCCGTCGTCGCGGTCTCCGCGACGTCGAGCAGCGCGAACTCGTCGAGCAGGCCGGCGTGCCGGACGGCGAGCTCCTGCGGCACGCCGAGGGAGACCATCCGCTGGACCTGCTCGGTGAACCGCTCGCACTCCCCGCCGCACAGCAGCTCACCCATCCGCCCGCGCCAGCGCCCCACGACGGCACCGAACCGCTCGATCTCGGCGGCCACGTCGAAGCTCTCCCGCAGGTTCTGCAGGAACCAGCGGGTCGAGCGGTCCAGCAGGCGGCGGAACTGCAGGTACAGCGTCGTCTGGACGTCGGTCGCCACCTTGGCGTCGAGCGCCTCCACCGCCTGGACGTACTCGCGCAGACCGAAGATCTCCCGGCCGACCGCGTAGGCCCGCACGACGTGGTCGGCCGCCGCCCCGGTCTCCTCCATCGCCCGGAACGCGAACGTGATGCCACCCCGGTTGACGATCTCGTTGACCAGCCCGGTGGTGACGATCTCCCGGCGCAGCGGGTGAGAGGCGAGCCGGTCGTCGTACCGCTCGACGAGCCGCCGGGGGAAGTAGTCGCGCAGCACCCGCTGGAACCAGGGGTCGTCGGGCAGGTCGGTGGCCAGCAGCGCCTTCCCCAGAGTGATCTTGGCGTAGGCGACGAGGACGCTGAACTCCGGTGAGGTCAACCCGATCCGCTGCTCGATGCGCTCGGCGATCTCGGCGTCGCTGGGCAGGAACTCCAGCGAGCGGTCGAGGTCGCCGCTGGCCTCCAGCGACTTGATGAACCGCTGGTGCACCGGGAGCATCTCGCGCGCCTGGCGGCGGGCGTTGCCGAGCAGCACGTTCTGCTCGTAGTTGTCCCGCAGGACGAGCGCGGCGACCTCGTCGGTCATCTCCAGCAGCAGCTGGTTGCGCTGCTTGCCGGTGAGGTCCCCGGCGGCGACGATCGCGTCGAGCAGGATCTTGATGTTGACCTCGTGGTCGGAGGTGTCGACCCCGGCGGAGTTGTCGATGGCGTCGGTGTTGATCCGCACCCCGGACAGCGCCGCCTCGATCCGGCCGCGCTGGGTGAGCCCGAGGTTGCCGCCCTCGCCGACGACCTTGGCCCGCAGGTCCGTGCCGTCCACCCGGATGGCGTCGTTGGCCTTGTCCCCGACGTCCGCGTGGGTCTCGGTCGACGCCTTGACGTAGGTGCCGATCCCGCCGTTCCACAGCAGGTCGACGGGGGCGGTGAGGACCGCCTTGAGCATGGCGTTCGGCGTCAGGGCCCGGACGTCGTCACCGAGACCGAGGGCGGCGCGCACCTGCGGGCTGACCGGGATCGACTTCGCCGTGCGCGGGTACACCCCGCCGCCCTTGCTGATGAGGGAGCGGTCGTAGTCGGCCCACGACGAGCGGGGCCGGTCGAACAGCCGGCGCCGCTCGGCGTAGGACGTCGCGGGGTCCGGGTCGGGGTCGAGGAACACGTGCCGGTGGTCGAAGGCGGCGACGAGCCGGATGTGCTCGGACAGCAGCATCCCGTTGCCGAACACGTCCCCGCTCATGTCCCCGATGCCGACGACGGTGAAGTCCTCGCTCTGGATGTCGGTGCCCATCTCGCGGAAGTGCCGCTTGACCGACTCCCACGCCCCGCGGGCGGTGATGCCCATCGCCTTGTGGTCGTAGCCGACCGAGCCGCCGGAGGCGAACGCGTCGCCCAGCCAGAAGCCGTAGGCCTGCGACACCGAGTTCGCGATGTCGGAGAACGAGGCGGTGCCCTTGTCGGCGGCCACGACGAGGTACGTGTCGTCCTCGTCGTGGCGCACCACCCGCGGCGGGGGGACGACCTGGCGGCCCTTGTCCGGGTCGATGACGAGGTTGTCGGTGACGTCGAGCAGGCCGCGGATGAACGTGGTGTAGCAGCGCACTCCCTCGGCCAGCCACGCGTCGCGGTCCTCGGCCGGGTCGGGCAGCTGCTTGCCGACGAAGCCGCCCTTGGCGCCGGTCGGGACGATGACGGCGTTCTTCACCATCTGCGCCTTGACCAGTCCGAGGACCTCGGTGCGAAAGTCCTCGCGCCGGTCGCTCCAGCGCAGCCCGCCGCGGGCGACCGCGCCGAAGCGCAGGTGCACGCCCTCGACGTGCGGGGCGTAGACCCACACCTCGTGCGCCGGCCGGGGCTCGGGCAGGTCCGGCACCTTCCTGGGGTCGAGCTTGAACGCCACGTGCTGCTTGGGCTGCCCGTCGTCCTCGACCTGGTAGAAGCTGGTCCGCATCGTGGCGGTGATCGCGCCGAGGAAGGAGCGCAGGATCCGGTCGTGGTCGAGGCTGGCCACGTCGTCCAGGGCGCCCTGGATCTCCTCCACCAGCGCGGCCTGGGTCTCCTCGCGTGCCGGCGGGGGGATCTCCGGCTCGCGCGGCTGGAACCGCGCCTCGAACAGTCGCACGAGGGACCGGGTGATCGGCACGTTGGCGAGCAGGCACTGCTCGACGTAGTCCTGGCTGAACGTCGACCCGGTCTGCCGCAGGTACTTCGCGTAGGCGCGCAGGACGACGACCTGCCGCCAGGTCAGCCCGCCCAGCAGCACGAGGGCGTCCAGCCCGTCGGACTCGGTGCGCCCGTCCCAGGCGGCGGCGAACGCGTCGGTGAACATCTCCCGGGCGGCGTCCGGGGCGACCCGGGAGGGGAAGCGCAGGCCGAAGTCGTAGACGTAGGCGAGCCGGCCGTCGCTGCGCTCGAGCTCGTAGGGCCGCTCGTCGACGACCTCCACGCCGAGGTTGCGGAAGAACGGCAGCACGGTGGTCAGCGACAGCGGCTCCCAGCGGAAGAGCTTGAAGCGCCGCTCGGTCGGCGCGGCACCGACCGGCTCGTAGAGGTTCGTCGCCACGGTGCCGGCCGCGGCCGGCTCCCCGCGGGCGTCGGTCTGCTCGCCGAGACGCTCGAGCCGCTCGATCCGGCGGATGTCGCTGACCGCGACCCGGGCGGAGAAGTCCTCCTTGTACGCCTCCGGGAACGCCCCGCCCCAGGTGCGGGTCAGCCGGGCCGCCTCCTCCTCGCCGACCTCGGCGCGCAGCGCGTCGGCGAGGTCCTCCTCCCAGGTGCGGGTGGCCTCGACGAGCTGGCGCTCCAGGGCGGCCACGTCGACGTCCGGGATCTCCTGCCCCGGCCGGACCCGCAGCACGTAGTGCAGCCGGGCGAGCACGGACTCGCTGACCCGGGTGGTGTAGTCGACGGTGACCGCGTCGAAGGCCTCGCGCAGGATCTGCTCCATCCGCAGCCGGACCTCGGTGGTGTACCGGTCGCGGGGCAGGAACACCATCGCGGACATGAACCGGCCGTAGGCGTCCCGGCGCAGGAACAACCGGGTCCGTCGCCGCTCCTGCAGCTGCAGCACCGCCATCACGGTGTCGTACAGGTCGTCGACGCTGATCTGGAACAGCTCGTCGCGGGGGTACGTCTCCAGGATCGTCAGGACGTCCTTGCCGGAGTGGGAGTCCGGGGCGAAACCGGCCCGCTGCAGGACGGCCTCCAGCTTGGCGTCGATGACCGGCACCCGCCGGACGCTCTCGACGTAGGCCTGCGAGGTGAACAGGCCGAGGAACCGCCGCTCCCCGGCGACGCTGCCGTCCGGTCCGAACGACTTCACCCCGACGTAGTCGAGATAGCTGGGCCGGTGCACGGTGGCCCGCGAGTTGGCCTTCGTCAGCACGAGGACGTGCCGCTCCCGGGCCTTGGCGCGGGCCCTCGCCGGCAGCCGGCCGAAGCTGTCGCTGGCGTGCCGCTGGTCGTAGCGCAGGATGCCGCGACCGGTGCCGGGGACGGCGGTCAGCACGTCCTCGCCCTCGTCGTCGGTGCCCAGCCGGTACTCGCGGTAGCCGAGGAAGGTGAAGTTCTCGTCGACGAGCCAGCGCAGCAGCCGGGCAGCCTCGGCGCCCTCGGCGGCGAGGTCCTCCGGCACCTGGTGCTCGAGCTCGTCGGCGAGGTCGAGCGCGGTCTGGCGCATCTTCGGCCAGTCCTCCACCGCCGCCCGCACGTCGCTGAGCACCGACTCCAGGGCCGCGCTGAGCTGCTCGAGCTGGTCGGGGTGAGTCTCCCGGTCGATCTCCACGTGGATCCACGACTCGACCCGGGCGTCGTCCGGCCAGTCGGGGTGCCGCCGGCCGGTCGGCACCGCGGACGGCGAGGCGTCCAGGACGTCGAGGAGGTCACCGGTGACGGTGCGCCGGACGACGAACGTCGGGTGGATGACGAGGTGGATGGCCCGGTTCTGCCGGGTCAGCTCGGCGGACACCGAGTCGACGAGGAACGGCATGTCGTCGGTGACGATCTCGACGACCGTGTGCCCGGTGGCCCAGCCGTGCTCGTCGACGGTCGGGGTGAACACCCGGACGGCGGCGGTGCCGTCGGCTCGGTGGGCGGCGGCCTGCACGTGGCTGAGCGCGATGCCGGCGAGGTCGACCGGCTCACGGGCCACGAGGTCCTCGTCGGCGACGTGCCGGAAGTAGCGGTGCACGAAGGCGCGCAGCTGCTCGATCGGCACGTCGGGCCGGTGCGCCGCCTCGACCGCCTCCTCGAGGAGCTGGGAGCGGGCCTCGTCCCCGGGCGTGGTCATCCGTGGTTCCACCTCAGCGTCTGCGCGCGGCCGCGGCGTGCACCGTCGCACGCCTCCTGGCGACCTTAGCGGGCAGCGGTCTCACAGGTGGGCGCGCATCTCCCACAGCAGCGGGTAGTACCGCAGCGGCAGCCGGCTGCGCAGGTAGGGGGCGCCGGAGGACCCGCCGGTGCCGGACTTCGTGCCGATCTGCCGCTCGACCATCTGGACGTGCCGGGCCCGCCACTGGGCGGCCCGCTCGTCGTGGTCCAGCAGGCCCTCGGCGAGCTCCCAGACCTCGCCGTACCGCTCCCGGTCGCGGGCGACGGCGAGCAGGGAGCCGCGGACCTGGTCGTCGTCCGCCGCGGGCAGCCCGGCCTGGGCCAGCACGTGCACGAAGGCGTCCCACAGGGTCGGCTCGTCGAGCCGCCTCTCCAGCCGGGCCCGCTCCGCGTCGCTCAGCCCGCGGAACCGGCGCAGGAAGCCGGGGTCCTTGGCGCCGGAGAGGAACTCCAGCTCCCGGTACTGCACGGACTGGAACCCGCTGGCCGGCGCCAGCCGCTCACGGAACTCCAGGAAGTCCTGCGGGGTCATCGTCTCGAGCACCTCGAGCTGGGTGACGAGCACCCGCTCGATGACGTCGACGCGGTGCAGCAGGTGCCGGGCCCACCACAGCCGGCCGTCGAGCATGGCCCCCCGGACGGCGACAAGGTCGTGCAGCAGCTGGTTGAACCACAGCTCGTAGACCTGGTGCACGGTGATGAACAGCAGCTCGTCGTGCGCCGGCGGGTCCGACTCGGGCACCTGCGCGGTGAGCAGCTGCTCCAGGCGCAGGTAGCTGCCGTAGGTGAGCCGGCCGCCCTGCTCGCCGAAGTGCCGGTCGTCGGGGAGCGCGCTGTCGTCCGGCACTGGGTTCTGGTCTGGCGCCGTCATGATCGAGCAGCCTAGCCGCCGTGCCGATACCCTCCGAGCGTGCGCGTCGACAACGAGATCCGGTACCCGGCCAGCCCTGACGAGGTCGCGGCGATGCTCGCCGACGAGGCGTTCCAGGAGCGCAAGCTCGTCGCCACGCACGCGGTCTCCCACGAGATCGAGATCACCGGCGACGCCAGCGGGGCCTTCACGGTGACCACCCGCCGCACGCTGCCGACCGACGACGTCCCGGACGTGGCCCGCAGGTTCGTCGGCCCCACGATCGACGTCCGGCAGGTGGAGGCGTGGGAGGCGCCGGACGCCGACGGCGCCCGGACCGGGACCGTGGAGGTCCAGATCGCCGGCGCGCCGGTCCGGCTGTCCGGCACCCTGAGCCTGGTCCCCGACGGGGAGGGCACCGTCGAGGTGATGACCGGGGAGCTGAAGGCCTCCGTGCCGCTGGTCGGCGGCAGGCTGGAGCAGGCCGCCCAGCCCGCGTTCCTCGCCGCGATCCGCAAGGAGCAGGAGGTCGGCACCGCCTGGCTGGCCGGCGAGCGCTGACCGGTTACGGCCTCACCCCATGTGCGGGTAGCGGTAGTCGGTCGGCGGTACGAACGTCTCCTTGATCGACCGGGTCGAGGTCCACCGCAGCAGGTTCTGCGCCGCGCCGGCCTTGTCGTTCGTCCCCGACGCCCGCGCCCCGCCGAACGGCTGCTGGCCGACGACGGCGCCGGTCGGCTTGTCGTTGACGTAGAAGTTGCCCGCCGCGAACCGCAGCCGCTCGGTGGCCGCGGCGATCGCCGTCCGGTCCTGGGCGATGACGGACCCGGTGAGGGCGTAGTCCGCCACCGACTCCATCTGGGTGAGCATGTCGTCGTAGCGGTCGTCCTCGTAGACGTGCACGGCGAGGATCGGCCCGAAGTACTCGGTGGTGAACAGCTCGTCGGTGGGGTCGTCACCCTCGACGACGGTGGGCCGCACGAACCAGCCGACCTCGTCGTCGTAGCTGCCGCCGGCCAGCACCGTGATGCCGTCCTGGGTGTGCGCCCGGTCGATCGCCGCCTTGTGCTTGGCGAACGCACGGTCGTCGATGACCGCGGACATGAAGTTGGCGAAGTCGGTCGTGGGGCCCATCGTCAGCGACTCGGTGACCTCGACGAGCTCGTCGCGCAGCGTCCGCCAGATGCTGCGGGGCACGTAGGCGCGGGAGGCGGCGGAGCACTTCTGCCCCTGGTACTCGAACGCCCCGCGGACCATCGCGGTGAGCAGCACCTTCGGGTCGGCGCTCGGGTGGGCGACGATGAAGTCCTTGCCCCCGGTCTCCCCGACGACGCGCGGGTAGGACCGGTAGGTGGAGATGTTCTGGCCCACCGTGCGCCACAGCATCTGGAAGGTCGGGGTGGACCCGGTGAAGTGGATGCCGGCGAGGTCCCGGTCGGCGAGCAGGACGTCGGAGACCTCCTTGCCGTGACCGGTGACGAGGTTGATCACCCCTGGGGGCAGGCCGGCTGCCTCGAGCAGCGCCATCGTGTAGTACGCGGCGAGGGTCTGGGTGGGCGACGGCTTCCACACGACGGTGTTGCCCATGAGCGCCGGCGCGGTCGGCAGGTTGCCGCCGATGGCGGTGAAGTTGAACGGGGTGATGGCGTAGACGAAGCCCTCCAGCGGGCGGTGGTCGATGCGGTTCCACACCCCCCGGGAGTTGGCGACCGGCTGCTCGGCGTAGACCTGCCGGGCGAAGTGCACGTTGAACCGCCAGAAGTCGATGAGCTCGCAGGCGGCGTCGATCTCGGCCTGGTAGACGGTCTTGCCCTGGCCGAGCATCGTCGCGGCGTTGAGCGTGTCCCGCCACGGGCCGCTGAGCAGCTCGGCGGCCTTGAGCAGGACGGCGGCACGGTCGTCGATGCTCATCGCCCGCCAGCCCGGCGCGGCGGCCTTGGCGGCGGCGACGGCGCTCTCGGCGTCGGCGTGGGTGGCGCCCTGCATGGTGCCGAGCACGTGCTGGTGGTCGAAGGGCGCGACGACGTCGATCCGCTGCCCGCCGCCGAGCACCTGCTTGCCGCCGACCCACATCGGCAGGTCGACCTGCTCGGTCCACATCTGCTCGAGCCTGCGCTGCAACGACTCTCGCTCGGGGCTGCCCGGGGCGTAGTCCCGGACCGGCTCGTTGACGGGTGCGGGAACCCGGGTCACGGCGTCCACGGCGGTGTCCTCCTCGGCGTCGGTTGGCCAGTACCGCCATCGTGTCACCCGGCCGGGTGGTCCTGCACCCGCCCGGGCGCCGCGCTCAGCCGGCGAGCAGGGACCCGATCTCCGAGACGTCGAACCACAGCAGCTCGTGGCCGTCGGCGCCGTCGACGACGAAGCGGGCGTCCTCGTCCCCGTGCGTGGCGGCGGGCAGCGCGGCGACGGCGGCGGCGACGTCCGCCTCCGCCGCCTCGTCGTCGACGTGGACGGCGACGACGTGCTCGGCGGTCACCGCGGTCCCCAGGACGACGGTGGACGGCAGCACGTGCGCGGGGTCGGCGTCCGCCTCCGGGGCCTGCCGGGCCGCCCGGTCGGGGATCTCGACGGCGACGACGACCCGCCGCCGGGGGGCGTCGTCGTCCGCGCCGAGCAGCCGCAGGGACGCCTCGGCGGCGTCCAGCATCGCGGCGTACTCGAGCTCCTCGGTGTCGCCGTCGGTGTACCACTCGCGCAGGGCGGGGGTGACGGCGTGGGCGAGGGCGCCGGCCTCCGCGTACCGGCCGGCGGCGTGCGCGCGGCGCAGCATCGGCAGGGTGGCGGCGAGGTACACGCGCATCAGCGGACCGTGTCCCGCAGCTCGGCCAGGGCGTCCGTGAGGCACTGGGCCAGCACGTCGATGTCCCGCATCCCCTCCCGGTCACCGTTGAGACCGAGGTAGACGCCACCGTCGTAGGAGGTGATCCCGATCGCCAGCCCCTGGCCCCGAGCCAGCGGGATGACCGGGTAGGTCTCCAGCATCCGCGCGCCGGCCAGGTACAGCGGGTGCTGCGGGCCGGGGACGTTGGTGACGACGAGGTTGAACAGCCGCCGGGACAGCCCGCTGGCGACCCGTGCGCCGAGCGAGTGCAGGGTCGGCGGGGCGAACCCGCCGATGTCGGCGATCCGGCGGGCGCCGACCGCCCGGCCGGACTCGACGTGCGCGGTCATCTGGTAGGCGACCTGCTGCAGGCGCAGCACGGGGTTGGGCTCCCCCACCGGCAGGTCGACGATGAGCGAGGCCACGGAGGTGCCTACCCCGCCGGCCTCGGGCGGCTCGTCGGCGGTGACGCTCACCGGGACGAGCGCGCGCACCACCGTCGTGGGGGTGACCGGGGCGCCGCGGGTGAGCAGCCAGGCCCGCAGCCCGCCGGCCACGGTCGCGAGCGCGACGTCGTTGACGGTGATCCGGGTTCCCGCGGCAGGGCGGCGCCGGCGCCCGCCGCGGGCGTGGAAGTCCCGGACGGCGCGGTAGTCGGCGAGGTCGGTGGCGACCATCGCGAACCGCCGGTGCTCGCAGACCTCGACGTTCAGGGGGCTGTCGGGCGCGGGCCGGGCGGCGATCCGCGCGGCGGAGGCCATCCCCCCGAGGGCGTCGCCGAGGACACCGCCGAGGACGCCGACGGCCTTGCCCGCGGTGGCGCGCAGGTCGTCCAGCCCGGCGCGGGCGGCGTCCAGCACCTGGGTCGGGCGGCGGACGACGTCCATCACCGCGCCGGCGACGAGCTCGGCCAGCGACGGCTCGGGCGTGGGCCGCCAGGTGTCCGTGACCGGCTCCGGTGCCGCGGGGTCGTCGTCGAGGAGCACCTGGGCCAGGTCGACGGCGTTGACCCCGTCGACGAGGGCCTGGTGCGCCTTGGTCAGCACCGCGAACCGGTCGCCGGCCAGGCCCTCGACGACGTACACCTCCCACAGCGGCCGGGTGCGGTCCAGCGGTCGGGGCTGCACCCGGGCCACGAGCTCGCGCAGCTGCTCGTCGGTGCCCGGGCGGGGCAGCGCGGAGCGCCGCACGTGGTAGTTGACGTCGAACCGCTCGTCGTCCACCCACACCGGGTTGGCCAGTCGCCAGGGCACCGACCGCAGCCGCTGGCGGTACCGGGGGACGAACGCGATCCGGGCGGCGACGTGCCGCAGCACGCGGTCGATGTCGATGCCGCCGGCCGGGGCGGCGAAGGTCATCACCGACCCGACGTGCATGACCGTGGCCGGCTCCTCCAGGTAGAGGAACGACAGGTCCAGCGGGGTCAGGCGGTCCGGCACGCGATCATCCTGGCACGCCGGCCGGCCGGGGCGGGCGGCTCAGAACGACCCGCCGGCTCAGAACGGGATCCCGGTGAGCCGGTGCAGCTCCGCCGCGGTGGCGGCGGTGTCGCCGCGGTGCAGCACCGCGGCCATCCCGGTCCGGCGGGCGCCCTCGACGTTCCACGGCAGGTCGTCGACGAGCACGCAGGCCTCGACCGGCACGTCGGCGAGCGCGGCGGCGTGGTGGAAGATCCGCGGCTCCGGCTTGCGCATCCCGACCTCGCCGGAGATGACCACGGCGTCGAACAGCTCGTCCCAGCCGGTGCGGTCGTAGGTGTTGCCCCACGAGTTGGACACCAGCACGGTGCGCAGCCCGGCGCGGCGGGCCCGGCGGACCAGGTCGTGCATGAGCGGGTCGGGCTGCTCCAGGCCGGCGAGCATCCGCCCGAGCAGCCCGGCCGCCTGCACGTGCGAGCCTCGGGCGGCGAGCTCCTCGGCGAGCAGCCGCTCGAAGTCCTCGACGGCGATCTCGCCGCGCTCCAGGGCGTGCACCGGGGCGGCGCCCGGGCCGCCACCGGCCTCGGCCTGGGCGAGGGAGTGCCAGGTCCGCATGACGTCGGTGAAGTGCTCGTAGTCGATGCCGTCCGCCTGGGCCCAGGCGGCCATCGCGCCGTCCAGCGGGACGGTCAGCACACCGCCCCAGTCGACGAGCAGGGCCTTGTCGCTCACCCCGCCAGTCTGGCCGACCCGTGTCGGCGGGAGCCGCCGGGGCCCGGTACCCGGACGGCGCGCCGGCTCCGGCGCCCTCCGGCGGGGCGCCCGGCCAGGGCGGCAGCGAGCGCGGCGACACCGGCCCGCGCCGGTGAGCCCGGGACGTGCTCGGTGAGCGTGCGGCCGGCCAGCAGCGCGGCGTCGCACCCGGGCCGGTCGTCGGGCACGAGGTGCACGTCGTCGACGCCCGCGTACCGGGTCAGGGCCTCGGTGACGGCACGGCCCGGGGACCCGCCGACCGCGCCGGGCCGGACCTTGGTGACGACGACCCGCGGGGAGGCGGACGGCACGGCCTCGGTGAGGTCCTGCAGGGCCCGCACGAGGCGCTGCAGCCCGACCGGGTCGGCGGCGCCGAGGGCCAGCACGGTGTCCGCGACCTCCAGGGCGGTCAGGGTGGCGGCGTTGCGGCGCGGGGCGGCGGTGTCGAAGGACAGCTCCTCGTCGGCCTCGACCGGGGCGGCGACGTCGACGACGGTCCACCGGGCCACCTGCCGGGCGGTGCTCAGCACCTCCTCGAGCGCGCCTGCGGACAGCTCCGGCCAGCGCGCGGCCCGGGAGATGCCGGTGAGCACCCGCAGCCGGGGCGCGACCCGGGGGGCGAGCCGGGCCAGCACGACCGGGTCGAGCCCGCCGGTGGACGCCGCCCGGCAGGCCGCGGCCAGGCCGGGCGACTCGTCGAGCAGGCCGAGCACCTGGGCCACGGACGCCGCGTGCGTGTCGGCGTCCACGAGCAGGGTCTCCTCGCCGAGCGCGGCGAGCTCGGCGGCCAGCGTGGCCGCCACGGTGGTGCGGCCGGGCGCCCCGGGCGTGCCCCACACGACGACGACCCGGCCCGGCTCGGCCGGGGCGCTGTGCCCGGGGCCGGCGTCCGGCCCACCCTCGGAGCCGGCGGCCGGTGCACCGCCGGCGGCGGCACCGTCCGCGGCGGCACCGCCTGCCCGCCGCTCCCGGGACCGCTCGAGGGCGGTCGCCGGGTCGGCCAGGGCGTGCCGCGGGGCGGGGGCCTCCTCGACGGCCTGGACGGCCTGCTCGACGAGCGCCGCCAGGTCCGCCGGCGGGGTGTCGGCCGCGGTGACGTGCCGGACCCCCAGGCGCCGCAGCCGGTCGGCGGCCCGGCCGTCGTCGTCCGGGTCGACGAGGCCGACGACGGCGACGCGGGCGGCTGCGAGCCGGTCGACCGCGGCGGTGTCGAGCCGGCGCAGGTCCGCGGACAGCAGCACGGCACGGCCCTGGCCGGCGGCTGCGGCGGCGAGCAGCTCGGTGAG
The DNA here is from genome assembly GCF_042658805.1 of Quadrisphaera sp. GCM10027208. Lineage (NCBI taxonomy): Bacteria > Bacillati > Actinomycetota > Actinomycetes > Kineosporiales > Kineosporiaceae > Quadrisphaera > Quadrisphaera sp. GCM10027208. Next base: position 477,149 of record NZ_JBHSRC010000003.1, read on the forward strand.
GTCGGCGCAGCGGCGGACGACGACGAGCCCGGTGCGGGAGCGCTCGATCCCGCCGACGAGCGGGGCCTCCCACGCACCGGTGACGGCGGTGAGGACCGGGAGCGTCATCGCGGCGTCGACCCGGGCACGAGGACCAGCGCGATCTCGGCGTCGGCGGCCAGCGACCGCAGCGCTGCGCGCAGCTCAGCCTCGGCGAGCAGCACCTGGACGGTGGTCGACCCGCTGGCGGCGAACCCGCTGCCGCCCGTGGCCACCCCGGCGACCTCGGCTGCGGCGGCCAGCAGCTCGGGTTCGCCGAACTCCCCGGCACGCTCCGGGTCCGGCGGGGAGACCCAGACGTCGACGAGCGCGCCCTTGACCACCCCGTCGGGCAGGGCACCGGCCACGGGGATGCCCACGGCTCGCCGCTGGATCGCGTCGGCGCTGCCGAGGGCGGCCCGGGGCAGGAGCTCGCCGTCCCCCACGGGGCGCAGCAGCACGGCGCCGTCGGGTGGCGGGTCCGCGGCGGGCAGGTAGGCGCTGCTCGCCTCCCCCAGCCGGACGTCGACCGCGGTCAGCCGCTCCGGCGTCACCGGGTCACCGGCGACGAGCGGCCCGACGGCCGCCCACACCGCGACCGTGTCGTCGGCCGCGGCGACGACCCGGCTGCCCAGGACGACCGACCCGAGGACGAGCAGGACGCCGACGAGCAGGCGCGGGTCGCGCCAGGAGGGTGGTCGCAGGCGGCGCGCCTGCGGGCTGGGCAGTTCGGTCACGACACGCTCCCCGGTCACGGTCGGCGGGACGACGCCGCCGCCGGCGCCCCCGTTGCGGCCTCATCCTGCCCGGCGGAGACCGACGGCGGAAGCCGTCGTCCACAGGTCGTCGACGGGCCTGGTCGCGCCGGCGCGGCGCCGTGCCAGACTCTCCACGACGGGTCCGCGGCTGATCGAGGAGGGGATGAGCGTGCCCCCGAGGTTCCTGCCGCTGAGCGAGGTGGCGGAGATCCTCAACGTCTCGGCCAACCAGGCGTACGCCCTCGTGCGCAGCGGCGAGCTCCCGGCGATCAAGGTCGGTGGCCGTGGCCAGTGGCGGGTGGAGGTCAGCCGGCTCGAGGAGTACATCGAGCGCAAGTACGCCGAGACGGCCGCCATGGTGGCGCGGGGCGCCGACGAGGACGAGCCCGCCGACTGAGGTGGCCCCGGCCGCCGCGGCCCACCGGCCGCCGCGACCTACCGGGCCCCGTGGACGACCCGCAGCGCGGCGAACGGGACGCTGAGCACGCCGCGGACGGCGACCGCCCGCCGCGGCTCGCCCGCCGGGTGCTCCGCGACGTCGACGTGGTCCGCGCCGACCCGGTCCAGGGTCCCGGTCACCGTGCCGGCCGAGGTGACCACCCGCAGCCCGGTGCGGTCCCGCGCCAGCGCGCGCAGCGCCGAGGCCAGGCCGAGCCGGCGCAGCACCTGCCCGGCCGGCGGGGCCACCTCCCGGGTCAGGCCGTCCACCCAGCCGACCGCCGCGGTGGGCACCAGCGCCTGGCCGGCGTCCGTGCGCAGCACGAACCACTCCGGGGCGACGTCGAGGCACACCCCGGTCAGCGGCCCGTGGTCGGCCACGCTCACCCGGACCGGCTGCCCGACGACCGCCCGCAACCGGTCCGCGAGCGAGGTGCGGGCCAGCTCCGCGCGGACCCGGTCGGCGACCTCCGCCGCGTGCTCGGCCGCCTCGGCGGCGGCCATCTGGGCCTCGAGGTCGTCGAACAGGGACTCCCAGCGCACGGCGGCCACCGTAGGCGCAACCGCCCCGCCCCCGCTCCTCCCCACCCACACCCCCCCCTCCCCCCCTGCCCCCTCTTCCCCCTCTTCGTGATCATGCAATCCCGCCACCTACCAGGTCACGCGCCTGCCCCACAGAATGCTGCGTTCGGCACAGCTTGGCCGGCGTGTCGCGCCCACAACCCAGCATTCTGCGAACGGGAGGGCGGCGGGATGGGTGGCGGGATGGGTGGCGGGATTGCATGATCACGAAGAGGGATGTCCGGCTGAGCGCGAGGGGGTGGGGGAGCTCCGTCGTCCCACGCCAGTCATCCACAGCCACTCAACGTCGGCTAGACGCATCGTCCTGAACCGTCTATACCTGTCGCACAGCAAACAGCATCAAACGGCTGCTAGTGACGGGGTACGCACATGGTCAGGACGACGAGCAGGGCGCGGACGGGCGGACCGGGCCGCAGCGGCAGGACGGCGGGCGCGGGGACGCCGTGGGCCCGGCTGGGGGTGCTGACCGCGGGGCTCGCGGCAGGCGCGACCGCCGGGATCGCGGCCGTCCGGGCCGGGACGGCGGACGTCGCCGGGCTGGTCGCCGGTGGGGTGCCGGCCGCCAGCCCGGCCGGGTTGACCCAGGCCGTGGTCGCGGTGGGCACCGTGGCCGTCGGCCTCGGCACGCTGTGGCTGGTCGCCGGCGCCGCGCTCACCGCGGTGGACCTGCTCGCCACTCGCGCCGGGACGCCGGCACCTGTCCCCGTACGCCGGGCGGCCGCGACGGCGCCACGGGCCACCCAGCGCCTCGTCGCCGCGGTCCTGGGCATGGGGATCGCGTGCGGGACGGCGGGAGCGGCCGGTGCGGTACCGGCCCCTGCCGCCACCGAGGCGCTGGTCGTGGTCACAGAGCTGGCCACGCAGCCCGCCACGGAGCAGGCCACGGAGCACGCCGCGGAGTCACCGGCCTGGCAGGACCCGTTCGACCCCGGCTGGCGGGCGGCCACGGGGTGGACCCCCGCGCGGGCACCGGACCCGGCACCACGACCGACGGCGACCCAGCCGGCCGCGTCGCTGCCGGCGTCCGAGGCCGCACCGGCGCGGGCCCACCTGCGCTCCGAGGACGCCGTCGTCGTCCGCCGCGGGGACACCCTGTGGGACATCGCCGCCCGGTCCCTGCCCGCGGGCGCGGGCGCCGCCGAGATCGCCGCCGAGTGGCCCCGCTGGTGGGCGGCCAACCGTGACGTGATCGGCCCGGACCCCGACCTGCTGCTGCCCGGTCAGCGGCTCGTGCCGCCGGCGGCCGGCTCATGAGCGCCCCGACGCTGCGCCGGCTGCCGGTGCCGGTCAGCGAGCCGTTCCCCAGCACCCGGCTGACCCGGGCGCCGGCGGCGTCGGCGTCGGCGCACCAGCAGCACATGCTCGACCTGACGTTCTCGGCGAGCACGCAGCCGGACCCGGCCGCCGACGCCTGGGCCGGGCCGCAGCCGACGTCCCCAGACCGGCTGCCGGACCCGCGGGAGGTCGCCGGGGCGGTGGTCCAGGCCGTCGTCGAGGTGCTCGCCGGGACCCGCCCCGCCGGTCAGCTCGTCCGCTGGCTGTCCGCGGACGTCTACGCGGCGCTGCAGCGCCGCGCCGCGCTGGCCGCCCGGCTGCGCCGGCCACCGACGTCGACGTCGGTGCCGGGGCGTCAGGAGCGGGCACCGGTGCGCCGCGCGGTGGTCCGCTCGGTGCACACGACCGAGCCGGTCCCCGGCGTGGTAGAGGCGAGCGCCGTCGTCGTCGACCGCGGCCGGGTGCGTGCCGTGGCCCTGCGCCTCGAAGGGCTCGACGGACGCTGGCGGGCCACCGCCCTGGAGATGGGCTGAGGCTCAGCCCTTGCGCCGGGCCCGCCGCTGCGCGGCCCGGCGCTCCCGGCGGGAGCCGCCCGCGGCGTCCGACCCGGACGTCCCACCGGCTGCGCCGTCCCCCTCGGTGCGCACCTCGACGTCCCCCTCGCCGTCCACGGTCGGGGCCGTGTACTGCAGCCGGGCCGGACGCTCCGGACCGACGAGGCCCTTGGCGACGAGGACCGGCGCCGCACCGGTGTGCATCGCACCCTCCTGCTCGGCGGGCGCGGAGACCTGGACCTCCAGGTTGAACAGGTACCCGACCGACTCCTCCTTGATGGCCTCGGTCATCGCCTGGAAGAGCTGGTAGCCCTCCCGCTGGTACTCCACCAGCGGGTCACGCTGCGCCATCGCCCGCAGCGAGATGCCCTCCTGCAGGTAGTCCATCTCGTAGAGGTGCTCGCGCCACTTGCGGTCCAGCACCGACAGCACGACGCGGCGCTCGAGCTCCCGCATCGCCGCCGAGCCGACCTGCTCCTCGCGGGCCGTGTACGCCAGCTGGGCGTCCGAGCGCAGCTCCTCGGCCAGGCCGGCCGCGGTGAGCCGCTCGCGCCCGCCGGCCTCCTCCACGACCTCCTCGACGGTCAGCGACACCGGGTAGAGGGTCCGCAGCGCGCTCCACAGCTGGTCGAGGTCCCACTCCTCGGCGAACCCCTCGGCGGTGGCGGCCGTGACGTAGCTGGTGACGACGTCGTCGATGAAGTGCCGGACCTGCTCGTGCAGGTCCTCCCCCTCGAGCACCCGGCGCCGCTCGGCGTAGATCACCTCGCGCTGGCGGTTGAGGACGTCGTCGTACTTCAGGACGTTCTTGCGGATCTCGAAGTTGCGGGCCTCGACCTGGCTCTGCGCGCTCTGGATCGCCCGGGAGACCATCTTGGACTCCAGCGGGACGTCGTCCGGGATGCCGGCCCGGGTCAGCAGGGACTCGGCGACCGCGGAGTTGAACAGCCGCATGAGGTCGTCGGTGAGGGAGAGGTAGAACCGGGACTCCCCCGGGTCGCCCTGGCGCCCGGAGCGGCCGCGCAGCTGGTTGTCGATCCGGCGGGACTCGTGCCGCTCGGTACCCAGCACGTACAGCCCACCGAGCTCGGTGACCTCCTCGTGCTCGGCGGCGACGGCCTGCTGCGCCTTCTCCAGCGCGTCGGGCCAGGCGGCCTCGTACTCCTCGGCGTTCTCGGCCGGATCCAGGCCCCGGGCCGCGAGCTCGGCGACGGCCATGAACTCGGCGTTGCCGCCGAGCATGATGTCGGTACCACGGCCGGCCATGTTCGTCGCGACGGTGACCGCGCCCTTGCGCCCGGCCATCGCGACGATCGCCGCCTCCCGCTCGTGCTGCTTGGCGTTGAGCACCTCGTGCGGGATCCGCTTCTCGTGCAGCTTCTTCGACAGGTACTCGCTCTTCTCGACGCTCGTCGTGCCGACGAGGACCGGCTGGCCGGCCCGGTGCCGCTCGGCGATGTCCTCGACGACGGCGTCGAACTTGGCCACCTCGGTCTTGTAGACGAGGTCCGGCTGGTCCTTGCGGATCATCGGCCGGTTCGTCGGGATCGGCACGACACCGAGCGAGTAGATGGAGGTGAACTCTGCCGCCTCGGTCATCGCCGTGCCGGTCATCCCGGAGAGCTTGTCGTACATCCGGAAGTAGTTCTGCAGGGTGATGGTGGCCAGGGTCTGGTTCTCGGCCTTGATCTCCACCCCCTCCTTGGCCTCGATGGCCTGGTGCATGCCCTCGTTGTAGCGGCGGCCGGCGAGGATGCGGCCGGTGTGCTCGTCGACGATGAGGACCTCGCCGTCGACGACGACGTAGTCCTTGTCCCGCTTGTAGAGCTCCTTGGCCTTGACCGCGTTGTTGAGGTACCCGACGTACGGGGTGTTGACGGCGTCGTAGAGGTTGTCGATGCCGAGGTAGTCCTCGACCTTCTCGATCCCGGACTCCAGGATGCCGACGGTGCGCTTCTTCTCGTCGACCTCGTAGTCCTCGTCCCGGGTGAGCCGCAGGGCGATCTTCGCGAACTCGCCGAACCACTTGCTCGCGTCACCGGTCGCCGGGCCGGAGATGATCAGCGGGGTGCGGGCCTCGTCGATGAGGATCGAGTCGACCTCGTCGACGATGGCGAAGTGGTGGCCGCGCTGGACCAGCTCGGCGGCGTTCCAGGCCATGTTGTCGCGCAGGTAGTCGAACCCGAACTGGGTGTTCGTGCCGTAGGTGATGTCGGCGGCGTAGGCGACGCGGCGCTCGTCAGGGCGCATCCCGTCGAGCACGCACGCCGAGGTCAGGCCGAGGAACCGGTACACCCGGCCCATGAGGTCGCTCTGGTAGGAGGCGAGGTAGTCGTTGACGGTGACGACGTGCACGCCCTTGCCGGTCAGCGCGTTGAGGTACGCCGGCAGGGTGGCGACGAGGGTCTTGCCCTCACCGGTCTTCATCTCGGCGATGTTGCCCAGGTGCAGGGCGGCGCCGCCCATGAGCTGGACGTCGAAGTGCCGCTGGCCCAGGGAGCGGCGGGCCGCCTCCCGGACGTTGGCGAACGCCTCGGGCAGCAGGTGGTCGAGGGCCTCGCCGTCGGCGATCCGGGCCTTGAACCGGTCGGTCTCCTCGCGCAGCTCGGCGTCGGAGAGCCGGACGAAGTCCTCCTCCAGCGCGTTGACCTGCTGGGCCAGGCCGTGCAGCCGCTTGACGATGCGGCCCTCGCCGGCGCGGAGCAGCTTGTCGAGGATGGCAGGCACGGAGGTTCTCCCGGGGTCGGTCCACGTCGGCCGCCGCTGCGGCAGCCCCGGCCATCGTAGACGCGCACTGACGGGGGCCAGGCTCCGACTGACCGGGGTGCCGGTGCTCGGGGACGTGTGCCAGGGTCGCACCGTGCCCGCCCCCACGCTGACCGACGGACCGCTCACCCTGCGCGGCCACCGGGACGACGACGCCGACGCCCTCGTCGAGCAGCACCGCGACCCCGACAGCGAGCGCTGGACGACGGCACCCACGCCCTACCGGCTCGCCGACGCCCGGGCGTGGATCGAGTCCTGCCGCCGCCGGTGGGAGCAGGGCCCGGCGGACGGCGCGGAGCTGACGTTCGTCGTGGAGGCCGACGGCCGGTACGCCGGCCAGGTCGGACTGCGCCCGGACGGCGTCGGCGGCGCGCTGATCGGGTTCGGCCTGCACCCTGCGGCCCGGGGCCGCGGGGTGATGTCCGGGGCGGTGCGGATGGCCCTGGTCTGGGGGTTCTCCGACCTGGGCCTGGACGTCGTGCAGTGGCGGGCGTACGTGGGCAACTGGGCGTCGCGGCGGGTGGCGTGGGCGACCGGGTTCCGGGTCGAGGGGACCGTCCGCGCCCTGGAGGTCCAGCGCGGCCGGCGGCGGGACGCCTGGATCGGCACGATCACCGCCGGGGACGTCATGCGCCCGACCGCCCCGTGGTTCGACGTCCCCCGAGTCGTCGCCGACCACCGGCGCGGCGCCGCCGTCGTGCTGCGCCGGCACGTCGACGAGGACGCCGTCCGGATCGCGCAGGCCTGCGCCGACCCGCAGTGCCAGTACTGGCTGCCCGGCCTGCCCTCCCCCTACACGGTCGCCGACGCCGTCCGCTACCTCGCCGACCGCGAGGAGCAGCACGCCTCCGGCACCGGGGTGTACTGGGCGGTCGCCGACGCCGAGGACGACCGGCTGCTCGGCGTGGTGAGCCTCACGGACGTCGACCTGCGGGTCGGCAGCGCCGAGGTCGGGTACTGGGTGCACCCCGCCGAACGGGGCCGCGGCGTGGCCGCGACGGCGGCGCGGCTGGCCGCCCGGCACGCCCTGCTGCCGGCCGAGGACGGCGGGCTGGGCCTGCACCGGGTGGGCCTGCGGGTCGCCGACGGCAACACCGCCTCCCAGCGGGCCGCGCAGCGGGCCGGGTTCACGCCGGCCGGACGCGACCGGTCCGCCGAGGTGCTGCGCGACGGCAGTCGACGGGACTTCCTGCGCTACGACCTGCTGGCCAGCGAGCTGGGCTGAGCACCCCCGACAGGTCGAGGTCGCCGCGGCCGGCGACCTCGACCCGGTCCAGCCCGAGCCAGCCGGCCATCTCGGCCAGCTCGTCGACCAGTGCCGCGGCGGTCCCGGCCGGGGCGTCGGGCTGCGCCCACGCGGCCTGCACCCGCAGCACCCCGGCCACCCGGTCGGCCTTGAGGTCGACGCGGGCCACCAGCCGGTCCCCGAGCAGGAACGGCAGGACGTAGTAGCCGTGCACCCGCCGGCCGGCGGGCACGTAGATCTCCAGCCGGTACCGGAAGGCGAACAGCGCCTCGGTGCGCTCGCGGAAGAACACCAGGGAGTCGAACGGGCTGAGCAGCGCCCTCGCGTCGACCTGGCGCGGCACCCGGGCGTCCCGGTGCAGCCAGGCCGGCCGGTCCCACCCCTCGACCTGGACGGGGACCAGCTCACCGGCGTCGACGAGCTCGGCGACCGCCTGCCGAGGTGCCGGGCCGCGCAGCCGGAAGTAGTCGCGCAGGTCCGCCTCGGTGGCCACCCCGTGGGCGCGCGCGGCGATCCGGACCAGGTCCCGGACGGCGTCCGCGGGGTCCGGGTCGGGTGCGGCGTGGACGGCCGCCGGGAGGACCCGCTCCGGCAGGTCGTAGCGGCGCTCGAACTGCGGCGTCCGGCTGTGGGCGGTGAGCCGGCCCGCCCAGAACAGGTGCTCGGCCGCCCGTTTCACCGCCGACCAGTTCCAGCCCCAGCCGTCGGAGCGGCGCGGGACGTCGTGCTCGAGCGCCGCCTCGATCTCCCGCGCCGTCAACGGGCCCCGGTCGGTGACCTCGGCGAGCACCGCGGCGACGAGGTCGGGGTGGTCCCGGGCCACCTGCACCATGCCGCCCCAGGCGTCCTCGGCGTGCCGGGCCATCCGCCAGCGCAGCAGCCGGTGGGTCTGCGGCGCGACGAACGACGCCTCGTGCGCCCAGTACTCGACGAGCCGGCGGGGGCTGCGGCCCGCGGCCCGGTGCAGCAGGTCGGTGTCGTAGCGGCCGAGCCGGCTGAACAGCGGCAGGTAGTGGCTGCGGGTCAGCACGTTGACCGAGTCGATCTGCAGCAGGCCGACCCGGTCGACGACCCGCTGCAGGTGCCGCATCGTCGGCGCGGCGGGCCGCGGCTCGGCCAGCCCCTGAGCGGCCAGGGCGACCCGGCGGGCCTGCGCGAGCGACAGCGACGTCCGGACGGGCACGGCCTGGGACTCTGCCACGCCCCGGCGGGAGGTGGCGACCGGGTCAGTCAGACAGCAGAGTCAGCCGAGATCGAGGATCTTGCGCCGGACGGCGAACACCACCGCCTCCATCCGGGAGTGCAGCTGCAGCTTCTCCAGGATGTTGCGGACGTGGTTCTTCACCGTGTTCTCGCTGATCACGAGCTCGCGGGCGATGTCCCGGTTGGCCATCCCCCGGCCGAGCAGGCGCAGCACCTGCATCTCCCGGTCGGTCAGGCTCGGCACCGGCACGGACGCCGGCCGGTCCTCGGCGCGCCGGCTGAGCGCGGCGAACTCGGCGAGCAGCGCGGAGGCCATCGACGGACTGATCAGCGACTGCCCGCCGTGGACGGCGCGGATGCCGTCGGCGATCTGCTCGCCGGGGACGTCCTTGAGCAGGTAGCCGCTCGCCCCGGCGCGCACGGCGTCGAACAGGTCGGCCTCGTCGTCGCTGATCGTCAAGATGATGATCTTGACGGTGGGGGCGGAGGCCCGGATCTCGGAGCAGGCCTCGACGCCGGAGCGGCGCGGCATCCGCAGGTCCATGAGGACGACGTCGGGCAGCAGCTCCTCGGCGAGCCGGACGGCCTGGGCACCGTCCCCGGCCTCGCCGACGATCTCGACGTCCGGCTCGGCGGCCAGCACCATCTCCAGGCCGCGCCGGTACAGGGCGTGGTCGTCGACGACCAGCACCCGGATCGACTCCCCCGCCGGGCCGGGTCCCGCGACGCCGGCCTGCCCCCGTGATCGCATCTCGTGCGCCACCGCAGCGCTCCCTCCAGGGGCGGCCCCCGGCGGGTCGGACGGCGCGCCGGGGGTACTGCGCCCATCGTGGCACCGGGGACCGCCCGGTGCGAGCAGGTCCGCGGCACCCGCGCCCGACGGGGCGGGTGCCGCGACAGCGGGTGCTCAGCCGGCGGCCACCTGCTCCTCGGCGGGCTCAGCGGCCTCCCCGGTCCCGTCGCTGTCGAGCCGGATCACCCCGTAGCTCCAGCCGCGCCGGCGGTAGACCACGCTGGGGCAGCCGTTGGCGGCGTCGACGAACAGGTAGAAGTCGTGGCCGACGAGCTCCATCTCGTACAGCGCGTCCTCGAGGGTCATCGGCCGGGCGCTGTGGGTCTTCTCCCGGATCACCACCGGGGAGTTGCCGATCGCGTCCAGCGGGTGCTCGGCCGCGCCGTCCTGCGCGACGGTGCCGGTGCCGTCCTGCGCGGCGTCCTCGTCGAGGGCGGCCTCCGCCAGCGGACCGGTGGCCTCGTGCACCGCGGTCGGGGTGCGCCGGCCGTGGTGCACCTTGCGCCGGTCGCGGGCCCGGCGCAGCCGCTCCAGGAGCTTGGCGTGGGCGAGGTCCAGGGCGGCGTAGAGGTCGTCGGCGCAGGCCTCGGCCCGGATGACCGGGCCCTTGTCACGCACGGTCAGCTCGACGCGCTCGCACTGGCTCGCCTGCCGCCGGTTGTTCTCGTGACTGATCTCGACGTCGAGGCGGCTGGCCCGGGGCGCGAGCTGTTCGACCTTGGACAGCTTGTCCTGCGCGTGGCGGCGGAACCGGTCGGCGACGTCGGTGTGCCTGGCGGTGATGACGATCTCCACGAGTGTCCTCCACGTGCTCAGGGGATACAGGTGCTCAGGGGATACAGGTGCTCAGGGGATACAGGTGCTCACGGGACTGAGGTGCTCACGGGACAGGGCTGCCATGGCGGAACGCTAGACCCTCCCACCCCCGGGCGGCACCCGGACGACACGCCGCCTGGTGGCGGCGACGACGGCGGCCTGCACCGGCGCCGCACCGGTGGCTCGCAGCACCCGTGCGGCCTCGGCCAGCGTGGACCCGGTGGTGACGACGTCGTCGACGAGGACGACCGCCGCGGCGGCCCGCAGCCGGGCCGGGTCGACGCCGCGGCGCAGCCGCAGCGCCCCGGCCAGGTTGGCCGCCCGCTGCCGCGCCCCGAGCCCGGCCTGGTCGTGGACCCGGCGGGCCGGGCGCAGCACGGGCGCGGCGAGGGCGTCGAGGTCGGCGGCCCGCAGGGCGCGGGCGCTGCGCC
>NZ_JBHSRC010000004.1:0-338295 GCF_042658805.1 Quadrisphaera sp. GCM10027208
GCCCACTCGGCGCGACAGCCGGGCCCTTGCCATACCCCCGACCCGCCCGGGTGACCTGGACCACTCAAAATCGGCGATCCGGACTCCACCCACCGGCAGCATGAAAGACCGAGGCTAAGGCACCAATTAGTGCCTGAATCTGCCCGCCCAGCGCGGCATCGTCCCAGGTCAACGGCGCGCCACCCCACCCCACCGTGAGTGGGTGACCGAACTCAGGTCCAAGGCCGTCGTCGGGTACCGCACCGTGTTCCCGACCCGGAAAAGGGCCCGCGCAGCTATTGCCGAGTACATCGAAGTGTTCTACAATCGTCGACGTTTTCACTCAGGCCTGCGCTACAAGACTCCGTCCGAGGTCGTCGACGAGTACAAGCAAAACTACTCAATCGCCGCATGAAACATGCAAATGTCACCGTCCGCATAAGATCCACCAGCCCACTCACGGCGCACGTGGATCAGGGCTCAGCCGCGACTGACGACGCGGGCCAGCAGTGACCGCCAGGAATGGGTGAAGGCCTCAACTGAGTGATTCCGCTCGTATGCCTCGCGCGATTCTTTGCGCGATGCGCGGCAGAGGTCGACGTCGCTGAGCAGTTCGGCGACGGCCGTGACGAGGCCGCCGATGTCACCGGGCCGGACAAGGCGCCCGGTGCACGGCGGCACGAGGTCAGCGAGGCCGCCCGTGTCGTATGCGACGACCGGAATCGACATCGACATCGCCTCAACGACGGTCAGAGGCTGCGCCTCGAGCGGGTAGGTGGACGGGAAGACGAAGACGTCCGTTGACGCGAGCAGCCGCCATTTCTTGTCCCCGCTCACGTGGCCGGTGAACCGGAGGTTGTCGCCGAGGCCGTACTCGGAAGCCCGGTCCTGAAGCGACGAGAGATAGCCCTGGTCGCTGGTGGTGCCGGCGACGATGAACTCCGCGTCCGGATGGGAGGCATGCAGCGCGGCGGCGAGACTGATGAATGCGTCCGCGCCCTTCTCGGGAAGGAGGTTCGACATGAACGTGACGCGCTGCGCTCGCCTCGACTCTGGGGGGTAGTCGCCCGCGACGTCGGGAACGGCGTTCGGGATGGCGATCGCATCTTCGGTGAAGGGAAGGACATCGGGCTTCATCGCCTCCCCGAGCACGACGACGGCATGGCTGCCGCCGAGCAACGTCTGCACCTGGCTGCCAAGCCAGGGAGAACGTCGGGCGAGGGCCGCGTACCCGTTGGCGTGGATGTAACTGATGTAGGGCAGCCGTCGACGTCGAAGCCAGGCCGCGATCTTACAGTCGAGCAGGAACGAGGCAAGGCGATTGCTCACGAAGAACACGCAGACATCAGGTGCGCCCCTCTTCACGGCGCGACGGATCCGCCTGATGGATCCGAACGCTCGGAGGAGCTTCCGAGGGGTGACCGAGCCGATCTCTGACGCGCTCCGGCTGAGATCCTTGCTCACAACGTCGACCGTATAGCCGGCACCCGCCAGCCGGTCGGCAAGCAGACGAGTCATCGCTGACGAGCCGTGGATCGGGGGCGGCAGCTGGCCGATGATCAGCACCCGAGAGCCGACCGCCTCCTCATCAGCGGACACGGCGGGCTCCGCGCGTGAGTGCGAGGCGCTCCGACGTCGAGCACGAGACGGCACTGCTGCGCGCCGACCTCCGGGGCGAGATGGCCGGTCTGCGCACCGACCTCAAGAGCGAGCTGGCGGGCCTGCGCACCGACCTCAAGAGCGAACTGGCGGGCCTGCGCACCGACCTCAAGAGCGAACTGGCGGGCCTGCGCACCGACCTCAAGAGCGAACTGGCGGGCCTGCGCGCCGACCTCAGGGGCGAGATGGTGACCCAGACGCGGTGGATGGTCAGCGTCCTGACCGTGCTGGCCACGGTGTTCACCGCGGCGAACGTGCTGACGTGACCATCTGGCGCACCGTCAGTACGCGCCGCGACTGCTCACCACGGCACGCAGCGTCTTGGCGAGGATGAGCAGGTCCTCGGTGATCGACCAGTTCTCGACGTAGAAGAGGTCGAGGCGCACGCTGTCCTCCCACGACAGGTCCGACCGGCCGCTCACCTGCCACAGCCCGGTCATCCCCGGTCGCATCAGCAGACGCCGCGCCACACGCTCCTCGTACGTCGCCACCTCGTGCGGCAGCGGCGGACGCGGGCCCACCAGGCTCATCGTGCGGTTCAGGACGTTGAACAGCTGCGGCAGCTCGTCCAGGCTGTACCGGCGCAGCACCCGGCCCACCCGGGTGACGCGCGGGTCGTCGCGCATCTTGAACAACGGCCCGGCCGCCTCGTTGGCCGCGATCAGCTCGGCCAGCCGCGTGTCGGCGTCCACCACCATGGTGCGGAACTTCAGCATGTCGAACGGCGCGCCGTTCAGGCCGATCCGGCGCTGGCGGTAGATGACGGGACCCGGGTCGGTGAACCGCACGAGCAGCGCGATCGTGACCAGCAGCGGGCTCAGCACCACGATGCACGCCGACGCGACGACGAGGTCGAACAGCGTCTTGCCGACCTTGTTGGCTCCGACGTAGCGCGGCGCCTCGACGTGCAGGAGCGCGAGACCGCCGACCGGGCGCGTGTGCACCCGTGGGCCGGCGCCCTGCACGAGGCTCGGGGCCACGATGAGGTCGGTACCGGTGCCCTCGAGCTGCCAGCCGAGGTCGCTGAGCTCCTCGTACCGCTCCACGCTGGCGACCGCCACGGCACTGGCGCCCACCTCCCCCGCCAAGCGGACGACGTCCGACGGGTCGCCGAGGACGGGGACGCCCAGCTCGTCACGCAGCTCCTGGGCACCTCGCTCGTCGACGTCGGAGACGCACAGGCCCACGACGTGGTAGCCGGCGTGCTTCTCCCGCTGCAGGCTCTTCGTCAGGTCGCGCACGTGGCCCGCCGCGCCGACAACCACGACCCGGTCGGACCAGCGGTCAAAGCGACGCTGCAGGTGCAGGTACTTGCGCCACATCCACCGGCTGACCAGCAGCATGGCCAGGCCGGCGGGCAAGGCGAGCAGGAGGAAGCCGCGGGCCACGTCGGTCCGCGTCAGGTAGGCGACGATCGCGATGAGGCCGAACAGGCGCACGCTTGCGTCCACGACGCGCCGGTACTCCTCGTAGCCAACACCGATCACCGTCGGGTCGCGGGTGTCGAAGGAGGTCAGGGCGCCGAACCAGACCACACCCAGCAACAGGGACAGCGCCAGGTAGCTCGGCGCGAAGCCGCCAAGGTCGAGGGCGGCGGCGTCGTCCATGCCGAACCGCGTGAGGTACGCGCCGAGCACGGCCCACAGCAGGACGAGCGCGTCGGTGACCGCGAGGCGCCGCTTGTAGCGGGCCGCCCACGTCGTCCTGCGAACTGCCGTCCGGCCCGTGTGCACGCCGCGATCCCCGTCCTCCCCCGGGGCCCCCGGGCCCCGTGGCGGGGAGGCTAGCAGCGAGGTTGTGGACAAGCGCTGGACGCCGGATGGGTTCTGCGACGCTGAGAGGCGGTCTCGGGGGGCGGATCCTGGGCCGGCGATCACCGAAGGTGGCACCATGGCAGTCGACGAGTCATCGCGTCACCTGCTGTACGAACAGGCGGCATGCGCGCTGGGGACCGAGGCGGCTGATGTGCTCATGAACCACCTCCCGCCGGCCGGGTGGAGCGATCTCGCCCGCCGCGGCGACGTCGAGCACGAGACCGCCCTGCTGCGGGCAGACCTGACGGCGACGATCGCCGGCGTCCGCACGGAGCTCAGGGGCGACATCGCGTACCTACGCACCGAGCTCAAGGACGACATCGCGTACCTACGCACCGAGCTCAAGGACGACATCGCCGGCGTCCGCACCGAGGTCAAGGACGACATCGCCGACCTGGCCACGCGCCTCGAGACCCTGCGTGCCGACCTGATGGCAGGCATGGTCACCCAGACCCGGTGGATGATCGGTGTCATCACCGTGATGACCGCCATCTTCACGACGGCAACGCTCCTCGGCAGGTGACGTCGGGTACGCGCCGTGGCCCCACGCCGTCCCCCACCGCCGTCCCCCACCGCCGTCCCCCACCGCCGTCCCCCACCGGAGGTTCGCGCCGGTAGTGGTGGTCATCCGGCCCGCGTAGACCCCCCATCACCACCACTACGGGCGCGAACCCCCCAAGGGAAGGCGTCAGGTCGGCTCAGGGTGCGGACACCATGGTGCGGCGCATGGGCGCGGCCGGCGCGACGTCCAGGGGGTTTGCGTACGGCATCAGGTCTGACCGCCGCACTGCGGCACGGGGGTCAGTCGGCCGGCCGGCCTGACATGGGACACACGGTGACGCCCCACCGCCGTCCTCGCCACAGGTTCGCGCCGGAAATGGTGGTCATCCGGCCCGCGTAGAGGCCACATCACCACCACTACCGGCGCGAACCCCGGGGCGGGTCGACCGGGCCCGAGGGGCGCGCTGCCCGGGTCAGGCGGCCTTCGCCTCCCGCGGACCTCTGAGCCGTCACCCGCTGCGCAGCCGCCGCGCCGTCCTCGGGGCGGCCGAGCAGGTACCCCTGGCCCAAGTGGCAGCCCGCCGCACGCAGTACGTCGCGCTCGGCGTCCGTCTCGATGCCCTCGGCCAGCGCCACGGCCCCGAGGGACGTCGCGAGCTTGACGATGCCGTTCACCATGCGGGTGGACTTGGGGTTGCCCGGCGCCGCCGCCACGAAGGACCGGTCCACCTTGACGATGTCGACGTCGAACTGGTGCAGGTAGGCCAACGACGACTCCCCGGCGCCGAAGTCGTCCAAGGCGATGAGCACGCCGAGCGCCCGCAGCGCCTTGAGCTGCCTGACGGCAGCGGGCACGTCCGCGAGGATCGCGGTCTCCGTCAGCTCCAGGCACAGCCGCGGGGCCGGGACGTCGGCCTCCCACAGCGCCCGCCGCACCGTAGCGACGAAGCCGGGGTCCGTGAGCTGTGCGGCCGAGACGTTGACCGACATGACGAGCCGGTCGTCGTCCCGCAGCATCTCCGCCAGGCGGGCGAGCGCCGTGCGCAGCACGAACGCCCCGACCCGATGGATGACCGGCGTGCGCTCGGCGGCCGGGATGAACTCCGCCGGCGGCACCGGTCCGCGCTGAGGGTGCGTCCACCGGCACAGCGCCTCGAAGGAACGCACCCGGCCGGAGTCCAGCTCGACGACCGGCTGGTAGGCGACCCACAGCTCGCCACGCGCCAGGGCACGCTGGATGGATGCGGAGACCCGGACGTCGTGCACCCGCTGGACGACGCTCCAGTGCGACTCCGCGGTCAGCCAGGCCACGAGGTTGCCGACGACGAGGAAGGCGACCAGCCGGCCCATCCAGTTGAGCACGGGCTGCGGCGTCCAGCTGGCCACGTCGACCGGCGTCAACGGACCGGCGACCAGGCCGGCCGCGACCGCGGTCAGCGTCGCACCGCGCCAGCCGAACCGGCTGGCTGCGAGGATGACCGGCACGTAGAACAGGTGCGGCAGCACCGTGCGCGAACCTCCGGCCGCGAGGGTGGCGAGCCAGGCGCCGGCGATCCAGGCCGCAGTGAGGGCACCGGCCACCGGCCACGGCAGGCGCGTCGACGCGGCCAGCGCCCGCCCCATCGGCACCCACGTCCGGCCTGACGTCTCCCGGTCCTCGCGCATAACGCCACATATCGGCGGGACCGGGTGGCACTTGAGGTCGTGCAGGTGACCAAGGTCCCTACCGGAACGGACCGGCTACGGCGCAGGCGCATCGACGCTCAGGTACCGAATGCCGGATTTCACCCGTTCTTCACGGTGTGCTGGCGCGGCGGTCCCTCGCCGGTCCACCCGCCTGCCTACCGTCCAGGCCCATGCCGAACCTCCGCCCCGCCGCGCTCACCGCCGGTGCCCTCGCCTCCGCAGCCCTGGCCGCCGCCGTCGGCGCCGGTCCCGCCACCGCCGCCCCGCCGGAGCCCAAGGTCGTCCTGTTCGCGATCGACGGCTTCGACGCCGAGTACCTCGACGGCCGGGTGCCGCTACCCAACATCGAGGCGCTCGCCCGGCGCGGGTCGGTCACGACCGGCACCGGGGTCATGGCGACGGTGACCAACCAGTCGTGGACGTCGGTCTCCACCGGCGCGTGGCCGGAGCGGCACCTCAACGCGGCCTACTACTACGACGAGGAGGCCGGCGTCGTCCGAGGTCAGTCCCGGGCCAGCGCGGTGGAGGGCCTGGGCGAGTCGCTGCGCCGGCAGGGCCGCACGATCGCGTCCGTGCAGTGGTTCATCCTGCAGAACAAGGGCGTCCAGTACGGCGACCCGCAGGGCCTGTACACCCAGCCGGGCGGGGACTGCACTCGCCGCGGGGACGACGCCGTGGCGATCCTCGACGGGCGGCCGGTCCGCTCCGGCGACCAGGACGTCGTCGTCCCGGAGGTGCCGGACCTGCTCGCCGTCTACTGCGACGACCTGGACGCCGCCGGCCACGCCACCGGGGACGACAGCACCGAGATCGAGGAGGCGCTGCGGCGGGTCGACGAGCAGGTGGGCCGGGTCGTCCAGGCCACCCGCCGCGCCGGGTCGTACGACCAGACCACGTTCGTCCTGGTCGGCGACCACGGCATGACCTCCTACGACCGGGTCAACGGTCCACAGACGGAGGCCGCGGTGGACGCCACCGGGTACGAGGCGCAGTGGGTCTCCTCGGGCCGCAGCCCCGCGCCCGGCACGGACGTCGTCCTGGCCGGCGGCGGCCTGACCTCGGTGCACCTCATCGGCGACGCCGCCGCCGACCCGGGCGCGCTGGACGTCGTCCGGGCGGCGATCGCCTCGGTCGAGGGCATCGACTCGGTGGTGGACAAGGAGCAGCAGGCGGCCTGGCGGATGGCACCCCAGTACGGGGACCTCGTCGTCGAGCCCGAGCCCGGGTGGGCGATGTTCGCCGCGGACGCCCCGTACACCCGCGGCCGGCACGGCACGTCCCAGGAGATCTCGGTGACGTTCCTGCTGTCCGGCAAGGGGATCCGTCCCGGCGCGGCTCCGGCGGACCCCCGTCACGTGGACGTCGCCCCGACGGTCTCGGCGCTGCTGGACGCCGACCCGCCGGCCGCCGTCCAGGGCCGGGTGCTGACGGAGTCCCTGCTGCCGAGCAGCTGACCGCCCGGGGCGGGTGGCGACCCGCGGCGAACGGCACGCGGGGACCGGGTCCGCGCCCGGCCGCCGCGTCACCGCTGTCCGCACGCCGCGTCGAGCAGCGCCTCGACCGCCGGCACGAGCGACGCGGCCATCGCGGCGTACACCTCCTCGCCGCGCCGGTAGGGGTCGACGACGTCGTCCTCGGCCGGGTCGGTGACCGGCACGAACCCCCGCTTGGCGGCGAGCGCGGGCACGAGCGCACGCAGCCGCGCCTCCAGCGGGCCCTCGGGCAGCTCGGCGGGGTCGACGGCCCCGGCCAGGCGGGCGGCCTCACGGAGGGTGAAGGTCCGCCGCGCCGCGCGGGGGTGCAGCGTGACGACCGCGGCGCGGTGAGCCCGGGTCAGCGGCAGCACGAGGTCGGCCTCGGCGACCATCTGCTCGGCGAGCATCCGCGCCCGGTGCCCCGCGGCGTCCCCGCCGTGCCGGGTGACCAGGTCACGGGTCGGGTCGGTCATCGCCTCCCCGACCAGGGCGCCGGTCCCCGCGCTGGAGACCTCGACGGTCGCGGCCTGCTCGCCGCAGCGGGCCGCCAGCCCGCTGCGCAGCAACCGCTCGGCCATCGGGGAGCGGCACACGTTGCCGGTGCAGACGGTGAGGATGCGGAACGTCACGGCACCAGTCTGGCGAGTGCGCCGACGACGTCGGCCGGCCCCGGGTGTCTACTGGGCTCATGAACGTATGCATCCCCCTGGAGTCCGACGGCAGCACCGGACGGCGGTGGGGCAAGGCCGAGCGCGTCGCCGTCGCCGTCGTCGAGGACGGCGACATCACCGACTGGCAGGAGCACGACGTCCGCTGGGACGTCCTGCACGACGAGGGCACCGAGGGGTCGCACCACGCACGGATCGCCCGCTTCCTGCGGGAGCACGACGTCGACGTCGTCGTCGCCGGCCACATGGGCGAGGGGATGACGCGCATGCTCGGCACGATGCAGATCCGCACCGTGCTCGGTGCCGGTGGCCCCGCCCGCGAGGCGGTCCGTGCCGCCCTGGCGGAGTCGGCCGCGGAGTAGTCCCGCCGTGGTGCGTGCCGTCAGGAGTGCCTGCCGTCAGGCCGTCAGGCCGTCACCCGCCTGAGCAGCAGGTACAGCTCGCAGCCCAGGCAGAACGCGAACACCGCGTTGAGGAACGCGGCGACCAGCGCGGCCGCCACCGCCAGCAGGAACAGCCACGTCACGCCCGTGAGCCCGCCGACCAGGCCGAGCAGCGCGAACACCAGGCCCACGGCCTGGGCGAACCGCGGCGGCCGCGGGTCCTCGGTCTCGCGGGTGGGGCCGAGCCGGGGGCGCACGAGCCGCGCGAACACCCAGCCGTACGGGCCGCGCCCGACCGCGCCGAGCGCGAACACGACAGCCTGGACGGCGAGCAGGGCCACCCCGGGGGTCCCGTCGCCGAGCACCATGACCAGCGCGAGCACGACCGTCGTCACCCCGGCGGCGAAGCGCGGGCCGCGGACGTCGATGGGGGCCAGGTCAGCCATGCCGCACCTCCGCGGCCTGCGGCACGGCCGCTGCCAGGGCGTGCGCCGCCTGCTCGAGCGTCGGGGCCCCGGACGCCCGGCGCACCACCCGGCCGGCGGCGTCCAGCACGAGCACCGTCGGGGTGCGCCGCACGTCGAGGCGACGGACGAGGTCGAGGTGGTGCTCGGCGTCCAGCTCGACGTGCGCCACCCCGGGCGTCGCGGCGGCGAGACGTCCGAGCACGGCCCTGGCCTGGCGGCACGGAGCACAGAACGCGCTGGACAGCTGAACCAACGTGGCCCGTTCACCGAGGGCGGCGCCGCCCAGGTCGGTAGAGGTCAGCACCTCACTGGTCTGCACGGCGTGGTCCCTCCCGTCCCGGCGGCGCAGCCACAGCCCGGCCACGACGGCGAAGGCGGCGACCAGCGCCAGGAGCAGCAAGCGCACGATGAGGCTGTCGGTCACGTCGGCAGGGAACCGCACCTCGGTCCTGGCACTTCCCGGCGTCCGCATCACGGACGAGTTGTTCAGACACGTCGGCGACACGGGCACCGGGCCGGGCCGCGCGAGATCGCCGGCCCGTGCGGCAGTCGCCGCGACTCGTAGGCTGCGCCGGGTGAACGACGTCCGGATCACGACCCCCGACCACCTGGCTCCCGAGGACGTCGAGGCGGTCACCGCCCTGGTGGCCGCCGCCGTCGCGCAGGACGGCGCCAGCCCGGTGTCGGAGCACACCGACCTCGCCCTGCGCCGGGGCGGGGACGGGCTCCGGCTGGTCCTCGCGCTCGCCGGCTCGGACGTCGTCGGCTGGGCCGGCGTCACCGGCGGGGACCATGCCACCGGCGGGGACGATGCCACCGGCGCGGACGGCGCGTCGGCCGAGGTCGTCGTCCACCCGTACCACCGCCGGCGGGGGATCGGCCGCCGGCTGGTCACCGCCGTCCTGGACCACGGGCCCCGGACGCGGTTCTGGGCCCACGGCGACCTGCCGGCGGCCCGGGCGCTGGCTGCGGCCCTCGGGCTGGTGAAGGTGCGCGAGCTGTGGGTCATGCGCCGCCCGGCGACCGACCCGCTGCCCGACCTCACCGTGCCGCCGGGGGTGCGGCTGCGCGCCTTCCGGCCCGGTCAGGACGACGACGCCTGGGTCGCGCTCAACGCCGCCGCCTTCGCGGAGCACCCGGAGCAGGGCGCGATGACGGTGCGGGACCTGCGGGAGCGGATGGCCGAGCCGTGGTTCGACGCCGACGGCTTCATCGTCGCCGAGGACGCCGCGACCGGGGAGATGCTCGGGTTCCACTGGACGAAGACCCACCCCGCCGAGGGCGACCAGCGGCCAGTCGGAGAGGTGTACGTCGTCGGGGTCGCCCCCGCGGCACAGGGGCGGGGGCTCGGCCGGGTGCTCACCCTGGCCGGGTTGCACCACCTGGCCCGCCAGGATCTCGGCGAGGTGCTGCTGTACGTCGAGGCGGACAACGACCCCGCCGTCCGGGTCTACTCCGGGCTCGGGTTCACCCGCTCCTCCGCCGACGTCCAGTACGCCCACCCCCTCCCCACCCGTCGGTGATCATGCAATCCCGCCACCCTGCCCGCCCCCGCCCCCCTCGGTGATCATGCAATCCCGCCACCCTGCCCGCCCCCGCCCCCCTCGGTGATCATGCAATCCCGCCACCCCGGAACACGTCCACATCGAGACGGGGTCGTATGACCGCCCCAGGGCCCCACCTCGACCGCGTCGGCGACAGCAGATGGACCCTCGCGGCCTTGGCCGGTCTGGCAGCTCTGGTGACTGTGGCGGCGCTGGCGGCTCCGGCGACCCTGCGACGCTGGGCCCGCTCTCGGTCACGGACCTCGTTCGCGCGCGGGGTCCGTCACGGCCTAGCCGGCATGTCGCGCCCCGAACGCAGCATTCTGCGGGCCGGCCGCGGGGCCACGAGGCCCTGTGCGAGGTGGCGGGATTGCATGATCACCGAGGGAGGGACGGGGGCAGGGCGGAAGGGGTGGCGGGATTGCATGATCACCGAGGGGGTGGGGGCGCGCAGGGTGGCGGGATTGCATGATCACCGAGGGAGGGACGGGGCGGGTGGGGGGTGTGCCTGTCATGATGCGGGCATGAGTCAGCCGGCCACCCGGACCAGCCGCCTCCGGCACGGGGAGAGCTCGACCCGGGCCTCCTCCACCGGGCTGACGCGTGCGGCCACCGTCACCTCGGCCGGCGCCGACGAGGCCGAGCTGCCCGCCGACCGTTTCCTCGACCGGGAGCTCAGCTGGCTGGCGTTCAACGAGCGGGTCCTGGAGCTCGCCGAGGACGAGACCCAGCCGCTACTCGAACGGGTCCGCTTCCTGGCGATCTTCGCGAGCAACCTCGACGAGTTCTTCATGGTCCGCGTGGCCGGGCTCAAGCGCCGGATCGCGACCGGCCTCGCCGTCACCGCGGCGTCCGGGCTCGAGCCGCGTGAGGTCCTCGACGCGATCAGCGAGCGCGCCCACGAGCTGACCGCCCGCCACGCCCGGGTGTTCACGGAGTCGGTGCGCCCCGCCCTGGCCCAGCAGAACATCACCTTGGTCCGCTGGCACGACCTGTCGGACGCCGAGCAGGCCCGGTTGCACGCGTTCTTCCGGCAGAACGTGTTCCCGGTGCTCACCCCGCTCGCGGTGGACCCGGCCCACCCCTTCCCGTACATCAGCGGGCTGTCCCTCAACCTCGCCGTCGTCGTGCAGAACCCGACCTCGGGCAAGGAGCACTTCGCCCGGGTCAAGGTGCCGCCACTGCTGCCTCGCTTCGTGGAGGTCGACACGACCGGGCGCGGCGCCCGGTTCGTCCCCCTCGAGGAGATCATCGCCGTGCACCTCGACCAGCTCTTCCCGGGCATGACGGTGCTGCAGCACCACACGTTCCGGGTGACGCGCAACGAGGACCTCGAGGTCGAGGAGGACGACGCCGAGAACCTGCTCCAGGCGCTGGAGAAGGAGCTGCTACGTCGCCGGTTCGGGCCACCGG
The DNA here is from genome assembly GCF_042658805.1 of Quadrisphaera sp. GCM10027208. Taxonomy (NCBI): domain Bacteria; kingdom Bacillati; phylum Actinomycetota; class Actinomycetes; order Kineosporiales; family Kineosporiaceae; genus Quadrisphaera; species Quadrisphaera sp. GCM10027208. The sequence goes on from NZ_JBHSRC010000004.1 coordinate 11,590, forward strand.
TGCGGCTCGAGCTCGCCGCAGACGCCGAAAGCAGAGTGCGGGACCTGCTCGTGCGCGAGCTCGGCGTCCACGACAAGGAGGTCTACGACCTGCCCGAGCCGCTCGACCTACGCGGGCTCAACGACGTCGCGGACCTCGAGCGCAACGACCTGCACTACCCGAAGTTCGTGCCGCGCACCCACCGTCAGCTCACCGAGGGCCGGGAGACAGCCAAGCCCAGCGACGTCTTCGCGGCGATCCGGCAACGAGACATCCTGCTGCACCACCCGTACGACTCGTTCTCCACGAGCGTGCAGGCCTTCCTGGAGCAGGCGGCCGACGACCCGCAGGTGCTGGCGATCAAGCAGACGCTGTACCGCACGAGCGGCGACTCGCCGATCATCGACGCGCTCATCGACGCCGCCGAGTCCGGCAAGCAGGTGCTGGCCCTCGTGGAGATCAAGGCACGCTTCGACGAGCAGGCGAACATCACCTGGGCCCGCAAGCTCGAGCAGGCAGGCGTGCACGTCGTCTACGGCATCGTCGGCCTGAAGACCCACGCCAAGCTCAGTCTCGTCGTCCGGCAGGAGGCGGGACGGCTGCGGCGCTACTGCCACGTCGGCACGGGCAACTACAACCCCAAGACCGCTCGTCTGTACGAGGACCTCGGCCTGCTGACCTGCGACGACGACGTGGGCGAGGACCTGGCCAAGCTGTTCAACCAGCTCTCCGGGTACGCACCGAAGACCACCTACCGCCGGCTGCTCGTCGCCCCGCACTACCTGCGCAACGGCCTCATCGACCACATCGAGCGGGAGGTGGACCACCACCGCGCCGGCCGCCCCGCCGCCGTGCGGCTCAAGTTCAACTCCCTGGTCGACGAGGCGATCATCGACGCCCTGTACCGGGCGTCCCGGGCCGGTGTGCCGGTGGACATCTCGGTCCGCGGCATCTGCGCGCTGCGTCCGGGGGTGCCGGGGCTGTCCGAGACGATCCGGGTCCGCAGCGTGCTCGGCCGCTTCCTCGAGCACAGCCGGGTGTTCTGGTTCGCCAACGGCGGCGACCCGCTGGCGTACATCGGCAGCGCGGACATGATGCACCGCAACCTCGACCGGCGGGTGGAGGCGCTCGTCCGACTCACCGACCCCGAGCTGATCGCGACCGCCGGCGAGCTCGTCGCGCTCGCGGTGGACGACCGGACGTCGTCCTGGCACCTCGGCCCGGACGGCGTGTGGACGCGGCACGCCGTCGACGAGGACGGCAAGCCGCTGCGAGACCTTCAGCAGCACCTCATCGACCTCAACCGGGGGCAGCCGGCCACCCGGCGGCTCACGTGACCGTGGCGCAGGACGCCGGCCGGTCCGCCCGCCGGGACGGCCGCTGCGGCACCGTCCTGGCGGCCGGCGCCCTGTGCTGGCGGCGTCGTCCGGACGGCACCCTGGAGGTGCTGCTGGTCCACCGCCCCGCCTACGACGACTGGTCGTGGCCGAAGGGCAAGCTGGACGACGACGAGCCGGCCGCGGTGGCCGCCGTCCGGGAGGTCGAGGAGGAGACCGGCCTGCGGGTCACCCTCGGCATCCCGCTGCCCCCGGCGCGCTACCGGCTGGCGTCCTCGCTGGACAAGCACGTCGCGTACTGGGCCGCGCACGTCCCGGACGCCGAGCTGCCGGCGCCGCCGCGGCCCCAGGAGGTCGACCGTGCGGAGTGGGTCGGTGCGGACGAGGCGATGCAGCGGCTCACCCGCCGCGGTGACCGCCAGCAGCTGCAGGCCCTCCTCGACGCGGACGCCGAAGGGATCCTGGACACCTACGCGCTGCTGGTGCTGCGTCACGGGGACGCCCTCGCCCGCGCGACGTGGCCCGGCCCGGACGACGAGCGGCCCCTGGACCCCCGGGGGCGCGAGCAGGCCGCGGCCCTGGTCGGTCTGCTCGGCGCCTGGAGCCCGGCACGGGTGGTGAGCAGCCCCGCCGCCCGGTGCACGCAGACCGTCGAGCCGTTCGTCCGGGCGACCGGCACGCCGTTGCGGACCAAGGGCCGGCTGTCGGAGGACGGGCACCGGGAGGACCCGACGAAGGTCCGCGCATACGTCTCCCGGCTGCTGGCCCGCGGGGAGTCCGCCGTGGTGTGCACGCACCGCCCGGTGCTGGGCACCCTGCTCGGCGGGCTGGCCGGCAACGCAACCCCTGGTGTCGCGGACGGCATCCCGCGGCGGGATCCGTTCCTGGCGCCGGCGGAGGTGCTGGTGCTGCACGTGTCGCGGCGCAGCGGCAGGGTGGTCGCCACCGAGCGGCACCGGCCCTGCGACTGACGGCGGCGGCCGCCCGCCGCGGGTGATCGAGATGCCGGTCCGCCCCGGCAGTCCTACCGTGGAGCAGGTCGGCCGACCGGCCGGAGAGACCCTCTCGAAAGGACTGCGCCATGGGGATGGACGACAAGCTGAGCAACAAGGGCGAGGACCTCGGCGGCAAGGCCAAGGAGGCCGCCGGCCGCGCCACCGGCGACGAGGAGATGGAGACCGAGGGCCGCGTCGACCAGGCCAAGGCCGACCTCAAGCAGGCCGGCGAGAAGGTCAAGGACGCCTTCAAGAGGTAGTCACCCCCGGTCAGGGAACCGCCTCCGACGGATCCGCGGACGGCTCCGGCGGTTCGCCGTCCGGGGGCGGCTCCCGCCAGGTCGAGACGACCATCCACGCCACGGCAGCGAACGGGACGGCGAGGATGGCCCCGATGATCCCGGCCAGGATCGTCCCGGCGGTCAGGGCGAGCAGGATGGCCAGTGGGTGCAGCGACAGGCTGCGGCCCAGGACGACCGGGGCGAGCACGTCCCCCTCGATCTGGTTGATGGCGACGACGACCGCGACCACGATGAGCGCGGTGATCAGGCCGTTGGAGACCAGGGCAATGAGCGCGGCGAGCGCCCCGGCCACGGTGGCCCCCACGAGCGGCACGAAGGCGCCGAGGAACACGACGGCGGCGAGCGGCAGGGCGAGCGGCACCTTGAGCACTGCGAGCGCGATGCCGATGAGGACGGCGTCGACGAAGGCGATGACCGCCGTCCCCCGCACGTACCCGCCGAGGACGTCGACCGAGCGGGTGGCGACGACCTCGTAGCGGTCGTCGGCACGCTGGGGCAGGAACTGCCGGATGAACGCCCAGATCCGGTCCCCGTCACGGAGCACGAAGAACAGCAGCACGAAGCCGAGGAGGATGCCGGTGATCACCTCGGCGACCAGAGTGGCACCCGAGATCGCCCCGGACTGGACGCCGGAGCTCTGCAGCAGCTCGGTGAGGGACTGAAGCGCCGCGTCCAGCTGCTGCTGGCTCAGCCCGAGCGGCCCCTCGGTGAGGAACCGGACGAGCTCGTCGAGACCGTCCCGGGCGCCCTGCACCAGCTGGTCCCACTGATCGCTGACCGCGCGGCCGACGAGCCACCCGGTCCCGCCGATCGCGGCCAGGCCGGCGAGCATGGTCAGCCACACCCCGAGGGTTCGCGGCACCCCTCGCCGGCCCAGCCAGGCCACCAGCGGCGCGGCGGCGGCGGCGATCAGGGTGGCGATGAGGAAGGGCACGACGACGAGACGCAGGGACACCCCGGCGTAGGCGACGACGACGACGAGCGTCACGACGAGGAGCACCTGCAGGCTGCGGACGGCGGCCCGTCCGAGCCCGTCGGCCCACAGGTCCCGGTCCGGTCTGGCCGGGTCCCGGTCTGGTCTCATCGGCTCACGTCGCACGGCGGAACCCTCCCACGGCCCACCGACGGCGGCATGTCACTGCCGGTGCTGGCCGGCGTCGACGACGTCGCCGACCAGCTCCTCGAGCACGTCTTCGAGCGCGGCGACGCCGACGAGCCGGTCGTCGTGAGGGTCGACGACCCGGGCCAGGTGCGCACCGCGGGCCTGCATGGTCGCCAGCGCGTCTCGCAGCTGCTGGTCGACCCCGACGGTGACGAGCGGCCGCACCCACTTGCGGTGCAACGGCTCGGCGCGCCGGGCCGCGGGCGTGCCGAGCACGTCCTTGAGGTGCACGTAGCCGGACAGGTCACCGCGGCCGTCGACGACGGGGAACCGGGAGAAGCCGGTGCGGGCGCAGACCGACTCGAGGTCGGCGACGCTGACGTCCTCGGGGACCGTGACGAGGTCGTCGACGCCCAGGACGACGGAGCGCACGGTGGCGTCGGTGAACTCCAGGGCACCGGTGAGCAGGTCGTGCTCGTCGTCGTCGAGGAGGCCCTCCCGCCGGGACTGGGCGATGAAGCCGGCGACCTCGTCGGCGGTGAACGCCGAGGTCACCTCGTCCTGCGGCTCGACCCGAAGGATGCGCAGGACGACGTTCGCGAGCGCGTTGAGGGCGAGGATGACCGGCTTGAGCGCGGTGACGAACGCGTACAGGGGCGGTCCGAGGGCGATCGCCGACCGCTCCGGACCGGCGATCGCGATGTTCTTCGGCACCATCTCGCCGAGCACCATGTGCAGGGTCACGACGATCGCCAGTGCGACGACGAGGGCGACGGGGTGCACGAGCCCCTCGGGCAGCCCGGCGGCCTCGAACAGCGGCTCGAGCAGGTGCGCGACTGCGGGCTCGCCGACCGCGCCGAGACCGAGCGAGGCCATCGTGATCCCGAGCTGGGCGCCCGCCATCATCAGCGAGACGTTCTCCATCGCCCGAAGGGTGGTCCTGGCGAACCGGGACCCTGCCTGGGCGCGAGGCTCGATCTGGGTGCGGCGGGCGGAGATGAGCGCGAACTCGGCGCCGACGAAGAAGGCGTTGGCGATGAGCAGCAGGACGGCGACGCCGAGGGCGGTGAGGTCACTCATCGTCACCCTCCGGCACCGGGTGCCGGGTGAACCGCAGCCGGTCGACCCGGCGGCCGTCGAGCCGGGTCACCTCCAGGGTGACCGGCACGGGGGCGGGCACGCCGTCGGCGTCCCGGTCCTCGACGTCGGCGGCCACGAGGTCGACCGAGTCGCCGACGGCGGGCATCCGGCCGAGGTGCTCGGTGACCAGGCCGCCGAGGGTGTCGGACTCCTCGGCGTCCGGCAGGCGCAGCCCGGTGAGGTCCTGCACCTCGTCGGGGCGCAGCAGGCCGGACAGCACCCAGCCGCCGCCGGGCAGCTCGCGGACCCGGCCGACGGGCCGGTCCTGCTCGTCCTCGATCTCCCCGACGATCTCCTCGACGAGGTCCTCGAGGGTGACGATGCCGTCGGTGCCGCCGTACTCGTCGACGACGAGGGCCATCTGCGGGCCCGACCGGCGCAGCACGCCGAGAAGCGGGTCGAGCTCCATGCTCGCGGGCACCGCGGGCAGGTCGTGCACCACCTCGCGCACCGTGCGCGTCGCCCGCTCCTGCGGTGGGACGGCGACGGCGTGCTTGAAGTGGACCATCCCGATGACGTCGTCGACGCCGTCCTCGATGACCGGGAACCGGGCGTGGCCGGTGGCGGACACCAGCTCCAGGACGTCGGCGACCGCCTGGCCGGCCTCCACGAACCGGACCCTGGGCCGGGGGGTCATCACGTCGGCGGCGCGCCGGTCGCCGAACTCGATGGAGCGGGCGAGCAGCTCGGCGGTGCTCTCCTCCAGGGTTCCCCGCTCGGCCGAGCGCCTGGCCAACGAGACGAGCTCGGCGCCGCTGCGGGCGGAGGCCAGCTCCTCGGCCGGCTCCATCCCCAGGGCCCGCACGATCCCGTTCGCCATCCCGTTGAGGACGACGAGCAGCGGCCCGGCGGCCCAGGTGAAGCCCCGCTGGAACCCGGCGACGGCCCGACCGACCCGCATCGGCTCGGCGATCGCCCAGTTCTTCGGGACCAGCTCGCCGAACACCATCTGGGTGGCGGTGACGACGACGAAGGCCACGGTGAACGCGGTCCCCGTGACCGCGGCGTCCGGCAGGCCGGTGAGACCCAGCGGCCCGCGCAGGAGCTCCCCGAGCGACGGCTCGGCGAGGTAGCCGACGACGAGCGAGGTGACGGTGATGCCGAGCTGGGCCCCGGACAGCTGGGTGGACAGCCGCCGCAGCGCGGCGAGCAGACCCCCCGCCCGGCGGTCCCCGGTCTCGGCGAGACGCTCCACCGAGGGGCGGTCGACGGTGACCAGGGAGAACTCGGCGGCGACGAACAGGGCGTTGGCGACGATGAGCAGAACCGCGAGACCCAGGAGCAGGAGCTCGGGCATCAGCAGGGCCCCGGATGTGAGGTCATGGTGGGACAGATTAGAGGGGACCCGCCCGGTTCACCTTCCGGCCGCCGCCACGTGCCCAGCGGGTCAACGAATGACCCACGTGCGTTCACTCGGCGTTCACCCATGTCGCCGCGACGCGTCACCTCCGCTCCCTAGCGTCCACCCCGTCAGCAGAGGTCGCGGCACCCGTCGCGATCGCACGACGTGAGAGAGGCAGCTACGTGAAGCGCAGCATCACGGGTCGCGCGGCGTTCCTTCCGGCGGCCGTCATCCTGGCCCTCGGCCTGACCGCCTGCGGCGCCGCAAACGAGGAGCCGGCGGCCGACACGGACACCGAGGCCGGCGCAGAGACCGACGCCGGCGCAGAGACCGACCAGGAGCTGAGCGGGACGATCGCGGGCGCGGGGGCAAGCTCCCAGGCCGCGGCGATGGAGGCCTGGATCGCCGGGTTCACCAGCGAGTACCCCGACGTGACCGTCAACTACGACCCGATCGGCTCGGGCGGTGGCCGGGAGCAGTTCGTCGCCGGCGGCACGGACTTCGGCGGCTCCGACGCCTACCTCGACGAGGAGGAGCTCCCGCAGGCGCAGGAGCGGTGCGCCCCGGGTGAGCTCATCGAGACCCCCACCTACATCTCGCCGATCGCGGTGATCTTCAACCTCGAGGGCATCGACTCGCTCAACATGCGTCCCGAGACGATCGCGGGAATCTTCAACCAGGAGATCACCAACTGGAACGACCCGGCGATCGCCGAGGACAACCCGGACGTGGACCTGCCGGACCTGCCGATCACGCCGGTCAACCGCTCGGACGAGTCCGGCACGACCGAGAACTTCGTCGAGTACCTCGCCGCCGCCGCACCCGATGCGTGGCCGCACGAGGTCAGCGGGAACTGGCCGGTCTCCGGCGGCGAGGCCGCCCAGGGCACCTCCGGGGTCGTCGGCGCCGTCCAGGGCGGCGAAGGGACCATCGGGTACGCCGACGCCAGCCAGGCCGGTGACCTCGGTACCGTCGCGGTCGGTGTCGGTGAGGAGTTCGTCGAGTACTCCCCGGAGGCGGCCGCGGCCGTGGTCGAGGCCTCGGAGCGGGTCGAGGGTCGTCCCCAGTACAGCTTCGCGATCGACCTGGCCAGGGACACCACCGAGTCCGGCACCTACCCGATCGTGCTGGTCTCCTACCACCTGGCCTGCACCAGCTACGAGGACGAGACGACGGCCAACCTGGTCCGGGAGTTCCTCACCTACGTGATCAGTGAGGAGGGCCAGCAGACCTCCGCCGACGCGGCCGGTTCGGCGCCCATCTCCGACTCGCAGCGCGAGACCTACCAGGCAGCGTTCGACGAGATCTCCGCTGCAAGCTGAGACCGTGCGAAACTCGGCCCGGGTGGTCATCTCGTCAGGAGTGACTGCCCGGGTCGTCGCACGTCGGGGGACCGCCGTGGCATGCTCCGTCGCCTGAGCCCCGCGGAATCCATCACACCGGGAAGGGATCGTGACCGCGACCACCAGCACCCGAGCCCGCCGTTCGGCGCAGCGGCCCGGGGACCGGATCTTCGCCGGCACCGCCAAGGGCACCGGCATCCTCATCCTCGTCATCCTGGCGGGGGTGGCCGCCTTCCTCCTCGTCGAGGCGTGGCCCGCGATCATCGCGCCTGCCGAGGAGATCCCCGGGGACGGCGGGGTGCTCGCCTACGTGGCGCCACTGGCGTTCGGCACGCTGCTCTCGGCGGCCCTGGCGCTGCTCATCGCGACGCCGTTCGCCGTCGCCATCGCGCTGTTCATCAGCCACTACGCGCCGCGCCGCCTGGCGGCCGGGCTCGGCTACGTCGTCGACCTGCTCGCCGCGGTACCGAGCATCATCTACGGCCTGTGGGGCGTCCAGGTGCTGGCTCCCCCGCTGGCCGAGCTCGGGTTCTGGTTGGAGGAGAACGCCGGCTCCATCCCGCTGTTCGCCGGACCCGCGTCCGCTACCGGGCGCACCATGCTGACCACCGGGATCGTCCTCGCCGTGATGGTGCTCCCCATCATCACGGCCGTCACCCGGGAAGTGTTCCTGCAGACGCCCAAACTGCACGAGGAGGCTGCGCTGGCCCTGGGTGCTACCCGCTGGGAGATGATCCGCCTGACGGTGCTGCCCTTCGGAAGGCCCGGGATCATCGCCGCCGGGATGCTGGGACTCGGCCGGGCCCTCGGGGAGACGATGGCGGTCGCCATCGTGCTCAGCGTCTCCGGGGGCATCACCATCAACCTCATCAGCTCCGGCAACCCGTCGACGATCGCGGCGAACATCGCGCTGCAGTTCCCCGAGTCCACCGGGATCGCCGTCAACACCCTGATCTTCACCGGCCTCGTGCTGTTCGTCATCACGCTGGGTGTCAACATGCTGGCGCGCTGGGTGATCTCGCGCCGTGCCGAGTTCTCCGGAGCGAACTGACCCATGACCACCGAGTCTCCCCGGCAGCTGCGACCCAGTGACCTTGGCCGCGGATCGCGCAGACCCGGCGTAGCACGCCAACTGCCCCCATGGGGCCCGTGGGCCGTGCTCGCCGGGGCGGCCGCCTTCTCCGCCGCCGTGCTGTCGCTGACCGGGTTCCAGGTGGCGCTCTTCGTCGTCCTCACCGTGGTGGTGCTGATCCTCACCGTCTACACCTGGGCGCGTGTCGTCGAGGGTCCCCGCCGGGCGTTCGACCGACTCGTCACCGTGGTCGTCAGCTCGGCGTTCCTCGTGGCGCTCACCCCGCTGGTCTCGGTGATCGTGACCGTGCTCCAGAACGGCATCGCGCGGTTCGACGCGCAGTTCTTCACCTGGTCCATGCGGGGCGTCGTCGGCGAGGGCGGCGGGGCCTACCACGCGATCCTCGGGACACTGATCGTGACGGGTCTGGCGACTCTGATGTCCGTACCCATCGGGCTGATGGCGGCCGTCTACCTCGTCGAGTACGGTCGCGGCCGTCTCGCTCGGGCGATCACCTTCTTCGTCGACGTGATGACCGGTATCCCGTCGATCGTGGCGGGCCTGTTCGCCTACGCATTGTTCGTCATCTTCTTCGGCCCCGGGGTGCGGATGGGCTTCGCCGGGGCCGTGGCGCTGTCCGTTCTCATGATCCCGGTCGTCGTCCGGTCCACCGAGGAGATGCTGCGGCTCGTCCCGAACGAGCTGCGGGAGGCAGCCTTGGCCCTCGGAGTGCCGAAGTGGCGCACCGTCACCAGGGTCGTCATCCCGACGGCGATCGCCGGCATCGGCACCGGCGTCACCCTGGCCATCGCCCGCGTCATCGGTGAGACCGCTCCGCTGCTCATCGTCGCCGGCACGACGACAGCAGTGAACCTCAATCCCTTCGACAACAGTCGGATGGCCACGCTCCCGGTGTTCGCCTACTACTCGTACGTCTCGCCCGGGGTGCCTCGTGACCCGTACATCGACCGGGCGTGGGCAGCGGCTCTCACCCTCATCGTGATCGTGATGGCGCTCAACGTCGCCGCCAGGCTGATCTCCAGGTTGTTCGCTCCAAAGACCGCCCTCTGACTAGCGCTCCCGAAGGATGCCCTCCGTGTCCACACGCATCGACGTCTCCGACCTCGACATCTACTACGGCAAGTTCCTCGCCGTAGAGAAGGTCTCGATGACCATCGAGCCGAGCTCGGTGACCGCGCTCATCGGGCCCTCTGGCTGCGGCAAGTCCACGTTCCTGCGCTCGCTGAACCGGATGCACGAGGTGATCCCGGGTGCCCGCGTGGAGGGCAAGGTGGTGATCGACGGGCAGGACCTGTACGCACCGACCGTCGACCCGGTCGACGTCCGCCGGAAGATCGGGATGGTGTTCCAGCGGCCCAACCCCTTCCCGACGATGTCCATCTACGACAACGTGGCCGCCGGCATGCGCCTGAACAACAAGCGGATGCCGCGCTCCGAGCTGGACGACCTCGTGGAGCGGTCACTGCGGGGCGCCAACCTGTGGAACGAGGTCAAGGACCGTCTCAACCGGCCTGGGTCGTCCCTGTCCGGTGGGCAGCAGCAGCGGCTGTGCATCGCTCGAGCCATCGCGGTGGAGCCGCAGGTGCTGCTCATGGACGAGCCGGCCTCGGCGCTCGACCCGATCTCGACCCTGGCGATCGAGGACCTCATCGACGAGCTGAAGAAGGAGTACACGATCGTCATCGTCACCCACAACATGCAGCAGGCGGCCCGGATCAGCGACCGCACCGGCTTCTTCAACATCGCCGGGACCGGGATGCCGGGCAAGCTCATCGAGATGGACGACACCGCGACGATCTTCTCGAACCCGAAGGTCAAGGCGACCGAGGACTACATCTCCGGCCGCTTCGGCTGACAGCCGGCGTCAGCCGCGTTCGGCGTCCAGCTCGGCGTCCAGCTCGGCGAGCAGCCCCCGCACCAGCCGGTCGATCTCGTCCCGGATCGGCCGGACGTCCTCCACGCCCTTGCCCGCCGGGTCCGGCAGGTCCCAGTCCAGGTACCGCTTGCCCGGGTAGAACGGGCACGCGTCCCCGCAGCCCATCGTGATGACGACGTCGGAGGCCTGAACCGCCTCGTCCTCCAGCTTCTTGGGCACCTCCTGGCGGATGTCGATGCCCACCTCCGCCATCGCCTCGACGACAGCCGGGTTCACCGTGTCCGCCGGCGCCGACCCCGCCGAGCGCACCCGGACCCGGTCACCGCCGTGGTGCTGGAGCAGTGCCGCGGCCATCTGGGAGCGGCCCGCGTTGTGCACGCAGACGAACAGCACCTCGGGTACGCGGTCCATCGGATCTCCTTGTCGCTCGTTCGTCTCGTTCATCTCGTTGGTCATGTCGCTGGTGCGTCCTGTCGCTCGTCGTCCGGGTCCGGACGACGTGGGCTGGCTCACTCGGTCAGCTCGGCCAGCAGGGCCCGCACCCGCCGGTCCAGCTCCTCGCGCAGCTCGCGGACGCCGTCCAGGGACAGACCGGCCGGGTCCGGCAGGTCCCACTCCAGGTACGTCGTCCCGGGCACGATCGGGCAGGCGTCGCCGCAGCCCATCGTCACCACGACGTCGGCGGCGCGGATGACCTCGTCGGTGATCGGCTTGGGGTAGGCGGTGCGCAGGTCGATCCCCACCTCGCCGAGCGCCTGGACGACCAGCGGGTTGAGCTCCCCCACCGGCTCCGAGCCGGCGGAGCGGACGTCCACCCTGCCGCCGGCGTGGTGCTCGAGCAGGGCGGCGGCCATCTGGGAGCGGCCGGCGTTGTGCACGCAGAGGAACACGACCTTGGGCACCGGGCGACCGGTCAGCCCGCGCACCTGGGCCAGGTCGGTGATCCGGGTGGCGGCGAAGTGCCGTGCCAGCAGGGGCAGGTAGGCCCGCACCGCCGCCCCCCGGGCGAGCAGCTGGTAGGAGTCCTGGACGAGGTCGTCCACCTCCTGGCTCGTCATCACCCCGCGGTAGCGAGCGGCGAGGTCGTCCGCGACCCGGCGCAGGACCGCGCTGTGGTCCGTGCTGTCGCTGGAGCCGCGGCCAGAGGCCTGGGTGCTCACGTCGTCCTGCTTGCTCACGTCGTCCTGCTTGCTCACGTCGTCCTGGGTGCTCACGTCGTCTCATCTCCCAGTGCTGGTGCCGGTGTCACGAGCGCGTCCTCGCCGGTCACCGGGTGCAGGACGGCGAGGGCCCCCAGGGCGAGGACCGTGCCGGCGAGCTGGGCGAGGACGAACGGGGGGACCGACGCGGGAGCGATCCCCGCGAACGTGTCCGTGATGCTCCGCCCGACGGTGACGGCGGGGTTCGCGAAGGACGTCGAGGACGTCCACCAGTAGGCGGCGCCGATGTAGGCGCCGACGAGGGGCGCGGCCAGGTGCTCGCGACGTCCGGCGACCAGGGCGCCGACGAGCGCCACGAGCCCGAAGGTGGCGACCACCTCACCCAGCAGCGTCCCGGCGCCGACCCGCTCGGTGCCGGAGACCTGGACGGGGGCCAGCTCGAACATCAGCGAGGCCAGGACCGAGCCGGCGAGCCCGCCGCCCACCTGTGCGCCGATGTACGGCAGGACCTCCGGCCCGCTCAGACCCGTACCCGGTCGGGGTCCACCAGGCCGGCCCCACCACCAGGAGGCCAGGCTGACCGCGGGGTTGAGGTGGGCGCCGGAGACGGGTCCCAGCCAGGCGATGAGGACGGCGAGCCCGAGGGCGGTGGCGACGGAGTTCTCCAGCAGCTGCAGGCCGACGTCCTGCGGGGAGAGCCGAGCGGCCATGATGCCGCTGCCGACGACGACCGCGACGAGCAGGCCCGTCCCCAGCGCCTCGGCCACCAGCCGTCGCGGCAGCGCCGGAGCCGACTCAGCAGGCACGGCGGGGGGGCTCCTCGGCCGCGGCGGAGGAGAGGCGTCCGACGAGGTCGGCCAACGCGTCCAGACCGTCCGGCGTCAGGCCGTAGTAGGTGTAGCGACCGTGCGGGTGCGCCTGCACCACCCCTGCCTCCCGGAGCACGCGCAGGTGGTGACTGACCAGGGTCTGCCCCGCCTGCAGGATCTCCTGGAGGTGGCAGGTGCACAGCTGCTCCTCGGTCAGCAGGTCGAGGATCCGCACCCTCATCGGGTCCGCCAGGGCCCGCGCGAGCCGACTCACATCAACGGCGGCTGATACCAGCACGTGCTGATTGAACCACACCCCGGCGGTACCGTCATCGCCATGGACGGCGCGCGCCTGGCCCGCAGGCTCACGACCACGGACGCCGTCGTCGTGGGTCTGGGCTCGATGCTCGGGGCCGGGGTGTTCACGGCGTTCGCCCCGGCGGCCGCCGCCGCCGGGTCGTGGCTGCTCGGCGGTCTGGCCGTGGCCGCCGTGGTCGCGTACGCGAACGCCGTCTCCAGCGCCCGGCTGGCCGCCCGCTACCCGGAGTCGGGCGGCACCTACGTCTACGGCCGCGAGCGCCTCGGCCCCGGGTGGGGCGCCCTGGCCGGCTGGGCGTTCGTCGTCGGCAAGTCCGCGAGCGCCGCCGCGATGGCACTGACCATCGGCTCCTACGCGTGGCCCGACGCGCAGCGGGCGGTCGCCGTGGCGGCCGTGCTGCTGTCCGTGGCCCTGACCTACCGCGGGGTGCGCAAGGGGGCCCTGGCCACCCGCGTCCTGGTCGTGCTCGTGATCGCGGTGCTCGTGGTCGCGTCCGCGGCCGCCGTCCTCGGCCCCCGCCCGGACACCGGAGCCGGCGCCGCGCTGGAGCCGGTGGCACCCGGGGTGTCCGGCGTCCTGGCGGCGGCCGGCTTCCTCTTCTTCGCCTTCGCCGGCTACGCGCGGATCGCCACCCTCGGGGAGGAGGTCCGCGACCCGGAGCGCGCGATCCCCCGCGCCATCCTCATCGCCCTCGCCGTCGTCCTGGGTCTGTACGTGCTGGTCGCGGTCGCACTGCTGGTCGCGCTGGGCCCCGGTGGGATGGCGGCGTCACCGACGCCGCTGGCAGCAGCAGTGGCCGGTACCGCGTGGCTGGAGCCGGTGGTCCGGGTGGCCGCGGTGGCGGCCGCGGCAGGGTCGCTGCTCGGCCTGCTGCTGGGGGTGTCCCGGACGACGCTGGCGATGGCGCGGGACCACCGGCTGCCCCACGCGCTGGCCGCCGTGCACCCGCGCTACGGCGTCCCGCACCGCGCCGACGTCGCCGTCGGGGTGGTGGTGTCGCTCCTCGTCCTGGTCAGCGACCTGCGCGGGGCCATCGCGGTCTCCTCGGTGGCCGTGCTCATTTACTACGCCGTCGCCAACGCGGCCGCGCTCACCCTCGACCGGTCGGCGGGCTCACGCGTCGTCCCGGTGATCGGGCTGGTCGGCTGCCTCACCGTGGCCCTGTCGCTCGTCGTCCGCTGACCGGTCGGCGGAGCGCGCCGGCGGGTCGGCCGAGCCCGACGGCGGCTGGGTCAGGCCGAGGGCGGCGTCGATCTGCTGCACGGTCAGCCGGCACGGGGACTCGGTGGCGGCCAGGACGAGGTCGCTGTAGATCTCGATCTCCTCCGCGAGCGCCTCGTCGGCCAGCCGGGAGGTGCCGCCTGCGTCCACGCCAGTCCCTTCTGCCTCGGGGCGCCCTACTGCCTTCGGGCAGCCCCGTCCCTCACCGGCCCACGCTAGCCGGGGACGTCGGCGCCGTCACGGGTTCGGCGGCATCGGCCGCTTGAGGGTCCACGACCGTGCGCTCCACGGTCACCGACGTCAGGCCGAGCCCGCCGACGGTCACCTCGTCGAAGGCGAGCAGCTCACCGGCCCGTTCGCCCTCGGCGGCGAAGTGCAGCAGGGTCGCGGTCAGCGGCAGCGGCTCGCCGTCCTCGAGCCGGCGCAGCCCGGCGGCGGACAGCCCCGCCCCGCCGGTGGACCCCTGGACCATCACCTGGGTCCCGGTGTCGTCCCGGCGCACGACCCGGTAGTGGTAGTGCCCGGCCAGCACGAGCGGCACCCGGCCCAGGACGGCGTCCAGGTTGCTCGGGTCGTGCACGAGGGCGACGTCGACGCGGTCGTCGGTGCGCCGCTGGTAGCCCTCGATCACCTCGGTGAGCCGCTCCACCGACCGTCCGACGACCTCCCGGCGCTCCTGGCCGCCGGCGCCTTGCCCCTCCTCGGGGGTGAACTGGGGGTCGCCGATCCCGGCGAACGTCAGCCCCGCCACCTGGGCGACGTCCCCGTCGAGGACCACGGCATTGGGGTGCGCGGCGACCGCGGCCTGGGTCACCCGGGAGTCGTGGTTGCCGCGGACGAAGACGTACGGGACGTCGATGTCGCCGATCCCGTCGAGGAACGTGGACTCCACCGGGGTGCCCCACGTCGTGATGTCCCCGGTGTCGACGACGGCGGCCGCCCCGAACTGGTCGACGAGCCGCTGGGTGACGTCGAGACCGAGCGGGTTGAGGTGGATGTCCGAGACGTGCAGCACGGTGGTGACACCGTCGGCGGCGGGCAGGATCGGGACCCGGTCGGCGGTCGTGTACAGCGTGCTGACCGCGGAGACGAAGTCGGCCAGGCCGCTGCGGTAGGACTCCAGGCGGTCCAGCGCCCCGGTCGTGGCCCCGGCCAGGTACGGGGCGCGTGAGAGCAGGCCGGTGAACCGTGGCTGCTGCAGGGCGGCCGGGTCGGCGGTGAGAGCCGTGATCCCGACCAGGGCCAGCACCGCGACGAGCCCGCCGGAGCCGGCGCGCAGCACGGTCCACGGCCGGCGGTAGACGAGCGCGGTGACGACGAGGACGCCGAGCAGGGCGCTGGCGGCCGCGCTGAGCGCAGCCCTGGTGACGACGTCCCGCAGCACCTGCGGTGCGGCGACCTGGAGGGCCAGCAGCCCCTGCGGGGAGTCGACGAGGGCCTCGGCGCTGTCCAGGTCCACCGAGGTCACCGAGGCGTTGACCGCCACAGGTGCCTGGTGGGTGGCGAACCGGACCTCCCCCACCGGCGGCAGCTGCACGGCCGCGCCCGGGTGCAGGCTCGGCACGACCTCGACCTCGAGCTCCAGCGGGCCGAGGTACGTCGACGCCGGAGGTGCCAGCGCCCAGCCGGTGGCCCCGCCCGCGACGAGGACGGCGGCCAGCGCCAGGGAGCGCAGGCCGCGACGTACACGAGTCGGCAGGGTCATCGTGGTGCGATTCTGCCCCGGGAGGACCCCGGTGCCCGACCAGGACGCCGCGACGCGGGGACTGGGCCCGTCTCGCGTCCGGCCCGTCTCGCACCAGCGCGCGGCTGCGGGCAGCATGACCGGCGTGCACCCCGTCGACGCCCTGCGCCGCGTGGCCTTCCTGCTCGAGCGCTCCTCGGCGCCGTCGTTCCGGGTCAAGGCGTTCCGGACCGCGGCGGCCGCGCTCGCCCGGCTCGACGACGACGAGCTGGCCCGCCGGGCCCGCGGCGGCAGCCTGACGGACCTGCCCGGGGTGGGCGCGACGACCGCCCGGATCGCCACCGAGGCCCTCGCCGGGCAGGTCCCGGCGTACCTGCAGCGCCTGGAGGACGAGGCGGCTGTGCTGGCCGAGGGCGGGCAGGAGCTGCGCGCCGCGCTGCGCGGTGACCTGCACGTGCACTCCGACTGGTCCGACGGCGGCAGCCCGGTCGAGGAGATGGCGCTCACCGCCGTCGAGCTCGGGCACGACTACATCGCCCTGACCGACCACTCGCCGCGGCTGACCGTGGCTCACGGCCTGTCGCCGGAGCGGCTCGCCGAGCAGCTGGACGTCGTCGACCGGCTCAACGAGCGCCTTGCGCCGTTCCGGATCCTCAGCGGGATCGAGGTGGACATCACCGAGGACGGTGGCCTGGACCAGACCGAGGAGCTGCTGGGCCGGCTCGACGTCGTCGTCGCGTCGGTGCACTCCCGGCTGCGCGCGGACGCCGCGGAGATGACCCGGCGGATGCTCGGCGCGGTGGCGAACCCGCACACCGACGTCCTCGGGCACTGCACCGGCCGGCTGGTGGCCGGTCCCCGCTCCCCCCGCCCGGAGTCGCAGTTCGACGCCGACGCGGTGTTCGCGGCCTGCGCCGCCCGCGGCGTCGCCGTGGAGATCAACTCCCGGCCGGAACGGCTCGACCCGCCGATGCGGCTGCTGCGCCGTGCGCTCGACGCCGGCTGCCTGTTCGCCGTGGACACCGACGCGCACGCCCCGGGCCAGCTGGACTGGCAGCAGATCGGCGCCGCCCGGGCGCAGGAGGCCGGGGTGCCGACCGACCGGGTGGTCAACACCTGGGACGCCGGGCGGCTGCTGGCCTGGACCGGACGGCATACCCAGTCGGGTCAGGGTCAGCCGGGCGGGTAGCCCTGCGGGTTGGCGGCCTGCCAGGCCCAGGCGTCCTGGACCATCTCCTCGATCCCGAGCTTCGCCGTCCAGCCGAGGTCGGCCTCCGCCTGCGCCGGGTCCGCGTAGCAGACCGCGACGTCCCCGGGGCGGCGGTCGACGACGTCGTGGGGCACCGCCCGCCCGGCGGCCCGCTCGAAGGCGGCGACCACCTCGAGCACGCTGTACCCGCGACCGGTGCCGAGGTTCCAGACGTGGCAGCCGGTGCGGTGGCCGAGGGCGTGCAGCGCGGCGAGGTGACCGGCGGCGAGGTCGACGACGTGGATGTAGTCGCGTACCCCGGTCCCGTCCGGGGTGGGGTAGTCGTCGCCGAAGACGTGCAGCCGGTCCCGCCGGCCGACCGCCACCTGGCAGACGTACGGCAGCAGGTTGCTCGGGACGCCGAGCGGGTCCTCCCCGATGCGGCCCGAGGGGTGGGCTCCGACCGGGTTGAAGTACCGCAGCAGCGCGACGCGCCACGTGGGGTCGGCCGCGGCGACGTCACGGAGCACCTGCTCGACCATGAGCTTCGATCGGCCGTAGGGGTTCGTCGGCTGCAGCGGGAAGTCCTCGCGCACCGGCACCGCGGCGGGGTCGCCGTACACCGTCGCGCTGGAGCTGAACACGAGCACCCGGCACCCGGCGCGCTGCATGGCGCGGACGAGGTTCAGCGTCCCGGCCACGTTGGTGCGGTAGTACTGCTCCGGGTCGCCGACGGACTCACCGACCGCCTTGAGCCCGGCGAAGTGGACGACGGCGTCCGGCCGGACGTCGTCCAGGACGGCCTGCACCTGCGCCTCGTCGCGCACGTCGACCTGGCGCAGCGGGACCGGGGCGCCGACGAGGCCGGCGACCCGGTCCAGGGCCGCGCGGCGGGAGGTGCAGAGGTTGTCCAGGACGACGACCTCGTGGCCGGACTCGACGAGCTGGACGACCGTGTGGCTGCCGATGTACCCGGCACCGCCCGTCACCAGCGTCCTCATACCGCGACGGTAGGAACACCCTGCGGTGCGCCGAGGTGCGAACGCCGGAACCGGGAGCCCGAAACAGCACAGCGTGACCGACCCGCTGCGGGGCGCTGCCGGATGGTCGCCGGACCGGCGCCGTGCCAGGGTGACCCGGTGACGGACACCGTGCTGCTCGACGTCGACGGGACACTGGTCGACTCCACCTACCACCACGTCGTCGCCTGGCGGGCGGCGTTCGCCGGCGTCGGCGTCGACGTCCCGGCGGCCCGCATCCACCGGGCCGTCGGGATGGGCGGTGACCGGCTGCCGGCGGCGGTCGCCGGGGACGACGTCGAACGCGACCACGGCGACGCCCTACGGCAGGCGTGGGAGGCCCGGTACGACGACCTCGTCGATCAGGTCCGCCCGCTGCCCGGTGCCAGCGACCTCGTCCGGGCGTGCGCGCGCGCCGGGCTGCGGGTCGTCCTGGCCTCCTCGGGCAAGGCCAAGCACCTGGACGCCGCCCGCCGGCTGCTGGACGTCGACGAGCACCTGGCCGGCGTCACGACGTCCGAGGACGTGGACACCTCCAAGCCGGCCGGAGACATCTTCGCCGCCGCGCTGGCGGCCACCGGCGGGTCGGGCGGCGTCGTCGTCGGCGACACCCCGTGGGACGCCCGGGCCGCGGCGGCGGTCGGGATGCAGTGCGTGCTGCTACGCAGCGGCGGGTTCTGCGACACCGACCTGCGGGCCGAGCACCCCGTCCTCGATCTCCTCGACACGCCCGCCGACCTCGCGCCCCGGGTCGAGGAGCTGCTGCGGTAGACCTGAGCGCGTGGCCGCCCCCGCCGAGGTCGCCGCGATGCGCCGAGCCGTCCGGCTCGCCGCCCGCGGCCGGACGACGACACTGCCGAACCCGGTGGTGGGGTGCGTGCTGCTGTCCCCGGAGGGGTTCACCGTCGGCGAGGGCTGGCACGAGCACGCCGGCGGCCCGCACGCCGAGGTGGTGGCGCTGCGGGCGGCCGGCGCGGCAGCCCGCGGCGCGACCGCGGTCGTCACCCTCGAGCCGTGCGACCACACCGGCCGCACCGGGCCGTGCACCCGGGCGCTGGTCGAGGCCGGTGTCACCCGCGTCGTCATCGGCACAGCGGACCCGTCGCCGGCCGCCGGTGGCGGCGCCGCCACCCTGCGAGCCGCCGGGCTCAGCGTCGAGGTCGGCGTCGAGGCCGACGCCTGCGAGCGGGTCAACGAGCCCTGGCTGACCGCCGTCCGGCGGGGCCGCCCGTTCGTCACGTGGAAGGTCGCGACCTCCCTCGACGGCCGGGTCGCCGCGGCCGACGGCACGAGCCGGTGGATCACCTCGGCGCAGGCCCGGGCGGACGTGCACCGGCTGCGGGCCGAGGTCGACACGGTGCTCGCCGGGGTCGGCACGGTGCTCGCCGACGACCCGGCGCTGACCGTCCGGGGCGCCGAGGGGATCCTCGCGGCGCGCCAGCCGCTGCGCGTCGTCGCGGACACCCACGGGCGGACCCCGGCCGCGGCCCGCGTCCGGGACGACACGGCGCCGACCTGGGTGGCGACCGCGGCCGACGTCGGCACCGGCCCCGACGGCCACCTCGACCTCGAGGCACTGCTGCGCGAGCTGTTCGCGCGGGAGCGGCGGCACGTGCTGCTCGAGGGCGGCCCGCACCTGGCCGGGGCGTTCTGGCGGGCCGGACTCGTCGACCGGGTGGTCGCCTACGTCGCGCCGGCCCTGCTCGGCGCCGGGCCCGCGGCGCTCGAGGACGCCGGGATCGGCACGATCGCGGACGCCGTCCGGCTGACCCTCGAGGACGTCGTCCGGGTCGGCCCCGACCTGCGCCTCACCCTCCGCCCCCTCGCCCCGCCACCCCCACCCCCCTCGTGATCATGCAATCCCGCCACCCTCCCGCGACCCGCCACCCCCTCCCCCCCTCGTGATCATGCAATCCCGCCACCCTCCCGTCGCACTCTGCGGGCACGACGCAGGGGCGGGCACACTGACCACCGTGACCCGTCGCACCCGGCTGCTGCCCGCCCTCCTCGTCGCCGCCCTGCTCGCCCTGCTCGCCCTGCTCGCGCCGTCCACGGCGTCTGCCGAGCCCCCGGGCCGCCTCGACGAGCAGGTCACCGACGCCGCCGGCGTGCTGTCCGGCTCCGACGTCCAGACGGCCCTGGAGGAGCTGCGACGCGACACGGGCGTCCAGCTGTTCGTCGTCTTCGTCGACACCTTCGACGGACTGCCCGCCCAGCAGTGGGCAGACCAGACCGCGATCGAGTCCGACCTCGGCGTCGACGACTACCTGATGGCGGTGGCGGTCGAGGACCGCGCGTGGGCGTACTCGGTGGACGCCGCCGCCGAGATCACCGACGAGCAGCTGCAGGACGTCGCCCGGGACGTCGAGTCCGCCCTCGCCGTGGACGACTGGGACGGCGCGGTGGTCGCGGCCGCCTCGGGGTACCGGGCCGCGCTCACCGGTAACGCGCCTGCCGACGAGGCCCCGGCGGCCGCAGACGACCCGGACGGCGGCTCGGCCGGGTCGTGGATCGCCTCGGCCCTGCCCTGGCTGCTCGCCGGCGCCGGGGTCCTCGCCCTGGGGGCCGTCCTGGTCAGCCGGCGCCGCCGCAGCGCCTCGGCCGCCGGCGGGTCCCCCGCCGGCCCGCCGCAGCGCAGCACCGAGGAGCTGGAGCGGGAGGCCAACCGCCTGCTGGTCGAGACCGACGACGCGGTGCGCTCCAGCGAGACCGAGCTGGGGTTCGCCGTCGCCGAGTTCGGCAGCGAGCGGACCGCCGGGTTCGAGCAGGCGCTGACACAGGCCCGGGCCGCCCTGGCCCGCGGGTTCGCCATCCGCCAGCAGCTGGACGACGACCGGCCGGAGACCGATCAGGAGCGCCGGGCGCTGCTCACCGAGATCATCGAGGTGACGACCCGCGCCAACGACGTGCTGGACGCCGAGGCCGAGGCCTTCGACGCCCTGCGCGACCTGCTCGCGGACGCGCCGGCCCGGCTCAACGCCATCGAGCGCGACGCGGCCCAGGTGGAGTCCCGCGTCCCGACCGCGGAGGCAGAGCTGGTCGAGCTGCGCCTCCGGTACGCCGACTCGGCACTGCAGAGCGTCGCCCACAACGTCGAGGAGGCGCGGGCCCGGATCGAGTTCGCCCGCACGGCGGTCGCCGACGCCCGCACCGCGCTGCAGAGCACCGAGACCCGGGCCCGGGCGGCCGACGGGGTGCAGGCCGCCGAGCAGGCGGTGGCCCAGGCCGGCCGGCTGCTGGACGCCGTCCAGCGCGCGGGCGCGGATCTCGCCGAGGCCGTCTCCCGGCTGCCCGAGGCACTCGCCGAGCTGCGCGCGGACGTCCGCGAGGCCCGCGGCGAGCACGTGCCGGAGCAGGACGTCGCGGCCGCCGAGGCCGCGCTGCGGCAGGCCGAGCAGACGCAGGCCGCCGACCCGCTCGGGGCGCTGCACCGGGTCGTGGAGGCCGACGCAGCCCTGGAGCGGGCCCGCGGGGCGCACCGGGAGGAGACCGAGGCCCGCCGTCGCGCCGAGGCGCACCTGCAATCGGCTTTGGTGGCCGCCCGGGCGGAGATCCAGGCGGTGGAGGACTTCATCGCCACCCGGCGCGGCGCCGTCCAGAGCCCGGCCCGCACCCGCCTCGCCCAGGCGCAGCACCAGCTGTCCGAGGCCGAGCGAGTCGCCCCGCACGATCCCCAGGCGGCGCTCACCGCCGCCCAGCACGCCGACCGGCTCGCCGAGGAGGCGGGCCGGCTGGCCAGGGCGGACGTCGAGGACTGGTACCGCCGCCAGGGCGGCGGCTACGGCGGGGGTTTCGGCGGCGGGATCGCCGGCGGCCGCAGCAACAGCAGCGGGATGCTCGCCGGGATCCTGCTGGGCCAGATCCTCGGTGGCGGGGGGCTCGGAGGCGGGAGCCGCGCAGGCGGGGGCTTCGGTGGAGGGTTCGGCGGGGCCGGCCGTCGCGGCGGCGGCGGCGGGTTCGGCGGTGGCATGGGCGGACGTCGTGGCGGCGGCGGCCGTTTCTAGGCAGACTGCCACCATGGCGCAGAAGCAGACAGTCCTCGGCCGCATCGCCCAGCTCGCCCGGGCGAACATCCACGCGATGCTGGACGCCGCCGAGGACCCCGAGAAGATGCTCGACCAGATGATCCGCGACTACCGCTCCAGCATCAGCGAGGCCGAGGAGGCGATCGCGCAGACCATCGGCAACCTGCGCCTCGCCGAGCAGGACCGCGACGAGGACCAGCGCGCCGCCAAGGAGTGGGAGGGCAAGGCGCTGGCCGCCTCCCGCAAGGCCGACGAGCTGCGCGCCCAGGGGCAGACCGCGGAGGCCGACCGGTTCGACGGGCTGGCGCGGATCGCGATCGAGCGGCAGCTCTCCGCCGAGGCGGAGGTCCGTGCCGCCGAGCCCACCATCACCGCCCAGACCGAGGTCGTGGACAAGCTCAAGACCGGGTTGCAGCAGATGAAGGCCAAGCTCGACGAGCTGCAGCGCACCCGCGACCAGCTCGTCGCCCGGCAGAAGTCCGCCGCTGCGCAGGCCCAGGTGCACGAGGCCGTGTCCTCCATCGACCTGCTCGACCCGACCTCGGAGATCTCCCGGTTCGAGGAGAAGGTCCGCCGGGAGGAGGCCATGGTCGCCGGTCGCGCCGAGCTCGCGTCGTCCTCGCTGGAGTCGCAGTTCGAGGAGCTCAAGGACCACTCGCGGGACGCCGAGGTGGAGGCCCGGCTGGCCGAGCTCAAGGCGCGCAGCGGGTCCTGACCTGGTGCCGTTGACCGACGTCCTCGCCGGTCGTGACCTGGGAGACGACCCGGACGCCGTCTTCGACGCGTTCTCCGGCTGGGTCGCCGACCAGGGCATGGACTTGTACCCCGCGCAGACCGAGGCCCTGATCGAGCTGCTCAGCGGCAGCAACGTCGTCCTGGCGACGCCGACCGGCAGCGGCAAGAGCCTCGTCGCCACCGGCGCGCACCTGGCGGCCCTCGCCACGGGGCGGCGCAGCGTGTACACCGCGCCGATCAAGGCGCTGGTGAGCGAGAAGTTCTTCGCTCTGTGCGAGGTGTTCGGCGCCCAGAACGTCGGCATGATGACCGGGGACGCCAGCGTCAACGCTGGGGCACCGATCATCTGCTGCACCGCCGAGGTGCTCGCCAACGTGGCCCTGCGCGAGGGCCCGGACGCCGACATCGGGCTCGTCGTCATGGACGAGTTCCACTTCTACGCCGAGCCGGACCGCGGCTGGGCCTGGCAGGTCCCGCTGCTGGAGCTCAACCGCGCCCAGTTCCTGCTCATGTCCGCGACCCTCGGTGACACCACGGCGCTACGGGCCGACCTGGCCCGGCGCACCGGCCGCCAGACCGTGGAGGTGGCGTCCGCGCAGCGACCGGTGCCCCTGTTCTTCTCCTACGCCACCACACCGCTGCACGAGACGCTCACCGAGCTGCTGGAGACCCACCAGGCACCGATCTACGTCGTGCACTTCACCCAGGCCGCGGCGCTCGAGCGGGCCCAGGCCCTGACCAGCGCCCAGGTCGCCACCCGCCAGGAGCGGGACCGGATCGGGGAGTTCATCGCCGGCTTCCGGTTCTCCGCCGGGTTCGGCCCGACACTGAACCGGTTGCTGCGGCACGGGATCGGCGTCCACCACGCCGGGATGCTGCCGCGCTACCGGCGGCTGGTGGAGCAGCTCACCCAGGCCGGTCTGCTCAAGGTCGTGTGCGGCACCGACACCCTCGGGGTCGGCATCAACGTGCCGATCCGGACCGTCGTCCTCACCTCGCTCAGCAAGTACGACGGCGTCCGGCAGCGGCACCTCAAGGCCCGCGAGTTCCACCAGATCGCCGGCCGCGCCGGCCGGGCCGGGTACGACACCGCCGGCACCGTCGTCGTCCAGGCCCCCGAGCACGAGGTCGAGAACCTCAAGGCGCTCGCGAAGGCCGGTGACGACCCGAAGAAGCGCCGAAAGGTCGTGCGGCGCAAACCTCCCGAGGGCTTCGTGTCCTGGAGCGAGAAGACGTTCGAGCGGCTGGTGTCCTCCGAGCCCGAGCCGCTCACGAGCAGCATGCGGGTCACGCACTCGATGCTGCTCAACGTCATCGCGCGCCCGGGTGACGCGTTCGTGGCCATGCGGCGGCTGCTGCGGGACAACCACGAACCGCCGGCCGCGCAGGTGCGGCACGTCAAGGAGGCCATCGCGGCCTACCGGTCCCTGCTCGCCGCCGGGGTCGTCGAGCAGCTCCCCGAGCCGGACGCCGAGGGCCGCCGGGTCCGGCTCACCGTCGACCTGCCGGCGGACTTCGCCCTCAACCAGCCGCTGTCGACGTTCGCCCTGGCAGCCATCGAGCTGCTGGACCCGGACGCCGAGACGTTCGCCCTCGACGTCGTGTCGGTGATCGAGGCGACCCTGGAGGACCCGCGGCAGGTCCTGACGGCGCAGCGCTCCCGGGCCCGCGGCGAGGCGGTCGCGCAGATGAAGGCGGACGGCATCGAGTACGACGAGCGGATGGAGCTGCTCGAGGACGTCACGCACCCGCGGCCGCTGGCCGACCTGCTGGACGCCGCCTACGAGACCTACCGACAGGGTCACCCGTGGGTCGCCGACTACGAGCTCTCGCCGAAGTCCGTCGTCCGGGAGATGTACGAGCGGGCGATGACGTTCGGCGAGCTCGTCCGGTTCTACGGACTGGCCCGGTCCGAGGGGCTGGTGCTGCGCTATCTCGCCGACGCCTACCGGGCGCTGCGCGGCGGGGTCCCGGAGTGGGCCCGCACCGACGAGCTCGTCGACATCGTCGAGTGGCTCGGGGAGACGGTGCGGCAGACCGACTCCAGCCTGCTCGAGGAGTGGGAGCAGCTGACCGACCCGGACCGGGTCCCTGCAGCCGCCCCGGAGCCCCCCGCCGCGGCGCGCCCGCCGAGGCCGCTCACCGCGAACGAGCGCGCCTTTCGCGTCCTGGTCCGCAACGCGATGTTCCGGCGGGTGGAGCTCGCGGCCCGCCGGGACTGGAGCGCGCTGGAGGAGCTGGACGCCGCCGCTGGCTGGACCGGGCAGGCGTGGCGGGACGCGCTCGAGCCGTACTTCGCCGAGCACGGCGAGATCCTCACCGGCGCGGACGCCCGCGGCCCTCACCTGCTCATCGTCGACACCAGCGCACCGCGCCGGTGGCGGGTGCGACAGATCTTCGACGACCCGGCGGGAGACCACGACTGGGGGCTGAGCGCCGAGGTCGACCTGGACGCCAGCGACGAGGAGGGCACGGCCGTGGTCACGGTCACGGCGGTCGACCAGCTCTGAGCGGCTCAGCCTCCGACGCGGCCCTCCTCGGTGCCGATGCCCAGGGCCCTGGCGACGTCCTGGACGTTCTCGTACGTCCCGTCCGGCAGCGACGACAGGGCGCCGATGACGTCGTCCGGAGCACCGTTGCCGCGGGCGGTGGAGACGAGGGTGTCCCGGTCGGCCGGCCACAGGTCCTTGCCGAGGAACCGGGCGATCTCACTGCGCCGCTCGACGTCCTCGTTCGTCATCCCCGCGGGCGTCCCGGGCTGCTCCGGGGTCCCCGGCGTCCAGGACGCCCGCGGCTCACCCTCGGCGGAGGCCTGGGGGTCACGCCACTCCTCGGCCCGGGAGGAGTGGCCGCCCTGGACCAGGCCCTGGGTCTCGTGGGCGGCGGCCTCGTCGGCGGTGGTGCCGGCGTCGTGCGACGGTTGGCTTCCGGTCGGGTGCTGGCTGTTGCGTCCCATGCCCAGGCACTACCCACCTGTCGCGGTCTCACACCTCACATCGGACTCCACGCCGGGGGACGTACACCGCACCTGGGCACCGTGACCGGAGTCGGACCCGGGCCGTCAGGAGCGGGGGTGCATCGCGGCAGGCCGGTAGGCCGGGCGCAGCGGTCCACCCGCCCGCTCGCTGCGCAGGAGCTCGTCCCCGTCGCAGGCCGGGCACAGCGGGACGGTGCGCCAGCCCAGGACGGACAGCTGGGTTCCCCGGGAGAACGCGGTGAGCGTTTGCGGCCGCTCCACGAGGTCGCCACCCCCGCACGTCGCGCACCGAGGGGTCACGTCACGCTGCCAGTCACAACCGCAGGCCTGACAGGCGATCCGGGTGCCGTCGTCGCTGCGGCGCCCGCGCAGGTCGTCCTGCTCGCCACACTGGGGGCACCTCAGTTCAACCACCTACTGCTCCTCCCGACGTCCCGGCGCCAGCCCGGCGGCGGCGCGGTGCCGCCCGTCACCGACCTCACGGACCTTCCGCTACGTGAGGGTAGTGTCGCCCGCGATGAGCAAGCACCTGCGAATAGGCGAGGTCGCTGCCACCACCGTCGTCAGCCTGCGCACCATCCGGTACTACGACGAGGTCGGGCTCGTGCGGCGTCAGATCGACGTCCACCTGGCCCGCCACGGGCGTGCTCGCCCGACGGAGGACTGCCGGTGACGGCACAGGTCCCCGACCCCGAACCCGCAGCCGACCCCGTGACCGCGCAGGCGGCCCGCCGCCGGACGTTCGCCGTCATCTCCCACCCCGACGCCGGCAAGTCGACACTGACCGAGGCGCTCGCGCTGCATGGCGGCGCCATCGCCGAGGCCGGGCACGTGAAGGCGAAGTCCGGACGCCGCGGAGTCGTCTCGGACTGGCAGGAGATGGAACGCGCCCGTGGCATCTCGATCTCCTCGGCAGCACTGCAGTTCGAGTACCGCGACCACGTCGTCAACCTGCTCGACACCCCCGGACACGCGGACTTCTCCGAGGACACCTACCGCGTGCTCGCCGCGGTCGACTGCGCGGTCATGCTCGTCGACGCCGCCAAGGGCATGGAACGGCAGACGATGAAGCTGTTCGACGTGTGCGCCTACCGCGGCCTGCCCGTGATCACGGTCATCAACAAGTGGGACCGCCCGGGGCAGGAGGCACTCGCGCTGATGGACGAGATCGAGTCTCGAACGGGAATGGTGCCAACGCCGCTCACCTGGCCGGTCGGTATCGCCGGTGACTTCCGCGGCGTACTCGACCGGCGCACCGGTGACTACGTGCGGTTCAGCCGCACCGCCGGCGGCGCGACCCGCGCCCCCCAGGATCGGCTGGACGCCGGGACGGCCGCCGAGCGCGAGGGCGACGTCTGGCACACGGCGGTCGAGGAGGTGGCCCTGCTCGAGGCGAGCGGCGCCGTCCACGACCCCGAGACCTTCGCCGCGGGGGCGAGCACCCCGGTGCTGTTCGCCTCCGCGGTGCTGAACTTCGGTGTCGACCAGCTCCTCGACGTCCTGCTGGCTTCGGCCCCCGCGCCCTCCGCCCGGCGCGCGGCGGACGGTCACGCCCGACCGGTCGGTGCCCCGTTCAGCGGGCAGGTGTTCAAGGTCCAGGCGGGCATGGACCGAGCCCACCGGGACCGGATGGCCTTCGTCCGAGTCTGCTCCGGGCACTTCGAACGCGGAATGGCCGTCGTCAACTCCCGCACCGGGCGGTCCTTCTCCACGAAGTACGCCCAGCAGGTGTTCGGGTCGGACCGCTCCGGGGCCGAGGAGGCGTGGCCAGGTGACGTCGTCGGCCTCGTCAACGCCTCGTCACTGCACGTCGGCGACACGCTCTACGCCGACGAGCCGGTCACCTTCCCGCCTATCCCGGCCTTCGCGCCGGAGCACTTCGTCGTCGCCAGGGCCCGGGACGTCAGCCGGTACAAGCAGTTCCAGCGCGGGATGGCCGAGCTGGACTCCGAGGGCGTCGTCCAGGTCCTGCGCTCGGACCGGCGCGGCGACCAGTCTCCGGTGCTGGCAGCCGTCGGGCCGATGCAGTTCGACGTCGTCACCCACCGGATGGAGCACGAGTTCCACGCCCCGGTCATCCTGGAGCCGCTCGGGTACTCCGTCGCCCGCCGGACCATCCCCACCGACGTCGAAGTGCTGGACGCCCAGCGCAACGTCGAGGTGCTCTGGCGCATCGACGGCACGCCGCTGGCAGTGTTCTCCGACGCGTGGCGGCTCAGCGCGGTCCAGCGTGACCACCCGCGTCTGGTCCTGGAGCCGCTCGCCGCGGACCGCAGCGCGTGACCGCACCCCCCACCACGCGCGTCCTGCGCACACCTCGGGACTTCTACGGCCGCCGCATCGTCGGCTACTCGGCGCTCGCGCTCGCCGCCACTGCGCCGGGTCAGACCGCGGCGGTCTCCGCGTTCGTCGACCCGATGATCGCCGACCTCGGGATGAGCCGTTCGGCGGTCTCCACCGCCTACCTCATCGGCACGCTGACCGGAGCGGCCACCCTGCCGTGGGTGGGCCGAGCCCTCGACCGCTACGGGGTGCGCAGGATGATGGCCGTCGTCGGAGCGGTGTTTCGGCACGGTGCTCGTCAGCCTCTCCACGGTCTCCACCATCGTCGGCCTGACCGCCGGGTTCATGGGCATCCGGCTGGCCGGCCAGGGTGCCCTGGGTCTCGTCGCGACCACGGCGACGTCGCTGTGGTTCGCCCGCCGCCGTGGGACCGCCCTGGGCCTGGTGAGCGCCGTCG
The DNA here is from genome assembly GCF_042658805.1 of Quadrisphaera sp. GCM10027208. NCBI lineage: Bacteria > Bacillati > Actinomycetota > Actinomycetes > Kineosporiales > Kineosporiaceae > Quadrisphaera > Quadrisphaera sp. GCM10027208. The sequence continues at coordinate 39,977 of NZ_JBHSRC010000004.1, forward strand.
GCGCCGCCGGCATCTCGCTGGCGCCTGTCGGGCTGGAGCGGCTCATCTCCGGGATGGGGTGGCGGACCGCCTGGGCGGTCGAGGGGGTCGCGGTCTGGCTCGTCGTGATTCCGTTGGCGCTGTGGGGGATGCGAGACCGGCCCCAGGACGTCGGCCAGCACGTCGGCGGCCGTGCACCCCTGGACCACGGGGCCCGTCCGGACACGGATGGGGTCACCCGCGCGGTCGCCATGCGCAACGCGTTCTTCTGGGTCGTCACCGCCGGGGTCGCCGCGTCGGGGATGCTGTCGACCGCGGTGGCCTTCCACCAGATCAGCCTGCTCGGGGAGCGGGGCCTGTCACCCGTCGAGGCGGCCGAAAACTTCATCCCGCAGACCGTCGCGTCCCTCACCGCCACCCTGGCCACCGGTGCCCTCGTCGACCGGACGAGCCCGCGCTGGGTGACCTCAGCGTCCATGGGCCTGCTCGCGGCGGGCCTCGTGGCGGGTACCGTCGTGGGCCCCGGCTGGTCCGCCGTCGTCTTCGGTGTCCTCATCGGCGCCGCCGGGGGCAGCATCCGCACGCTCGAGGCCGCCGCGTTCCCACGGTACTTCGGCACCGCCCACCTCGGGTCGATCCGCGGCTTCGTCGACGCCGTCAGCGTGGGGTCCACCGCGTTCGGGCCGCTGCTGTTCGCGGTGGTCCACGAGGCCACCGGCTCCTACGGTGGCGCACTGCTCGGCACGGCGGCCCTCCCGCTCGCGGTAGCCGTCGCCGCACTGGCCGTCCGGCCGCCACGCGGCAACGAACCGGCGGTGCGGGCGCTGCACGTCGACCAGAGGTGAGCGGTCCGAAGGAGCGGTCCACGGACCGGCCGCAGCCGCCCGGGCGTACCCTGACCCGCCGGGGCCTCTAGCTCAACTGGCAGAGCAGCGGACTTTTAATCCGCGGGTTGTGGGTTCGAGCCCCACGGGGCCCACCTCAGCCTTGCGAGGTCGTCACGTCGCAGCCGCACGCGTTCGACAACGTGGCGGTCAGAACGATTCGCTGGCCGTTCTCGGCGGCGGTGTCGAAGAGCAGCCGGACGGCCTCCCACACCACATCGTCCGGGCCGGTCACCACCGTGCTCATGCTGCCCACCTATACCCGCGCACCGCGCTCCTTCAGCGACTCCAGGCTCGCTACGGCGTCGCTGATCAGGGCACTGAAGTCGCCGGTGCCCAGCGGGTAGAGCGACAACTGGCAGGCATCACGTCTCCTCCTTCAGCCGGCGAACGTCCTTCAGCCAGCGGACCGCGAAGAAGCCGGCCCGATCCCGCTGAAGCGCCTGGCTCTCTCTCTCCAGGTGCTCCGCCACCCGGCGGTCCAGGTCCGGGTCGGGCGGGTGGTAGAGCCCCTTGCGCAAGGTGTACGGCGCGTCGAGCAGACCTGGGAGCTCGTCCTCGGTGAAAAGGTGGGCCTTGGCGAAGACACTGCCCGGCCGGTCGCGGGCGTCCTGCAGGTAGAGCTCGCCCCAGGGGCTGTCGCGCGTCAGCAGCCCCAGGACCAGCCGGCCACCGGGCTTGAGCACCCGCCAGGCCTCACGGAGCACCGCTGCCCGGTCGTCGACGAACTCCACGGCCGCGACCGCCACGACCAGGTCGAAGCGACCGTCCTCGAACGGCATCGCGCTGGCATCACCCAGCACCCAGTCGACGGCGAGGTCGGAGCCTGCGGTCTTCCCTGCGGCGACCTCGAGCATCGCCGGGGACTCGTCCAGGCCGGTGACGACGAGACCCTTCTCAGCGAGCCAGATGGAGTGGTTGCCGGTGCCGCAGCCGATGTCGAGCGCGGACTCCCCCGCCACTGGGTGCGCCAGCTCCTCGACCAGACCCTTCTCCACACCGTCGACGTACCTGCCGAGCTCGGTGTCGTACCAGGCGTCGTAGTCGTGTGCGTGCGCATCGAACCAGGGCATCGTCGCTCCTTCTGTCCGGCGTGGTGCACTCAGGGGCCGAGTCAATCAGGAGCACGCGGGCCCTGATCGCCACCTGGGGAGGAGTCGCGTTCCCTCCGGACGTCGTCCGGCCCGGAACCGGTCCCGACTCCTCCTCCGGCGGCGATCACCCGGGTGAGGGCTGGACCGGCTGCGCCAGGCCGCCAGGTGAGCTGCAGCGTGGTCACGCAGGTGGGCGCCTCGGCGTCCGTCCGCAGGTCGTCGCCGGCAGAGGGTGCCACCACTACGCTCGTTTCATGAGGATCGAGACCGCCGAGAGTGCATCGCTGCGCGCAGCGATCCTGGCGCATCGCGACGCCCTCGACGCGATCCTCAAGCGCTACCGGGCCACCAACCCCCGACTCTTCGGATCGGTGGCGCGCGGCGACGCAAGACCCGAGAGCGACATCGACCTCCTGGTCGATCTCATGCCAGGCGGAGGGAACGAGCTGCTTCGGCTTGCCGGCATCGCCGAGGAACTGAGCGAGGTCCTGGGAACTCGCGTGGACGTCGTGGCCGCGTCGCTGCTGCGCAGTGAGGTTTCTGCACGTGCTCTCGCCGACTCGGTGGCCGTGTGACCCGCTGGAGATGCAGAACGGTTCGCCGACATCCTCAACGCGATCGTGCTGCGCAACCTTGGCATGCCAGGCCATCGCTGATCGCCACCTGGGGAGGAGTCGCATCCCCCTCCGGACGTCGTCCGGCCCGGAACCGGTCGCGACTCCTCCTGGGGCGGCGATCACCCGGGTGTGGGGCCGGACGGGTTGCGCCTCCCCGTCAGGTGAGCTGCAGCGTCGTCACGCAGGTGGGCGCCTCGGCGTCGGTCCGCAGGTCGGCCTCGGCGGAGAGCCCGTCGTAGTCGACCTCCAGCGTCCCGTCGAGGTCGCGCGGTAGCCAGAAGCCGACGAAGCCGTTGCCCTCCACGGTCCGGGTCTCCTCGACGAGCACCTCACCGGTCTCGTCGTCGGTGATCCGGACGTCGACGTCCTGACCGGCGAGCTCGCCCTGGCAGGTGGTGAGCGAGTGGTAGAAGCACTCGTGGGTCTGCTGCACGTACGGGGCGATCGACACGTAGAAGCGGTCGTCGGGCAGCTCGAGCCCGACCTCGGTGCCGCCCGAGCCGGTCAGCAGCAGCTCGTCCGGACGCACCGACGCCATCAGCGTGGACGGCCGCTCCTCACCCTCGAGGGTCTCCAGGTGGTCGATGATCTCCACCGGGCTGCGGCCGTCCAGGTCGTGATCGGCGAGCAGCTCGACGTCCGTCCCGGCCCCGGAGGTGCCGGACGCCTCCGGCTCCGCGGACGACGAGCAGCCGGCGACGAGCAGCGCGGACAGCGCGGCGACGGTGGTCAGGTGGTGGCGGTGGCGCACGGGCGTCTTCCTCTCTGGTGGTACGACCCCACGAGGGTAGGCAGACCCGGTGCGAACCCGCGCCGGGCCCTTGGTCCCCACCTGCATCCCGTCGACGCCGGCCCGCCGTCCCGCCGGCCCGGTTGCTCAAGTTGCGGCCCCGCGCTGCCGCGCGACAGTGGAGGGAGCACGGACCGACCGCACCTGGAGGTGAGCACCGTGCCGAAGACGACGAAGAGGGGCGACCCGAAGCGCAGCGAGTTGCCCGACACCCTGAAGCGCTCCCCGAAGAAGGCCCAGCGCACCTTCACCAAGGCGCACGATGCCGCCGCCGAGGAGTACGGCGAGGGCGAACGGGCCCACCGGACGGCGTACTCGGCGCTCAAGCACAGCTACGAGAAGGTCGGCGACCACTGGGAGCCCAAGGACTCCCCCGGACCGTCGGACGCCCAGGCCGAGGGCGGTCGGGACACCGGCCGGGAGACCGCGGGCGGCGTCGACGCGAACGCCACCAAGGAGCACCTCTACGAGATCGCCCAGCGCCTCGACGTCCGGGGCCGTTCGTCGATGTCCAAGGACGAGCTCGTCGAGGCGATCCGCAAGGCCAACGACAAGGCCAGCCGGGACGCCCGGGACTGATCCCCGACCGCTCGGCGACGCTCAGCCCTCGCGCGGGTTGAGGTTCTCCATGTCGGCGTCCGGGGCCGCGTCCGGTTGAGGCGGCACGTTCAGGCGGGTGGCAGCGCCCCGAGCGGCGCCACCCGCCCGCACCCGTGCTCGCACACCCACCACGGGTCGGCGGCCACCGGTGGGTCCAGCTCGAGCGGCTCGTCGGTGTGCACCGCGCAGGTCGGCCACCGCCCCTCGGTCTCCAGCAGCCGGTCCTGCACGTCCTGAGCGACCATCCCGGCCACGTACCCGGCGCCGTCCGGCCACTGCTGAACCCACCACCGCCGGGCGGCGACCGCGTCCTCGACCACGTCGACGAGCTCGGTCACGTCGTCGGCGTCGCCGGTGCGGGCCTGGACGTCGTGCAGCACCATCGCGCGAGCCCGCAGCAGCGCGACGTCGAGGTCGTCCACGGCGTTCCTCCTCGGCCGGGGTGCGGTCCTGGCCAGTGTGCCGCAGCATGCGGTCTGTGCCGCGACTTCGCCGGGTGTCTCCGAGCTCCCCGGGGTGGACCCGTCGCCGAGCCGGGCGCGGGTTCGTCTACCTCGACGAGAACGGCGACCGGCTGCCCCCGGAGCAGGCGGCCCGGTGCCGCGAGCTCGTCATCCCCCCGGCGTGGCGGCAGGTGTGGATCTGCCCGCACCCGAACGGGCACATCCAGGCAGTCGGCACCGACGACGCGGGCCGTCGCCAGTACCTCTACCACCCGGTGTGGCGCCAGCAGCGCGACGAGGCCAAGCACGACCGGGTGCTCGACGTCGCGGCCCGGCTGCCCCGGGCCCGGCGCCGCGTCGCCGAGCACCTGGCTCTCGACGGGATGCCGGCCGAGCGGGTCCTCGCCGCCGCGTTCCGGCTGCTCGACCTCGGGTTCTTCCGGATCGGCGGCGAGGCCTACGCGGAGGCCAACGGCAGCTACGGCCTGGCCACGATCGGCAAGCAGCACTGCCGGGTCGAGGGCGAGCAGGTGGTCTTCGAGTACGTCGCCAAGTCCGGCCGGCAGCGGCTCGTCGCCCTCGCCGACGAGCCGGTCCGGGAGGTCGTGCAGGCCCTGCGCCGGCGCCGCGGCGGCGGGGAGGAGCTGCTGGCCTACCGCAGCGGACGGCGCTGGGTCGACGTGACCAGCGCGGACATCAACGCCTACGTCAAGGACGTCGTCGGCGGCGAGGTGTCCGCCAAGGACTTCCGCACCTGGCACGGCACCGTGCTGGCGGCCGTGGCCCTGGCCGTCTCCAGCCGCGCCGCGTCGTCGCCCACGGCCCGCAAGCGGGCGGTGGCCCGGGCGATGCGGGAGGTGAGCGAGTACCTCGGCAACACCCCCGCGGTGGCCCGGGCGTCCTACGTGGACCCGCGTCTCGTCGACCTGTACGAGGACGGCCGCACGATCGAGCCGGCCCTCAGCCGGCTCGGCGAGGGGGCGGCGTTCGGCGAGCCGGCCACCCACGGGGCGATCGAGCGGGCCGTGCTGCGGCTGCTGCGCTCCTGAGCCGGTCAGTCCCAGCCGAGCTCGTGCAGCCGGTCGTCGTCGATGCCGAAGTGGTGGGCGATCTCGTGGACGACGGTCACGGCGACCTCCTCGACCACCTCCTCGCGGGTCCGGCAGAACCGCAGCGTGGGGTTGCGGAAGATGAGGATCCGGTCCGGCAGCGCCCCGGCGGCCCACCACTCGCCGCGCTCGGTGAGCGGCGTGCCCTCGTAGAGGCCCAGGAGGTCCGGCTCCTCCGCCGGCGGCTCGTCCTCGACGAGGACGACGACGTTCGACATCAGCCGGGTGAGCTCCTCTGGCACCTGGTCGAGGGCGTCGGAGACGGCGTCCTCGAACTCCTCGTCGCTCATCTGGACCACGACGGCATCCTCCCCGGATGTCGGGCGAGGACACGCGCCGGGCCCGCCTTTTGGCATCCGGCCCACCTGCCCGTATGCTGACGGCGTCCTCGACGGTCCGACGTCCTGGTCTACTGGCGAGGGGCTGTCAGCAAGGCCCCCATCGTCTAGCGGCCTAGGACGCCGCCCTTTCAAGGCGGTAGCGCGGGTTCGAATCCCGTTGGGGGTACGGCAAGCAGCACGGTTAGGGTTCCACGCAGACAGCACCAGCAGCACCAGGCAGTAGCCTTGCTCGGCACCATCGCAAGGCCCCGTAGCGCAGTTGGTTAGCGCGCCGCCCTGTCACGGCGGAGGTCGCGGGTTCAAGTCCCGTCGGGGTCGCTCAGCGGTCCGGGTCTCCCGGAGCGCCACTGGCCAGGTAGCTCAGTTGGTACGAGCGTCCGACTGAAAATCGGAAGGTCGGCGGTTCGACCCCGCCCCTGGCCACCACACACCCTCCATGAACGTCACGAACGGGCCCGTCAGCCACTCCGGCTGCGGGCCCGTTCGTGCGTGAGGAACTCACTCGCTGTGCTGGCGCTGCTGCGGGATGCCCTCCAGCAGGGACCGCACCTCGGACTCCCGGTAGCGGCGGTGGCCGCCGAGGGTGCGGATGGACGACAGCTTGCCGGCCTTCGCCCAGCGGGTGACCGTCTTGGGGTCGACCCGGAACAGAGCGGCGACCTCCGCCGGGGTGAGCAGGGCCTCCGCGTCGCGCAGGCGGTTGTCAGTGCCGCGGGTGGTCATGGCATCTCCTTATCGTCGCTCTCCGTGGTCGGCCGAGGGGACTGAAGGGGACAGGCCGCTCACAACCAGTGGGGAGAACATGTCGGACTCCACCATTGTCGCCGGACTTCCACCACCTCGCTATAGCACGAACGGACTATCCCCCGCGCACGGTGACTACAACATGTGCTGACCGCCTCACTACGCGCAGTCACCACCTAGGCTGTCAGCGGCCCCTCAAGGGCGAGGGGCTCCCCGCGACCCGGGGGATCCGAGGAGGAGTCACCACCGTGACCGCTGCACCCAGCCCGACCGCCACCACCGACCCCCGGCCCAGCCGACACGCCGAGGGCGCCGTCGTCCTCGACCGCGGCACCGGGCACGAGCAGGTGGTGTTCTGCTCCGACGAGCGCACCGGGCTGCGGGCGATCATCGGCATCTACTCCACGGCGCTGGGACCGGCCCTGGGCGGGACCCGCTTCTACCCCTACGAGTCCGAGGCGCAGGCCCTCACCGACGTCCTGGCCCTGAGCAAGGGGATGGCGTACAAGAACGCCCTCGCCGGCCTGGACCACGGCGGCGGCAAGGCAGTCATCATCGGCGACCCGGCCACCGACAAGACCGAGGCGCTGCTGCGCGCCTACGGCCGCTTCGTGCAGTCTCTCGGCGGGCGCTACTACACCGCCTGCGACGTCGGCACCTACGTGGCGGACATGGACGTCGTGGCCCGGGAGACCGACTTCGCCACCGGTCGCAGCGAGGCCGACGGCGGCGCCGGGGACTCCAGCGTGCTGACCGCCTACGGCGTCTACCAGGGGATGCGCGCGGCCGCGGAGTTCCGCTGGGGCGCGGCGAGCCTCGCCGGCCGCCGGGTCGGGGTCGCCGGCGTCGGCAAGGTCGGCCGGCACCTGGTGGAGCACCTCGCCGCCGAGGGCGCCGAGATCGTCGTCACGGACGTCGACGAGCGCGCGGTGCAGGACGTCCAGCGGCGGTTCCCCCAGGTGGACGCCGTCCAGGACACCGGCGAGCTCGTCCGCACCGACCTCGACGTGTACGCCCCGTGCGCGCTGGGCGGCGCCCTGGACGACGAGGTCGCCGGCGTGCTGCGGGCCGCCGTCGTGTGCGGCGCGGCGAACAACCAGCTCGCCCACGACGGGATCGCCGACACCCTGGCGGCCGCCGGGGTGCTGTACTGCCCGGACTACCTGGTGAACTCCGGCGGCGTGATCCAGGTCGCCGACGAGCTGCACGGGTTCTCCTTCGACCGGGCCCGGCAGCGGGCCGGGCAGATCTTCGAGGCGACCCTGCGGGTGCTGCGCACCGCGCAGGAGCAGGGCACCACCCCGGCCGCCGCGGCCGACCACCTGGCCGAGCAGCGGATGGCGCAGGTCGGCTCGCTCGGCCGGATCTGGACCCGCCGCTGACCCTCGCCGGCCCACGTCGGCGGGCCGCCACCCCCTGATGTGCCGGAACACCCGGGGACGCTGTACCGTTCCACCGGAGAACAGATGAGCCTCCGGGGCCGCCACCGAGCCCGCTCCGGGACGACGCATGAGGGGGTCGACGCCATGGGGCGCGGCCGTCAGAAGGCCAAGCAGACCAAGGTCGCCCGGGCGCTGAAGTACTACAGCCCGGAGACGGACTACGAGGCGTTGCAGCGCGAGCTGGCCAGCCGGGGTGAGGGCTCTGCCCCGGAGCAGGACGACGTGGCCACGGGCACCGAGGAGGAGGACGACGACTCCTACGACCCGTACGACCGCTGGGCGGCCGGCAACAGCTGACGCTGTCGTCTGACCGGACGGGTCACCAACCGGGGTGCGTGCTCTCGAGCCGCACCCCGCCTCCGTGCACCCCCTTGGCCCCCCGGACCATGTCCGTGTCCGTCCCGGCGTCCCCGCCGTCCCCGCCGTCCTGGGCCGCGCCCACCTGACCCAGCACCCAGGCCGGGACGCCGGCCGCCTGCAGCCGCTCGACCGTCCGGGTCACGCCGTCCGGGGCGACGACGGCGACCATGCCCACGCCGAGGTTGAGCGTGCGCTCCAGGTCCGGCTGGGGCACCGACCCCAGGTCCCGGACCACCGCGAACACCGGCGGCGGGGTCCAGGTGGACCGGTCGACGGTCGCGTCGAGGTGCGCGGGCAGCACCCGGGCGAGGTTGGCGGCCAGCCCGCCGCCGGTGACGTGGGTGAGGGCGTGGACCGCGCACTCCGGGTCCCGGACGACGTCCAGGCACGGTCGGGTGTACAGCCGGGTCGGCTCGAGCAGCTCCTCCCCGACCGTGCGGCCCAGCTCGGCGACGTACCGGTCGTAGCCCCAGCCGGCGACCTCGAGCACCCGGCGCACCAGGGAGTAGCCGTTGGAGTGCAGCCCGGAGGAGGCCATCGCGACGAGCACGTCGCCGTCCCGGACCCGGTGGGGCCCGAGCAGGTCGTCGGCCTCGACGACGCCGGTGGCCGCGCCGGCCAGGTCGTACTCGTGCGGCGCGAGCAGGCCGGGGTGCTCGGCGGTCTCCCCGCCGACCAGCGCGCAGCCCACCTGCGCGCAGGCGCGGGCGATGCCGTCGACGATCGCGGCGACCCGCTCGGGTACGACCCGCCCGGTCGCCACGTAGTCGGTCATGAACAGCGGCTCGGCGCCGCACACGACGATGTCGTCGACGACCATCCCGACGAGGTCGAACCCGATCGTGTCGTGCCGGTCCAGGGCCTGGGCGACGGCAACCTTGGTGCCGACGCCGTCGGTGCTGGTGGCCAGCAGGGGGCGGCGCATGCCCAGCAGCCGGCTCGCGTCGAACAGCCCCGCGAAACCGCCGACCCCGCCGAGCACCTCCGGCCCGTGGGTGCGGGCCACCGAGGCCTTCATCAGCTCGACCGCCCGGTCGCCGGCCTCGACGTCGACGCCGGCACCGGCGTAGGTCACGGGTGCGGCAGCGGCGTCGTGCTGGTGGTTGCCGTGCTGGTGGTTGCCGCGCTGGTGGTTGCCGTGCTGGTGGTGGCCCACCCGGTCGAGCCTACCCAGCCACCAGGGGCAGCTCCTCCTGCCCGGGCAGCTGACGCGCCAGCGGCTCGTCGACGGGGATCTGCACCGGGTAGCTGCCGGTGAAGCAGGCGGTGCACAGCCGGTCCGCGGACTGGCCGGACGCCGCGATCATGCCGTCGAGCGACACGTAGCCGAGGGAGTCCGCGCCGATGCTGGCGCGCACCTCCTCGACGCCGAGGCCGGAGGCGATCAGCTCCGCCCGGCTGGCGAAGTCGATGCCGTAGAAGCAGGGCCAGCGCACCGGTGGCGAGGAGATCCGCACGTGCACCTCCGCCGCCCCGGCCTCCCGCAGCATCCGCACCAGCGCCCGCTGGGTGTTGCCGCGCACGATGGAGTCGTCGACGACGACGAGCCGCTTGCCCCGGATGACGTCCCGCAGCGGGTTGAGCTTGAGCCGGATGCCGAGCTGGCGGATCGTCTGGCTCGGCTGGATGAAGGTCCGCCCGACGTAGGCGTTCTTCACCAGGCCCTGCCCGTACGGGATGCCGGAGGCCTCCGCGTAACCGATCGCGGCCGGCGTCCCGGACTCGGGGGTGGGGATGACGAGGTCCGCCTCGACCGGGTGCTCGGCGGCCAGCCGCCGGCCCATCTCCACCCGCGCCTCGTGGACGGCGCGCCCGGCGATGGTCGTGTCGGGCCGGGCCAGGTAGACGTACTCGAAGACGCACCCGGTCGGCGTCGGCTCGGCGAAGCGGGTGGCGCGCAGCCCCTCGGCGTCCACCGCGATCAGCTCACCGGGCTCGACCTCCCGGACGACGCTCGCGCCGACGATGTCGAGGGCGGCGGTCTCGCTGGCCACCACCCAGCCCCGCTCCAGGCGGCCGAGGACCAGTGGCCGGATGCCGTGCGGGTCTCGGGCGGCGTAGAGGGTCTGCTCGTCCATGAACACGAGGCTGAAGGCACCACGCAGCCGCGGCAGGACCTCCAGCGCGGTCGCCTCGAGGGTGTGGTCGGGGTCCCCGGCGAACAGCGCGGTGACGAGCGCGGTGTCGGTCGTGTTGCCGCGGGCCAGCTCGCCGCGGGCCGCCCGCCCGTAGAGCTCCTCGACGAGGTCCCGCAGCTCGTGGGTGTTCGTCAGGTTGCCGTTGTGCGCGAGGGCCACCGTCCCGCCGGCGGTGGCGCCGAGCGTCGGCTGGGCGTTCTCCCACCGGCTCGCCCCGGTCGTGGAGTACCGGGTGTGCCCGATCCCGACGTGCCCCTGCAGCGACCCGAGAGCGGCCTCGTCGAACACCTGCGACACCAGGCCCATGTCCTTGTAGACGAGGATCTGCCGGCCGTTGCTCGTCGCGATGCCCGCGGACTCCTGCCCGCGGTGCTGCAGCGCGTAGAGGCCGAAGTAGGTGAGCTTGGCGACCTCCTCGCCGGGCGCCCACACGCCGAAGACACCGCACGCGTCCTGCGGCCCCTTCTCGCCGGGGAACAGGTCGTGGGTCAGCATGCCGTCGCCGCGGGCCACGGCCTCATCGTCGCACAGGCCGGGCGGGCAACCGAGCGGGACGGCGCCTACGATCGCGGCCCATGGCATGGCTCGAGGTCGTCGGCTGGGCCGGTTCCGCGCTGCTCGTCTGGTCGCTGTGGCAGACCCGCGTGCTGCGGTTCCGGACCTTCAACCTCGTCGCGTCGCTCGTGCTCGTCGTCTACAACGCCCTGATCGGCGTGTGGCCGATGGCCGCGGTCAACGTCGCGATCGCGGTGATCAACATCTACCACCTGTCCCGGCTGCTGGGGACCCGCGACGACGAGACCACCTACGAGGTCGTCGAGGTGGGGCCGACCGAGGACTACCTGCGGTACGTGCTGCGCCGGCACGCCGACGACATCGAGCTCCACAACCCGGGGTTCGTCTGGGACGGCGCGGCCCCCGGCCGCTGGGCGTTCCTCGTCCTGCGGGAGACCGAGACCGTCGGCGTCGTCCTGCTGTCCGACGCCGGGGACGGCACCGCCCGGGTCGAGCTCGACTACGTGCTGCCCCGGTTCCGGGACTTCTCCGTCGGCAAGTTCGTGTACCGCCGCGGGGGTCGCCTCTCCGAGCTGGGCTTCCGGCGGCTGGTCGCCAACCACCGGATGACCGACGCCGACGACTACTTCACCCGGGTCGGGTTCGAGCGGTCCGGCGACGAGCTCGTCCTGCCCGTCCGCTGACCTGCGGGGCGGCGGGTCAGTCCCGCCGGGCGAGCAGGACGGCGACGGCTCCCGCCGCCAGTCCGCCGAGCACGCCGAGAATCGTCGCGAGGTAGCCGAACAGCGACCCGCGGGTGTACTGCTGCCCCGGGTCCCCCAGGAACGTCAGCAGCGCGGCCGCGACCACCCCGACGACCGCGCCGGTGACGAGGAACGCCACGTACCGGGGCTCGCGCCGGCGACGCCCGCGGACGGCGTCCCGCAGCTCCTCGGGTGTCGGCTCACGCTGGCTCACGGCTCGACGGTACCCAGCGCCGCGGCGGCTGCGACGGGCAGGGCGCCGGTCAGGTCGGCGCGCTGCCCCGACGCGCTGACCCGGCCCTCGGTGACCGCCTGCGCCCAGGTGAGCCGGCCGGTGGCCAGCGCCAGCCACGTCGCCGGGTCGGTCTCCACGACGTTGGGCGGCGTCCCCCGGGTGTGCCGGGGTCCCTCGACGCACTGGACGACACCGAACGGCGGCACCCGCACCTCGACGCTGCGGCCGGGGACGGCGTCCGCGAGCTGCTCCAGGGTCCAGCGGACGGCGACGCCCAGGGTGGACCGGTCGACGAGCCCGGGGTCGGTGAGCCAGGCCCGGACGGCGGCCCGCCCGGCGTCCGGGTCGGTGCGGCGGCGAGGTGGCACGACCCCGGATCGTGCCAGTTCCGCCTGTCCGGGCAGGATGAGGACCGTGCGCGCCACCGAGATCCACGCCCCGTTCGACGTCCGGCTGGTCGAGGTGCCGGACCCCGTCGTCGAGCAGCCCACCGACGCCGTCGTCCGGATCACCGCGACCTGCGTCTGCGGCTCGGACCTGTGGCCCTACCGCGGGGAGAGCCGGGTCAGCGCACCGCGCCGGATCGGGCACGGGATGGTCGGCGTCGTCGAGGAGGTCGGCGACGCCGTCCGCACCGTCCGCCCGGGCGACTTCGTCATCGCGCCGTTCGCGATCAGCTGTGGCGTGTGCGACCACTGCCGCAACGGCGTCCAGACCTCGTGCCGCCAGGACCTGGCGTGGGGCAGGGACACCGACGCCTGCCAGGGCGAATGGGCCCGGGTGCCGCTCGCCGACGGCACCCTCGTGGCCACCCCCGAGGTCCCGGACGACGCGCTCGTGCCCTCGCTGCTGACCCTCTCCGACGTCATGGGCACCGGGTGGCACGCGGCCCTGGCGGCGGGGGTCCGGGAGGGCGGCACGGTCGCCGTCGTCGGGGACGGGGCGGTCGGCCTGTGCGGCGTGCTCGCGGCCTCCCGGATGGGTGCCGAGCGGATCATCGCGATGAGCCGGCACGCGCCCCGCCAGGAGCTGGCCCGCGCGTTCGGCGCGACCGACGTCGTCGAGTCCCGCGGCGCCGAGGGGGCGGCGGAGGTGCTCGACCTCACCGGTGGCACCGGCGCCGACTCCGTGCTGGAGTGCGTCGGCACCGGTCCGGCGATGGAGCAGGCGTTCGCGGCGGTGCGCCCCGGTGGCACGGTGGGGTTCGTCGGCATCCCGCACGGCGTCGAGGTGCCGGTCCGGGACATGTTCAGTCGCAACGTCGCGCTGCGTGGCGGGGTGGCCCCGGTCCGGGCCTACCTGTCCCGGCTGCTGGACGACGTGTGGTCCGGCGCGATCGACCCAGGCCGCGTGTTCGACCTCGAGCTGCCGCTGGACGACGTCGCCGAGGCCTACCGGGCCATGCACGAACGCCGTGCCATCAAGGTCCTCCTCCACCCGTGATCATGCAGTCCCGCCACCCCGCACGCCCCTCCCCGTGATCATGCAATCCCGCCACCCCGCACGCCCCTCCCCGTGATCATGCAATCCCGCCACCCCGCACGCCCCTCCCCGTGATCATGCAATCCCGCCACCCGCAGGGTCACAGAATGCTGGATTCGACACAGCTGTAGCGGCGTGTCGCGCCGCCAACCCAGCATTCTGTGCGTAGACGGGTGGGCGCTGTCGGGTGGCCGCTGGGTGGCGGGATTGCATGATCACCAATAAGGGTTGAGTGGGCGCGCGCTGTGGGTGGCGGGATTGCATGATCACCAACAGGGTACTTCGACTGATCACCGACAGGGCATTTCGACTGATCACGACGAGGGGATTGTCGAGTGATCGCGGAGGGGGAGGTCAGTCGGCGAAGGCGGCGGGCAGCGTCGACTGCCACGCCGCGCGCAGCTCCTCCAGCGGCACCTCGAACTGCCCCTGCACCTCGAGGACCCCGGAGTCGTCGGTGACCCCGATCCGCGCGTGCGGGAAGCGGCGGGCGCTGCACATGTCGGTGAACCGCACCTCTTCGCTGCGCGGCACCGCGACCAGCACGCGGGCCGCGGACTCCGCGAACAGCGCGACGAACGGGTCGACGCCGTCGCGCTCGCACACCTCGTCCAGCCAGACCCGGGCGCCGACGCCGAACCGCAGCGACGCCTCCACGAGCGCCTGCCCCAGCCCGCCGTCGGACAGGTCGTGCGCGGCGTCCAGCAGGCCGTCCCGCGAGGCGTTGACGAGGATCTCCCCGAGCCGCCGCTCGGCGTCCAGGTCGACCACTGGTGGCCGGCCCCCGAGGTGCCCGTGCTCCACCCACGCCCACTCCGAGCCGGACAGCTCCTCCCGGGTGGTCCCCAGCAGGTACAGGGCCAGCCCCTCGGCGCCCCAGCCGGACGGCGTCCGCCGGGTGACGTCGTCCATCACGCCGAGGACGCCGACCACCGGGGTGGGGTGGATCGGGGTGTCCCCGGTCTGGTTGTAGAAGGAGACGTTGCCGCCGGTGACCGGGACGCCGAGGACGCGGCAGCCGTCGGCCAGGCCGCGGACGGCCTCGTCGAACTGCCACATCACGCCCGGGTCCTCCGGTGAACCGAAGTTCAGGCAGTCGGTGACGGCGATCGGGGTGGCACCGGCGGTCGCGACGTTGCGGTAGGCCTCGGCGAGCGCCGCCTGCGCGCCCGCGTACGGGTCGAGCCGGACGTAGCGGCCGTTGCAGTCGGTGGCCAGGGCGACCCCGCGGCCGGTCTCCTCGTCCACCCGGACGACGCCGGCGTCGTCCGGCATGGCCAGGGCGGTGTTGCCGAGCACGTACCGGTCGTACTGGTCGGTGACCCAGGACCGGTCGGCCAGGTTGGCGGAGCCGGCGAGGCGCAGCAGCGTCGCGCGCAGCTCCTCGCCGGTGGTGGGGCGGGGCAGGGACTCGGCCCGGTCGGCCTGCAGGACGTCGAGCTCGGCGGGGCGGGCGAACGGCCGGTTGTAGACCGGGCCCTCGTGGGCGACGCTGCGCGGCGGGGCGTCGACGACGACGTCCCCGTGCCAGGTGACGACGAGCCGGTCGTCGTCGGTGACCTCGCCGATGACGGTCGCCTCGACGTCCCACTTGCGGGTGATCTCCAGGAAGCGCTCGGCGTCCTGCGGCCGGACGACGGCCATCATCCGTTCCTGGGACTCGGACATGAGGATCTCCTCGGGCGCCAGCGAGGGGTCCCGCAGCGGCACAGCGTCGAGGCGGACCCGCATGCCGGTCCCGCCGTTGCTGGCCATCTCGCTCGTCGCGCAGGAGAGCCCGGCGCCGCCGAGGTCCTGGATGCCGACGACGACGCCGGCCTGGTACAGCTCGAGGCAGCACTCGATGAGCACCTTCTCGGCGAAGGGGTCCCCGACCTGGACGCTCGGCCGCTTGCTCGGCCCGCTCTCCTCGAAGGTCTCCGAGGCGAGCACCGAGACGCCGCCGATGCCGTCGCCGCCGGTGCGGGCGCCGAACAGGACGACGAGGTTGCCGGCGCCGGTGGCGGCCGAGACGTGCAGGTCCTCGTGGCGCAGGGCGCCGACGCACAGTGCGTTGACGAGCGGGTTGCCCTGGTAGACGGGGTCGAAGACCACCTCCCCGCCGATGTTCGGCAGGCCGAGGCAGTTGCCGTAGCCGCCGACGCCGGCGACGACGCCGTGGACGACGCGGGCCGTGTCCGGGTGGTCGATCGCGCCGAACCGCAGCTGGTCCATCACGGCGACCGGGCGGGCCCCCATCGCCAGGATGTCGCGGACGATGCCACCGACGCCGGTGGCCGCGCCCTGGTACGGCTCGACGAACGAGGGGTGGTTGTGGCTCTCCACCTTGAACGTGACCGCCCAGCCGTCCCCGATGTCGACGACGCCGGCGTTCTCCCCGATGCCGACGAGCAGCCTGGCGCGCATCTCGTCGGTGGTCTTCTCGCCGAACTGGCGCAGGTGCACCTTGGAGGACTTGTAGGAGCAGTGCTCGCTCCACATCACCGAGTACATCGCCAGCTCGGCGGACGTCGGTCGGCGGCCGAGGATCTCCCGGATCCGGCCGTACTCGTCCTCGGTGAGGCCCAGCTCGGTGAACGGCTGCTCGACGTCCGGGGTGGCGGCGGCGACGGCCACCGTGTCGACCCCGCTCACGCGGACACCGCCTGCTCGAGCGCGGCGCCGACGAGGGAGGTGAAGAACCGCAGGCCGTCCGCGCCCGGGCCGAAGACGTCGTCGATGGCGTGCTCGGGGTGCGGCATGAGGCCGACGACGTTGCCGCGGGCGTTGCTGACGCCGGCGATGTCACGGTAGGAGCCGTTGGGGTTGCCGCCGAGGTAGCGGACGACGACCCGCCCCTCGTCCTCGAGCTGGTCGAGGGTCCGTTCGTCGGCGACGTAGCCGCCCTCACCGTTCTTCAGCGGGACGACGATCTCCTCCCCGGCAGTGAACCCGTTCGTCCACGGGGTGTCCACCCGCTCCACGCGCAGCCGCTGGTCGGTGCAGACGAACAACCGGGAGTCGTTGCGGATCAACGCCCCTGGCAGCAGGTGCGCCTCGCACAGCACCTGGAACCCGTTGCAGATGCCCAGCACCGGCAGCCCGCCCTCGGCGGCGCGCACCAGCGGCTCCATCACCGGGGCGAACCGGGCGATGGCCCCGCAGCGCAGGTAGTCGCCGTAGGAGAACCCGCCCGGCAGGACGACGGCGTCGACGCCTCGCAGGTCGTCGTCCCCGTGCCACAGCGGCACCGGTTCGGTGCCGGCGGCGCGGACGGCACGGGCGGCGTCCCGGTCGTCCAGGGATCCGGGGAAGGTGACGACGCCGACCCGCATCAGCGGCCGGCCCGGACCTGCTCGGCCGCCACCCGGACGACGTCCTCGATGACGGGGTTGCTCAGCAGGGTGGCCGCGGCGTCCCGCGCCGCGGCCAGGTGCTCGTCGGTGACCTCGCCGTCCACCTCGAGCTCGAACCGCTTCCCCTGGCGGACGCCGGTGAACTGGCCGTACCCCAGCCGGGCCAACGCGGCGGCCACCGCCTTGCCCTGGGGGTCGAGGATCTCTGGCTTCGGCATGACGTCGACGACGACACGTCCCATGGTGAGGCGCTCCGGGGAGGAGGAGGGGCGGGGCGTTGCTCAGGCTACCGGGCGGGGGGCAGGGTGGTCCCATGCGCGTCACGCACATCGGCCACGCCTGCCTGCTCGTCGAGTCCGCCGGGGCCCGGGTGCTCATCGACCCTGGCACCTTCGCCACCGGCTGGGAGACGCTCACCGGACTCGACGCCGTCCTGATCACCCACGCCCACCCGGACCACGTCGACGAGGAGAAGCTCCCACAGCTGCTGGAGGCGAACGGGGAGGCACGACTGCTCACCGAGCCGGCCCTGGCGGCCGAGATGGTCAAGGTCGGCATCGCCGCCGAGCCGCTGCACCCCGGTGACGAGGTGCAGGTCGGGGAACTGACGGTCACCGGCCGCGGTGGCCGGCACGCCGAGATCCACCCGGAGATCCCCCGGATCGGCAACGTCGGACTGCTGCTGTCCGCCGACGGGGAGCCGACGCTGTTCCACCCGGGCGACGCCTACGAGGACGTCCCGGACGGCGTCGACGTGCTGGCCGTCCCGCTGAACGCCCCGTGGTGCGCGTTCAAGGAGACCGCGGCGTTCGCCCGCGCAGTGGGAGCGCCGACGCTCGTGCCGGTCCACGACGGGCTGCTCAACGAGACCGGCCGCGGCCTGTACCTGCGCCAGCTCGCCGCGTACGGCGGGGGTGAGGTCCGCGACCTGCGCGGTCAGGGCGCCGTCCGGCTCAGCGCCAGCGGCGACCGGTGATCCGCTCGTAGGCTTCGACGTAACGGGCGCGGGTCCGCTCGACGACGTCGTCCGGCAAGGGCGGGGGCGGGACGTCGGACGCCCGGTCCCAGCCGGACGCCGGGCTGGTCAGCCAGTCCCGCACGTACTGCTTGTCGAAGCTGGGCTGGGCGCGCCCCGGCCGCCACTGGTCGGCCGGCCAGAACCGGCTCGAGTCCGGGGTCAGCACCTCGTCGCCGAGGGTGAGGACGCCGTCGGGGTCGAAGCCGAACTCCAGCTTGGTGTCCGCGACGATGACGCCCCGGTCGCGGGCGAGCGCCTCGGCGGTGGCGTAGACGTCGAGCGTGAGGCGGCGGAGCCGCTCGGCCAGCTCGGCGCCGACCTGGGAGGCGACGACGGCGAAGGTGACGTTCTCGTCGTGCTCACCGAGCGCGGCCTTCGTCGCCGGGGTGAAGATCGGCGCCTCCAGCCGGCTGCCGTCGTCCAGACCTGGCGGCAGCTCGACGCCGCAGACCGCCCCGGTGGCGCGGTAGTCCGCGAGCCCCGAGCCGGTGAGGTAGCCGCGGGCGACGCACTCGACCGGCACCATCTCGAGCCGCCTGCAGACCATGGCGCGGCCGGCGACCGCGGCCGGGACGTCGGTGCTGAGCAGGTGGTTCGGCACGTCGAGGCGTTCGAGCCACCACAGCGTCAGCGCGGTGAGGATCGAGCCCTTGTCCGGGATGGGAGTGGCGAGCACGTGGTCGTACGCGCTGATCCGGTCGCTGGCGACGACGAGGACGCGGGAGTCGTCGCTCTCGTCGACGTAGAGGTCACGGACCTTGCCGGAGTAGAGGTGCCGCCAGCCGGGGAGGGCGGGTGGTGCGGTGGCGGGCGTCACGCGGGTGATCCTTCCACGTGTCGGTGGCAGGCCTGTGTCGGTGGCAGGCTGGCGAGGGTGGAGTTGGTGGAGCCGAACGGTGGGCTACGAGAGTCCTTCGTGGCAGCACTGCGCGAGCTTCAGGCGGAGGGCCTTCATCTGGACCTGGACCCTGACGATCTTGGCGAGCCTGACACCTTCGACGCGTTCGTGGAGCAGACCCGCCGCGAGCGACTGGAGGAAGTCATGGCGCCGCTCGGGCTCGTACCATCCACGACCTTGTGGCTGATGGACGGCGATGAGTGGCTCGGACGGGTGTCGATCCGGCACCGGTTGACGGAGAGGCTCACTACGTACGGCGGCCACATCGGGTACGAGGTCAAGCCGTCGAGACGGCGCCAGGGCTACGGCCTTCTCATGCTGCGAAAGGCCCTGCCGGTGGCTCATGGGCTGGGCGTCGACCCGGCGCTCCTGACGTGCTCTCGGACCAACGTCGCCTCGCGCCGGATCATCGAGGCGTGCGGCGGGGTGGCCACCGACTCGGTGGGGGAGCGGCTGCGCTTCTGGGTTCCGACCAGTAGCTGACCGGTCCGCCTCTCCTGTGGACGACGGGAGCGGACTGTCGGCGGTCGAATGTATGTTCGAGTCATGGTCGAGGGAACGGCCCCGCATCCCGGCGAAGTGGTCGCCGAGGTGCAGCGCGCCGTGATCGAGGCGGCCGGGGCTCAGTGGTGGCGCTGCTCGGACGCGCAGGTGCGTGACGCGGTGGTGACGCTGGAGGCGGTCGCCTCCACGTTGGAGGCAGCGCGGCTGCGGCTGCTGGCCGAGGCCGACCGGCGGGACGTGGGAGCGCCGTCGGGGGCGGCAAGCACGGCGGAGTGGTCCGCCCACGCGACCAACACCCGCCCGGAGAAGGCCGGTGCCCGGGTGGCGCTGGCCGCCGCGCTGGACGGGCCGCTGACCGTCACCGCAGGCCGGCTGTCGGCCGGAGCGATCACCCTGGACCACGCCCAAGTGGTGCACCGCACGATCGACCGGCTGGCGCCGGGGGTGGACGACGTCACCCGGGCCGAGGCAGAGCAGTTCCTCCTGGAGCACGCCGAGACCCTGGACCCGCGGCGCCTAGCCCGCGTCGGGCACCGGCTGCGCGCCCGGCTGGACCCCGGCGCCGACGACCAGATGGCCCGCGACGAGGACGCCCAGACCCGCACGAACGCGTTCGCGATGACCCAGGACGACGACGGCACCTGGTGGCTCTCCGGCACGCTGGACCCGGTCGCCGGGCAGAGCGTGCACGACGCGCTGACCGCGCACGCCGCACCGCACCCGGCGGTCGACGGCGTCCCGGACCAGCGCCCGGCCCGCCAGCGCCTGGCCGATGCACTGGTGCACATCTGCGAACGGGCTCTTGCCGGCAGGGACGGCGAGCCGGCCGCCCGGCCCCGGCCCCGGCTCGTGGTGTCCACCACGCTGCCGGCGCTGCTGGTCGGACCAGGCGTGCCCGGTGTGGACGGCGGAACGCTGTCCTGCGGGCACCCCGTCAGCCTGGAGACGGTGCGGATGCTGGCCTGCGACGGCGAGGTCGTCCCGGTCCTGGTCGACGGCGCCGGCCAGCCACTGGACGTCGGCCAGACGGTGTACGCGTTCCCGCCGCGGATCCGCGCCGCGATCATCGAACGCGACCGCGGATGCACCTTCGGCGGCTGCACCCGGCCCGCCTCCTGGTGCGACCTGCACCACCTGACCTCCTACCGCAGCGGCGGGCCCACCAGCGAACGCAACGGCTGCTGCCTGTGCGGCTTCCACCACCGCCTGGTGCACCGGCAGGGCTGGCGCGGCGAGCTCGTCGGCACCACGGTCGTCTGGCACCCGCCCGACGGGCGATCACCCCACGTCCCACCACCTCCCTGGCAACCAGCCCTCGACCGCCTCGTCACTCGGTGGCTGGGGCGCAACCCCCACCTGAGACCGTCGCTGACATGAGAGAGCAGCCATAGCCTCGGTTCAGCCGTAGCCTCGGTTCCATGTGCCGCAACATCACCGCCCTCCGAGGGCTGGAGCCCCCTGCCACCCAGGAGGAGATCAGCGCTGCCGCGCTGCAGTACGTGCGCAAGGTCGGCGGCCTGTCGTCGCTCTCACCCCGAACCCAGGACGCAGTCGACCGCGCCGTCCAGCAGATCGCCCAGGCGACCACCGAGCTGCTCGCGGAGCTCCCCGAGCGGCGCCAGCCTCCCGCGACCGAGCCGCCGCTCCGCCGCCTTGCCACATCCGGCCCAACCGGTGGCCGCTCCCGCGGCTGACGTGCTGTGATCGACTCCTCGGGGAACCTCGAAGGAGCCGACATGGGCAACCGTCGCCACGCCGTCCTCGCTGTACTCGCCGCCGTGCTGGCGGCGGCCGCTCTCACGACGGGCCCGGCGGCGGCCCGTCCCGACGACGGGTCCAGGTTCGGCCGTGACATCAGCCGCCCGGCAAGCGGTAGACCGAGACGTGGGACGCCGAGTCCGCGGTGAACTCGGTGGCCTGCCAGTCGGCGTGGCGTGACTCCAGCTCGAGGCCGGCCAGTTGCGCCATGAGGTCCATCTCGGCGGGCCAGACGTAGCGGTGAGGTCCTCGCGCGATCCGTGCCTGTCGACCCTCGCCGAAACGGATGTGGTGCGACACCAGCCGCTGGGCGACGACGTCGTAGGTGTCCAGGCCGAGGTAGCCGGGCTCGTGGTGCCAAACCACCGCCTCGCGCCCAGGGGGCAAGACCCGTAGGCCGGGCACCTCGAGCTCGACGACGAAGCGACCGCCCGGCACCAGATGCCGCCCCGCGTTGCGGAAGCACGCGACCTGCTGGGCCTGGGTCACGAGGTTGGAGATCGTGTTGTACACGAGGTAGACGAGGGTGAATGCCCCTGGTGCGCGCGCGCTGGCCATGTCGCCGAGCACCACCGGAAGAGCCGCGTCGTCCACCTTCTCGCGCAAGCGGTCCACCATCGCCTGGGAGAGCTCGATGCCCGTCACCGGCACGCCGCGCTCGGCCAACGGGATTGCGACCCTTCCGGTGCCGATCGCCAGTTCCAGCGCGCGGCCCCCACCTGCGAGGCCGCTAAGGCGGTCGACAGTCGGTCCCAGGACCTCGGGCGCGAACATCCCGCTGCCCGGGGTGTCGTAAGCCCGAGCAGCCTCGGCGTCCCAGATGTCCTCCTGGCGCTGGTAGTCCGTGATGTCCATGACTCCACCCTGACCGCCGGACGGAGTGGCCGTCCACCGGTTATCCGGGCTAAGCACCTACTGCGGGGGCTGGTTAGGGTCGGCGCGTGGCTGACGAGACGAACGAGAGCCCCACCACCGACGCCCACCCGACGCCGTCCGACGACCTGGTGACGACGGCGCACACCGTCGACACGCCGTCCGGCACCCTCGCCTACACGGCAACCGCCGGACGCATCGTGCTGCGCAAGGAGGTGCTCGAGGACGGAACCTTCAAGGGGCACCGCCCGACCGCGGAGGTGTTCCTCACCGCCTACACCCTGGACGGCGCGGACCCGGCCGAACGGCCAGTGGTGTTCGCCTTCAACGGCGGCCCGGGGTCGTCGTCCGTGTGGTTGCACCTCGGGCTCCTGGGACCCCGCCGCGTCCTCATGGGTGACGCCGGCGACCTGCTGCCGCCGCCGTACCGGCTGACCGAGAACGCCGAGACCCTGCTCGCCGTCGCGGACCTCGTGTTCATCGACCCGGTCTCCACCGGCTACTCCCGGCCCGTGCAGGACGGCAGCCTGAAGGACTTCCACGGCTACACCGGCGACCTGGAGTCCGTCGGTGAGGTGATCCGGCTGTGGACGACGCGCAACGACCGGTGGCTGAGCCCCAAGCTGCTCGCCGGGGAGTCCTACGGCACGCTGCGCGCTGCGGCGCTCGCCGAGCACCTGCAGAGCCGCTACGGCATGTACCTCAACGGGATCGCGCTCATCTCGGCCGTGCTCGACATGGGGACCATTCGGTTCACCGAGGGCAACGAGACGCCGTACCCGCTGTTCCTGCCGACGTACGCGGCGATCGCCCACTACCACGGCCTGCACGGCGACCGGCCGCTGCGCGACGTCCTGGAGGAGGCCGAGCGCTACGCCGCCGGCCGCTACCCGTGGGCGCTCGCCCAGGGCAGCCGGCTGGACGACGAGACGCGGGCCGAGCACGTCGCCCGGATCGCCCGTCTCAGCGGGCTGAGCGAGGAGTACGTGGACCGCGCCGACCTGCGGATCGAGCACCTGCGCTTCTTCACCGAGCTCCTGCGCTCCCGCCGACTGACCGTCGGCCGGCTCGACGGCCGCTTCACCGGCTGGGACCCCGACAACGCCGGCGAGCGGATGGAGCACGACCCGTCCTACCTGGCCATCCACGGCCCGTACGCGGCGGCCTTCAACCACTACGTCCGCTCGACGCTGGAGTACCGCAACGACCTGCCCTACGAGATCCTCACCGACCGCGTCCAGCCGTGGTCCTACGAGGAGTTCCAGGGGCGCGGGGTGTCGGTCACCGGGAAGCTGGCGCAGGCCATGCGGGCCAACCGGCACCTCAAGGTGCACATCGCCTGCGGGTACCACGACGGCGCGACGCCCTACCACGCCGCCGAGTACGCGGTGGCGCACCTGCGGATCCCGGCCGAGCTGCGGGACAACGTCTCCTTCGCCTACTACGAGGCCGGGCACATGATGTACGTGCACGAGCCGAGCCGGGTGCAGCAGTCCGCCGACCTCGCCGCGTGGGTCCAGGAGGCCTGCGGTGCCGGCTGAGGGTGGCGGGGTTGCATGATCACGGCAGGGGCGGGGAGGACTGTGCGGGGTGGCGGGATTGAATGATCACGAAGTGATGTGGGGGGGTCAGCGGGGGAGGGCGATGTCGCGGCGGAGCTGGACGCCGTCCCAGGTGATGAGGTCGGCCCCGGCGCAGGCACGGCGTCGGGCTTCCTCGAGGTCCGCGCCCACCCCGACGACGGACAGCACCCGACCGCCGGCGGTCACCAGCCGACCCTGTGCGTCGGTGGCCGTGCCGGCGTGCAGGACGTGCACGCCGTCCAGCGCGGCCGCGTCGTCCACGCCGTCGACGACGTCACCGGTCCGCACGGCGCCGGGGTAGCCGGCCGCGGCGAGGACGACGGTGACGGCCGCCTCGTCGTGCCAGCGCAGCGGGCCGAGGTCGGCGAGCCCGCCGGTCGCCGCGGCGTGCAGGACGACGCCGAGCGGGCTGGCCAGCCGGGCGAGCACGACCTGGGTCTCCGGGTCACCGAACCGGACGTTGAACTCCACCACCCGCAGCCCGCGGGAGGTCAGCGCGAGGCCGCAGTAGAGGAGTCCGGTGAACGGGGTCCCGCGCCGGCGCATCTCGTCGACGACGGGCTGCGCGACCCGCTCGACGACGTCGTCGACGAGCGACTCCGGCGCCCACGGCAGCGGCGAGTACGCCCCCATGCCGCCGGTGTTCGGCCCGGTGTCGCCGTCGCCGAGCCGCTTGTAGTCCTGCGCCGGGTCGAGCGGGACGACGGTGTCACCGTCGCTGAGGCAGAACAGCGACACCTCGGGACCGTCGAGGTACTCCTCGACGACCACCGCGCCGTCCGGGCGGTCCAGGTACGACAGCCCGTGGGCGCGCGCCGCCGCGAGGTCGTCGGTGACGAGGACGCCCTTGCCGGCGGCGAGCCCGTCGGCCTTGACGACGTAGGGGGCCCCGAACGCGTCGAGGGCGTCGTCGAGCTGGGCGCCGGTGGTGCACACGTGCGCCATGGCGGTCGGCACGCCGGCAGCGGCCATCACCTCCTTGGCGAAGGCCTTCGACCCCTCCAGGCGAGCGGCCAGGGCACTGGGCCCGAAGCAGGCGATCCCGCGCTCCCGGACGACGTCCGCGACCCCGGCGACGAGCGGCGCCTCGGGACCGACGACGACGAGGTCGGCCGCCTCCTCCTGTGCCAGCGCGGCCACGGCCGCACCGTCGGCCGGGTGCACGTCGCGGCACCGCGCGACCTGGGCGATACCGGGGTTGCCGGGGGCCGCGACGACGGCGTCCACCTGCGGGTCGAGGTCGAGAGCTCGGACGAGGGCGTGCTCGCGGGCACCTGACCCGACGACGAGGACCTTCACGCCGGCGAACCTACCGCCGACGGGTCAGACGGCCTCGCCGTCCCGGCGCAGCGCGCCGCGGGCCGCCGCCCGCAGCGCGCCGCGGGCCGCCACGACGTCCCGGAGCCGTTGCAGGTCCCGCTCCGCCATCCAGTCGTCCCGGCCGCCGAGGTCGACGACCCCGTCGAGCAGGTCGAGCGGCTTGACGTCGACGACGAGATCGACCTGGGTCCGGTCCTCGGTCACCGGCGTCAGCCGGATCGTCCCGTCGAACGGGGTGCCAGCCAGGTGCCGCCAGGAGAAGCGGTGCTCCTGGGGATCGACCGAGACGACGACGTCGCAGGTGCCGGGACGCCGTCCGAACGTCACCTGCCAGCGGTAACGGTGGTAGCCGAGCGGCTCCACGGCCTCCAGTCCCTCGAGGAACTGCGGCCAGTTGGCGACGTCGTGGAGCCAGGAGTAGAGGTCGTCCACCCCGATCGGGACGACGAGTCGTGCGCGACTGCTCACGGTGACCACCTCCAGCGGGAGGGGCGCGGCGCCCTCTGGATCCACGCTACGCCGCAGGCGCGCAGGGGCAAGGGGCTTTGGTCAGCGCGCTAGCCGTCAGCGCGCTGCGCGTCAGCCGCCTGCCGTCAGCCCAGCAGGTCGTGCCGGACGACGGTCTGCTCACGCTCCGGCCCGACCCCGACCGCGGAGATCCGTGCCCCGCTCAGCTCCTCGACCGCGAGCACGTAGCGCTGCGCGGCCGGCGGCAGGTCCTCGAAGACACGGGCGCTGCTGACGTCCTCGGTCCACCCCTCGAGGTACTCGTACTGCGGGACGGCGTGGTGGACGTCGCTCTGCGAGAACGGCATCTCCTCGACGAGCCGGCCGTCGACCCGGTAGCCGACGCACACCGGGATCCGCTCGATGCCCGTCAGCACGTCGAGCTTGGTCAGCACGAGGTCGGTGATCCCGTTGATCCGCGCGGAGTACCGGGCGACGACCGCGTCGTACCAGCCGCACCGCCGGGGCCGGCCCGTCGTCGTGCCGTACTCGCCGCCGGCCTCCCGCAGCCGCTGGCCCCACTCGTCGTGCAGCTCGGTCGGGAACGGCCCCTCCCCGACCCGGGTGACGTACGCCTTGGCGACCCCGATCACCCGGTCGATCGCGTTCGGCGGCACGCCCGTGCCGGTGCAGGCACCGCCGGCGGTGGCGTTGGACGACGTGACGAACGGGTAGGTGCCGTGGTCGACGTCCAGCAGCGTGGCCTGCCCGCCCTCGAACAGCACGGTGTCGCCCCGGCCCAGGGCCCGGTGCAGCTCCAGGGCGGTGTCCCGGACCATGGGCGCCAGCCGGTCGACGTAGGAGAGCAGCTCCTCGACGACCTCGTCGACCGTGATGGCCCGGCGGTTGTACACCTTGACCAGCAGGTGGTTCTTCTGGTCGAGCGCCCCCTCGACCTTCTGCCGCAGGATGTGCTCGTCGAACAGGTCCTGCACCCGGACGCCGACCCGGTTCATCTTGTCCGCGTAGGCCGGGCCGATCCCCCGGCCGGTGGTCCCGATCCGGCGCTTGCCGAGGAACCGCTCACCGACCTTGTCGATCACCCGGTGGTAGGGGGCGATGATGTGCGCGTTGGCCGAGACCTGCAGCGCGGAGCAGTCGACGCCCCGGGCGGTCAGCGCGTCGATCTCCTCGAACAGGACGGCGAGGTCGACGACGACGCCGTTGCCGATGACGGGCGTGACCCCCGGGGTGAGGATCCCCGCCGGCAGCAGGTGCAGCGCGTACTGCTCGCCACCGACCACCACGGTGTGACCGGCGTTGTTGCCGCCGTTGAACTTCACGACGTAGTCGACCCGGGCGCCCAGGGCGTCCGTCGCCTTGCCCTTGCCCTCGTCACCCCACTGGGCGCCGACGAGCACGATGCCGGGCATCGGGATACCTGCTTTCCTGGACGACGAGAACGGACCAACCGCCCAGCGAGGCTACCGGAGGACACGTGAGCCACACCCCCGCGGACCGGACGCGACCACTGGACCCGGCGACCCGCGGCACCGGGTCACCGCCGCGGCCCCAGGTCCTCGCCCTGGCGAACCCGGCCGCCGGGTCGGCGCAGGAGGAGGCGCTCGCCGAGGCCGCCGTCGCCCTGCGCGCCCTCGCCGACGTCGAGCTCGTCGTCCCGGCGGACACCGGCGAGCTGCGCGCCGCGCTCGAGGTGCTCGGCGAGCGACAGCTCGTCCTGCTCGGTGGGGACGGGACGCTGTCGGCCTGCGTGGCCGGGCTGGACGCCCTCGGCCGGCTCGGCCCGGAGCGTCCGATCGGCCTGGTGCCGCTGGGCACGGGCAACGACGTCGCCCGCGCGCTCGGGCTGCCGCTGGAGGACCCGGCCGCGGCGGCGCGCCGGGCGCTCACCGGCTCGCCGACCCCGTTGGAGCTGCTTCGCGCGGACGACGGCACGATCGCCGTCAACGCCGTCCACGTCGGCGTCGGCGCCGAGGCGGCCGCCCGCGCCGAGGATGCCAAGGGACTGCTCGGCCGGGCCGGCTACGCCGTCGGCGCGCTGCGGGCGGGGGTCGCCGCCGACGGCTGGCACCTGCGGGTGGCCGCGGACGACGTCGTGCTCCACGACGGGACCGAGCCGGTGCTCATGGTGGCCATCGGGCTGGGCTCGTCGATCGGCGGCGGCACTCCGCTGGCCCCGGACGCCGACCCCCACGACGGGCTGGCGGACGTCGTCGTCGCCACGGCCACCGGACCGCTGGCCCGGGTCGGCTACGCCCTGGCGCTGCGCCGCGGCGAGCACGTCGAACGGGACGACGTCCGCCGGGCCCGCGCCCGCCGGGTCACCGTCGAGGTGACCGACGGCGAGTCGTTCCCCGTCGACACCGACGGCGAGGTCTCCGGACCGTTCGACCGGCGGACGTGGACGGTCGAGCCCGGCGCCTGGGCGCTGCGGGTGTGAGGCCGGCGGTCAGCCGGTGAACGTCGGGTCGCAGTCCAGCAGGAACGCCGCGACCCGCTGCGCCTCGTCGTCCTCCCCGATGGCGGCGGCTGCCCGGCCCAGCGCGGCCAGGGCCCGCAGGAAGCCGCGGTTCGGCTCGTGCGAGGCCGGGACCGGTCCGTGGCCGCGCCAGCCGGCGCGCCGCAACGCGTCGAGCCCGCGGTGGTACCCGGTCCGGGCGTACGCGTAGGCCTCGACGTCCCGCCCGTCGGCCAGGGCCTGCTCGGCGAGCACGGCCCACGCCAGGCTGGACGCCGGGTGCGAGGCGGCCAGCTCGAGCGGGGACGCGTCACCGGCCAGGGCACGGGCGACCTCGGTGTCGGGGTGGTCCTCGGGCAGCAGGGTGGGCGGCGGGCCGCCCAGCAGGTTCTCGCCAGCGGTGGACATGCACCCATCGTGCACCGAGGGTTACCGTGACACTCCGCCGAGGTGGCTCCCGAGGCCAGCGGCGGGAGCGCTGCCGCACCGTGGAGGGCCGGGTCGTGATCCAGCTGGAGTCGTCGTCGACGTCGACGGTGCTCACCGTGGTCGGGGACCTCGACCTCGCCGAGCGGGACCAGTTCCCCGAGATCGCCGCCCGGGTGAGCGGGCTGCGTCGCCAGCTGCTCGTCGTGGACATGTGCCGGACGACGTTCCTCGACTCCACCGGTGCCGGCTTTCTCATCTCGCTCGCCGACGCACTGGGACGACGCGGTGGGGTGACGGTGCTGCGGGGGGTGTCCGAGCGGGATCGGTTCGTGCTCGAGGTGTGCGGGGTGCTGGACCTGTTCCGGATCGACGACGAGCACCACTGCGGCAGCACCGACACGGCCGCGGCCGGACCCTGGCGGGTCGAGCGCGGCTGAGGGACGCGCCGACCGAAGGACTCAGACCCGGTCCGGCACCCTGGCCCAGACGGTCTTCCCCGCGCCCGACCGGTGCCAGCCCCACTCGGCGAGCCGCTGCACGACGTGCAGGCCGTACCCGCCGACCCCACGGTCCGCTGCCTCGACGGCGGCCGGCGGCGAGGGGTTCGCGTCGTCGACCTCGATGACGAGACCGCGGGCGCCGTGGCGCAGCCGCAGGCCCACCGGACCCCAGCCGTGCAGCACGGCGTTGCCGACCAGCTCGGAGACGACGAGCTCGGCCTCGGACGCGCAGCCCAGGGACCACGCCCGGCAGGCCTGCACGGTGAGGTGCCGCGCCCGGCCGATGGACGAGGGGTCGCCCGGCAGCTGCCAGCGTCGCTGCCGGGGCCCGTCGCCGGGGACGACCGCGGTCGTGTCGTCCTCGGGAACCCTCAGCACCACCACGGCCATGTCGTCCTCCGGCTCGTCGCCGAGCGCGGCGAGCAGCTCCTCGCCGATGCCCGCGGCGTCGGTCGCCGTGAGGTCGGCGCACACCTCGCGGAGCATCTGCAGCCCGTCCATCAGCGGGCGGGACCGACGCTCGATGAGCCCGTCGGTATACAGCACGAGAACGTCCCCGGGCCCGAGGGTGCGCGAGCCGGTGTGCCGGGGACGGTCACCGACACCGACGAGCGTCCCGCCGCCCTCGGAGAGCACCGCCACCTCACCGCCGCTGACGAGCAGCGGCGGCAGGTGGCCGGCCCGCGACCACTGCAGCTCCCACACTCCCTCGTCGACCCGTGCCAGCGTCACCAGGACGAGGCTGGCCGAGCGGGGGATCCGCATCCCGGTGACGAGCTGGTCCACCCGCATGAGCACCTGACCGGGGTCGTCGGCCTCGTAGGCGTAGGCGCGCACGACGGAGCGCAGCTGGCCCATGGCCGCGGCCGCCTCGACGTCGTGGCCGACGACGTCGCCGACGACGAGACCGACGGCGTCCGGGCCCATCTGCAGGACGTCGTACCAGTCACCACCCACCTGGGCGTGGTCGAGGTTGGGGGCGTAGAACGACCAGACGTCGAGGCCGGGCACCCCGGACTGCTCGGGCAGCATCGTGCGCTGCAAAGTCTCGGCGAGCTGGTGCTCCCGGGCGTAGAGCCGGGCGTTCTCCAGCGACAGCCCCACCCGCCGGGCGGACTCCTGGAGCAGGGCGAGGTCGTCGTCCGCGAGCCCGCCGTCCGGGATGCCGACGACGAGCAGGCCGAGGACGCCGCGCCGTCCCGGGACCGGCAGGCTCAGGCACTCCCCCGGCGGGACGACGTCCGGCTCCACGTGCAGGCACAGCTGGGTCTCCAGCCAGCGGGTCAGGGTCCCGTCCGGGTACCGGGCGTGCCCGACGACCCGCAGCGGACCGGTGGTGAGGCCGACCAGCTGGCCGGCCACCGGGTCGGCGGCCGGGTCGGTCTCTGCGGGGCGCGGCAGCCCGGCCGCGTCCCGCCCGGGCGGGGGGACGTCCCCGGCGGTGGCCACGACCCGCACGTGCCCGTCGGCGACCAGGACGGCGCACCACGGCACCACGCGCGGGGTGAGGACGTCCGCGACCCGCTGGAGGGCCAGCGGGGAGTCGAGCTCGACGGCCGCCTCGGCGACGTCGACGAGCACCGCGAGCCGCTGCCGGGCCCGGCGCTCGTCGGCGAGCTGGGCACCCGCTGCGCCGTCGGCGTCCGGGGTGGACGCCGGGACGTCCACGGCCGGCAGATCCGAGGCCGAGGCCGGGACCAGGACGACGAGCACGGACCCGGCCGCGCCGTCCCCGGCCCGGTCCAGAGGCGCGGCGTCCAGCCGCCAGCCGTCCAGCGCTGCGCTGACCGCCTCCCCGCGGACGGCGCGGTCCCAGGCGGCGGCGTCGCCGGTGGTGAGCCCGGCGCGACGGCGCCACTCCTCGACGGCGAGCGGGACGGCGACGTCCCCGGCCATCGCGGCGGCGCGACGGTTGACGTGCACGACCAGCCCGGAGGCGGCGTCCAGGACGAGCACCGCGGCGTCCTGCTCCTGGACGAGGCTGGTCAGCCGGCTGACGACGTCCTCGAGACCGTCCCGCACTCGCTTGGCCACGCGCGGCTCCGATCGTCTAGCGTTCCGACTGGTCCGTGGTGACGGCTCCGCAGTGGGGCCGTCGAGGGGGTCCGGGAGGCACGGTGCGGGACGGTAACACCAGCGGGACGCCCCTCGGCGGCGACGCCACCGGGTCCTCCGGTCGTCCGGCGGACCCGGGGTCCGTGCACGTCATCCTCGGCGGCCGCAAGACCAGGGTGGTGCTCACCGGCGAGATCGACGCCGAGCTCGGACCGGACCTCATCGAGGCAGCCGCGGAGGCGGAGGACGCCGGCCGGCCGGTGGAGGTGGACGCCCGGTACGTGTCGTTCATGGACTCCACCGGCGTGGCGTTCCTCGCTCGGCTGGCGTCGCGCTGCGAGGGGCGGCTGGTGCTGATCCGCCCGCCGGACCTGGTCCGGTTCCTCATCGACGTCACCGCGATCCGCGAGGTGCTCGACGTCACCGACACCGACCCAGGTGTCGACCCGACGACGCCGTCCGACGACCCGGCCTGACCGGCACGGCGCTCAGCGCATCCGCCGGCCCGCCGAGCGCAGGTGCTGGCAGGCCTCGACGACCCGGGCCGCCATACCGGCCTCGGCGGCCTTGCCCCACGCCCTCGGGTCGTACTGCTTCTTGTTGCCGACCTCGCCGTCGACCTTCAGCACGCCGTCGTAGTTGCGGAACATGTGGTCGGCGACCGGCCGCGTGAAGGCGTACTGGGTGTCGGTGTCGACGTTCATCTTGACGACGCCGTAGTCGCAGGCGGTGGCGATCTCCTCGGCGGTCGAGCCGGACCCGCCGTGGAAGACGAGGTCGAACGGCCGCTCGACACCGGTCCGCTCACCGGCCGCCTCCTGCGCGGCCTTGAGGATCTCCGGACGCAGCTTGACGTTGCCCGGCTTGTACACGCCGTGCACGTTGCCGAAGGTCAGCGCCGTGAGGTAGCGGCCGTTCTCGCCGGTGCCGAGCGCCTCGACGGTGGCGATGGCGTCCTCCGGCGTGGTGTAGAGCTTCTCGTTGATCTCGCCCACCACGCCGTCCTCCTCGCCGCCGACGACCCCGACCTCGATCTCGAGGACGACGTTGGCCTGGCGGCACTGCTCGAGCAGCTCACGGGCGATCTGCAGGTTCTCCTCCAGGGGCACCGCCGAGCCGTCCCACATGTGGGACTGGAACAGCGGCTCGCGGCCCTCGGCGACCCGCTGCCGGCTGATCTCCAGCAGCGGCCGGACGTAGCCGTCGAGCTTGTCCTTGGGGCAGTGGTCGGTGTGCAGGGCGATCTGGACGTCGTAGGCCTTGGCGACGTGGTGGGCGTACTCGGCCAGCGCCTGCGCCCCGAGCACCATGTCCTTGACCGTGGGGCCCGACAGGTACTCCGCCCCTCCGGTCGACACCTGGATGATCCCGTCGCTCTCGGCCTCCGCGAAGCCGCGGATGGCCGCGTTGAGGGTCTGCGAGCTCGTCACGTTGATCGCCGGGTAGGCGAACGAGCCGGCCTTCGCGCGGTCGAGCATCTCCGCGTAGACCTCGTGGGTGGCGATGGGCATGGTCGCTGCTCCTGGTACTCGTCGCGGACACGTTCACCGCGATCCTTCCACACGGGGATCGGCGGCAAGGCGGCCGTCAGTGAGCTCGAGGACGTCGTCGGCGAGGTCGACGAGCGCGGGGTCGTGGGTGGCGACGACGACGCTGACGCCGCGCTGGTCGACGAGCTCGCGCAGCAGGCCCAGCACCTGGCGGGCGGTGCCGGAGTCGAGCTGGCCGGTCGGCTCGTCGGCGATCAGCAGCCGGGGCTCACCGGCCAGCGCCCGCGCCACGGCCACCCGTTGCTGCTGCCCGCCGGAGAGCTCGGCCGGGCGCTGCGCCGCGTGAGCGGCCAGACCGACCAGGTCGAGCAGCTCGGCGACGCGGCGGTCCCGTTCGGCCGGGTCGGTGCGGAGCAGCCGCAGCGGCACGGAGACGTTCTCGGCCGCGGACAGCACCGGCAGCAGCCCGAACGACTGGAACACGTACCCGACCTCGCGCCGCCGCACCTCGACGAGCTCGGCGTCGTCCATCGCCGTGAGGTCGCGGTCACCGAGCAGCACCCGTCCGGCGTCCGGGCGGTCCAGGCCGCCGAGCAGGTTGAGCAGCGTGGTCTTGCCCGACCCCGACCGACCCCGGACGACGACCAGCCGACCGGGCGGGACCTCGAGCGTGACGCCGTCGACAGCGTGCACGTCGCCTGCCGCGGTCCGGTAGGTCCGGCGCAGGTCGCAGGCGGCCAGGACCGGCCCGCTCACCGGTCGGCTCCGCCCGCCGCGGGCCCGTCGTCCTGCTGGCCGGCGCGGGGACCGTCGGGGTCGACAGCGGGACCGTCGGGGTCGACGGCGGCACCTGACGTGTCGGGACGGACCTGGACGTGGTCCGGCTCCAGCGCCAGCCGGACCCGGTCGCGCAGGTCCAGCGCGCCGATGAAGTCTCGCGGCAGCTGCAGCCGCCCGGCGCGGTCGAGAACGGCGAACTCCTCGGCGACGTGCCGCTCTCGACCGTGCTCGTCGACCTCGACACGCCGCAGCACCTCCGAGGAGGTGCGCCCGTCCCGGATGGCGACGGTACGTCCGACGTGCTCGGACACCAGCGGGTCGTGGGTGACGAGCAGGACGGTGACCCCGAGCTCGCGGTTGGCGTCCCGGAACGCCTCGAGCACCTCCGCGGAGGTCACGGAGTCCAGCTCGCCGGTCGGCTCGTCGGCGAGCAGCACCTCCGGGGAGTTGGCCAGGGCGACCGCGATCGCGACCCGCTGCTGCTGACCGCCGGACATCTGCCCGGGGCGCCGGTCGCCCTGGGCGCCGACGCCGAGCAGGTCGAGCAGGTCGAGAGCGCGCCGCTGCCGCCGGCGGGCCGGCACACGGGCGAACGCCATCGGCATCGCGACGTTCTCCACCGCGGTGAGGTGGGGCAGCAGGTTCCGCGCCGTCTGCTGCCAGACGAACCCGACGGTGTGCCGCTGGTACCGGACCCGCTCGCGGCGTCCCATCCCCAGCAGGTCGTGCCCGCCGACCCGGGCAGTCCCCGCGGTCGGCTCGTCGAGGCCGGAGAGGATCCCGAGCAGGGTCGACTTGCCGGACCCGGAGGCCCCGACGAGGGCGACGACCTCCCCGGTCTCGACGACCAGGTCCAGCCCCTGCAGGGCGACGACCTCCACCCGCTGCTCGCCGCGGGTGGCCGGGACCGTGTAGATCCGCACGAGGTTGTCGCAGACGATGGCGGCCCCGGCGCCCCAGCCACCGGCCCGTGCCTGTGTCATTCGTCGTCTCCCACCCGCAGGACGCCGCCGAGCCGCAACCGGCGGTTGGCCGCGACGGTACCGGCCACCGCGACCGCGACGCCCGCGACGACGCCGCCGGCGATGGCCACCACCGCCAGGACGTCCACGGAGAACGGGGGCGGACCGGTCCCGCCGGTGAAGGCCTGCAGGTCCACCGCCGGGAGCACCGCCCACGGGACGACGACTCCCAGCAGCACCCCGGCGGTCACCGCGGCCACGGCGAGCGGAGCCACCTCCCACACCGCCAGCGCCTGCGCCTGCCGCGCGGAGAGCCCGAGGGTGCGCAGGCGGGACAGCAGCCGACCACGTGCCGGAGCGGTGATCAGCAGGGTGAGGACGACGGCCAGCGCGGCGAGGGCGCCGGCCAGTACGGCCGACACGGCGAACGCGTCGAGGGTGCCCGCCACGAGCGGCTCGCCGCGGGCGCGCTGCAGGGCGCCGGCCTGGGTCAGCACCGGGGCCTCGGTGCCGACGGCGGCCCGCACGGCCTCGGTGACGGCCGCGAGCGGCTCTGCGCCTGTGGACCCGTCGGCAGCGGCGCCGCCCTCGGGGTCGGGCGGGTCGAGGGAGTCGACGAGGTCGACGAGGAGCACAGAGTCCGCCGGCACGTCGCCGCCGGCGGCGACGAGCAGCCCGCGGTCGGCGACGACCCACGGCTGCGGGCTCCGCAGCGCGGGCAGGTCGCGGGGGCCGGTCCCGACGACGACGGCGTCCACCGTGCTGCTGCCGACGGCCAGCCGCAGCCGTGTCCCGGGGGTGGCGACACCGTCGCGGACGAGGATCGGGACGGCGTCCCCGGCGTCCTGGGGGTCCGGCGTCCACAGCCGGTCGGGGTAGGCCGGGGCCCCGGGGACGCCGGCCTGCACGGCTGCCAGGCCGGCGGCGTCCGCGGCCACGAGGGTGACGTCGGTCGTGCTGCGGTCGGTGCGCAGCTGGGCCGGGGCGGTGGCCAGGGGGGCGACGGCGGCGACACCTTCGACGTCCGCCGCCGCGGCCGCCTCCTCGGCGTCCACGCCGAGCGCACTGACCCGGGCGTCGGCACCGACCTCCTGAGCGGCCGCGACCCGGGCGCCACGGTCCGTCGTCGCGGTCACCACGGAGCCGGTGACCGCGGTGGCGAGGGCGAGCACGAGGACGACGAGCGGCAGGATGCCGCCGGCCGGGTCCCGGCTGGCCCGGGCGGCGCCGATGAACGCGACCGCGCCCCGGCGGCGTCCGAGGGCGACCGTCAGCGCCCGCAGCGGCACCGGATAGACCCGGGCGAGCAGGAGCGCACCGGCCAGGGCGGCCAGCAGCGGGGCCGCGGCCAGCAGCGGGTCCAGGCCGGCCGTCCCGGCGGTGAGCCCGCGGGCGCGCAGGACGGCAACCGTGGTCACCGCGACGAGGACGGCGACCGCCTCCCCCGCCAGCCGCAGCCGCCGGTTCCGAACGGTCCGCGGCCCCCGACGGGACGACCGCTGCCCCCCGAGCCGGGCCGGCGCACCGAGCCGGGCCGGCGCACCGAGCAGCGGCAGCAGCACCGCGGGCGCCAGCCCGATCAGAGCCGGCAGGACGACACCCCAGGTCCCACCCCAGCCAGGGACGGCTGCCGCGGCGAGCAACCAGCCCCCGACGGCGGCCGGGACGCCCAGGACGAGACCCTCCACGGCGAGCAGCCCGCGCAGCTGGCCGGGCGACGCGCCCCGCGCCAGGGCGAGGGCCAGGGAGTGCCGGCGGCGCTCCACGACGAGCCGCCCGGCGAGGGCGAGGACGGCGATCACGACCCCGAGCAGCCCGGCCACGACGAGGGAGACGACCGCGGTCGAGGCCTGCTGCACCCGAAGGTGGCCGGTGAGCACCTCCTCGAGGTCGGTGGCGAGCTGGACGCTGCCGGGAGACGGCACTCCAGGCACGGGCGGCGGGAGCTCGACGGGCGTCTGCTCGACCTGCCGCAGGGCGGCGACGAGCGCGGGCACGTCCCGGGACTCCAGGCCGGCCGCGGTCGTGGGGAGCCGCAGCAGGGTGACCGGCTGGCGCGCGGCGCTGAGCAGCGCCTCCAGCCCGGGGTAGGCGGGCTCGCCGACGACGGCGACACCGGTGTAGGTGACGCCGAGGATGCTGGAGTAGTTCTGCTGCGGGCGCAGCACCCGGGTGTCGAACCCCCAGTAGGCGTCACTGGCGTCCAGCGGTTCGAAGAGCCCGACGACGTCAAGGGTGAGACTCGCCTCCGCGAGCCGGACCCGGGATCCGAGCTGCAGGCCGAGGGCGTCGGCGGTCCGGTCGGAGACCGCCACCTCGACCAGGCCGTCGTGGGTGAAGGCCAGCGGCAGCCGCCGCCCCGGGTCGGCCGGCAACGAGTCGGCCCGCTCGGTCAGTGAGATCCGCTCCGGAGGTCGGCCGGCGACGTACTCGACGTGCTCGCCGAAGGCGTCCTGGACCGTCAGCTCGAGGAACGCGTTGTCGGCCGGTGACGGCAGCTCCGGCTCGGTACCGGCCACCGCCATGTCGCGGAAGTCCACGCTGAACACCGGGTCCCCGACCTGCTCGGCGACGACCGGCGGCAGTCCGCCCACGACGTCCGCCAGGAAGTCGCGGAGCGGTTGGAGGGGCGCGTCCGAGGTCCCGGAGCGGTCGGCCGCCGGTGGGGAGAACAGGACGACGGCGAGGTCGCGCTGCAGCGGGCCGGTGTCCGCGACGGTGCTGCGGACCCCGTCGGTGCGCATCGTGTCGAGCGCCCGGGGCAGGGCCGCGGCGAGGCCGGCGGTGACCAGGACGACGACGGCCACCACGGCCACCGCAGCCCGGTCGGTGAGGACCTGGCGGCGGACGAGGTGAACGCTGCTCACCGACGTCCGGCTCATCCGAGCACCCCGGCCCCGGCGACGAGGGCCTGCAGCGGCGGCACCGTGAGGTGCGCGACGACGGTCCCGGTCACCCACCCGGCGAGCAGACCGGTCAGCAGGACGGCGACGGTCCGTCCGGCGGCCACGGCCCGCAGCTGCCCGCCGGTGGTGCCCAGCGCGGCGAGCACGGCACGCTCCCGACGCTGCCGCCGGGCGTCGGCGAGGGCGACCACCGCACTGCCGCCGACGGCGAGCAGACCACCGGCCGTGAGCGCCAGCACGGCGACGGGTCCGGCGACAGCCGCGACGAGTGCGTCGCCCGTGACCGCCCGGGACGTCGCCAGGACGAGAGTGGCAGCGCCGGCCGCCAGGGCCACGAGCAGCACCGGCAGGCCGTAGCGGGACGGGCGGCGGATGAGGTCCCAGGCGGCGAGCGGTCCGACGAGCCCGCTGCCGCGGGCCAGCGGCGCGAGCGCTGCGGCGGCCACCGGCGGCAGCACCCGGACCGCGAGCACCGCCCCGGCCAGCAGGCACAGCACGGGGGCGGCGACGGCCACGGCGTCCACGGCGCCGCCCGCCGCCAGTGGTCCGTCCCGGCGCAGCCGCCAGGTCGCCAGCAGGGACAACGAGACGAGGACGACGTCCGTCCCGGCCCGCAGCACGGCGGTCCGGCGGCCACCAGGCTGCGGGGGGCCCGCCGGGTCACCGGCGCGCCGACCCGCGGGCCGGCCGGCCGTCCAGGCGGCGACGAGCGCCGGGCCGGCCAGCAGCGCGGCACCGCCCGCGGTCAGCGCCGTCCCGGTGCCAGCCGGGAACCGGTCGGGGGTCCCGGCAGCCAGCCCGGCACCGGCCACGGTGACCACCGCGCTCACCGGCACCGCCAGCGCCACCACCTCGAGGAGCGCGAGGCCGCCGAGCGTGCCGGCGGAGGCGCCGCGGGCGGCCAGCAGCCGGGTCTGGGCCGCGCGCCACGCCGCGAGCCGGACCCCGACGGCGAGCAGCGTGACCGACGCCAGGACCACGAGCAGGACCGCCGGGACGAGGGCCGCCGCCCGGGCCGCTGCCGCCCGGGCGGCCAGGTCCCGCAGCGGCGCACCGCCGGGCCCGCCGACCTGCACCTGCCGGCCGGTCCGTGGGTCCCCGGTGACGACGTCCCGCAGCCGGTCCACGCCGTCGGCCAGGACCGTGAGCCGGTCGGCACGCACGGCGGCGGGGTCGACGGCGATCCGCCAGCGGACGGTCGGGGTGGGGTCGAGGCCGGCCGCCGCGACGTCCGGGACGACGAGGGGCCCCAGCGTCCGCGCGTCCCGGGCCCCGGTCACCTCGAGCGGGTCCCCGCCGAACCGGGGGTCACCCGGCTCGTGGGGACGCCACGTACCGGTGACCTCGATCCGCACGCGCCCGTCGGGACCGTCGAGCACGAGCACGTCGCCGACGCCGACGCCGAGCGCCTCCGCAGCAGCCGCGTGCAGTGCGCCCTGTCCGTCGGCAGCGGGCCACTGCCCGGCAGTGAGGTCGGCCAGCGCGGCGGGTTCGTCGTAGGCGACCGGGACGACCCGCCGGCCGGCCGCGCCGTCCGGCTCCAGGACCCCGGTGAGGGCGCCGCGGACACTGCGGGACACCGCGAACCCACCGGCGCCCACCCGTCGGACGTCCTCGAGGACGGCGTCGTGCTGGGCGACCGGGTCATCGGCTACCTCCGCGCGGACCGTGGTGACCCCACGGTCGGGGGGCAGGCCGGCGACTGCCCGGCGGACCTCCGCGTCGAGCCGCTCGACGGGGTCGGTGAGCGCGACCGTGGACGCCCCTGCGGCGAGCAGCAGCAGCGCCGCGGCCGCCGCGAGCGGGGCGGCCGCGGCTCGCGCTCGGGCGAGGAGCAGGCGCAGCACCGGTTACAGGCGCTCGGCCAGCCTGCGGCAGGCGATCTGCACGGGGTCCCAGACCGGCGAGAACGGCGGTGCGTAGGCGAGGTCGGCCATCGCGACGTCCTCGGCGGTGAGCCCGGCCCACATCGCGGTGGCGGCCGTGTCGATGCGCTTGCCCGCTCCGCGGCCGCCGACGATCTGACAGCCGAGCAGCCGGCCGGTGCCGCGCTCGCCGAGCGCCCAGACCGTGACCGGGTCGGACTCGGGCATGTAGCCCGACGCGGTGGTGGAGTCCATCCGCACCTCCTCGACGTCGAAGCCGGCCTCGCGGGCCCACCGGCTGGTGAGCCCGGTGCGGGCCACCTCGGCGTCCCCGGCCCGGGTGATCGCCGTCCCGACGATGCCGGGGAACCGGTCGTCGCCGCCACCGAGGTTCGTCCCCGCCACCCGGCCGGCCTTGTTGGCGTGCGTGCCGAGCGGGACGTAGAGGTGCTGGCCGAGGGTGCGGTCGAGCACCTCGCAGCAGTCGCCGGCGGCCCACACCCCGTCGGTGAGCCGTTGCCGGTCGTCGGGGACGAGG
Organism: Quadrisphaera sp. GCM10027208; assembly: GCF_042658805.1. NCBI lineage: Bacteria > Bacillati > Actinomycetota > Actinomycetes > Kineosporiales > Kineosporiaceae > Quadrisphaera > Quadrisphaera sp. GCM10027208. The sequence goes on from NZ_JBHSRC010000004.1 coordinate 79,234, forward strand.
CCGCCGCGCTCACCGACGGGCAGGCCGGCGCCGGTGGCCAGGTCGGTGCGGGCCCGCACTCCCAGCCCGAGGGCGACGACGTCCCCGCGCACCGGGTCGCCGTTCACGCAGGCGGCGCGGACCCGGCCGTCCGGCCCGGTCTCCAGGTCGGTGACCTCGGTGCCGGTGACGACCTCGACCCCGGCCCGCTCCAGCGCGGCGCGCACGAGGGCCCCCATCGCCGGCTCGAAGGACCCCGACATCGGCTCCTCGCCGCGGGTGACGAGCGTCGTCCGCAGTCCGCGGCGGGCGAGGGTCTCGGCCATCTCGACCCCGATGTAGCCGCCGCCGACGACGAGGGCGTCCCTCGGGTCGGAGGCGAGCAGCTCCCGCCAGGCCGCGCCGTCCGCGAGGGTCTTGACCGCCAGGACGCCGGGGACGTCGCGGGCCCAGTCCGGCAGGATCGGCGCGGCACCGGTGGCCAGCAGGACGTCGTCGAACCCCAGCCGGGACGTCGTCCCGGTCGCGTGGTCACGGACCTCGACCTGGCCGGCGTCCAGGTCCAGGGCGGTGGCCTCGGTGTGCAGCCGGACGTCGATCCCGGCGTCCCGGTGCTCCGCGGCGGTGCGGGCGACGAGGTCGTCGGCGTCGTCGACGTCGCCGGCCACCCAGTACGGGATGCCGCACGCGGAGTACGACACGACGTCGCTGCTCTCCACGGCGACGACCTCGAGGTCTGCTCCGGTGCGGCGGGCGGTGCGCAGCGCCTGGTTCGCCGCGCTCATCCCGGCGGCGTCCGCGCCGATCACCACGAGTCGTCGGGACATGGGGTCACTGTGTCACCCGTGCGGGCCGTCTGCGGGTACCGTCACGCCGTGACGAGCACCCGTGCCGCGGTCCGTACCGGCTGGGTGGCACCGTTGAACGCCGTCCGGGGGGCGCTCATCGGTGCCGCGGAGGTGGTCCCGGGGGTCAGCGGTGGCACCGTCGCCCTCGTCGTCGGGGTGTACACCGCGCTGATCACCTCGGCGGGGCACCTCGTGTCCGCCGTCCGGCTGCTGCTCCTCGGACGACGGGAGGAAGCCCGCCGGGAGCACGCCGACGTGCAGTGGTCGGTGCTGCTACCACTGCTCGCGGGGATGGCGGTCGCCGTCGTCGTCGGCGCCGCGGTGCTCGAGCCGGTGCTCGAGGAGCACCCGGTCGGCTCCCGGGCGGTGTTCGCCGGGATGATCCTCGCGTCGCTGTCGGTGCCGATCCAGATGGTTCGCCGCTGGGGTGCCCGGGAGGTCGTCGTCGCGGTCGTGGCCGCGGTCGCCGCGGCGCTGCTGACCGGCCTGCCGCCGGGGACGGTGAGCAACCCGCCGCTACCGGTGGTGTCCGTGGCGGCAGCGGTTGCCGTGTGCGCGCTCGTGCTGCCCGGGGTGTCGGGGTCCTTCCTGCTGCTCACCCTGGGTCTGTACGCCCCGACGCTGGCGGCGGTGAACGACCGGGACCTCGGCTACCTCGGCGCGTTCGTCGCCGGCGCCGTGGTCGGCCTCTCGGCGTTCGTCAAGGTGCTGCAGTACCTGCTCGGCCACCACCCCTCGGTGACGCTCGCGGTGATGACCGGGCTGATGGCCGGCTCCCTGCGCGCGCTGTGGCCGTGGCAGGGGCCCGACCGGGAGCTGTACGCGCCGGGACCGGACCTGTGGCCGGTCGTCGGCCTGGTGCTGCTCGGAGCGATCGGCGTGCTCTCGCTCATCGCCGCCGAGCGCCGCCTCAGGCCCGCTCAGGACCCCACCCAGAACCCCACCCCTCGGTGATCATGCAATCCCGCCACCCACCGCACCCCCCACTCGGTGATCATGCAATCCCGCCACCCAGCGGCCGCCGTCCGGCTCACAGAATGCTGGGTTGGTGGCACGACACGCCGGCAAAGCCGTGTCGGGCGCAGCATTCTGTGGGCACAGGCGCCTGACCCGACATGGCTGCCATGGCCGTCGAGGCCCGTTCTCGTCTGGCCGGGTGGCCCCCCAGCGGTCATGAGGCCTTCATTGCAATCCAGCCACCCTCGATCCAGCCACCCCTCCTACCGGCGTGCCGTGCCAGGAACCAGCATTCCGCCCGGGGCGAGGTTGTGCAGGTGGCGGGATTGCATGATCACGAAAGCTGTGGGGCCGATGGGTCGGGTGCTTCCCCGCCTCACAGAATGCTGCGCTCCGCACGGCTTTGCCGGCGTGTCGTGCCACCAACCCAGCATTCTGCGAGTGGGCGAGGGGCGTGCCGGGGTGGCGGGATTGCATGATCACGGAGAGGGGGTGGCGGCTGGTCAGGGAGAGGGGCGCTGGTGGAACACGTGCCGGCGCACCCAGGCGTGCAGCCCGACGGCGGCGGCCGCTCCGGCGTTGATCGAACGGGTGGAGCCGAACTGGGTGATGGCCAGGACGGCCTCGCAGGCCGACCGCAGCTCCTCGGACAGCCCGGGACCCTCCTGGCCGATCACCAGGACGCACGCCCGGGGCAGGTCGTACGTCTCCAGCGGGACGGCGTCCGGGCCGGTGTCCAGCCCGATCAGCGGCAGGTGCCGCTCGGCGGCCCACCCGGCGAGGTGCGCGGCGTCCGGGTGGTGGTGGACGTGCAGGTACCGGTCGGTGACCATCGCACCGCGCCGGTTCCAGCGACGGCGGCCGACGACGTGGACGCCGGCGACGTTGACCGCGTTGGCGGTCCGCACGACCGAGCCGATGTTGAGGTCGTGCCGGAGGTTCTCGATCGCGACGTGCACCGGGTTCCGTCGGGTGTCGAGGTCGGCGACGATCGCCTCGACGGTCCAGTACCGGTAGCGGTCGAGCACGTTGCGCCGGTCGCCCTCGGCCAGCAGCACCGGGTCGTAGCGCGGGTCGTCGGGCCAGGATGCCGGGCCGCCAGGCCACGGACCGACCCCCACCTCGCTACCGTCGTCCGGGGCTGCGTCGTCCCCCGGCAGACGCGCAGAACCGTTCACTCGAGCCCGAGCTCGCCCTTGTCGTAGACCGCCAGGTACGGCAGCCCGGCGGCGGCGATCCGCTCGCGGGCACCGGAGTCCCGGTCGACGACGACGGCGACGGCCAGCACCTCGGCGCCGGCCTCGGCCAGCGCCTCCACCGCGGTGAGCGGCGACCCACCGGTCGTCGAGGTGTCCTCGAGGACGACGACGCGGCGTCCGGCGACGTCCGGGCCCTCGATCCGGCGCTGCAGCCCGTGCGCCTTGCTCTGCTTGCGGACGACGAACGCGTCGAGGCCCCGGCCGCGCCGGGCGGCAGCGTGCAGGACGGCGGTGGCGACCGGGTCGGCGCCCAGGGTGAGGCCGCCGACAGCGTCGGGAGCCAGCCCGGCGTCGTCCAGCAGATCGAGCATCACCTCACCGACGAGCGGAGCCGCCTCGTGGTGCAGGGTGACCCGGCGCAGGTCCACGTAGTAGTCCGCCTCCCGGCCGCTCGACAGGGTGACCCGGCCCCGGACGACGGCCAGCTGGGCGATGAGGTCACGCAGCCGGTCGCGGGAGGCACGGTCGCGGGAGGCACGGTGCGCCGGGTCCGCGGGGCGTCCGGCGGTCATCGCAGCGTCCGCCGGCGCAAGGGCCGGCCGCCGGATGCGAGCCGCACGAGGGAACGGGGCGCCACCCGCAGCACGGTAGCGGCGACCCTGTACCGCTTCGTGGGGACCGACAGGATGCGTCCCCGGCGGGAGTCGGCGAGCGCCGTGCGCACGAGCCGGTCCACGTCGACGAACGCCCAGTCGGGCAGTCGGGCCGCCAGCCGGTCGCCGACGAGGTCGGTGCGGACGTAGCCGGGCAGCAGCGCCGTCACGGTGACGCCGTGGCGGCCGAGCTCGATGGCCATCGCCTCGCTGAACGCGGTGGTCCAGGCCTTCGCGGCCGCGTACGTGCCGCCCGCGGTGTACGCCGCGACGCTGGAGACGTTGATGACCGTGCCGCTGCGCCGCTCCGCCATCGCTCGGCCGGCGGCGTGGGTGAGGACGAGGACGGCGCGGCAGTGCACGTCGAGCAGCCGCTCCTGCTCGCGGACGTCGCTGCGCAGGAAGCCCTGGTGGACGGCGAACCCGGCGTTGTTGACGAGCAGGTCCACCGGGCGGTCCGGGTCCGCCACGCGGTCGGCCACATGCTGCAGCTGGTCCCGGTCGGACAGGTCCGCGGGCAGCACCTGGACGTCGACGCCGTGGTCCGCGCGGAGCCTGGCCGCGGCGTCCGCGAGCCGGGCCCGGTCGCGGGCGACGAGGACGAGGTCGTAGCCGTCGGCCGCGAGGTGCCGGGCGAACGCCAGCCCGATCCCCGCGCTGCCGCCGGTCACCAGGGCGGTCGGTCGGGTCCGCGGGGGACCGTCGGCACGGTCGGACGTCGTCTGGTCGGGCACGCCGTGAACCTACCGGCGGCCGCCCGGTACGTTCGAGCCGTGCGCCTCGCCACGTGGAACGTCAACTCTGTGCGCGCCCGGCTCGACCGGGTGACCAGCTGGATCCAGCGCAGCGACGTCGACGTCGTCCTGCTGCAGGAGACCAAGTGCACCGACGACCAGTTCCCGGCGATGGCCTTCGAGGCCGCCGGGTACGAGGTCGCCCACGTCGGCTTCAACCAGTGGAACGGCGTGGCGATCGCCTCCCGGGTGGGCATCGCGGACGTCGAGGTGGGCTTTCCCGGCCAGCCCTGCTGGGGGGACTCCGAGCAGACCGAGGCGCGGGCCCTGGGCGCGACCTGCTCCGGCGTCCGGGTCTGGTCGCTGTACGTCCCGAACGGCCGCTCGCTGGAGGACCCGCACCTGGAGTACAAGCTGCAGTGGCTCGCGGCGCTGCGGGAGGCGGGCCGGCAGTGGCTGGCCGAGGACCCGGACGCGCAGATCCTGCTCGGCGGTGACTGGAACGTCGCACCGACCGACGACGACGTGTGGGACCCGGCGTTCTTCGAGGGGCGCACGCACACCTCGCCCGCGGAGCGGGCCGCGTTCCACGGCGTGGTGGACGCCGGGTTCGCCGACCTGGTCCGCCCGTACGCCCCTGGCCCCGGGGTCTACACGTACTGGGACTACACCCAGCTGCGGTTCCCGAAGCGCCAGGGGATGCGGATCGACTTCCTGCTGGGGTCCCCCGCGCTGCAGCGCCGCGTCACCGGCGCCTCCATCGACCGGGAGGAGCGCAAGGGCAAGGGGGCGAGCGACCACGCCCCGGTCGTCGTCGACCTGGCCGACTAGAGAGCGGCCCGTGCCTGCCGCCCGTGCCTGCCACCGTGCGAGCCCCCGTGCCTGCGGGGCGGCTGAGAGCACCGAGGACCGGGCTCAGATGACGCCGGCCAGCTCCAGGATCCGGGACGGCGGGAGGTACTGCTCGGTCACCCGTCCGCCGACCGCGGACAGCGCGTCCTCGATGGCGTTGGTGATCGCTGCGGGAGCGCCGATCATGCCCCCCTCCCCGACCCCGCGGTAGTTGGCCTCGATGTCGGAGGGGGTCTCGACGTGGTGCAGCTCGATCTCCGGGATCTCCATCGCCGTGGGCACCAGGTAGTCCATGAACGTGCCCGCCTGGAAGTTCGCGAACTCGTCGTAGGCCGACCGCTCGTACAGCACGGCCCCGACCCCCTGGGCCACCCCGCCTCGGACCTGGCCCTCCACGATCGCCGGGTTGATCATCTCCCCGCAGTCCTCGGCCACGAGATACCGGGGGATGGTCACCTGTCCGGTCTCCCGGTCGATCTCGACCCAGCAGACGTGGGTGGCCTGCGCCCATCCTCCCTCGCCGCCGTCCCAGCCCTTCGACACGTCGATGAGCGTCTCGGTGCCCTGCGGCAGCCGCCGGTCTCCTGCGGCCAGCGCGCCGGCTACCTCCGCGAGCGTCATCCCCTGACCGGAGATGCCCTTCACCCGGACGACTCCCTCGACGATCTCCAGGTCGCCCGGGTCGGCCTCGATGAGGTAGGCGGCCAGCTCGAGCAGGCGGTCGTGCGCGTCGCGGGCGGTCACGGTGACCGCTCCCCCGGCCATCGCGGCCGAACGGCTCCCGCCGGTGCCCATGATGCTGAACGGCACCCGCCGGGTGTCGCCGTAGATGACCTTCACGGCCTCGATGGGCACGCCCATCTCGTCCGCGGCCACCTGCGCCAGCGTCGTCTCGTGCCCCTGGCCGTGCGGCATCTGCGAGGTCAGCACGCTCACCGTGCCGTCGACCTCCACCCGCACGCGGGCCGTCTCCCGGCCCATCGCCGCGCCGAAGCCGGGCACGACGGAGTCCATGAACCCGGGCGGCCCGGGAGCCGCCTCGATGTAGGTGGCGATACCGAGGCCCACCAACCGCCCCTCGGCCCGGGCGGCGCGCTGCTCCGCCGCCCAGCCGGCGTACCCGGCCTTGTCCAGAGCGGTCTCCAGGGTGCGCCTGGCGGACATGCGGACGTCGAGCGCCGGACCGGTGATCATGGTGGTCGGCAGCTCGTCGTCGCGGACCATGTTCGCGAGGCGGACCTGGGCCCGGTCCAGGCGCAGCTCCCGGGCGATGATGTCGATCATGCGCTCACGGACCCAGGTCTCGGCGGCCCAGGGGCCGCGGTAGGCGACGTAGGTGGCCTTGTTGGAGGCGACGATCGTGGTGTCGAAGCTGTAGGCCTGCAGCCGGTAGGGGCCCGGCAGCATGGTGCGGATGATCTGGGCGAAGAACGCCGCGGAGAACGGGATACCGGGATAGGCGCCCTGGTCCATCGTCATGCGGACGCGCAGACCCAGGATGGTGCCGTCGTTCTTGACCGCGGCCTCGACGTGGAGCGTCTCCTCGCGCGCCTGCCCGCTCACCAGGAGGGACTCGTTGCGGTCCTCGATCCACTTGATGGAGCGGCCGAGGCGGCGGGCCGCCGCGGCGAGCGCGACGTCCTCCTTCCCGACGAAGGTCTTCAGCCCGAAGGCGCCGCCGACGTTCTCGGCGACCACCTGCGGCGTGTGCTCCACGCCGTGGGCGACGAGCGGCAGGACGGACCGGATCAGCGGCGGGATGCGGCCGGGCCTGCGGAGCAGCTGGCGGGTGAACTCGGGCGACATGGACTGCCCGGCTCCCAGCAGTGCGGGCTGGTCGCGGAGCAGCGCGCGGGTGCCCTCGACGAGGGCGCGGACGTTGCGCCGGTTGCGCACGAGGTCAACTGCCGATCGCCAGATCGGGGTGCGCCCGGTGAGCATCCCGAGCACCCAGGCCAGCAGGTGCGGGGACTGGGTGGCGGCGTGGTAGGTGAGCCGGCCCGTGGACGGGTCCACGACGGCCGCAGCTCCTCGGGTCTCCATCGGGGTGGGGGCGTGCCGGTGCTGGCGGAAGGTCTCGGAGATCACACGGTCGGCCGCCGCGAACACGGCGTCCACGTCGCCGTAGGACTTCGAGTCCCGGTACACGACGTTGCTCTTGTTCTCCTCCCAGATGGGTGACAGCGCCGGGTCGAGGGCCTGCTCCATGGTGCCGATCGGGTCGAGCGGTTCGTAGTCCACCTCGATCAGCTGCCGGGCGTCCTCGGCGATGTACCTGTCGCGTGCCACCACCAGCGCGACCGGGTCGCCGACGTGACGCACCTTGTCGGTCGCCAGGCAGTAGAAGGAGGGGTTGTACAGGCCCTCCAGCGCCAGGAGGCCGGTCATCGGGTTCGTCACCTGCTTCATCGCCTCGCCGGTGACGACGACGTGGACGCCGGGGAGCCTCCGGGCGGCCGAGACGTCGATCCTCCGGATCCGCGCGTGCGGCACTGGACTGCGCAGGAAGGCCGCGTGGAGCATGTCCGGCGCGGTCACGTCCGCGACGTAGCGGCCCTTCCCGGTCAGGATGGTGGGGTCCTCGACCCGCTTGACCCGGGTGCCGACGAACCGTCCGGCAACAGCTTCACGCACCGGTGACCTCCGCGTCTGTGTGGGCGTCGACCGTCGGGGAGTCCGCCAGCAGGCGAGCGGCCAGCTCCACGCCGTTGATGATGCTCTGGTAGCCGGTGCAGCGGCACAGGTTCTCCGAGATGGCTTCCCGGATCTCCTCCCGCGTGGGCGCCGGGTTCTCCTTGAGGAAGGCGTACGTGGTCATGACGAAGCCGGGCGTGCAGAAACCGCACTGGAAGCTGTGACCGTCACTGAAGCCCTGCTGCACCGGGTGCAGGCGCCCGTCGGCGTCCGCGAGCCCCTCGACCGTGGTCACCTCCCTGCCGTCGGCCTGGCCGACCAGCATCAGGCAGGAACGGGCAGGACGGCCGTCCACCAGGACGGTGCACGCGCCGCACACGCCGTGCTCGCAGCCGAGGTGGGTGCCGGTCAGGGAGAGGTCCTCGCGGAGGAAGTCGGCCAGCGTGCGCCGAGCCTCGGTGGCCCGGGTGAGCTGTCGTCCGTTCACGGAGAGGGTCACCGTCGTCTGCTGGGTCATGCAGCTCCTCCTGCTCTGTCGGCTGCCTCGACGAGCGCTCGCCTGGTCAGCTGCTCCGCCACGTGCCGCCGGTAGGTCGCGGTGGCATGGAGGTCGTCCCCCGGCTCCAGCTCCTGGGCCGCCTCCCGGGCGGCCGCGGCCGCGGCCGCGGCGTCGAGCACGGAGCCGACCAGTCGCCGCTCTGCACCCTCCGCTCGCACCGGAGTGGAGTCAACGCCGAAGTAGGCGAGGGCGGCGCCGCTCACCGTTCCGTCCTCGGCCAGGGTGACCGAGCAGCAGACACCCACGAGCGCGAAGTCGCCGTGCCGGCGGCTGACCTCGCGTACCGACCCGCCGGTGCGTGGTCCCGGCGCGGGGAAGCGCACCTCGACGACCATCTCGTCGGGTTCCAGTGCGGTGGTGAGGAAGCTGACGAAGAAGTCACGAGCCGTCAGCACCCGCTCGCGCGTGGCGCTGCGGACGACGATCTCCGCCCCGGTGGCGAGCGCCAGCGCCGGCAGCTCCGCGGCCGGATCGGCATGGGCCAGGCTGCCGCACGGGGTTCCCCGATTTCGGATGGCGGGGTGGCCGATCAGGTTCACGGTCCGGGCGAGCAGGGGCGCGCTGCGCGCGACGAGCTCCGACCGTTCCACGTCGGCATGGCGGACCATGGCTCCCACGGTCACGCCACCACTCGGACCCGGGGCGAGCTCCGCCAGCTCGGTCACCCGGTCCAGGTCGACGACGTGCCCCGGTTGACTGAGCCTGAGGGCCATCACCGGAAGCAGACTCTGACCGCCGGCGAGGACCTTTGCCTCCCCGGCGTGACGACCGAGAAGGTCCAGGGCCTCGGTGAGGCTCTCCGGACGGTGGTAGACGAAGTCGGGCATCTTCACGGAGACGGCTCCGCCCCTGGCGCACAGGCCACAGCTGAACGCGAAACTGCCAGTGACGCGGCCACGACCGCGGGGATCACAACCACGTCGTCATCGCCTCCTGCGCCGCAGTGCCGTGAGGACGGCGAGCGCCAGACCCACGACGACAGTGGCGACTGCCGGGGCGGGGACCCGTTCCACCGCGCGTCGCAGCTGAGCGCCCGCACTGGAGAGGGCGAGGGACAACCCGTTCACCTCGGGCGCGCCAACGGCAGCCCTGGCCTCGGCGGTGCCGGCTGACAGCTTGGCCTCCAGGCACTGCGCGAACTCTCTGATCAGCCGCGCGGAGATGTCGTTCAGCACCGACGTCCGGCCGAACTGCGCTGCCGCGCCCGAGAGCGTGACGTCTGCCTCGATGGCGACTGTGGTGCCACCGTCCTGAGGGTCCTCGGAGAGCCGGTACACGACCGCGACCTCGCCTCGGCTGCCGCCGCGGCGATCCGACCCGACGCCCTTGATCGTCCCGGTGTGCGACGCGGCGTCCGCGCTCACCGTGGCCCGCCCCTCGAAGGTCGGCGTCATGGGGCCGAGCTTGACCGAGACCACACCGGTGTAGGTGTCCGGCCCGTCCTGGCCCGTGAGCGACGCACCTGGCAGGCACTGGGCCACCGAAGGGATGTCCTGGAAGGCGTTCCACACCGCGGCCATCTCCCGGCCGACGTGGAACTGCTGCGTGATCTTCATCCGACCCTTTCGTCGCGTTGCCGTGCTGCTGCGAAGTCGCCGTCCGGTCGTGCCCCGCCAAGACCGAGGCGCCGACCGCTGCACCAGACGTCGGCTCGCCGAGGGTCACTCGACTCCGGTGCCAGATCGTCGGTCGTCCCAACCGCACCGGGTGACGACGCCGCGGGCTCCGACCCCACGGCTGTCGACCCACCGGTCTGCTCACTGCCCTGCTGCAGGATGCACCCTAGCCTGTGACACCGGCCACACGTCCAGAGCTGCGACGGCCCGACTCGCCGGCCCGCAGACGTCGCCGAGACGACGTGGTGATCGACTGAGCCGGCGCCTGCCCCGCGACGCTCGGGATGCGGCCGGACGGCGACCGTCGCAGCATCGACGACATGACCGAGTCGCAAATCGCCCAGAACGCCCAGAGCAAGCTCGATGCCGATGGCGGGTTCCCCGAGCAGCAGCAGGAACCGCCCGGCCGTACCGGTGAGATGACGCCGGTCCCCGACCACGGCGAGCAGACCTACCGCGGGTCAGGCCGGCTCGACGCCATGCGCGCCCTGGTCACCGGCGGTGACTCCGGGATCGGCCGCGCCGTGGCCATCGCCTACGCCCGCGAGGGCGCCGACGTCGCCGTGTGCTACCTGCCGGAGGAGCAGGAGGACGCCGAGGAGACCGCCCGCTGGGTCGAGGACGCCGGACGCCGGGCCGTTCTCTGCCCTGGGGACATCCGCGAGGAGCAGACCTGTCAGGACGTCGTGGCGGCGGCGGTCGAGGGGCTCGGTGGCCTCGACGTCCTGGTCAACAACGCCGGCTACCAGTGGGCCCGCAGCGAGGGACTGGAGAACCTCGAGACCGAGCAGCTGGACCGGGTGCTCAAGACGAACCTCTACGCGCTGTTCTGGATCACCCGCGCCGCCTTGCCGCACCTCGGCCGCGGGTCGTCGATCATCAACTGCACGTCGATCCAGGCCTACGAGCCGTCGACGTCGCTGCTCGACTACGCGGCGACGAAGGCAGCGATCAACAACTTCACGGTGAACCTGGCCGCCGAGCTGGGCCCGCGGGGGATCCGGGTCAACGCGGTGGCCCCGGGCCCGATCTGGACGCCGCTGCAGCCGGCGACTCAGCCGGCGGAGAAGGTGGCGAACTTCGGGTCGAGCACCCCGCTGGGGCGGGCCGGCCAGCCCGGCGAGGTGGCGCCGGCGTTCGTGTTCCTGGCCTCGCCGTCCGACGCCAGCTACGTCTCCGGCACCGTCCTCGGCGTCACTGGCGGCAAACCCGTCTTCTAACCCCCGCCGCCCTCAGCCACCCCCCTTGTTCGTGATCATGCAATCCCGCCACCCTCAGCCCCCACCATGCCTTCCACCCCCCGCCGGGCCTTCCACCCCCCGTGATCATGCAATCCCGCCACCCTCGGGCCGCCGTCCCGCCCGCAGAATGCTGGGTTGTTGGCTCGACACGCCGGCTGAGCTGTCCCGGATTCAGCATTTTGCGGTGGGCCAATGACGCGACACCACCCGGCTGATGCGACATATGCCCCAGTGGCGCCACGAGCTAAGCATTTCCACGAGCTGAGCATTTCGGAGATGCCCCCTGGTGGCGGGACTGCATGACCAACGTCGGGTCAGGGACCCGACCACAGAATGCTGCGCTCGGCACAGTTTGGCCGGCGTGTCGCGCCAACAGCCCAGCATTCTGCGGGCGGGACGGCAGCCCGAGGGTGGCGGGATTGCATGATCACGACAGGGTGGGCGGGCCAGCGGGTCGCGCAGGGTGGCGGGATTGCATGATCACGGGAGGGTGGTGGGGGGTCAGAGGGTGAAGGTGGCGGTGGGAGTGGGGCGGCCGAACAACCAGCCCTGACCGAAGTCGCAGCCGGCAGCGCGCAGGCTGAGCTCCTGGTCACGAGTCTCGACTCCCTCGGCGGTCACCTGGAGCCGGTGCGCGTGCGCGACCTCGACGATGGCCCGCACGGTGGCCTCGGCGGCGGCGTCCCGCTGGCCGAGCCGGCTGACGAACGACCGGTCGATCTTGAGGAAGTCCAGCGGCAGCCGCTGCAGGTAGGCCAGCGCCGAGTACCCGGTGCCGAAGTCGTCGAGCCCAACCGCGACCCCGGCGTCCCGCAGCACGCCGAGCGCCTGGTCTGCCTCGGTGGTGGCCTCGAGCAGCACGGTCTCGGTGATCTCGACCTGCAGCCGGTGGCCCGGTAGACCGTGGCGGGCCAGGGCGCCGACGACCTGGTCGGCGAAGCCCGGCTCGTGCAGGCTGCGGCTGGAGACGTTGACCGCGACGTGGGGCAGGTCCGCCCCGGGACCGGCGAGCCACGCGGCGACCTGCTCGACGACCCACTGGTCCACCCGCACGATGAGCCCGGTCTCCTCGGCCACGCCGATGAACGCGGCGGGCGGCAGCAGAACCCCGTCGGAGGTGGCGACCCGGACGAGCGCCTCGGCCCCGACGACGGTCCTCGACGCCAGGTCCACGACCGGCTGGAGGTGCACCCGCAGCCCGTCACCGTCCAGCGCGGCCCGCAGGACGTTCTCGACGTCCACCCGCGCCACCGCCAGGGCCCGGGTCTCGTCGTCGCACAGGGCGACCCGGTCGCGGCCGGCGTCCTTGGCCCGGTAGAGCGCGAGGTCGGCCTCCCGCATGAGGTCGGACGTCGTGTGGCCGCTCGTGCGGGCGATCGCCACCCCGACGCTGGCGGAGGTCACCACCCGCCGTCCCGAGGGCAGGTCGTACGGCTCCCGCAGGCTCACGGCGATCCGGTCGGCGACGTCGAGCGCGGCCTGGGTGCTCGTGCCCTCGATGAGGACGACGAACTCGTCCCCGCCGAGACGGGCGACGTCGCCGCGAGCAGGCACGGCCTGGCGCAGCCGCCCGGCGACCGCGACGAGCAGCTCGTCGCCGACCGGGTGGCCGAGCGCGTCGTTGACGAGCTTGAACCGGTCGAGGTCGAGCATGAGGGCGGCGAGCGCGGTCCCGTCGCCGGGCTCAGCGGGCAGCCGGCCGATGGCGGCGGTCAGGGTCTGCGTGAACCGGGTGCGGTTGGCCAGCCCGGTCAGGGTGTCCGTCATCGCCATCCGGCGCAGCGAGGCCTCGGCCCGGCGCTGGTCGGTGACGTCGAGGTAGTGCACGAGGACGCACGGCTCGGCGCCGGGGCTGGCGCCCATCACCGCCGACCGGACCCACGCGTGCAGCAGCCGCCCGTCCTCGCGGGTCAGCAGGACGTCGCGCGCGGCGACCTGCCGGCCCGCGCCGAGCCGGGCGAGGTCCGCGGCGGCGTCGGACAGCTCGTCGGGGTGCAGCCACCGGGTGATGGGCCGGTCGACGAGGCCGTCCGGGCCGACACCCAGCATCTCCACCAGCGCGGTGTTGGCGCGCAGCACGGTCCCGGCCCGCTCCGGGGCCAGGGAGATGATCGCCATCCCGGTCGGGGCGTCGTCGAACGCCGCGCGGAACATCTCCTCGGAGTCGGCCACCGCTCGCAGCGACTGCTCCCGCTCGGTGACGTCGAGCGTGGTGCCGTGGATGTGCCGGACCCGACCGTCCTGGTCGTGGACGACGTCGCTCCAGGACTGCAGGTAGCGCACCGTGCCGTCGTCGCGGACGACCCGGAACACCCGGCTCCCAGCCTGCCTGTCGTCCGGGGTGAGCAGCTCCCGGTCCTCGGGGTGGACCCGGTCGAGCAGCCCCTGGATCCCCGGCGGCTCACCGGGCTCCAGCCCGACGAGGGCGAACATCGCGTCGGACCAGACGTGCCGGTCGTTCAGGACGTCGTAGTCCCACCAGGCGAGTCCGGTCACCGCGGTCGCCGCGGCCAGCCGGCGCTGGCTGCGGCGCAGGTCCTCGGTCACCCGGATCCGGGCGGTGACGTCGGCGACCCGAGTGACGACGCTCGTCATCTGGCCGGCGTCGTCGTGCACCGGCAGGGCGGTGAGCTCCAACCAGGCGGAGCCCCCGTCGCCGCGGTGGACGTGGACGAGCCGGTCGCGGACCGGCTCGCCGGTGCGCAGCGTCGTCGCCGTCGGCAGGTCGGCGACGGCGAGCTCCCGGCCGTCCTCGTCGAACCACTGCCACCCGGGACGGACCGGGCGGCCGACCAGCCCGTCGTCCTCGGCCCCCAGGATCCTCTCGGCCGTCGTGTTGGCGACCAGGACGATCCCGTCCGGGACGGAGCGGACGACGATCCCCTCGTCCAGGGCGTCGAAGACGGTGCCGAGCAGGCTCTCCTGCTCGGCGGCCCGGACGGCGTCCTGCAGCCGGGCGGCCACCGCGCCGGCGACGAGCTGGGCGACGGCGACGTCGTCGTCCCCGAAGAGCCGCGGGGCCCGGCCGAGCAGGCCGAGCAGCCCGTGCGGCCGCCCGTTGACGAGCAGCGGCACGACGACCGAGGACCGGATGGCGTGCAGCTCGCTGTACCGGGCGGAGACGCGCGGGTCGTCCGCGGCGTCGTGGCAGACCTGCACCTGCCGGGTGGCCAGCGCCTCCCCGGCGACGCTGTGCGCGGTCGGCACCTCCTGGCCCGGGCGCGGCCCGGGCCCGCCGTCGTCCCCGACGACGACCCGGAAGAGCTGGCTGCCGCCCTCCGCGGTGGAGACGACCACGAGGTCAGCCGCGGTGAGCCGGTGCACGCCCTCGGCGGCCACCTCGAGCGCCGAGTGCGGCGCCGCCGACAGCACCCGAGCGGCGAGCTCGGCGACGTCACCGAGCAGGCGCCCCGGCACCTGCCGGGGCGCCACCGGCAGCGGTCGCGCCAACCCCGTCATGCTCGCTGTCTCGGCGTCCTGCCGGCGTTCCTTGAGGTCCTGGGGCCGGACGACGCCGCCGGGCGCCCCGCCGGGCGCCCCGCCGGGCGCCCGGGCGGGCGCCCGGGTGGGAACCGGTCAGTCGGCACTGGCCTCGGCGCGCCGGTGCCGCCGGCCGCGTCGGGTCCCCGCCCGGCCGAGCATGTCGTAGAGCACCGGCACGAGCACGAGGGTGAGCAGGGTGGACGTGGTCAGTCCGCCGATCACCACCAGCGCCAGCGGCTGGGAGATGAAGACGCTGCCGCCGGTGAGGCCCAGGGACATCGGGATGAGGGCGCCGATCGTGGCCGCGGCCGTCATGAGGATCGGCCGCAGGCGGTAGCGGGCCCCCTCCACGACCGCCTCGGTGACGGACAGGCCCCGTCGCCGGTGCTGGTTGACCAGGTCGATGAGGACGATGGCGTTGGTGACGACGATGCCGACCAGCATGAGCAGGCCGATCAGGGCCGGTACGCCGAGCGGCGTGCCGGTGATGAGCAGCATGCCCAGCGCCCCGGTCGCGGCGAACGGCACGGAGACCAGCAGGATCAGCGGCTGGGTGAGGGACCTGAACGTGGCGACCATGATCAGGTAGACGATGGCGATCGAGGCGAGCAGCGCCAGGCCGAGGTCGGCGAAGGCCTCCTCCTGCTCGGCGCTGATCCCTGCGATGTCGGCCTCGGCTCCCTCGGGCAGGTCCAGGGCGTCCAGCTCCTCCTGCAGCCGGGTGGTGACCCCGCCGAGGTTCTGGTCGGTGGCGGTGGCGGTGACGTTCGCGGTCCGGACGCCGTCCTGCCGGGTCAGCGAGGTGGGCTGCTCGGTCTCGGTGACCTCGGCGATCTGACCGAGCGGCACCACGCCGGTCGCCGTGGGCACCGGGACGGCGCGCAGCGCCTCGACGTCCGGCGGGGCCTCGCCCATCCGCAGCACGAGGTCCACCGTCTCCCCGTCGACAGCAGCCTCACCCACCGGGGCACCGCGCAGCAGGCCGGCGAGCGCCTGCCCGACCGCGGCCTCACTCGTCCCGGCCGCGGCGGCCGCCTGCCGGTCGACGTCCACGGTCACGGCCGGGGAGTCCGAGGCGAGGTTGTTCACCACGTCCGTCAGCCCGTCCACCCGGCCCATGGCCTCCTGGACGGCGGCGGCCGCCTCGGCCAGGGCCTCGTCGTCGTCCGCCTGGACCAGGACCTCCACCGGCGGCAGGGCGAAGCCCGCCTGCGCCGCGGTGACGGTGACCTCGCCGACGTCGTCCAGCTCGGCCAGCCGGTCGCGCAGCTCGCTCTGGATCCGGTCGGCGTCGGCCTCCAGCTCGGTGGTGATCGAGAACGTCGCGGTGTTGGTCCCGCCGGCGCCACCGAGGAACACCGCCTCGATCCCTTCGCCGGAGCCGACGGTGACCTGGTAGGTGTCCACGCCGTCGACGTCGGCGATGACCTGCTCGATCCGCCGGGCCGCCTCGTCGGTGGCCTCCAGCGAGGTGCCGGGCGGCATCTCCTGGTTGATCGCGACAGTGTTCTGCCCGGCGTCCCCGATGAAGTTGGTCTCCAGCCGGGTCGACAGCCCGACGGTGCCGCCCAGCACGACGGCCGCGGCGACCAGGACGAGCACAGGGTGGCGCAGGCTCGCGTGCAGGGCCGGCAGGTAGGAGCGTTGCAGGGCACCGTTGCGCTCGCGCTCCTCGACCTGCTCGCGCTCGACCGACGCCGCGGACCCGTCCGTGCTCCCGCGCAGGAACCAGTAGGCCAGCACCGGGATGATGGTCAGGGCGACCAGCAGCGAGGCGAGCAGCGCGATGGCCACGGTGAACGCGAAGGGCCGGAACAGCTCACCGACCTGCCCGCCGACGATGCCGAGCGGCACGAAGACGGCGGCCGTGGTGATCGTCGAGGACGTCACCGCCCCGGCGACCTCCCGGACGGCGGTGAGGATCGCCGCGGACTTCTCCTCCCCGTAGCCGAGGTGCCGCTTGATGTTCTCGATGACGACGATCGAGTCGTCGACGACCCGTCCGACGGCGACGGTCAGCGCGCCGAGGGTCAGGATGTTGAGGGTGTAGCCCCCGACCGAAAGCCCGATCAGCGCGATGAGCAGGGACAGGGGGATGGACACCGCGGTCACCAGCGTCGAGCGCAGCGACATGAGGAAGATCATGATCACCAGGACCGCGAAGATGAGCCCGAGGAGGCCCTCGGTGCTGAGGTCCTCGATGGACTGCTCGATGAACGGGGCCTGGTCGAAGACGACCTCGATCTCGACGCCGTCGCCGAGGGACTCCTCCCACTCGGGGACGAGCGCACGGACCTCCTCGGAGATGTTCACCACATTGCCGTCCGGCGTCTTGGTGACCCCGAGCGCCAGGCTCGGCTCGCCGTTGGTGCGCGCGTAGGAGGTGGCGGCCACCGGTTGGACCTCGACCGTGGCGATGTCGCCCAGGGTCAGCGGCTGCCCCTCGGCCGGAGCCGGCAGCGGCAGGGCCGCGATCTCCTCGACGGTGGTCAGGCGCTCACCGACGACGACGCTCAGCGTGCGCCCGTCGTCCTCCACCGTGCCGGCCGGGACCACGACGCCGTTGGCCTCGAGGGTGGAGGTGATCGCCTCCATCCCCAGTCCGGAGGCACCCAGCGCGGCCGGGTCGGGGGTGATGAGGACCTGCAGCTCCCGGGCGCCGGTGAGGGTCGCGTCCTGGACGCCCTCGATGGTCCGCAGCTGGGGCAGCACCTCGTCCTCGAGCTGCCTGACCAGCTCTCGCTCGTCGGCCCCCGAGTCCGCCACGGCCAGCTGCACGACCGGGAGCTGGTCGATGCTGCCGGCCACGACCGTGGGGGTGGAGTTGGCCGGCAGGGTGGGCGCCGCCCGGTTCATCGCCTGCTGGAGCTCCTGCTCGGCGTTGTCCATGTCGGTGCCGTAGGCCAGCTCCACGGTGACCACGGACAGTCCGTTGGTGCTGGTGGACGTCGTCCCCTCCAGGCCGTCGACGGCACCCACCGCGTTCTCGACCACCGTCGTGACCTGCTGCTCGACCACGTCCGCCGACGCCCCGGGCTGCGGGGTGACCACGACCGCGACCGGGATCTCCAGCGAGGGGATGAGCTCCTGACGCAGCGACGTGGTGGCCAGGACTCCCGCCACCACGCTCATCAACGTCAGGAGCGCCACGATGGCGCGGTTGGCGAGGCTCAGCCGGGCGAGGCGGACCATCGGTCACTCCAGGTGGGTCGGGGTCGGCGTACTCCAGGGGCCGGATGAAGCATGCCGCATCACGATCGGCCGCCTGACACCGGCAGGAGGTCGAGCAACGCGGCTGCCACCCGGTCAGGGTGCTCGAACATCAGCATGTGCCCGGCACCCGGGACGACCTCCACCCGGGCACCGGGCAGCCGGGCCGCCAGCCGGGCGGAGTGCTCGGGCGGGGTGAGCCGGTCCCGCTGGCCGGCGAGCACGGTGACCGGGACGCCGTCCAGGGCCCGCAGGTGGCCGGTCCCGTCGAACACGCTGAGGGCGAGATACCAGCCGCCGGTGCTGCGGGCGGTCGGCGGCGGGACGCCGGCCCGCACCCGGCGGACGACGTCCGGCGGGGCGGAGCGCCCGTAGCCGTACCGGCGGGCGAGCGGCCCGGGGACCCGGGGCACCCGGACGGCGGCGGGTGCGGCCGCGAGCAGCCGCATCACCCGCGCCACCCACGGACGCGGCCGCAACCGGTCGGCGGCGGTGTTGACGAGCAGCACCCCGGCGAGCCGGTCACGCAGCTCGGGGTGCCGGTCCACCGCGGCGAGGACGCTCATCCCACCCATCGAGTGGCCGGCGAGGACCACCGGCCCCTGCGGGGCCGCGCGGTCGACGACGGCGGCGAGGTCGTCGGCGAGCACGGCGATGCTCGGCTCACCGCCGCCGAGTGCGGGCCGGCTGTCACCGTGGTCGCGCTGGTCGGGGCGCACGACGGCCACGTCCGGACGCTCGGCCAGCACCCGGTCGACCACCGGCTGCCAGGACGCGCCGGTCATCGTCCAGCCGTGGACGAGCACGGCAGTGACGGCCGGACGCTCGGCGCCGGCGGTCCGCACCGCCAGCACCGCGCCGTCCGGCCGCCTCAGGTCGAACCGCTCGTCGAGCACGCACGCGAGCCTACGGACGGGGTCCGACGGCCCCGGCAGCCACCGTGCTCAGCCCCCGGGGTCAGCCGACCGGTGCGGCGTCCGCCACCCGGACGACGAGGCCCGGAGCGTCCGGCGCAGTGCCGTCGGCGGGCCGGTCGACGACCACGGTGTCCCCGTCGCGCACCTCGCCGCTGAGCAGCGCGCGGGCCAGCTGGTCGCCGATCTCGCGCTGGACCAGACGCCGCAGCGGCCGGGCGCCGTAGGCCGGGTCGTACCCCTCCAGGGCCAGCCACTCCCGGGCGGCGTCGGTGACCTCGAGGCGCAGCCGGCGGTCAGTGAGCCGCTCGGCGAGCCGCGCGACCTGCAGGTCGACGATGTGCGCGAGCTCGGTCGTCGACAGCGCGTCGAAGACCACGACGTCGTCCAGCCGGTTGAGGAACTCCGGCTTGAACGTCTGCCGGACGACGCGGAGCACCGCCTCGTGCTTGGCCTCGGTGTCCAGCGTCGGGTCGACGAGGTACTGCGAGCCGAGGTTCGAGGTCAGCACGAGGATGGTGTTGCGGAAGTCCACCGTGCGGCCCTGGCCGTCGGTGAGCCGGCCGTCGTCGAGGACCTGCAGCAGGATGTCGAACACCTCCGGGTGGGCCTTCTCCACCTCGTCGAGCAGGACGACGGAGTAGGGCCGGCGGCGCACCGCCTCGGTGAGCTGACCGCCCTCCTCGTACCCGACGTACCCGGGCGGGGCGCCGACCAGCCGGGCGACGGAGTGCTTCTCGCCGTACTCGCTCATGTCGATGCGGACCATCGCCCGCTCGTCGTCGAAGAGGAAGTCGGCGAGCGCCTTGGCCAGCTCGGTCTTGCCGACGCCGGTGGGGCCGAGGAAGAGGAAGGACCCGGTCGGGCGGTCGGGGTCGGCGACCCCGGCCCGGGACCGGCGGACGGCGTCGGAGACGGCCCGCACGGCACGGGTCTGCCCGATCAGCCGGCGACCGAGGTACTCCTCCATCCGCAGCAGCTTGTCGGTCTCGCCCTCGAGCAGCCGGCCCGCGGGGATCCCGGTCCAGGCCGCCACGACGTCCGCGACGTCGTCCGGGCCGACGCGCTCGGAGACCATCGACGTCCCGGAGGCCTGCTTCTCGGCGGCCTCCGCCTCGGCGAGCTCTCGCTCGATCTGCGGGATCCGGCCGTAGAGCAGCTCGCTGGCGGCACCCAGGTCGCCCTCGCGCTGCAGCCGGTCGGCCTGCACCCGCAGCTCGTCGAGCTGCTGGCGCAGCTCGCCGGCACGGTTGAGCGCGGCCTTCTCGGCCTCCCACCGGGCGTTGAGCGCGGCGAGCTGCTCGGAGCGGTCGGCGAGGTCGGCGCGCAGCCGCTCCAGACGTTCCCGGGAGGCCTCGTCGTCCGCCTTGGACAGCGCGAGCTCCTCCATCCGCAGCCGGTCGACGGTCCGGCGCAGCTCGTCGATCTCGACCGGGGAGGAGTCGATCTCCATCCGCAGCCGGGACGCGGCCTCGTCGACGAGGTCGATGGCCTTGTCCGGCAGCTGGCGGCCGGTGATGTACCGGTCGGACAGGGTCGCCGCGGCGACGAGAGCGGCATCGGTGATCTCGACCTTGTGGTGGGCCTGGTAGCGCTCCTTGAGGCCGCGCAGGATCGCGATGGTGTCCTCGACGCTCGGCTCACCGACGAACACCTGCTGGAACCGCCGCTCGAGCGCCGGGTCCTTCTCGATCCGTTCGCGGTACTCGTCGAGCGTGGTGGCACCGATGAGCCGCAGCTCGCCCCGGGCGAGCATCGGCTTGAGCATGTTGCCGGCGTCCATCGACCCTTCGGCGGCACCGGCACCCACGACGGTGTGCAGCTCGTCGATGAAGGTGATGATCTGCCCCTCGGCGGCGGCGATCTCGGCGAGGACGGCCTTGAGCCGCTCCTCGAACTCCCCGCGGTACTTGGCGCCGGCGACCATCGCGCCGAGGTCGAGGGCGATGAGGCGCTTGCCGCGCAGGGACTCGGGCACGTCGCCGTTGACGATCCGCTGCGCCAGCCCCTCGACGACGGCGGTCTTGCCGACACCCGGCTCGCCGATGAGCACCGGGTTGTTCTTCGTCCGCCGCGACAGCACCTGGACGACGCGTCGGATCTCGGCGTCCCGGCCGATCACGGGGTCGAGCCGGCCCTCGCGGGCCCGCTCGGTGAGGTCGACGCCGTACTGCTCCAGGGCCTTGTACGTGCCCTCCGGGTCGGGGGTGGTCACCTTGGCGCCGCCGCGGACCTCGGGCAGGGCGGCCGCCAGCGCGTCCCGGGTGGCGCCCGTCGAGCGCAGGACGTCGCCGGTGGGCCCGGTGTCGGCGGCCAGGCCGAGAAGCAGGTGCTCGGTGGACACGTAGCTGTCACCGAGGGCGGAGGCCTCCTCCTGGGCGGCGGAGATGGCCTGGTAGGCCGCACGGGACAGCTGCGGGGACGCCACCGACGCCCCGGACGCCGTCGGCAGCGCGGCCAGGACGCCGCGGACCCGCTCGAGGACCTGGGCCGGCGCGGCCCCGACGGCCTCGAGCAGGTGCGCTGCGACGCCGTCCGTCTGGGCCGCGAGCGCGGCGAGCAGGTGCGCCGGCTCCACCTGCGGGTGCCCGGCGGTGGCCGCCTGCTGGACGGCGCTCGACAGGGCCTCCTGGGTCTTCGTCGTGGGTTTGAAGTCCATTTCCCCTCCTGGGGGCTCGTACCAGTTCTCTGCCGAGGTCAACACCGGACAGAGTTGAGTCTGTTCCGCTCAAGTCAGGTTCGGAAGATGTGCCGGGTTGCGACGTCCGTCACCCCGGGGTACCACCGTCCGCCATGGCGTCCCCCACCGCTCTGGCGCCCGCCGTCGCGGCGACCGCCAGCGCGTCCACTGCCGGCGAGTCCACCGTCCTCGGACGGGTCGAGGAGTCGATCAACAACCTGTTCGCTCCCGTGACGGACGTCGCGACCCGGGTCGTCTTCGCCGAGATCACCGTGGCGGGGGTCTCCTTCCCCGTCGTCGTCGGCTGGCTCGTCCTCGCGGCCCTGATCATCACGATCTACTTCGGGTTCATCCAGGCGCGCGGGATCAAGGTGTCCACCGAGGTGGTCCGGGGCACTACTCGCACGAGCGGGACCCGGGCGAGGTGCCGCACTTCCAGGCCCTCACCTCGGCGCTGTCGGGCACGGTCGGGCTGGGCAACATCGCCGGCGTGGGCGTCGCGGTGGCGCTCGGCGGACCGGGTGCCACGCTGTGGATGATCCTCGCCGGCCTCCTCGGCATGGCGACGAAGTTCGCCGAGTGCACGCTCGGGGTGAAGTACCGGGAGGTCCACGAGGACGGCACGGTCACCGGCGGCCCGTTCCGGTACCTGCCGGTCGCCTTCGAGCGGTTCGGCTCCCTCGCCTCGAGGACCCTCACCGGCGTCTACGCCCTCGCGATCATCCTGTTCGGCGTCGCCGGCGGGAACATGTTCCAGAGCAACCAGACCTACGCCCAGGCGCGTGAGGTCACCGGGGGCGCCGACGGGCCGCTGGGCTCTCCCGGCGCGGCGTTCGTCTTCGGCCTCGTGCTGGCCGGCCTCGTCGCGCTCGTCATCCTCGGCGGGATGCGCTCGATCGGCGCGGTGACCAGCCGCCTCGTCCCGGCGATGGCGGCCGTCTACGTGCTGGCCTGTCTCGTCGTGATCGGGATGAACCTGCCGCAGGTCCCCGGCGCGTTCGGCGAGATCCTCAGCGGCGCCTTCTCCCCGACGGGTGTGGCGGGCGGGGTCGTCGGCGTCATGGTCATCGGCTTCCAGCGGGCGGCGTTCTCCAACGAGGCCGGGCTCGGCTCGGCCGCGATCGCGCACTCCGCGGTGAAGACCCGCCGTCCGGTGAGCGAGGGCTTCGTGGCCATGCTCGAGCCGTTCGTCGACACCGTCGTCATCTGCACGATGACCGCGCTGACCATCGTCATCGCCCGGCCCGACAGCTTCGTCGCCGCCCGTTCCGAGGTGGCCGAGACCGGCGGCACGACGGCCGACGGCGTCGTCCTCACCTCGGACGCCTTCGCCACCGCCCTGCCGTGGTTCCCGGTCGTGCTCGCGGTCGCCGTCGCACTGTTCGCGTTCTCCACGCTCATCACGTGGAGCTACTACGGGCTCAAGGCGTGGACGACGCTGTTCGGCCGCAGCCGGACCTCCGAGCTCGTCTACAAGCTGGTGTTCCTCACGTTCACCGTCACCGGGGCCGTCCTGACCTTCAGCGAGGTCCTCGGCTTCGCCGACGCCATGCTCTTCGTCTGCGCCTTCGTCAACCTGCTCGCGGTGTACCTGCTGCTGCCGGTGGTCAAGCAGGAGATGCGCGAGTACCTCGAGGACCGGCGCAGCGGCGAGCTCGCCCGGCTCGGTGCCGGCAGGTCCGACCGGGCCACGGAGCTCCGGCGGACCGGGGAGGACATGCCGCCCGCATAGCCCGCGGCGCCCGTGCGGGGACCCCCCTCACCCCGCGTGAAGCCCGCACGACGTGGGGCGGGGACCCCCTCACTCCACGTCAAGCCCGCACGACGTGGGGAGAGTCAGGGCCGGGGGCGCCACAGGACGAGGGCCGACTCGGTCCGCAGCACGGACCGCTCCGGGCGGCGACCGCGTGGCACCGCGACCACCTCACCGGCCGGCCCGGCGGCGAACACCCGGCGGCTGCGCTGCAGCTCGGCCAGCGCGCCGTCCAGCTCCTCGCTCAGCTCGGCGACCCGACGGGACAGCGCGCCGACCTGCTGCTCGAGCTCCAGGATCCGCTTGATCCCGGCGAGGTTGACGCCCTCCTCCTGGGACAGCCGCTGCACCTCGCGCAGCAGCGCCACGTCACGAGCCGAGTAGCGCCGGCCCCGGCCCGCGGTGCGCCGGGGCCGGACCAGTCCCAGCCGGTCGTACTGGCGCAGGGTCTGCGGGTGCATGCCGGCGAGCTCGGCGGCCACCGAGATGACGAACACCGGCGCGTCCGGGTCGAACCGGTCCGGCCGGCGTTCTGCGCGCTCCCGCCCCGGCACGGCTCACCCCCTCGCCGCGCGCGCCGCCCGAGCCATCAGGTCAGCGCGCGGGTCCTCACCGGCCAGCGCGTCGCGCAGCGCCTCGGTTGCCCGACGGGCCTCGCCGTCCAGCCGGCGCGGCACCGCCACCTGGACGGTCACGAGCAGGTCGCCGGTGCCCTTGGCGGTCCGGACGCCGCGGCCCCGGACCCGCAGGGTGCGCCCGGACGGCGTCCCGGCCGGGACCTTGACCCGCACGGTCCCGCCGTCAAGGGTCGGCACCGGGATCTCCGCGCCGAGCGCGGCCTCCGGGAAGGACACCGGCACGGTGACGCGCAGGTCGTCCCCGTCGCGCTCGAACACCGGGTGCGGGGCGACCTCGACGGTGATGACGAGGTCTCCGGCGGGCGCTCCGGCCTCACCCGGCTCACCCTTGCCGCGCAACCGGATCCGCTGCCCGTCACGCACCCCGGAGGGGATGCGGGCGGTGACGGTCCGGCCGTCGGCGGTGCGCAGGGTCACGGTGGCCCCGTGCACCGCGTCGGTGAACGGCAAGGTCGTCGTGGCCTGGACGTCGGCGCCGCGCCGCGGTCCCCGGGGGGCGCGGTACCCGCCGTAGCCGGCGCCACCGCCGCCGAACACCCCGCCGAGCAGGTCCTCGAGGTTCGGCGGCACCCCGCCCCCGCCTGGGGCGCTGGTGGTGAACCGCACCCGCTGGCCCCCGCCGGCGTGCTGACCGAACAGGCCGCCGAACAGGTCCTCGAAGCCCCCGGCCGAGCCGCCGGTGCCCGCGGTGAACCGGGCCCCGCCGGCCATCGCGCGGACGGCGTCGTACTGCTCGCGCTTCTCGGGGTCGGAGAGCACCGCGTAGGCCTCGCCGACCTCCTTGAACCGCTGCTCGGCCTGCGAGTCGCCGGGGTTGGCGTCGGGGTGGAGGGTGCGGGCGAGCTTGCGGTAGGCCTTCTTGATGTCGGCCGGAGAGGCGTCCTTGGCGACGCCGAGCGTCGCGTAGAAGTCCTTCTCCAGCCAGTCCTGGCCGGTCATCGCCGCTCCCTCCTCTCCGTTCTGTCTCGTCCTGCTCTGTCTCGTCCTGCGTCACACGGGTGGCTCACTCGGGGTCGGCGACCCCGACGCGGGCCGGCCGCAGCACCCGCGCACCCTGCCGGTAGCCGGGCTGCAGCACCTGGACGACGGTGGTCTCGGTGACCTCCGCCGAGTGGCTGTGCATGAGCGCCTCGTGCACAGCCGGGTCGAACGGCTCGCCGACGGAGCCGTACTGCTCGAGGCCGAACCGGGCCAGGACGGCGTGCAGCTTGTCCGCGATGGCGGCGAACGGGCCGTCGGTCAGCTCGCCGTGCTCGCGGGCGAAGTACAGGTCGTCCAGCACCGGGAACAGCGCCTCCAGGACGTCGGCCACCCCGGCGTCCCGGGCCACGTCCCGGTCCCGGTCCACCCGGCGCCGGTAGTTGACGTACTCCGCCTGCAGCCGCTGCAGGTCGCCGCGCAGCTCCTCGACGAGCTCAGCCTGCGCGCCCTGCTCAGCCTGCGCGCCCTGCCCCGCCTGTTCGGCCTGCGTCCCGTCGCCGGCGGTCCCCCCGGCGGCGGCGTCCGGCGCACCGGCGCCAGCGTCGTCCGGGTGCTGACGCACCTGACCGGTCTCGGGGTCGAGGCGCCGCCGGTCGCGGACGACGGGACCCTGCTGGGTCTCGCCGTCCGCGCCCTCGACGTCGACCTGTCGGGTCGGGTCGGGTACCTGGTCCGTCACTTGTTCTCGTCCTCGTCGATGACCTCGGCGTCCACGACGTCCTCGTCACCGCCGCCCTGCGACCCTGCGGCCGCTCCGCCGGCGGCACCGGCGCCGGCCGCGCCGGCACCCGCCTGGTCGGCGGTCTGCGACTGCTCGTACATCGCGGAGCCCAGCTTCTGGCTTGCGGCAGCGAGCGCCTCCTGCTTGGACTTGACCGCCTCGATGTCCTCGCCCTCGAGCGCCTTCTTCAGGTCGTCGATGGCGGTGCGCACCTCGGCGCGGCCGTCCTCGGGCAGCTTGTCCTCGTTGTCCGAGAGGAACTTCTCGGTCGAGTAGACCAGCTGCTCGGCGGCGTTGCGGGTCTCGGCCTCCTCGCGCCGCCGGCGGTCCTCCTCGGCGTGCTGCTCGGCGTCCCGGATCATCCGCTCGATCTCCTCCTTGGGCAGCGCGCTGCCGCCGGAGATCGTCATCGACTGCTCCTTGCCGGTGCCGCGGTCCTTCGCCGAGACGTGGACGATGCCGTTGGCGTCGATGTCGAAGGTGACCTCGATCTGCGGCACCCCCCGCGGCGCCGGCGCGATGCCGGTCAGCTCGAAGGTGCCCAGCGGCTTGTTGTGCGCCGCCACCTCGCGCTCGCCCTGGAACACCTGGATGAGCACGCTGGGCTGGTTGTCCTCGGCGGTGGTGAAGACCTCGGACCGCTTCGTGGGGATGGCCGTGTTCCGCTCGATCAGCTTCGTCATGATGCCGCCCTTGGTCTCGATGCCGAGGGACAGCGGCGTGACGTCGATGAGCAGCACGTCCTTGCGCTCGCCCTTGAGCACCCCGGCCTGGAGCGCGGCGCCGACGGCGACGACCTCGTCAGGGTTGACGCCCTTGTTCGGCTCCTTGCCGCCGGTCAGCTCGCGGACGACGTCGGCGACGGCGGGCATCCGGGTGGAGCCACCGACGAGCACGACGTGGTCGATGTCGGAGACCGTGATGTCGGCGTCCTTGATGACGTTGCGGAACGGCTCCTTGGTCCGCTCCAGCAGGTCAGCGGTCATCTGCTCGAACTGCGCCCGGGTGAGCTTCTCGTCCAGGTGCACCGGACCGTTCTCGGTCATCGACAGGTACTGCAGGCTGATGCTCGTGCTCGTCGCCGAGGACAGCTCCTTCTTGGCCTGCTCGGCTGCCTCCCGGAGACGCTGCATGGCGATCTTGTCCTTGGACAGGTCGACGCCGGCCGTGTTCTTCACCCGGTCGACCAGCCAGTCCACGATCCGCTGGTCCCAGTCGTCGCCGCCGAGGTGGTTGTCACCGCTGGTCGCCCGCACCTGGATGGTGGAGAAGCCGTCCTCGGCGTCCTTGCCCACCTCGAGCAGCGAGACGTCGAAGGTGCCGCCGCCGAGGTCGAAGACGAGGATGAGCTCGTCCTCCTTGCCCTTGTCGAGGCCGTAGGCGAGCGCCGCGGCGGTGGGCTCGTTGATGATCCGCAGGACGTTCAGGCCCGCGATGTCCCCGGCCTCCTTGGTCGCCTGCCGCTGGGCGTCGTTGAAGTACGCGGGCACCGTGATGACCGCGTCGGTGACCTGTTCGCCGAGGTAGGCCTCGGCGTCCCGCTTGAGCTTCTGCAGGATCCGGGCCGAGATCTCCTGCGGGGTGTACTTCTTGCCGTCGATCTCGACCGTCCAGTCGGTACCCATGTGGCGCTTGACCGACCGGATGGTCCGCTCGACGTTGGTCACGGCCTGCCGCTTGGCGATCTCGCCCACGAGCGGCTCGCCGGACTTGGCGAACGCGACGACGGACGGCGTGGTCCGGCCGCCCTCGGCGTTCGCGATGACGGTGGGCTCGCCGCCCTCGAGGACGGCGACCACGGAGTTGGTCGTGCCGAGGTCGATACCGACCGCTCGTGCCATGGATGTGCTCTCCTTCGCGTCTGCGGCGCCCTCCGACCCGGGCCGGGGCGGTCGAGCTGCCTTGAGTCGTCCTCACTCAAGTCTGGTCCCTGCCGATCCGGTGTCAAATCCGGCTGTCCAAACCTGAGCCTGCTGGGCTCAACTACGGCGTGGACGGCCGCATTCCCGGACCTGGCGCCGGGGCCGTCAGGCCAGGACGAGCTCCCAGGTCCCGGCGAGAACTCCGGCGGCGGTCGCGGCCGCGACGACGAGGACGCCGCCGAGGACGACGAGGAGGTCCCCGGCGTGCAGCCGGCTCGGTCGGGCCCAGGTCCGCTGGGTGGAGACCCCGAAGCCGCGCGCCTCCATCGCGGTGGCGAGCGTCGTGGCCCGGCGGATCGACAGCACGAGCAGGGCGAAGACCTGGCCGAGCGCGGTGCGCAGCCGGCCGAGCAGCCGGTCGTCGCCGAGTCCGCGGGCACGGCGGGCCAGGGACAGCTGCTGCCACTCCTCCGCGAGCACGCCGAGCAGCCGCATCGCGGCCAGCGCGGCGAGGACGAAGCGGTGCGGCAGCCGGAGCACCTGGCCGAGGGCGTCGGCGAGCTCGGTGGGGTCCGTGGTCGCCAGCAGGACGACGCCCGGCAGACCGATCGCCAGGATCCGCAGCCCGATCGCGGCACCGGCCGTCAGCGACCCCTCGGTGACGGTCACCGGCCCCAGTCCCAGGAGCACGGCGCCGGAGTCGACCCCGAACCAGGCGGTGACGACGGCGGCCGGCACCGCGGCGACCAGGACGATCCAGCCGCGCCGGGCCAGGGCCAGCGGGCCCATCCCGGCCAGCGGGAGGAGGAGCACCTCGAGCAGCAGCGCCGTCCCGGCGGTGACGACGTCGACGGTGAGCAGCAGGCCGAACGACAGCACGGTGGCGACGGCCAGCTTGGCGACGGGGTTGGCGCGAGCCACCGGCGCGGTCCGGTCGGCGGCGGCCGCGCCGGCACCGAGGTCGACGGCGCTCACCGGGCCGCCGCCGTCGCGGCGGGGACCTGCGAGCGGACGACGCCTGCGCCCACCCGCCAGACGTCGCCGGCCAGCGCGGCGACGAGCTCCTCGTCGTGGGTCGCGGTGACCAGGCCGGTCCCGGCGGCGAGCAGGTCGCCGAGCAGACCGACGAGCTCGGCCCAGGTGCGGGCGTCCTGCCCGAACGTCGGCTCGTCCAGGACGAGCAGCCGCGGGCGGGTGGCCAGCGCGGTGGCCACGGACAGCCGGCGCTGCTCCCCGCCGGACAGCGTGAACGGGTTGGCGCGCGCCAGGTGGGTCAGCCGCAGCCGCTCGAGCAGCTCGTCCACCCGGGCCCGGACGACGTCCTCGGGCAGCCGGAGCCGTCGCGGTCCGACCGCGAGCTCCTCGGTGACGGTGGTCGCGACGAGCTGATGGCGAGGGTCCTGGAACACCGACCCGATCCGGGCGACGAGCTCGCGCGGCCGCCACCGGTACGGCTGCTCCGCGGCCCCGTCGGCCAGGGGCGGCTCGGCCCGCACCCGGCCGGCGCCGGGGCGCACCAGGCCACCGAGGGCCAGCGCGAGGGTCGACTTGCCGGAGCCGTTCGGTCCGACGAGGGCGGCGCCCCGGCCGGCCCGCAGGGTCAGGTCGACGTCGGTGAGCACCGGCGCGGGCAGGCCGCGCCGGTGCACGGCGAGCCCCTCCGCGCGCAGCAGCACCGGCCCGGACGCCGCACCCGAGGCCGCGGGCGGACAGGCCGGGCCGGCAGGGCCGGCAGGGCTCGCAGCACCGGCAGCACCGGCAGCACCGGCAGCACCCAGCCGCAGCGGGTGGCGGCCGGGCACCCAGACGCCGGCGGCGGCGAGACGCTCGCCGTGCTCGGCGAGGACCCGCGCGGCGGGACCGTCGGCCACGACGCCGCCGCCCGGTTCGAGCACGACGACGCGGTCGACGACGTCGAGCCACTCCTGCACCCGGTGCTCGACGACCACGGCGGTGGCGCCGGTGGCGGCGAGCTGGTCGGCGACCACCCGGCGCAGACCTGCGGCGCCGTCCGGGTCGAGCATCGCGGTCGGCTCGTCGAGCAGCAGCACGCCGGGTCGCAGCGCCAGCACCCCGGCGAGCGCGAGACGCTGCCGCTGCCCCCCGGACAGCCGGGCCGTGGGCCGGTCGAGGGCGACACCGAGCCCCACGTCGTCCAGGGCGCGGCGAACCCGCGGCCAGATCTCCTCGCGCGGGACGCCGTGGTTCTCCAGGCCGAAGGCGACGTCGTCGCCGCAGCGGGCCAGCACCGTCTGCGCCTGCGGGTCCTGCAGCAGCAGCCCCGTCGGTGCCAGTCCGCGGCCGGCCTCGACCGCGCGGACCCGGGCCTGCCCGGCCGGGACGCCGTCGACGAGCAGCTCGCCCTCGGCGTCCCCGCCGGTGTCGGGTCCGGTGTCGAGCAGGCCGGCGATGCCGGCGAGCAGGGTCGACTTGCCGGCCCCGCTGGGACCCAGCAGGAGCACCCGCTCGCCGTCCGCGACGTCCAGGTCGACCCCGCGCAGCGCCCAGGCTCGGCGGCCGGGGTGCCGCCACCCCCAGCCACGGGCGCGGATCGAGGGCATCAGACGCGCTCGGCGTCCCGGCCCGACGCCAGCGGCGCGAGCGCCCCGGTGGCGGCCAGCGCACGGGTGAGCAGCCACCCACCCAGCCCGGCGATGACCACGCCGGACACCGTCGTCAACCCGGTGTAGACGAGCTTGTAGGCGGCGCTGAACTCCGGGTAGTAGACGAAGGAGTCGAGCAGGCCGACGACGACGCCGGCGGCGGCGCCGGCCAGCAGCGCGGTCGGCAGCCCCCACCGGCGGTAGAGCAGCAGCGCGAACACGACCTCCGGGCCGAGGCCCTCGAGCAGGCCGTACCAGACGGTCGCGAAGCCCCACTGGTTGCCGACGAGCGCGCTGACCGTGGCCGCGACGAGCTCGGTGTAGACCGCGGCACCGGGGCGGCGGACGACGAGGGCGCCGAGGACCGCGGGCAGCAGCCAGACACCGACGAGCAGACCGGACGCCGGCGGGAAGAACGCCAGCGCCCGGGAGATCGGCTCCCAGCCGGCGTTCCACGCCACGAACAGGAACCCGCCGGCCACGCCCAGGACGCTGGCGACGACGATGTCGACCACCCGCCACCGCGGGCGGGGAGCGGAGGTCCAGCCCGCCAGCCAGGCGCCGACGAGGACGGCGAGCAGGGCCGCCGGGACGGTCAGGTCGGACAGCGGGGTGCCGAACAGGGCCCGGTCCTCCGGCAGGCCGACGGCCCAGATGACGGCGCACAGCAGGGCGCCGGCGAGGACGGCGACGACGGTCGCGGGCCGCAGCCCGCTGGGGTCGTCCTGCGGCGCCCGCGGGTCGCGGCGCCGGTCGTGCGTGGTGCTCATCGAGTGTCCTCCCGTGGGTCACAGGAGGGGGAACGCGCCCGCCGGCGGCGGGCAGGAGCCCGCGACGGCGGGGTTGCTCGAGATGCCCGACTCCCTCCACCGGTGCTAACCGGCTCAGGTTCGAAGGGTCTGCGGAGGGTCCGCACTCTCAGCGCCTCTCGGCGCTCCCCTGTCGTACGCCGTCCACGCTACACCGCCGGTTGCCGGCCGGGCAGGCCTGCGGCACCGTGGCCCCATGATGTGGAAGCTCATGGGTCTGCTGTCCGCGGTCCTCGCCGGCGTCGCAGCCCGCAAGGTGCTCTCGACCGCCTGGGTGAAGGGCACCGGCCACCAGCCGCCGAACAACCCCGAGTCCCCGACGACGTCGTGGCAGGAGGCGGTGGCCTGGGCGGCCGCGTCAGGGGCCCTGGTCGGCCTGGCCCGGATGCTCGCCACCCGCAAGGCGGCCGACTACTACCGCAAGTCCACCGGGCACCTGCCGAAGGGGCTGGAGGAGGTCGGCTGACCCTGGGCGTCCCGACGAGACTCAGAATCCGGGGAGAGACTCAGAACAGGGAGACCACCCAGCGCAGCACCGGGACGAGTACCGGCGCCGCGGCCAGCACCATCCCGACGACGACGAGCACGGCGAGCGCCCGGACCAGCAGCGACGGCTCCCCCGGACGCGGTCGACGCAGGGCACGCAGCACCTCGGCATCCTCCCACGGCCCGCCGCCGCAGCGCCGTCACGGCCCGAGCAGGGGGGTGGCCAGCGGGACGCCGGGGCGGTAGGCGAGGTGCAGGTGGCTCGGCGCGTCCAGGACGACGAGGTCGGCCCGGGCGCCGACGCCGAGGTGCCCGACGTCGTCCCGGCGCAAGGCCCTGGCCCCGCCTGCGGTGGCCGCCCACAGCGCCTCGCTCGGCGTCATCGCCATCTCCCGGACGGCGAGCGCGATGCACAGCGGCATCGAGGAGGTGAACGACGTGCCCGGGTTGCAGTCGGTCGCGAGCGCGACGACCACCCCGGCGTCCAGCAGCCGGCGGGCGTCCGGGTACGGCGAGCGGGTGGAGAACTCCACCCCGGGCAGCAGGGTCGCGACCGTGGCCGACCCGGCCAGGGCGTCGACGTCGGCGGCGGACAGGTACGTGCAGTGGTCGGCGCTGGCGGCCCCCAGCTCGACCGCGAGCCGCACCCCCGGGCCGTGGCCGAGCTGGTTGGCGTGCACCCGCAGCCCGAGCCCGGCGGCCCGGCCCGCCTGCAGCACGGCCCGGGACTCCTCGGCGTCGAAGGCGTGCGCGGACGACGGCTCGCAGAACACGTCCACCCACCGGGCGTGCGGCGCGCAGGCGGCGAGCATGTCGCCGGTGACGAGGGCGAGGTACTCCTCGCGCCGGCCGGCCAGCTCCGGCGGGACGACGTGGGCGCCCAGGAACGTCGTCTCCGGCGTCACCTCCCGGGCGAGCCGCAGCGCCCGGACCTCGTCGGCGGTCGTCAGCCCGTAGCCGCTCTTGACCTCGACGGTCGTCGTGCCCTGCCGGCGCATCTCGGTGACGAGGCCCTGCAGCCGGACGCGCAGCTCCTCCTCACCGGCCGCCCGGGTGGCGGCCACGGTGGAGGCGATGCCGCCGCCGTCGTACCGCTCACCGCGCATCCGGGCGGCGAACTCGGCCGAGCGGTCCCCGGCGAACACGAGGTGGGTGTGGGAGTCGACGAACCCGGGGACGACGGCCCGGCCACCGACGTCCACCCGCTCGTCGGCGTCCGGGGCACGGGACGCCGGACCCACCCACGCGACCCGCCCGGCGTCGACGACGAGGGCGGCGTCGGTGAGGGTGCCGAGCGAGGCGTCCTGGGTGACGAGCTCGGCGACGCCGGTGACCAGCGTGCTCATCGGTCCTCCCACAGCGGTGCGACGGCGCCGGCGAGCAGCGCGGCCACGTCCCCGAGCCGGTGCCGGCCGCCCTCGACGACGACCTGCCCGCCGACGACGACGGTGTCGACGTCGGGGGCGCCGGCCACGAGCACGGCCTGCTCCGGGTCGGCGCCGGCGGTACGGACGGTGTCCAGCCGGACGGCGAGCAGGTCGGCGGGCGCACCGACGGCGATCCGGCCCGCGTCCGGACGGCCCAGGGCCGCGTGCCCGTCGGCGGTGAGCGCGGCGACCAGCTCGCCGGGGGTGAACCGGCCGCGCTGACCGGCGGCCAGCCGCTCGTGGGCCTCGAGCAGCCGGGCCTCGGCGAGCAGGTCGACGAGCACGTGCTGGTCGCTGCCCAGGCACAGCGGCGACCCCGCGTCGGCGAGCCGGCGGGCCGGGCCGATCCCGTCGGCGAGGTCGGCCTCCGTGCTCGGGCACACGCACACGGCCGTGCCGCTGGCCCCCAGGGCCGCGACGTCGGCGACGCTCAGGTGGGTGGCGTGCACGGCCGTGGTCCGCGGGCCCAGGACGCCGTGGTCGGCGAGCAGAGCGGTCGGGGTGCGGCCGTGCGCGGCGCGGCAGGCGTCGTTCTCGGCCGGCTGCTCGGACAGGTGCACGTGCAGCGGGCGGCCGGCGGCCGCCTCGGCGACGGCGGCGAGCCGGTCGGCGGGGACGGCGCGCACCGAGTGCACGGCGGCCCCCACGACGGTGTCCTCGTCGCCGGGCAGGTCGGCGACCCGGGCCGCCCAGGCGTCGACGTCACCGTCGGAGAACCGCTGCTGCACCTCGTCGAGGGGGAGGTACCCGTCGTCGCCCAGCCCGCCGGCGAGGTAGACGGTGTCGAGCAGGGTGAGCCGGACGCCGGCGTCACGGGCGGCCTGGCGCAGCGCCTCCCCCATCGCGTTCGGGTCGGCGTAGCGGCGGCCGCCGCCGGGGTGGTGCAGGTAGTGGAACTCCCCCACCGCGGTGACCCCGGCCAGGGACATCTCGGCGTAGACGGCGCGGGCGAGGGCGAGGTAGGAGTCCGGGTCGAGCCGGCGGGCGACCGCGTACATCCGCTCCCGCCACGTCCAGAACGTGCCGCCGCCGTCGTGGGTGCGTCCGCGCAGGGCCCGGTGGAACGCGTGGCTGTGCGCGTTGGCCAGGCCGGGCAGGACGAGCCCGGTCAGCCGGACGTCGCCGGGGCGGGCGGGTGCCCCGGTGGTGACGGCCGTGACCCGGCCGGCGTCCGTCTGCACCCGGACGGCGTCCCGGACGCCGTCGGTGAGCCAGGCGCGCTCGCACCAGAACGCCGTCACCGGGCACCACCGTCGTCCGGTCGGCCGCGCTGCCCGGCGGCGTGGCTGTCCCCGACCAGGTGACTGTCCCCGGCCAGGTGGCGCAGGACGGCGGCGAGGGCCTGCACGCCCGCCCGGCAGTCCTGCGGCTCGGCGTGCTCGGCGGGTGAGTGGGACACACCGGTGGGGTTGCGGACGAACAGCATCGCGGCGGGCACCCCGGCGGCGGCGAGGATCCCGGCGTCGTGCCCGGCGCCGGTGGCCAGCACCGGGGCCGGCCGGCCGTCCCCGTGGGTCCGGCCGACGACGGCGGCCAGCTCGTCGCGCAGCCGGACGGGGAACGTGGTCGGCGGCGTCCAGGACTCCTCGACCGGGCCGGCCCCGGCCGCGCTCGCGACGTCCGCGACGACCCGGCGGACGGCGTCGGCGTCCGGGCCGCGGGCGTCCAGCCAGGCGGTGACCGCCGACGGGATCGCGTTCACCCCGTTGGGCTCCACCCGCACCCGGGCGACGGTGGCCAGGGCCGCGTGCCGCTCGGCGGCGGCCCGGGCCGTGGTGACGGCGGCGGCAAGCCGCAGCATCGGGTCGTCCCGGTCGGCGAGCCGGGTGGTGCCGGCGTGGTCGGCGCGGCCGGGCAGGTCGAACCGCCACCGCCCGTGCGGCCAGATCGCGCCGGCCACCCCGACCGGGGCGTCGTCCAGGTCGGCGAGGTGGCGGCCCTGCTCGACGTGCAGCTCGACGAACACCCCGACCCGCCGCAGGGCCTGCTCGTCGCGGCCGAGGGCGGCGACGTCCACGCCGTGCGCGGCGGCGGCCTGCGCCCAGGTCGTGCCGTCGGCGTCGGTGAGCCCCCGGGCCCGGTCGGGGTGCAGCGCCCCGGTGAGCACCCGGGACCCGGCGCAGGCGACGCCGAACCGGGCGCCCTCCTCGTCGGCGAAGCACGCGACCGCGACCGGGCGGTCCGGCGTCCAGCCGTCCGAGCGCAGCCGGTCGAGCGCGGCGAACGCGCTGAGGACGCCGAGCGGGCCGTCGAACGCGCCGCCGTCGGGTACCGAGTCCAGGTGCGAGCCGAGGACGACGCCGGGCCGGCCGGCGTCCGCCGCGGCGTCCGGGTCACCCCACCACGCCCACAGGTTGCCGGCCCGGTCCCCGGTGACGTCCAGGCCGCGGCGCCGGGCCTGGTCGGTGAACCACGCGCGCAGCTCGGCGTCCTCGGCGGTCCAGGCGAACCGGCGGTAGCCGCCGGTCCGCCGGTCGCGGCCCACCGGTTCGAGGTCCGCCCACATCGCGGCCAGGGGATCGGGTCCGGTCACGGCGTCTCCCGCATCGGCACCCGCACCCCCCGCTCGGCCGCGACCCGCTCGGCGGCCTGGTACCCGGCGTCGACGTGCCGGAGCACACCGGTGCCCGGGTCGTTCGTCAGCACCCGCTCGAGCTTGAGCGCCGCGAGCGGGGTGCCGTCGGCGACGGTGACCTGCCCGGCGTGGATGGACCGTCCGATGCCGACGCCGCCGCCGTGGTGGATCGACACCCACGTCGCCCCGGACGCCGTGTTGACCAGGGCGTTGAGCAGCGGCCAGTCCGCGATCGCGTCGGAGCCGTCGGCCATCGCCTCGGTCTCCCGGTAGGGGGAGGCGACGGAGCCGGCGTCGAGGTGGTCGCGGCCGATGACGACCGGGGCGGACAGCTCCCCGGAGGCGACCATCTCGTTGAACCGCAGACCCGCCAGGTGCCGCTCCCCGTAGCCCAGCCAGCAGATCCGCGCCGGCAGGCCCTGGAAGGCGACCTTCTCGCCGGCCGCGCGGATCCACCGGGCCAGCTTCTCGTCGTCCCCGAACAGGTCCAGGACGGCGCGGTCGGTGGCGGCGATGTCGGCCGGGTCACCGGACAGCGCCGCCCACCGGAACGGGCCCTTGCCCTCGCAGAACAGCGGCCGGATGTACGCCGGGACGAAACCGGGGAACGCGAAGGCGCGCTCGAAGCCGCCGAGGCGGGCCTCGTCGCGGATCGAGTTGCCGTAGTCGAAGACCTCGGCGCCGGCGTCCATGAACCCGACCATCGCCTCGACGTGCTTGGCCATCGAGGCGCGCGCCCGGTCGGTGAACTCCTCGGGCTTGGCCTCGGCGTAGTCGTGCCAGTCGGCGAGGTCGACGTCCTCGGGCAGGTAGCTCAGCGGGTCGTGCGCGCTGGTCTGGTCGGTGACGATGTCGACCTCGACCCCACGGCGCAGCAGCTCCGGGACCACGGTGGCGGCGTTGCCGACGAGCCCGACGGACAGGGCGCGCCGCTCGCGCTTGGCGGCCAGGCACCGCTGGACGGCGACGTCGAGGTCGTCGGTCATCTCGTCGAGGTAGCGGTGCTCGACGCGGCGCCGAAGCCGCGCCGGGTCGACGTCGACGACGAGGCAGACGCCGCCGTTCAGGGTGACGGCCAGTGGTTGCGCACCGCCCATCCCGCCGCAGCCGCCGGTCAGCGTCAGGGTGCCGGCCAGGGTGCCGCCGAACCTCTTCTCCGCGACCGCGGCGAACGTCTCGTAGGTGCCCTGGAGGATGCCCTGGGTGCCGATGTAGATCCACGACCCCGCGGTCATCTGGCCGTACATCGTCAGGCCCAGGTGCTCCAGCCGGCGGAACTCCGGCCAGGTCGCCCAGTCGCCCACCAGGTTGGCGTTGGCGATCAGCACCCGCGGGGCCCACTCGTGGGTGCGCAGGACGCCGACCGGCCGGCCGGACTGCACGAGCATCGTCTCGTCGTCCGCGAGGGTGGTCAGGGTGCGCACCATCGCGTCGAAGCTGGCCCAGTCGCGGGCGGCGCGGCCGGTGCCGCCGTAGACGACGAGGTCGTCGGGGCGCTCGGCCACCTCCGGGTCGAGGTTGTTCATCAGCATCCGCAACGGCGCCTCGGTCTGCCAGCTGCGGGCGGTCAGCGTCGTGCCGCGCGGCGCGCGGACCGGTCGTGCTCCGTCCATGTCGTGCTCACGGTCCTTTCGCTTGCGTTCTCTGGAGGCTTTCCGGGGTCTGGCCGGGCTTCGAGAGCCCGGAAACCCTCCAGAGATCGGGTCGGTGGGGCAGGAGGTCGGGTCAGTGGAGGGGTCCGGTGACGGTCTCGGCGGCGGCGACGACGGTGCCGTCCCGGACGGCGCGGGCGACGGCGGCGATCTCGGGCGCCAGGTGGCGGTCCGGTCCAGGTCCGCCGGCCCCGGCGGCCCGGACGGCGCGCAGCACGGCGGCGGTCGCGGGGGCCGGCTCGAGCGGGGCGCGCAGCTCCAGGGCCCGGGCGGCGGTGAGCACCTCGACGGCGAGCACCTGGGTGAGACCGTCGAGCGCCCGGCGCAGCTTGCGGGCCGCCGACCACCCCATCGACACGTGGTCCTCCTGCATCGCCGAGGAGGGGATGGAGTCGACGCTGGCCGGGACGGCGAGCCGCTTGAGCTCGCTGACGACGCCGGCGGCCGTGTACTGGGCGATCATGAGGCCCGAGTCGACCCCGGCGTCGTCGGCGAGGAACGGCGGCAGGCCCCCGTTGCGGGCCCGGTCGAGGAACCGGTCGGTGCGCCGCTCGCTCATGCTCGCGACGTCGGCGACCGCGACGGCGAGGAAGTCCAGCACGTACCCGACGGGGGCGCCGTGGAAGTTGCCGTTGGACTCCACCCGCCCGTCGACGGTGACGACCGGGTTGTCGACGGCGCTGGCCAGTTCCCGGCCGGCGACGGCCTCGGCGTGGGCGAGGGTGTCCCGCGCGGCGCCGTGCACCTGGGGGGCGCAGCGCAGGGAGTACGCGTCCTGCACCCGGGTGCACTCGAACGGGTCCCGGTGGCTGGCCATCACCCCTGACCCGGCGAGGACGGCGCGCAGGTTCGCCGCGGCGTCCGCCTGGCCGGGGTGCGGACGCAGCGCCTGCAGGTCCGCGGCGAACACCGCGTCGGTGCCCAGCAGCGCCTCGACGCTCATCGCGGCGGCGACGTCCGCGGTGCGCAGCAGCCGGCGCAGGTCCTCGGCGGCCAGGACCAGCTGGCCGAGCATCCCGTCGGTGCCGTTGATGAGCGCCAGGCCTTCCTTCTCGGCGAGGGCGACCGGCTCGATCCCGTGCTCTGGCAGCGCCTCGGCGGCCGGGCGGGTGCGGCCGTCGGCGTCGGTGACCTCTCCCTCACCCATGACGGCGAGGGCGACGGCGGCCAGCGGCGCGAGGTCACCGGAGCAGCCGAGCGACCCGTGCTCGGGCACGACGGGGGTCAGCCCGGCGGTGAGCAGGGCGGCGTAGGCCTGCGCGGTCTGCAGCCGGACGCCGGTGCGGCCGGTGGCCAGCGTGGACAGCCGCAGCAGCATCATCGCCCGGACGACCTCCCGCTCGACCGGCTCGCCGGCCCCCGCGGCGTGGGAGCGCACGAGGCTGCGCTGCAGCTGCGCCCGCAGCTCGACCGGGATGTGCCGGGTGGCCAGCGCGCCGAACCCGGTCGACACCCCGTAGTGCGCACGGGTGTCGCCGGCGAGGTCCTCGACGACGGTCCGGCTGCGCGTGATCGCGGTGACGGCCTCGGCGGTCAGCCCCACACCGGCGTCACCGCGGGCCACCGCGACGACCTCGGCCGGGGACACCGGCCCGACACCGACCCGGACGACGTCCTGCTCGCTCGCCCGCCGCGGCTCCACCCGTCCGCTCGCCTGGTGTCTGCTCGTCTGGTGCCCGCTGACCTGGTCCTCGCTCACCTGCCCATCGCACACCCGGCGGCGTCCCGCCGGTACCGGCCGACGTGGGATGCTGTCTGGGATGTCAGACAGGGCGCACCGTGACGCCCGGGGCCGCTCGAGCCGCGTCCCGGCCGCCGAGCAGGCCCTGGCCGTGCTGCGGCACCTGGCCAGCCAGGCCGCCCCGGTGCCTGCGGCGGCGATCGCGCGGGACCTCGGGCTGCCGCGCTCGACCACGTACCACCTGCTGACCGTCCTGGCCCGGGACGGGTTCGTCGTCCACCTGCCCGAGGAACGACGCTGGGGGCTGGGGGTGACCGCGTACGAGATCGGCACCGCCTACCTGCGCCAGGAGCCGCTGGCGCGCCTGGCCCGCCCCGTGCTCGCCCGTCTCGTCGACGCCTCCGGGCACTCCGCGCACCTGGCCGTGCTGCACGGCCGCGAGATGGTCTACGTCGTCGAGGAGCGCGCCCCGGGACGGCCGCCGCTGGTCACCGACGTCGGCGTCCGGCTGCCCGCGCCGCTCACCGCGAGCGGCCGGGCGGTGCTGGCCGCCCTGCCGGCCGGGCAGGTCCGCGCCCTGTTCCCCGGCGCCGCCGCGTTCGTCGACCGGCACGGCCGCGGACCGCGCTCGCCGTCGGCGCTGCGCCAGCTGCTCGTGACGGTCCGGCGCGACGGCGTCGCCCGCGAGGACGGCGAGGTCACGCCGGGGTTCGCGTCCGTGGCCTCGGCGGTCTACGACCACACCGGTCACCCGGTGGCGGGAGTGGCCCTCACCTTCCCGGCCGACGAGGTGACTGCGGACGCCGAGGCCGGGCTCGTCGTCCGGGTGCGGGCGGCCGCCGCGGAGCTGACCCGCAGGATCGGTGGGCGAGGTCACCCTCCCGGGGACGTCGCCCGTCCGTAGACTCCGCGCCCATGCAGGTCATCGCGATCGTCGTGTCCCTGGCCGCCACCGCCGTGGGCGTCGCGCTGTTCGCCCGAACCGTCGGGCAGATCGTGCGGACGATCCGCCTGGGGCAACCCGTCGTCGGGCGCACCGACGAGCCGGGCCGGCGGACCGCGACGCTCGTGCGCGAGTTCCTCGGCCACACCCGGATGGCCAGGTTGCCGGTCGTCGCGGTGGCGCACTGGTTCGTGATGGTGAGTTTCGGCC
This sequence comes from Quadrisphaera sp. GCM10027208, assembly GCF_042658805.1. NCBI lineage: Bacteria > Bacillati > Actinomycetota > Actinomycetes > Kineosporiales > Kineosporiaceae > Quadrisphaera > Quadrisphaera sp. GCM10027208. The sequence goes on from NZ_JBHSRC010000004.1 coordinate 119,134, forward strand.
TGCTGTTCTTCAGCCTGCTGACCGCCTACGGCCAGCTGTTCGACCCCGGGTTCGTCCTGCCGCTGATCGGGCACTTCGTGCCGCTGGAGTGGCTGACCGAGGTGGTGGCCTGGCTGTCCCTGGTGGGGATCGTCGTGCTCATCGTCATCCGCCAGCGCCAGCACCCCCGCCGGTACGCCGGACGCCAGCGGGACGGCCGGCGGGCCTCGGGCGAGCGCGGGTCCCGCTTCTACCTGTCGAGCTTCTGGCAGGCCTACTACGTCGAGGCCACGATCCTCGGCGTCGTCCTGGCCGTCATCGCCCTGCGCGGGCTGGAGTACGCCCAGAGCGCGGCCACGGACGGGCAGTACGCGACGCTCGTGCACTTCCCGCTCACGGCGTGGCTGGGCGAGCTGTTCACTGGGCTGAGCCTGGGCGCGATCGAGACCGCGATCGTGGTCATCGCGGCGGTGAAGATCCTCATCTCGATGGCGTGGTTCGTCACCGTCGCGCTGAACCCGACGATGGGTGTCGCGTGGCACCGGTTCCTGGCGTTCCCCAACATCTGGTTCAAGCGGCACGCGGACGGCCGGACGTCCCTCGGGGAGCTGCAGCCGGTTCTCGTCGGCGGTGCCCCGCTGGACTTCGAGAACCTCGAGGAGCTCGACGAGGACACCGCGCTCGGCGTGGGCAAGGTCGAGGACTTCACCTGGAAGGGCCTGCTGGACTTCAGCACCTGCACCGAGTGCGGCCGCTGCCAGTCGCAGTGCCCGGCATGGACGACGGACAAGCCGCTGAGCCCCAAGCAGGTGATCCTGTCGCTGCGCGACCACGCCTGGGCCAAGGCGCCGTACCTGCTGGCCACCGAGGAGGAGCGTGCCGCGCCCGACGGCACGTCGGGCCCGCTTGACGTGCTGGCGATGGCCCGGGCGGAGGCCGAGCGGCCGCTCGTCGGGGCGACCGAGGGCGACCCGTGGCGGCCCTCCGGCGGCGGTGTCATCGACCCGGACGTGCTGTGGGCGTGCACCACCTGCGGCGCCTGCGTCGAGCAGTGCCCGGTCGACATCGAGCACGTCGACCACATCGTCGACATGCGCCGCAACCAGGTGCTCATCGAGTCGGCGTTCCCCAGCGAGCTCGGCGGGCTGTTCCGGAACCTGGAGACCAAGCAGAACCCGTGGGGGATGAACGCCCGGACCCGGTTGGAGTGGGCGAAGGACCTGCCGTTCGAGGTCAAGCAGGTCGGCGTGGACGTCGAGGACCTCTCCGAGGTCGAGTACCTGTTCTGGGTCGGGTGCGCCGGGGCGTTCGAGGACCGCGCGAAGAAGACCACCCAGGCCGTCGCCGAGCTGCTGCACACCGCGGGCGTCGACTTCGCCGTCCTCGGCGACGCCGAGTCCTGCTCCGGTGACCCGGCCCGCCGCGCCGGCAACGAGTTCCTCTTCCAGATGCTCGCCCAGGCGAACGTCGAGGCGCTCAACGAGATGAAGGCGACCAAGGTCGTCGTCTCCTGCGCGCACTGCTTCAACACCCTCGCCAACGAGTACCCGCAGCTCGGCGGGAACTACGAGGTCGTCCACCACACCCAGCTGCTCAACCGGCTGGTGCGCGACAAGCGGCTCGTCCCGGTCACGCCGCCCGAGCAGCCGGTGTCGGGGCTCGGGCTGTCCAAGGCCGGGGCGTCGGCGCCCAGCGTCACCTACCACGACCCGTGCTACCTCGGTCGGCACAACGGCGTGTACTCCCCGCCGCGCGACCTCCTCGGCGCCCTGCCCGGCGTGGAGTACCGGGAGATGGAGCGCAGCAAGGAGCGGTCGTTCTGCTGCGGCGCCGGCGGGGCACGGATGTGGATGGAGGAGAAGATCGGCACCCGCATCAACGCCAACCGGACCGCCGAGGCGGTGGCCACCGGAGCGGACACCATCGCCATCGGCTGCCCGTTCTGCCGGGTCATGCTCTCCGACGGCCTGACCGAGGCGCAGGGCAAGGGCGAGGCCCGCGAGGAGGTCCAGGTCCTGGACGTCGCGCAGATGCTGCTCGCCGCGGTCAGGCGCGGCGGCGAGCCCGGGTCCGGCGCCGACGCCGGCGAGCGCACTCCTGACCCGGAGCCGCAGCCCGCCTCCTGACCGACCCCACAGCCACCCCCATCCGTGATCATGCAATCCCGCCACCCCACCACCCACCCGCCGCTCGCAGAGCCACCCACCCGCCCCCTCGCCCCCTCGCCCCCTCGCCCCCTCGCAGAATGCTGGGTTGGTGGCGCGACACGCCGGCAACGCCGTGGCGAATCCAGCATTCTGCTGGCTAGCCCTTGCGGCGCGCCCGCACGCGAGCCCGCTGCTCCCGGGCCCACGACGGGTACAGAGCCAGCGGCACGGGCAGGTGCAGGCCCGCCCAGAGGACGAGCACCACGCCGATCACGGCACAGACGACGACAAGGGGGCCGACCGCGGACGTGACCCGAGTCAGGCCAAGCAAGCCAACAGCCGCGAGCATGGCCGCACCCCCGGGCAGCATCAGCATCGTGGTGCTCGCAGTCTCCTCGCTGCCGAACGCCCACTCCCGAAGGTCAGGTGTGCGACCCCGGCGGCAGGCGATCGCGTAGCCGGCCAGCGCCAGGGCCGCCACGATCGCCAGCGCTGAGAGGCCCGTGACGAAGACGTCGGCCACAGTCCGCACAACCCCGTCCCACTGCTTGCCGATGTACTGGCCCACGGCACCTCCGGCCATCGCTCTGTCTCGGACGACAGTACTGACCCCTGGCACGGTGGCGATTCCGAGCGCACCGCCAGCCGGTGCACCACCGACCTTGCTCTCAGTGCACTACCGACCTGGGCGGCGCTGTCCTCGCCGACCTTCAGCCGCTGTGGGGACGCCGAGGAGCAAGCCGAGCAGCAAGGAGTCCGCTGGCGTAGGGTCGCGGTGGATAGCGCCGCGAGCTTGAGCATCCCGTCCCGAGGCCTTCCCGGAGAGCAGCGTCATGCCAGACCCGCGCTGGGACAGATGGAGGGAGCGGCTCGCCAGCGAGCTCGCGACCCTCACCGAGACCGAGTTCCTGATCTTCGATCACGAGGTCCCACCGGAGCAACAGCGCTGGTCCCAACCGCGCCGGAGGCTCTTCGGCACGAAACCGCCCGTCCGGCTCCCTTCCGGCTTCGTCGCGCAGTTCGCCGGCCAGGGGCAGGGGGTGGTTCTCGGCATCCTGGGGGGCGCCGCCCTCGCCGGCGGGCACGTGGAGCTCACCGAGGAGCAGGATCGACGGATCCGGGACCTCGGCTGGCGGCGTCCCGGCGACCCCGGCCACTTCGAGCCGTACGCGCCCGACTACACGGTCCTCGAGTGGCCGCAGTCCGACGCCGAAGGCCTTGCGCGGATCACCGTCGAGGCGCTCGAGATCCAGGGCGCCACCCCGGACCTGCCGTGGACACTGCGCCGAGACTCCTGAGCGGTGGAGGTCCGGGCTCGGCCCCCCGGGGGGTCGAGCGATCAGAGGGAGTAGCGGTCCAGCAGGAACCCGTCAGCGTCCACCGGGACGCCCTCGGCCGCCTCGGTGACGACCCGCGCCGCCGTCCGGACGACGACCGCCGCCCGCCGGCGGGCGGCCACCAGCGCTCCTCCTGGCGCCTCGAGGGCGGCGACGGCGGGATCCTCCGGTGCCCAGCGCACCTCGTACGTCGTCGCCCGCGCCGCCCACGGATGACCCGCCACCACCGGCGGCAGGTCCTCGGCGGGGTGCACGAGCACCTCGACGATCCCGGAGTCCACGTCGTCCGCTGAACGGGCCAGGTCGACGACGAGGGCGTACGGCGCTGCGTCCCCGGTCCCAGGAACCCCGTCGGCACCGATCCGGGCGGCCTGCTCGGCCGCGAGCACCTCGGCGTCCAGCCGGTCGGCGCGGGCGTGCAGCGCCGCGCGCTCCTCGATCGGCAGCGCGGCCACCGCCTCGTCCGGGGGGTGCTCGACGAGGTCCGGCGGGGCGCCGGCCCACGGCGCCCCCGGGTCCGGTTCCGTCGCCGGGACGCCGGCGGCGACCAGGGCAGCGCGCAGAGTGTCCCGGTCCACCCGGTGCGCTGCGTGGACGACGACGTCGACGGCGACGCCCGGGTCGGGACGCAGCAGCAGCCCGCTGCCGGCGACCCGGACGGCGCCGCGCAAGCGGCGGGCGAGGGCGACGAGCAGGCCCACGGCCCGACCTTCGGCCCGCACCGGCAGCCCGTGCGGGAAGGCGCGGTACAGGCCGTCGGGGTCGGTGACCCCGGGCAGCGGTGGGTCCCCGCGTTCGGCGGGGCAGTCCAGCACCCAGGCGAGGGCCCAGTCGCCGTGGGCGCCCACGGCCAGGACGTCGTCCGCGGCGAACGGGCCGATCAGCCGGGTGTGCCGCCCGATCCGCAGCCCGCGACCCGGGTCGGCGGCGACCGCGGGCTCCCGCTGGCGGACGAGCCGCTCGACGTCCTCGACGTCGGCGCCGTCCGGGAGCACGAGCACGTGGGCACGGCTGCGGTCCACGCCGACGGGACGGCTGGACGGCGTGGGGCGGCGGCGCGCGGCCGGCACGGGTCAGACCCGGGTGCGGTGGAAGCTCAGGTAGGACCGGCTCGCGGTCGGACCGCGCTGGCCCTGGTAGCGCGAGCCGTACCGGTCACTGCCGTAGGGGTGCTCGACCGGGGTGGAGAGCCGGAAGAAGCACAGCTGACCGATCTTCATGCCCGGCCACAGCTTGATCGGCAGGGTGGCCACGTTCGACAGCTCGAGGGTCACGTGCCCGGAGAAGCCGGCGTCGATGAACCCGGCGGTGGAGTGCGTGAGCAGCCCCAGCCGGCCGAGCGAGCTCTTGCCCTCGAGCCGCGAGGACAGGTCGTCCGGGAGGGTGACGTACTCGTAGGTGGAGGCGAGGACGAACTCGCCGGGGTGCAGCACGAACGCCTCGTCCGGGCCCACCTCGACGAGCCGGGTGAGGTCCGGCTGCTCGAGAGCCGGGTCGATCACCGGGTACTTGTGGTTGTCGAACAGCCGGAAGTACCGGTCGAGCCGGACGTCGATGCTGCTCGGCTGGACCATCGCCGGGTCGAACGGGTCGAGGACGACGCGTCCGGTCTCGATCTCGGTCCGGATGTCGCGGTCGGACAGCAGCACGCCGACAACCTACCCAGTCGACCGAGCGAGGTGGTACGCACGCGTGACGCTAGATGACGCCCAGATGACGACACATGATGACATGGCATCACGATCGATGATGCTAGGCTGTCACATGCGCACGACGGTGACCCTGGACCCCGACACCGAGCAGCTGCTCCGGCAGCGGATGAAGGAACGCGGCATCTCGTTCAAGCAAGCCCTGAACGAGGCGGTGCGTGAAGGGCTCGCGGGTCGCCGCCCGCCACGGCAGTTCCGCACGCGCACAGCGCCGATGGGACGCCCCACGGTCTCGCTCGACAAGGCGCTGCAGCTGGCGGGGGACCTCGAGGACGAGGAGCTGCTGCGGCGGATGCGGGCCGGCAAGTGAAGCTCGTGGACGCCAACGTCCTGCTCTACGCCGTCAACGAGGACGCCGAGCACCACGAGGAGGCCAGAGGCTGGCTGGACGACGCACTGTCCGGCGCCGCGTCGGTCGGCCTCGCCTGGGTTCCGGTACTCGCCTTCCTGCGTCTGAGCACGCGGGTGGACCTGTTTCCCCGTCCGCTGAGCGTGAGCGCGGCCGTGGACGTCGTCCAGGACTGGCTGTCCCAGCCGAGCGCCGAGGTGGTCCACCCGACCGCCCGCCACCTGGACGTCATGGGGTCCTTGCTGGCGCAGGTGGGCAGCGGAGGAAACCTCGTCTCCGACGCGCACCTGGCCGCGCTCGCCGTGGAGCACCGCGCCGAGATCGTCTCCTACGACAACGACTTCAGCCGGTTCCCGGGGGTGAGGTGGGAGCGTCCCGTCAGCCCCTGACCGGACCGTCCACGGTGCGCGCCGACCGTGCCACCCCAAGGAGCGGCACGGTCGGCGGTTGTACCTCAGGCGCCGGACGACGACGCGGACGTCAGCCCAGCTCGCCGGCCTTGAGCTGGTCGACGAACTCGGGGTTCGCCTCCAGCCACTCGGCGACGGCGGCCTCGTGGTCCTCGCCGGCGTAGTGCTCCTCGCTGAACATGAGGTTCTCCAGCTCGGCCAGCTGCTCGTCGGTGAAGACGAAGTTGCGAACCAGCTGAGCGACGTTCGGCATCTCCTCCTCGATGTCGCCGCGGCCGAAGGAGTAGATGAACTCGGCCTCACCCATGGCGCCCTCGGGGTCCTCGAGGTCCCTGACCGGGAACGCGTCGTAGGCCCAGTGCGGGCGCCACAGGGTGACGACGATGTTCTCGCCGGACTCCGTCGCCGACTTCAGCTCGGAGAGCATCGCCGGGGTGGAGGACTCGCGGAACTCGAAGTCGTCGAGCCCGTAGGTCGGGATCGCCTCCTCCTTGGTGATGCGGGTCAGGCCGGCGCCGGGCTCGATCCCGTACAGCACCCCGCCGAACTCCTCGGCGTGCTCGTTGAGCTCGGCCAGTGACTCCACCGGCGCGTCCTCGTTGACCGCGATGGTCAGCTTGGCGTTGTCGTACCAGCAGCCGAGGCTCGTCATGTCCTCGCCGTACTGCTCGAGGTAGTCCTCGTGGGTGAGCGGCAGCCAGGTGTCCAGGCTGATGTCGATGTCGCCGTCGGCCAGACCGGTGTACATCGGGGCGGCCTCGTACTCGGTGAGGTTCACCGTGTAGCCCATGCCCTCGAGGACGTTGGCGTACAGGTACGACGCGGCGTAGGACTCGTCCCAGCCGCTGAAGACCCCGATGTCGACGGTGGTGTCGGCGTCCTCACCGGTGCCCTCAGGGTCCGGGACGGGCGCGAGACCCTCGGTCATGTCGCAGTCGCCCCACTGGGAGGCGGCTGCGGTCTGCTCGCCGCCGGCGCCGGTGGTCTCCTCGGTGTCACCGGAGCCGGTGTTGGACGCCCCACAGGCGCTCAGCACCAGGGCGCCGGTGAGCAGGCCGGTCGTGCGGATGAGCTTCGTCGGTTGACGCACAGCACTTCCTTTCCTCGGGTGTGACATTCAGGGGGGCCGCCGGTCAGTCGCGCAGCCGGGCGGCCCGGGCCACGGGCGCCCGGTCGCCGAGCGAGGACAGCAGCCGGTCGAGGTAGATGGCGAGGATGACGACGGCGAGGCCCGCCTCGACGCCGCGGGCGACGTCCACCCGGCCGAGGGCGCTGAGCACCTCGCTGCCCAGGCCGCCGGCGCCGACCATCGAGGCGAGGACGACCATCGACAGGGCCAGCATGATCACCTGGTTGACGCCGGCCATGATGGTCGGCAGGGCCAGCGGAAGCTGGATCTGCCGCAGGATCCGGCCCGGCGGCGAGCCGAACGCCCGCCCGGCCTCGACCACCTCCGGGTCGACCTGACGGATCGCCAGCTCGGTGAGCCGGACGCCGGGCGGCATGGCGAAGACGACCGTGGCCACCATGCCGGGGACGGCGCCGATGCCGAAGGCGGCCAGGCTGGGGATGAGGTAGACCATCGCCGGCATCGTCTGCATGAAGTCGAGGACCGGCCGGACGACGTGACTCACCGTCTCCGAGCGGGCCGCCCAGATGCCGAGGGGGATGGCCAGGACGACGGACACCGTCGCCGCCATGATGACCAGTGCGAGGGTGTCCATCGCGGTCAGCCACTGGTCGAGGGCCCGGATGAGGTAGAAGCCGACCGCGGTGAACAGCGCGAACCGCCAGCTGCGCAGCCACCAGGCCAGCGCGGCGAAGACGATGATGACCAGCCAGAACGGCGGCGCACCCAGGGCGCCGCTGAGCACGTCGTAGACCTGGGCCAGGCCCGCCTTGACGGCGTCGAAGGCGACCTCGAAGGTCGACGTCAGCCACTCGGTGGCCTCGGCGACCCACTCCCCGAGCGGGAGCCGCGGGTTGGCGGGGTCGAAGGCCAGCAGCAGGCTCACGGGGCCACCTCCACCGGTTCGGTGGAGGTACCGACGGCGTCGTCCTCGGCACTGCCGGCCATGGCGGCCAGCAGCGTCACCCGTGGGATGACGCCGACGAGCCGGCCGTCGTCGTCCACGACGGCGAGCGGGACGGCGGACTCCGCCGAGGGCGCGAACAGCTCGGCCAGGGTGCTCGACTCGGACACGCTCGCGACGTCCGGGGTGATGATCGCCTGCAGGGACTGCTCGTTGCGGCGGACGGCGGCCATGGCGTCGCTGTCCCGGACCAGGCCGCGTAGCCGCCGGTCCCGGTCGACGACGATCACGCCGCCGCTCTGGTGCTCGCGCATGACGGTGAGCGCGGTGCGCGGCCCGGCGCTCGAGAACACCACGGCACGCGCCGGCTCCATCACGGACCCGGCGGTGAGCACCCGCGACTTGTCGACGTCCGCGACGAACTTGGCGACGTAGTCGTTGGCCGGGTCGGTGAGTATCTCCTCCCCCGTACCGACCTGGACGACGCGGCCGTCGCGCATCACGGCGATCCGGTCGCCGATGTACATGGCCTCGTTGAGGTCGTGGGTGATGAACACGACGGTCTTGCCGAGCCGCTGCTGCAGGTCGACGAGCTGGGTCTGCATCTCCCGCCGGATCAGCGGGTCCAGGGCGCTGAACGCCTCGTCCATGAGCAGGATGTCGGTCTGGGCGGCGAGCGCGCGGGCCAGTCCGACGCGCTGCTTCATCCCGCCGGAGAGCTGGGAGGGGAACTTGTCCTCCCAGCCGGCGAGCCCGACCAGGTCGAGGGCCTCACGGGCGCGTTCGGCCCGTTCGGCCGGCGGGACGCCCTGGACGTCGAGGGCGTAGGCGGCGTTCTCCAGGACGGTCCGGTGCGGCAGCAGCGCGAAGTGCTGGAACACCATGCTCATCCGGCGCATCCGCACCTCGCGGAGCTGGGCCGGGTTGGCCCGGGTGATGTCGGTCCCGTCGACCTCGACGGTGCCGGCGGTGGGCTCGAGCAGCCCGTTGAGCATCCGGATGAGGGTCGACTTGCCGGAGCCGGACAGGCCCATGACGACGAAGATCTCGCCGGGCTGGACCTCGAAGCTGACGTCGATGACCGCGGGCGTGACACCCATCGGCAGCACGTCGTCGCGGGTGGCTCCGTCCCTGAGCCGCCGGACCGCGTCGTCGGCCCGACGGCCGAAGACCTTGTAGACGCCGTCGGCGCGGATCGCCGCCACCGTCACACCTCCTCGATCGATGTGCCGGGTACTGCGCACCGCCGTCCGCGACAGCGCCCCGGCATCGCACAGCCGTGGCCACGCGGCTGTCGACCGTAGGCGAGATGGCCGTCACTTTGCCAATCTGAGGGGATTCTGTGGCGTGGCTCACGCTCGGTCGGAGGGTCGTGGGACGGCGTGGCGACAGCGGGTATGCTGCCCGGGGTCCACGTTCCAGGGCGTGGCGCGCGGGTGTAGTTCAATGGCAGAACATCAGCTTCCCAAGCTGACAGTGCGGGTTCGATTCCCGTCACCCGCTCCATGACCGGGGCGTCGTCCGTGCCGACCAACCGTCCGGAGCTGGTCGCCCGCCGCGGCAACGCGACTACCTGCGCGCCGTCCGCCGCGGCGAGGTCCTCTGGCCGACGCCGCCACAGCAATAGGACGCGTGAGCACTATAGTTATCACGTGAGTACTACAGTTATCATGTGAGTATCTCACGACTCACATGGAGTGGATGATGGACCTGTCGAACCCGATCGCCGATGTGGTGCCGTCCGCCCACGGCCCGGTGCTTGCCGTGCTGGCGTCCACCTCGACACCGCTCACCGGCCGCGCGATCGCCGAGCTCACACACCCGCGCGTCTCCCAGCCACGCGTGGCGCGCATCCTCGCCGAGCTCACCGAGACCGGCCTCGTCGACCGGACCCCCGCGGGAGCCGCGTGGCTCTTCTGCCTCAACCGCGAGCACGTCGCCGCGTCGGCCGTCGAGGCGCTCGCCTCCCTGCGACAGGAGCTCTGGAGCCGAATCGCCGAGCACGCAGGCGGATGGGCCAAGCCGCCGGACGCGGTCGTGGTCTTCGGGTCCGCCGCACGGGGTGACGGCGGCACCGCCAGCGACATCGACCTCCTCGTCATCCGCCCCACCGACGTGGACGCCGACGACACCGACTGGCACGCGAACGTCACCGACCTCGCGGCGGGGGTGACCCGCTGGACCGGCAACCCCTGCGAGATCCTCGACCGCTCTGGCGAGGAGCTTCGGGCCATGGCCGCCGCGGGTGAGCGCGTCCTGAGCGAAATCCGCCACGACGGACGAGCGATCCTTGGCTCGATCTCCCTCGTCCCCGCTCCCAAGGAGACCTGACGTGGGTGCCGGGGACGAGGCGCTCAGCCACCTCAGCAAGTCTCGCGAGTTCCTCGCCGCCGCCAGACTGGAGTGACCGGCCTCACGTTCTGCACGTCCGATGACCGACGGGCGCCGAACCGAGGTCCTTGCGGACCTCGAGGTTGACATCGGAGTCCGGGCCGTCTCAGCCCGCGCCACCGAGGCGACGCGGCGCAGCCGCGGCTCGCAGCTCCAACCGCGCCCCCATCGCCGCGAGCAGTCGGTCGAGCGTCTCCACCGACGCGAGCTGGCGCCCGATCACAGCGGGGGAACGCTGGTCACGATGTCCCGGCCTGCGCCGCCAGAGCATCCTCAGGCGTCGGCACCGCCGGATCTCACCCGCCACCCAGCCCTGGAGCCCTAGGTGGCCGGCAGCTCGCCGCCAGGGTCATAGAGAGTCCCCTCTGCCAGTCGCTGTGCAAAGTTGCCGAGGGCGTGGTCGCGCAGAGCACGCTTGCCGGCCAGTTCTGCGGCGGCGGCGACTTGGAGCGACAGGGTGGCTCGGTGGTACATGGCCCGGCGCACCGTGTCAGCATCTACAACGCCTGTGACCGCTCCTGCGTGGAATGCTCCGACCAGAGGCGCGATGTCCATGGCGGGATCACCCCAGCAGCAGTGGTCGAAGTCGATCAGACCGCTGACGTTGGAGCCGGACCACATCACGTTGTGCAGACCGAAGTCGCCGTGCACCAACCCGGGTTCGGCACCTTGCTCGGCCACCAGCAGGTCGGCGACGACGCGAGCAGCCTCTTCCTGTGCGGACGTAGGCAGTAGTGAGATGAGCCGGTCGTGAACGATGTCCGGCCATGACGCTCCACCGCACCACTCACGCGGTTTGGGCAGCGAGCGGTGGAGGTCCCGCAGCCGTGTCTGTTGAAGGGCGCCGAGAAGGACCATGAGCTGGTCACAGACATCCGGCCACGCGGCATCGTGTAGCGGCTGTCCCGGGACGAGAGACGTCAGCACGCCGGTTCGACCAGCCAGCGTGACGGGCACTGATACTGGCGTGGGTACCGGCACAGGAAGATCAAGATTCGCCATCAGAGACATGACAAGGGTCTCGCGCGCGACCCGACGCTCCTGGTCAAGACCCTCAGCCACCCGGGCCACCGGGCCCCCGGGCAGTAGCAGGACCTCATGGAAAGCGCCGTGCCTCGCCTCAGCCCGACCCCAGTCCTGGTCAGGCCAGGCACGCCGCGCCCACACGCGTACGCCGTCGAACCTGTCGCACACGCGGTCACCCTGACACGGAGCGGCGTGTCTGTGTGCGGCCGAGCCCACCCGTGGCAGACCGCGTGCAACCGGTCGTCGTCCCAGCGAACGCCCGGCCGCCGTCGTCCGGGGAAGGCCCATCGTCCCTTCACCTACGGCCACCGAACGCCGAACCTGGAGGCATGACAACGGCGACCTCCGGGACCCACCACGGCATGACGGCCCACGAGGTCGTCCTGCTGCTGGAGACCGACCACCACGCCGGGCTGACCGAGCAGGAGGCCGCGGCCCGGCTGCAGCGCTTCGGACCCAACGAGCTGCCCGCCGCGACCGGTAGCGGGGCGCTGCTGCGCCTGCTGCGCCAGTTCCACCACCCACTGATCTACGTCCTGCTCGCGGCCGCCGTCGTGACGCTCGTGCTGCGCGAGTACGTCGACGCCGGCGTCATCCTCGGCGTCGTCGTCATCAACGCCGTCATCGGGTTCATCCAGGAGTCCCGCGCCGAGGCGTCGCTCGACGCGCTGAGGTCGATGGTCCGCACCAGCGCGCGCGTCGTCCGCGACGGGGTCCAGCGCGCTGTGGACTCCGCCGACCTCGTCCCGGGCGACCTGGTGCTCGTCGAGGCGGGCGACAAGGTGCCGGCCGACCTGCGACTGATCGAGGTCACCGAGCTCGCCGCCGACGAGTCGGCGCTGACCGGGGAGTCCGTCCCTGTCGCCAAGGCCGTGCCGCCGCTGCCCGACGGCACCCCGGTCGCCGACCGGGTCAACATGCTCTACTCCGGCACGCTGCTGACCTCCGGCAGCGGAACCGGCGTCGTCGTGGCCACCGGCGCGAGCACCGAGCTCGGCCAGATCCACCGGCTGGTCGGCTCGGCGGAGTCCCTGGCCACACCCCTGACCCGCCAGCTCGGCGAGTTCAGCAAGGTCCTCACCGTCGTCATCCTCGGCCTGGCCGCAGGCACGTTCGCCCTCGGCCTCGCCCAGGGCCGCGACGTCGCCGACATGTTCGTGGCGGCCGTGGCTCTCGCCGTCGGCGCGATCCCGGAGGGGCTGCCGGCCGCCGTCACCATCACCCTGGCGATCGGGGTCTCCCGGATGGCCCGGCGCCGGGCCGTCGTCCGCAGGCTGCCGGCGGTCGAGACCCTCGGCAGCACGACGGTCATCTGCTCCGACAAGACCGGGACCCTCACCGAGAACCAGATGACGGTACGGACGGTGTGGACGCCGGACCGCCGGTTCGCGGTGACCGGTTCCGGGTACGACCCGCACGGCCGGGTCGAGACCCCGGACGGCGAACCGGTCGACCACCACGCCGACCAGGCCCTGCGCTGGAGCCTGGTCGCTGGCGCCGCGTGCAACGACGCCCGGCTCAGCCGCGGTGAGGACGACCGGCCCACGGTCATCGGCGACCCCACCGAGGGGGCGCTGCTGACCGTGGCCAGCAAGGCCGGCCTAAACGTCGACGAGCTCGCCGAGCGCCTGCCCCGCACGTCGACGACGCCGTTCAGCTCCGAGCGCCAGTACATGGTCACCGTGCACCGGGACGTCGAGCACGACCGGTACGTCGCGCTGTGCAAGGGAGCGACCGAGCGGGTGCTCCCCCTGTGCCGGGCCGCCCTGGGGGCGGACGGCGTCGAGCGGCCACTGGACGCCGAAGCGGTGCTGGGGGTCGTCGACGAGCTCGCCGCGGACGGCCTGCGCGTCCTGGCGACCGCGGGCGCCGAGGTCGACGGGCCCGAGGCCCCGGCCGAGGAGGAGCTGGCCGGCCGGCTCGTGCTGACTGGACTGCAGGCGATGCTCGACCCGCCACGGCCCGCCGCCGTCGAGGCTGTCCGCGCCTGCCGGACCGCCGGCATCGACGTCAAGATGGTCACCGGCGACCACGCCGCCACCGCGACGGCGATCGCCGGCCAGCTGGGCCTGCTGGAGGGCCAGCCGCAGCCCGGCGACGTGCTGACCGGCGCCGACCTCGAGGCCCTGCCGGACGACGAGTACGCCGACGCCGTGGACCGCGCCGTCGTGCTCGCCCGGGTCACGCCGGAGCAGAAGCTCCGCCTGGTCCGCGGCCTGCAGGCACGGCGCAACGTCGTCGCGATGACCGGTGACGGGGTCAACGACGCGCCCGCGCTCCAGCAGGCCGACATCGGGATCGCGATGGGCCGCGGAGGCACCGAGGTGGCCAAGGAGGCCGCCGACATGGTGCTCACCGACGACGAGTTCGCCACCATCGAGGCCGCCGTCGAGGAGGGTCGCGGCGTCTTCGACAACCTCACCAAGTTCATCGTGTGGACGCTGCCCACGAACATGGGTGAGGGGCTCGTCATCCTCGTCGCGATCGTGGCCGGCGGGCTGCTGCCGATCCTGCCGACCCAGATCCTGTGGATCAACATGACGACCGCGGTCGCGCTCGGGCTCATGCTGGCCTTCGAGCCCAAGGAGCCGGGCATCATGACCCGTCCGCCGCGAGATCCTCGTCGTCCGCTGCTCACCGGGGACCTCGTCACCAGGATCCTGCTCGTCTCCGCCCTGCTCGTCGCCGGCTCGTGGTGGGTGTTCCAGTGGGAGCTGAACGCCGGCGCCGACCCGGCGACCGCCCGGACCGCCGCAGTCAACCTCTTCGTCGCCGTCGAGACCCTCTACCTGTTCAGCTGCCGGTCGCTGACCCGCCCGGCCCACACCGTCGGCCTGCTGAGCAACCGCTGGCTGGTCGTCGGCGTCACCGTGCAGGTCCTGCTGCAGGCCGCGCTGACGTACCTGCCGGTGATGAACCGGCTGTTCCAGACCGCCCCGCTGGACGCCGGGACCTGGCTGCGGATCGCGCTCGTCGCCGTCCTCGCCTGGGTCGTCGTCGAGATCGACAAGCACCGCCGGGCCCGGGGTCTTGCCCTCACTACCCGTGGGTAGCATCATGGTGTTACTGGCGGGTAACTGCCCGCGGACGGGTGTGTCTGGTTGAAGGGACCGGCGGTCATGGGCCACTACAGGAGCAACCTGCGCGACATCGAGTTCAACCTCTTCGAGGTCTTCAACCGCCAGGAGCTGCTCGGCTCCGGGCCGTACGAGGACGTCGACACCGAGACGGCCCGTGAGATCCTCGCCGAGGTCGGCCGGCTGGCCGAGAACGAGCTCGCCGAGTCTCTGCTCGAGTCCGACCGGCGTCCCCCGACGTTCGACCCCGCCACGCACGAGGTCGAGATGCCGGAGTCCTTCGTCAAGAGCTACCACGCCTACCTGGACGCCGAGTGGTGGCGGATGGACGTCCCGGCGGAGATCGGCGGCACCGTCGTCCCGCCGTCCTTGCGCTGGGCGACCGCCGAGCTCGTCCTGGGCTCCAACCCCGCCGTCCACATGTTCTCCGCGGGGTTCTCCTTCGCCAAGGTGCTGTACATGCTCGGCACCCCGGAGCAGAAGAAGCTCGCCGGTCACATGGTGGACAACCGCTGGGGCGCGACGATGGTGCTCACCGAGCCGGACGCCGGCTCCGACGTCGGCGCCGGCCGCGCCAAGGCCGTCCAGCAGCCCGACGGCACGTGGCACATCACCGGCGTCAAGCGCTTCATCACCAGCGCGGAGGCGCCCTTCTTCGACAACATCGTCCACTTCGTCCTGGCCCGCCCCGAGGGCGCCGGCCCGGGCACGAAGGGCCTGAGCCTGTTCATCGTGCCGAAGTACCACGTCGACCCCGAGACCGGTGCCCTCGGCGACCGCAACGGCGCCTTCGTCACCAACGTCGAGCACAAGATGGGCCTCAAGGTGTCCACCACCTGCGAGCTGCGCTTCGGCGAGGTCGACGGCATCCCCGCGGTCGGGACCCTGCTCGGAGACGCGCACGACGGCATCGCCCAGATGTTCCGCATCATCGAGTACGCCCGGATGATGGTCGGCACCAAGGCGATCGCGACGCTGAGCACCGGCTACCTCAACGCCCTGGAGTACGCCAAGGAACGCGTCCAGGGCGCCGACCTCACCCAGATGACGGACAAGACGGCGCCCCGGGTCACCATCACCCACCACCCCGACGTCCGGCGCTCGCTCATGCTGCAGAAGGCGTACGCCGAAGGCCTACGGGCCCTCGTGCTGTTCACCGCCACCCAGCAGGACGTCGTCGACCGGGCGCTGCACACGACCGGCAACGAGACGTTCGAGCCCGGCAGTCCCGAGGACATGGCAGTGCGGGTCAACGACCTGCTGCTGCCGGTCGTCAAGGGCGTCGGGTCCGAGCGGGCGTGGGTCCTGCTCGGCACGGAGAGCCTGCAGACCCTCGGCGGCTCGGGCTTCCTCCAGGACTACCCGATCGAGCAGTACGTCCGGGACGCCAAGATCGACACCCTGTACGAGGGCACGACCGCGATCCAGGGGATGGACTTCTTCTTCCGGAAGATCGTCCGGGACAAGGGCACCGCACTCGGACACCTCGCCGGGCAGATCCAGGACTTCATCAAGGGCGACGGCGGCAGCGGCGAGCTGGCCCGCGAGCGCGAGCTGCTCGCCCAGGCACTGGAGGACACCCAGGGCATCGTCGGCTACATGGTCGGCCAGCTCACGGCGTCCGACCCGCGGGCCGAGGGCGGCGACCCGCGCAACGTCTACAAGGTCGGTCAGAACACCACCCGGCTGCTCATGGCCGCCGGCGACGTCGTCGTCGGCTGGCTGCTGCTGCGCCAGGCCGAGGTGGCGCTCGCGGCGCTGCCGGGCGCGTCGGCGCAGGACCGGCAGTTCTACGAGGGCAAGGTGGCCGCCGCCCGGTTCTTCGCCCGGACGGTGCTGCCGCGGATCACGTCCGACCGCGCCGTCGCCGAGGCCACCGACAACTTCCTCATGGACGTCGACGAGTCCGCCTTCTGACCCCTCCTAAATCGGTGATCATGCAATCCCGCCACCCTCACACCACCTGTCGGTGATCATGCAATCCCGCCACCCTCGTCATACCTCCTGTCCGTGATCATGCAATCCCGCCACCTTCGCCGCGGGTGACGGGAATGCATGATCACGGGCGTGTCGCAGAATGCTGGGTTCGTCACACCCTTTGCGGCGTGTCTCGCCACCAACCCAGCACTCTGCGAGCAGGGCGCAGGTGGGCTCGGGTGGCGGGATTGCATGATCACGAAGGGGTTGGGGGCCGGGCGGCAGGGCGCGCAGGGTGGCGGGATTGCATGATCACGAAGGGGTTGGGGGCCGGGCGGCAGGGCGCGCAGGGTGGCGGGATTGCATGATCACGAAGGGGTTGGGGGCTGGAGGGCTCGAGGGGTGGGGTTGACGGGGAGGGGCGGGGGCGTGGCACGGTGGAGGGGCAAGGACCGGCCCCAAGAGGCCCCGTCGACTGCGAATCGGAGCGACCATGCTCACCCTCACCCCGAGCGCCCAGACCCTCGTCCGTGACCTGACTGCTCAGCCGGAGGTGCCGGACGGCGCCGGGCTGCGCATCGCGCCCGCCCCGACGCCGGGCCAGCTCCAGGTCTCCATCACCCCTGCGCCAGAACCCGGCGACGAGGTCGTCGACAACGACGGCGCGCGGGTCTTCGTCGACCCGCAGACCGCTGAGCTGCTCGCCGACAGCACCCTGGACGCCCAGCAGGGCTCCGACGGACCCTCCTTCCTGCTGACCCAGGGCGGCTGACCCGCCTGCTGACTCGGGGCGGCTGACCCGCCACCTCGAGTTGCGGTCCCGCGGTGGCCGCGGGTCAATGGCCACCGCGTACGGGCCGTCCGGGCCCGTGGACACCGGAGGTAGGCATGGGAATCGGCGTCAGCATCTTCCTGCTCGCCCTGGGCCTCATCCTGGCCCTGGCGGTCGAGATCGAGGTCGCGGGCATCGACATCCAGGTCGTCGGCTGGATCCTCGTCGTCGTCGGCCTCGTCGGTCTCGTCATGACTGCCTTCGTGTGGGGCCCGCGCCGGCGCGAGACCCGCGGGCAGGTCGTCGAGGAGCGCCGCACGTACGACGACCGCCCGCCGGTCTGACCGGCGGCCACAAGAACCCAGAGCGGCACCCGGGGGAAGGCACCCGGGGCAGCACCGTCGACGGGCTGTGAGGCGGCCTAGCCTCACAGCCCGTCGGCGTCTGCGCGTTCGACGAGCGGACCCAGGTCGTGGTGGACGTCGTCCAGCCGGGCCATCGGGTCACCGCGCCGGGCCAGCAGGGCCGGGACACTGGCCATCGTCAGGTCGTCGGGGTCGGCGTCGGCCAGCTCCGCCCAGGTCAGTGGGGTGGAGACGGTGGCCCGCGGGGTGCGGCGGACCGAGTAGGCGCTGGCGATCGTCCGGTCCCGCGCGTTCTGGTTGTAGTCCACGAACACCACGCCGTCCGGACGGTCCGCCGTCCACCACTGCGTCGTCACCGCGGCCGGCTCCCGCCGCTCGATCTCGCGGGCCAGGGCCAGCGCCGCCCGCCGCACCTCCTGGTGCTCCCAGCGCGGCTGGATCCGCACGTACACGTGGACGCCGCGCCCCCCGGACGTCTTCGGGAACCCCGCCATCCCGAGCTCGTCGAGCAGCGGCCGCACGTGCTCGAGGGCGACGTGCCGGGCCTCGCTGAACCCGGCCCCGGGCTGCGGGTCGAGGTCGATCCGCAGCTCGTCGGGGTGCTCGGTGTCGGCGCACCGCGACGGCCACGGGTGGAAGGTCACGGCGCCGGACGTGGCCGCCCACACCACGGCAGCGGCCGAGTCGACGGCCAGGGCGTCGGCATGCCGCCCGGACGGGAACGACACCCGGCAGGTGTGCACGTAGCCGGGGGCGTGCCGCGGCACCCGCTTCTGGTAGATCTCCTCGCCGTCGATGCCGTCGGGGAACCGCTGCAGGTACGTCGGCCGGCCCCGCAACGCAGTGACGATGGCGCCGTGCTGCGCGACCGCGCGGTAGTACTCGGCGAGGTGCCGCTTGGTGCCGCCGGCGGAGCCCAGCACCGGGAAGTACACCTTGTCGGGGTTGGTCAGCCGGACGGCGACCCCGTCGACGTCCAGATCCTCCGCGGTGGCGGCCATGGCGGCCATCGTGCTCCGGCGTCAGACCCCGCGCAGGTCGAGGACGAGCTCGTCGTCCAGACCGTCGATACCGTCGACGACCCGCACCGGGATCCCCCAGTCCTGCTGGTACAGGTGGCAGGCGGCGTGCTCGGGCACCTCCCCGGTCTCCGGGTCGCCGTCGCAGGCGGCCGCCTGGACGCTGACGTGCAGCACCCCGGCCGGGACGTCGCCGGCGAGCTCGAGGTCCCGGGTCAGTCCGGACGCCGAGCCGGCGCCCGCCAGCAGCAGCCCGGGCGGGCTGGCCGACACGACGAGGCGGGTCGGGTCGCCCCACCGGTCGTCGAGCTTCTGCCCGGTCGGCGGGGTGAAGGCGACCCGCAGCGCGAGCCGGCCGGGTGCGACGTCCTGCTCGGGACGGGCGGTGCGCCGGGCGACGCCGTCCACCTGCTGGGCCTGCGCCGGGACGCCGACGCGCACCAGCCGGTGGGCGGCGGACTCGACGACGACGAGGGTCGCGCCGTCCGGGTCGACGAGGACGTCGCTGGGCTCGGCGAGGTCCCGGGCGAGCGTGGTGACGGTGCGGGTGGCCGGGTCGTAGCGACGGACGGCGCCGTTGTAGGTGTCCGCGACGGCGACCGAGCCGTCGGGCAGCACCGCGACGCCGAGCGGGTGCTGCAGCAGCGCGTCCTGTGCGGGGCCGTCGCGGTGGCCGAAGTCGAACAGCCCGGTGCCGACCGCGGTGCCGACGTCGTGGCCGTCGTCGCCGCGGACCAGCCAGCGCAGCGCCGAGGTCTCGGAGTCGGCGAGCCACAGCCGTCGGCCGTCCGGATCCGCGGCCAGGCCGGAGGTCTGGGCGAACCACGCGTCGTGGGCGGCGCCGTCCCGCAGTCCCTCGGCGGTGGTGCCGGCGAGCACCTCGACGGTGCCGGCGTCGGGGTGGAACGCCCACAGCTGGTGGACTCCCGCCATGGCGACGACGACGCGCCCGTCGAACCACGCGACGTCCCACGGGGTCGACAGGTCCTGCTCGAGGGCGGGCCCGCCGCCGCCGCGACGACGCAGCTGCTCGCCGGTGCCGGCGACGGTGCGGACGGTTCCGTCGGCGAGCCGGACGCCGCGCAGGGCGTGGTTCACGGCGTCGGCGACCACGACGTCGTAGCCGACCCGGCCGGCGACGTCCGGGGGCAGGACGGCGAGCCCCTGCGGCTCGCTGAACGCGGCGACGTCCACGGCGCCGTCGACCAGGCCCCGCCGGCCCGAGCCGATCCGGCGCCGCTCGGTCTCCAGGTCGTCGTCGAGCTCGACGAGCTGGTGGTGCGCGGTGTCGGAGACGAGCAGTCCACCGTCGGGCAGCCGGACCACCTTGCCCGGGAACCGCAGCGCGGTCCGCGCCGGCGGCGGCGGCACGTAGGGGGCGTCGCCGCGGCGCAGGGTCCCCTTCGTCTCGTGCTCGGCGACGAGCTCGTCGAGCAGCACCCGCAGCCCGTGCGCGTGGCCCTCGCCGGACAGCTGGGCGACGACGTAGCCCTCCGGGTCGACGACCGCCAGCGTCGGCCAGGCCCGGGCGGCGTAGGCCCGCCAGGTGACCAGCTCGGGGTCGTCGAGGACCGGGTGGTGGACGGCGTAGCGCTCCACAGCGGCGGCCAGGGCGTCCGGGTCGGCCTCGTGGGCGAACTTCGGGGAGTGCACCCCGACGGTCACCAGGACGTCGGCGTACTCGCGTTCCAGCGGACGCAGCTCGTCCAGGACGTGCAGGCAGTTGACGCAGCAGAAGGTCCAGAAGTCGAGCAGCACGATCCGGCCGCGGAGCCCGGCGAGGGTGAGCGGCTCGCCGCCGGTGTTGAGCCAGGCCCGGCCGGTGAGCTCGGGGGCGCGGACGCGTGGTCGTCGAGCAGCGGTCATCCCCCGATTCTCCCCGGCGTCGCCGACAGATCCGCCGGCGGCCAGCTCAGTCGGGCAGCGAACGGGCGAGCTCCCACGCGTCCGACACCATCGCCGCGAGCTGGCGCTGCGGCGTCCAGCCGAGGTCGTGCTGGGCGCGCCGGCTGGAGGCGACGAGGACCGGCGGATCCCCCGGTCGTCTCGGCGCGACCTCGACCGGCACCGGGTGGCCGGTGACCTCGCGCACCACGTCGACGACCTGGCGCACCGAGAACCCGGCCCCGTTGCCGAGGTTGTAGACCAGGTGCTGCCCGGGCTGCGGGGCCTCCAGCGCGAGCAGGTGCGCCTGGGACAGGTCGGCGACGTGGATGTAGTCCCGCACGCACGTGCCGTCCGGGGTCGGGTAGTCGTCGCCGTAGATCGACAGTCGCTCCCGGCGCCCGGCGGCCACCTGCAGTGCGATCGGGATCAGGTGCGTCTCGGTGGCGTGGCGCTCGCCGAACCCGCGCCAGGCCCCGGCGACGTTGAAGTACCGCAGGCTCACCGCCGCGAGGTCGTAGGCGGCCGCCTCGCCGCTGAGCATGTGGTCCACGGCGAGCTTGGAGGCGCCGTAGGGGTTTGTCGGCGCGGCGGGCTCGGTCTCCTCGACCGGCACGTGCTGCGGGACGCCGTACGTGGCCGCCGTGGAGGAGAAGACGATCCTGCGGACGCCGCGCACGCGCATCGCGTCCAGGAGCAGCCTGGTGCCGACGACGTTGGTGTGCCAGTAGAGCTCTGGCCGCTGCACGGACTCCCCCACCAGGGACGTGCCGGCGAAGTGCAGGACGGCGTCGACGCCCCGGCCGAGGGCCTCGCCGGGGTCGGCGACACTGCCCACGACGAGCTCGGCACCAGCCGGCACGGCGTCCGCATGCCCCGTGGACAGGTCGTCAAGCACGACGACGTCGTGACCGGCCTCGAGCAGCTGGGCGGCCACGACGCTGCCGATGTACCCCGCCCCTCCGGTGACCAGAAGCCTCATCGGTCAGTCCCTGCCGCGGGAGGTCAGCGATGCCTCAGCCGAGCATCTCCGGCCGCTGCCACTCCTGACCGAGCACGTGGTGGCCGAGGAACGCGAACACCGTCTCGTACCAGACCTTGGCGTGGTTCGGCGTGAGCACCCAGTGGTTCTCGTCGGGGAAGTACAGGAACTTGTGCGGGCTGCGGCCCTCCGGGTCCTCGGAGCGGGACACCAGGTCCCACCACAGCCGCAGGCCCTCACCGATCGGGACCCGGTAGTCCCTGTCGCCGTGGACGACGAGCACGGGGGTGGTGATCTGGTCGGCGAACCGGTGCGGGGAGTTGGCCAGGGCCATCTCCTCGGTCATCTCACGCTTCCAGTAGTAGGCCGCGTCCGTGGTCGGTCCGAACTGGTCGAGGGCCCACAGCGACGCGTGCGTGACGATCGCGCGGAACCGGTCGGTGTGGCCGGCGACCCAGTTCGCCATGTAGCCGCCGAAGGAGCCGCCCATCGCCGCGGTACGAGTCTCGTCGACGTCGTCGCGGGCCTCGGCGGCGTCGGTGACGGCGAGCAGGTCGGTGTACGGGGCGGCGCCCCAGGCGCCCCAGCCGCGGCGGACGAACTCGACGCCGTAGCCGGTGGACAGCGCCGGGTCGGGCAGCAGGACGGCGTAGCCGCGGGCGACCGCGAGCCACGGGTTCCACCGCCAGGACCACGCGTTCCACGACCCGAGCGGGCCGCCGTGGATCCACAGCAGCAGCGGTGCCGGCTCCGACGCCGACGCCCCGTCCGGCAGGGCGAGCCACGCCCGCAGCGCGGTGCCGTCCTCGGCGGTCGTGGTGACCTCCTCGACCCGCCCTGGCAGCGTGGGCGCCGGTGCCGGGCCGCGCAGCGCCTCCGGCTGCGCCGGCGCCGCGGAGCCGGCGTCCAGGGGGACCCGGACCGGCGCGGCCGGCGCGTCGACCGCGGAGCGCAGGGCGTACACCCACCGCCCGTCGGGGGAGACCCGCGCGTCGCTGTACGCGCCGTCGTCCGCGGTGAGCCGAGTGACCTCGCCGGTGGCGACGTCGACGCGGAACAGCGGGGCGCGGCCCTGGTCGTCGGCGACCGCGACGAGCGCGGAGCCGTCGGGCGTCCACTGCGCCGAGTGCGGCCAGCGGTCCCAGTCCTGGGTCAGCGCCCGCACCTGGCCGCCGGCGAGCGGGACGACGGCGAGCCAGCTGTCGGGCGGCACGTCCGGTGTCGAGCGGCGGAACGCGACCACCGCGACGTGCCGGCCGTCCGGGGACACCACGGGGTCGGAGTACTCGACGTCCGGGTCGTCGCACAGCACCCGCCGCTGCCCGGTAGCCACGTCGAGAGCGACGACCGTGGACCGCTCCGAGCCACGCGGCTCGGGGACGGTCCACGTGCTGACGACGGTCGCGCCGTCCGGGGTGACGTCCCAGGACGCCTCGGCCTGCAGGGCGCGGCCGGCGTGGCCGGTGAGGTCGCGCAGCTCGAGCCGCTCGTCACCGGTGGCAAGGTCCGCGGGCAGGTCCGCGGTGAACAGCCGGGGCCGGTCGGGGCCGAGGTCGTGGTCCCAGTACCGCACCGGGTACTCCTCGTGCAGGACGGCGGAGACCTTCGCGTCCTTGCGGTTCTTGCGGGCCTTCTGCTCCGACTCGGCGTCGGTGGCCGACGGCAGCGTGGAGGAGGCCAGGACGACGGTGCCGGCCTCGCGGGCCACCCGGACGCCGCCGACCCCGCCGGGACGGGTCACCACCACCCGGGCGTCACCGCCGCCGGCGGGCTGCAGCCACAGGGCCGGCACCTCGTCGTCCCCGTCGTCCTGCGGTTCGGCGTCCGGACGGGCGGAGACGAACAGCAGGTCCCCGGACGGCGTGAACGCCGCCCCGGACTCGCCCTTGGCGCTGCGGGTGAGCCGGCGGGCCGGCCGCTCGCCGTCCGGGTCGACCTCCCACAGCCCGGTGACGTACCGGGTCCGCTTGCGGTCGAGGGTGGCGACGCCGACGACGACGCGTCGCCCGTCCGGTGACAGCGCCAGGCCACTGACCCGAGGCAGGGCGACGTAGTCGTCGAGGCTGGTGAAGGGGTGTTCTGCGGGACTCACAGGGACTGCCTATCACGCTCCGTGTCGCGCTCGGCGAGGCGGGCGAGCATGGCGTTGTACTGCCCGAGGTCCTGGTCGTGGTCGCGGTCGGCGGCGCGGTCGCGGCGCCGGGCCTCGCGCTCGTCGCTGCGGGCCCACTGCACCGCGACGGTCATGGCGAGCAGCAGGGTCGGCAGCTCGCCGATCCCCCACGCGATCGCACCGCCCTCCTGCTGGTCGGCCAGGGCGTCGATGCCCCACCCGGTCGAGGAGAACCAGTCGGCGGCCAGCAGGGTCTCGCTGCCGAGGAGGGAGACGCCGAAGAACGCGTGGAACGCCATCGTCGCGAACAGCAGCAGGATCCGCAGCGGGTAGCGCGGTCGGGACGGGCCGGGGTCGACGCCGATGAGCGCGTTGGCGAACAGGTACCCGGCGAGCAGGAAGTGGATCATCATCAGCTCGTGCCCCACGTGGGTGGACAGCGCGAGCTCGAACAGCTCGGAGTAGTAGAAGGCGACGATGCTGCCGGCGAACACGACGGCGGCCACGACGGGGTGGGACACGAACCTCACCCAGCGTGACTCGACGACGGCGAGCAGCCACTCCCGCGGTCCGCGAGAGCCGTCCCGCCGCCGCGGCAGCGCGCGCATCGCGAGCGTGACCGGGGCCCCGACGACGAGCAGCGGCGGCACGACCATGCTCAGCGCCATGTGCTGGACCATGTGGATGCTGAACAGGGTGCGGCCGTAGACGGCGGGGGCGCCGCCGGTGACGTAGAGCAGCGCGAGCAGTCCGGTGAGCCAGAGCAGGGTGCGGTGCACCGGCCACCGGTCCCCCCGGGCCCGCAGCCGCCGGACGCCGACCAGGTAGGCGACGGCGAGGGCGCCGGCGACCGTGACCCACAGGATGTCCGGGTTCCACTCGGTCAGCCAGCGCTGCGCGGTCAGCGGCGGGGGCAGCGGCGCACCGGTGAGCAGCTCGGCCGGGGTGGGGTCGGTGGGCGGCGCCTGCGGCACCGGCGGCGCCGTCCGGGACAGCGCGACGCCGAGCCCGGCGGCGGCGGCCATGAGGACCACCTCACCGGTGACGAGCCGCCAGAACGCTGACCGCGGCCCCGGCTGGTCGAGGCGTCCGAGCAGGGCGCGCCGGTGCCACCAGCCGGCTGCGCCGAGGGCGACCGTGGCGACCACCTTGGTGACGAGCAGCAGCCCGTACGGGGTGGCCAGGTCGGCGAGGCCGTCGAGACGCAGCGAGCCGTTGGCGAGCCCGGAGACCGCGACGACGACGAACGCCCACCCGGCGACGGTCGAGTAGCGGCGGGCCGCCGCGGGCAGGTCGCGGCCGAGCGAGCCGGCGAGGGCCGCGAGGACGCCGAGCCCACCGGCCCAGGCCGACACGCCGAGCAGGTGCAGCCACCAGCCGCTGACCGCCGTCTCGTGGTCAGCGGCCCCCGCGGCGTGGCCGGTGAGGGCGATCGGCACGAGCGCGACCGCGATCCCGGCGAGCAGCCACGCCGAGCCGACCGGGCCGGAGACCGCCATCGCGGCGGTGGCGATGACCGCCGCCAGCACCGTGGCCAGCAGCAGCATCCGGCCGAGGTCGATCTCGGTGAGGTAGAAGCCGAGCTCGGAGCCGAACCCGGCGACGCCGAGCGGCCGGCCCGCGACGTCGGCGTAGCCGAGGACGAGCGCGGCGACCGAGGCCAGCGTCCACGTCACCGCCGCGGCCCGGCCGACGGTGAGCGCCCGCGGCACTGCCGGGGAACGGGGCGGCAGGACGGCGGCCACGAGCAGGAACGCCCCGACGGTGGCGGCGAGCGCGAGGTCGGCGACGCCGCGGGCGGCGGGCAGCCCCCACCGGACGGCGGCGCCCGGGTCGGCGAGCAGCTGCTCGGCGGTGGCCCCGGTGAGGGCCATCGCGACGAACGCGGTGACGAGCAGGGCGGGCAGGGCGAGCAGGGGCCCCCGCAGACTGGTCACGTGCGCTCCCCGGGACGGTCGTCCGGGTGGGGGTCGTCGTCCGGCCGTCCGCCGGTGTCGTCGGAACGGGGCTCCTCGGCCCGCTCACGGGAGGTCCGCCAGCCGCGGACGGTGAGCAGCAGCACCGCGATCAGCCCGGCGACGACGGCGACGGCCGCGAGCGTCCACGGCGCCGTCCCGCCGGTCTGTGTGGTCGCGCCGTCCGCGGCGACGGTGAACCCCACCGAGCCGCTCACCTCGCCCTCCCCGACGTCCGCCCCGGCAGCGGCCACCGTGTAGGAGACGACGTAGTCCCCCTCGGCGGAGGTGGGCACCTCGACGACGAGCCGTGGCCCGTCGACCCTTGCCACGGCGTCCCGGTCGTCCTGGCCGGGCGGGGTGAGGGACGCCGAGCACCGGGCGGGGTCCAGGTCGGCGTCGAACGTCAGTGTCACCGCGCCCGGCGCATGGTCGAGGGTGGCGCCGTTGGCCGGCTCCACCTCGACGACCGTGGTCGAGGCAGCGGCCGCGGACGGCGTCAGCAGCAGGACGACGAGCGCGGCGGCTGCCGTGAGGACGGCGCGGTTCGGCACCCGCTCAGCGTAGGCGGCGGTCCTCGAGCACCGGGAAGGACCGGCGGGCCCGGACGACGTCGGTGAGGTCGACGTCGACGTCGAGGACCTCCTCGGCGTCTCCGGCCTCGGCGAGGACCTCACCGCGGGGTCCGATGACGGCGCTGGCGCCACCCATCGGGGTGCCGGCGTGGGTGCCGGCGGTGTTGGCGGCGACGACGACGCACTGGTTCTCGATCGCCCGGGCCCGGGCCAGCACGGACCAGTGGCCGACCCGGGCGGCCGGCCAGGCCGCGGGGACGACGAGCACCGTGGCGCCGGCGTCGAGCAGCGCCCGGTACAGCTCGGGGAACCGCAGGTCGTAGCAGGTGCTCAGGCCCAGGACGGCGTCCGGGCCGTGGCCGGGCAGCGGCACCGTCACGACGTCCTGGCCGGCCTCGAGCAGGTGCGGTTCGCCGGCCCCGAAACCGAACCGGTGGATCTTGCGGTAGACGGCCAGCCGGCTGCCGTCCGGGCCGAGCAGCACCGAGGTGTTCCAGCGGCCGCGGCCCTCGGGGCCGGGTTCGTCGGCCTGCTCGATGATCGAGCCGGCGTGCACGACGGCGCCGATCTCCCGCGCCGCGTCCGCGACCGCGGTGACCGTGGGCCCGTCGAGGGGCTCGGCGCGCTCCGGCCACTCCCGGTAGGAGAACCCGCCGGGCGCCCACAGCTCGGGCAGCACGACGAGGTCGGCGCCGCGCTGCTGGCGGACCAGGTCAGCGACCCGCGCGCGGCGCTCGTCGACCGGCTCGTCGTCGGTGTAGGCCAGCTGGATCACGCGGATGCGCATGGCCTCGAGGCTACGACGCCGCGCTCCGCTAGCACCGGCCCACTCACAGGCCTCGCCAACCGCCGCGCTCGCTGACCTCGACCTCCACAGCGGCCGACGGGTACGGCTGAGTGGCGAGGTGTGCGAACCACCCGTCAGGGGAGCTCTCTACCGCGCTGACCTGCTCACCCACGCGCGCTCTGACGTGAACCGTCTCGGGAGCCTCCCCCAGGCGGCCCACCGCCCAGCACCAGTGCGGCATGCCGGGCTGGGGCCACCACCCCGCCCCCTGCGCGAAGTACTCGGTGCGGTCGATGGGAATGACCGTGTGGAGCGTCATCGGGGTCGGCACGCCCGCGACCGGGGTGACAAGGACGACGAGCGCCCAGCGGGAGACGGGGGACCAAGAGACGGGGGACAAGGTCACCACTCCCAGGTAGCCGCCCGCTGCGCGCGCGTCAGCAACGAGTCGGCCGCCCGAACGGCCCGAGCCCCTGGCGGCGCTCACTGCCACGTCCACGGCGTCCTGGACCTGCTGGTCCGGCCACTCCTCCCTCACGGCACTCACCGTACGGCTGGTGGCCGAGCTGGTGTGAGCGCACCGGGCTCGAGGTTCGCGTGGTATCGCTGCGCCGGGACGGCGCCGTGAGCGTCGCCGGCGCACTATGGTCCCCAGCGTGAGCGAGTACGACGACGTGGTCGCCGCCTGGGCCCAGGCCACGCAGGCACTGGTGGACCTCGGCCGCCGGTGCTCCGACGACGACTTCACGCAAGCCACCGAGTGCCCCGGCTGGACCGTGAAGGACCAGCTGAGTCACGTCGTCGGCGTTGAGCGCTGGATGCAGGGGGAGCCGGAGCCGCACCACGAGGTGCCCGACCTGCCGCACGTGCACGGCGAGCTCGGACGGCGCGTGGAGGTGGCGGTGGACCTGCGCCGCGGCGTCCCGGGCCCCCAGGTGGTCGACGAGCTGGAGACCGTGCGCGCCGCGCGACTCGAGGCGCTGCACCGTCCGGACGTCGACCCGCGTGCCCCCACCGTCAGCCCGCTCGGCAGCACCATGGCGCTTGTCGACGTGCTGCGGATGCGGACCTTCGACGTGTGGACCCACGAGCAGGACGTCCGACGGGCGCTCGACCGGCCCGGGGACCTCGAATCGGCGGCGGCCGCGGTCGCGGTGGAGTGGATCCGTCGCGGGCTGCCACGGGTCGTCGCGCGCGGTGCCCGGGTCGAGCCCGGCCGCGTGGTCGTCCTCGACGTCCAGGGTGCCGGCGGGTTCCGGGACGCCGTCACCGTCGCGGCGGGGGACGACGGCCGCCCGGCCGGAGTCGTGCTGCCGGACGAGCCACCCACGCCGGACGCGGTGCTGACCCTGACCACGGAGGCGTTCATGCGACGCAGCTGCGGCCGGTGGCCTAGCGCTGGCACGCCCGTCGAGGTCGACGGTGACACCGCGCTCGCCAGCCGGGTGCTCGAGGCGATGGCCGTGACCCCGTAACCCTGCCGGGACGCCGACGTGGCGCCTCCCGCGACGCGTCCCGCGGCGCCCACAGACCTCCCACGGCACCCACAGAATGCTGGCTTTGGCGCGGCGCAGCCGGCGTGTCGCGCCACCAACCCAGCATTCTGCGGGCTGGAGGTGGGGCCTGGGGGTGGCCCCTGGGGGTGGCCCCTGGGGTGGCGGGATTGCATGATCACCAACGGGGAGAGTGCAGGGTTAGCGCAGGGTGAGCCCGGGGGTCAGCCCCAGACGAGGGCCCGGGCGGGGTCCTCGAGGACGGCGGCGGTGTCGGCGAGCACCCGGGAGCCCAGGTCGCCGTCCACGAGCCGGTGGTCGAAGGACAGCCCGAGCTGGGTCACCCACCGCGGCCGGACCTTGCCCTTGTGCACCCACGGCATCTGCCGGACCTGCCCGAAGCACAGGATCGCGGCCTCCCCGGCGTTGAGGATCGGCGTCCCGGTGTCGACACCGAACACCCCGACGTTCGTGATGGAGATCGTCCCGTCGGCCATCTCAGCCGGCTGGGTGAGACCCTCCCGGGCGCGCCGGGTCAGCTCGCCGAGCGCCTCGGCCAGCTCGCGCAGCGACATCCGGTCGGCGTCCTTGATGTTCGGGACGACGAGGCCGCGCGGGGTGGAGGCGGCGATGCCGAGGTTGACGTAGTGCTTCAGGACGATCTCCTGGGCGTCCTCGTCCCAGGATGCGTTGATGTCCGGGTTTCGACGGACGGCGATGAGCAGCGCCTTGGCGACGACGAGCAGGGGGGACACCCGCACCCCGTCGAACTCGCGGTCGGCGCGCAGCCGGTCGACGAGCTTCATCGTCCGGGTGACGTCGACCTGGACGAACTCGGTGACGTGCGGGGCGGTGAACGCGCTGCGGGTGACGGCCTGGGCGGTCATCCGCCGCACGCCCTTGACCGGGACCCGGGTCTCCCGGCGGCCCTCGACGGCCGAGGTACCCCCGGACGGCGCCGGCGCGCCGCCGTCGGCGGCGGCCAGCACGTCGTCGCGGGTCACGATCCCGCCCGGGCCGGTGGGCCGGACGGCGGACAGGTCGATCCCGAGGTCCTTGGCGAGCTTGCGGACCGGGGGCTTGGCCAGCACCCGGGAGCCCCCGGACGGCGCCGGCTCGACCTGCTCGGGGGCCACCTGCTCGGAGAAGGGTGCTTCGCCGTCCGCCGGCCCAGTCGGCGCAGCGGGCGCAGTCGGCGCGGCGGGGACGGCGGCGACGTTGCGCGGGCGACGCTTCGCCTCGGTGGTGCGCGGGCCGTAGCCGACGAGCACGGACTGCCGCCCCCCGGACACCGGCCCACCGACCATGCCCGGCTCGACCGCCCCCTCGGCCGGCGGGGTCTCCACCTGCGACGGGGACGACGGGACGGTCTCGGCGGCCGCGGCCGGCATCCCGGCGGGGCTGCCGGCGGACGGGGCGCCGTCCGGGTCGACGTCGATCGCGATGATCGGCGTCCCGACCTCGACCGTCTGCCCCTCCTCGACGAGCAGGTCGGTGACCACCCCGGCGTACGGCGAGGGCAGCTCGACGAGGGACTTGGCGGTCTCGATCTCCACGACGGGGTGGTTGACCTTGATGGTGTCGCCGGGCCGGACGCGCCAGGAGACGATCTCGGCCTCGGTCAGGCCCTCCCCGACGTCGGGGAGGCGGAACTGCTTGATGTCGGGCACGGTCCCCCCTCTCTCAGAACGCCAGCGAGCGGTCGACGGCGTCGAGCACCCGGTCCAGGTCGGGCAGGTACTCCTCCTCGACCCGGCTGGGCGGGTACGGGATGTGGAACCCGCCGACGCGCAGCACCGGGGCCTCCAGGGAGTAGAAGCAGCGCTCGGTGACCCGGGCGGCGAGCTCGGCGCCGAGACCGAGGAACACCGGGGCCTCGTGCACGGTGACCAGCCGGCCGGTGCGCCGGACCGACTCCTCGACCGCGTCGACGTCCAGGGGGGACAGCGAGCGCAGGTCGATGACCTCGACGTCCTTGCCCTCCTGCGCGGCGGCCTCCGCGGCCTGCAGCGCGGTCTTCACCATCGGTCCGTAGGCGGCGACGGTGACCTGTGACCCCGGCCGGACGACGCGCGCCTGGTGCAGGGGGGCCCGGTCGGAGCCGCCGTCGACGTCGACGTCGCCCTTGTCCCAGTACCGCCGCTTGGGCTCGAAGAACATCACCGGGTCGTCGCTGGCGATGGCGTCCTGGATCATCCAGTACGCGTCGGCGGGGGTGGAGCACGTCACGACCCGCAGGCCCGCGGTGTGCGCGAAGTACGCCTCGGGCGACTCGCTGTGGTGCTCGACGGCGCCGATGCCGCCGCCGTAGGGGACCCGGATGACGACGGGCAGCCGCACCGAGCCGGCCGAGCGGTACCCCATCTTCGCCAGCTGGGAGACGATCTGGTCGTAGGCCGGGTAGATGAAGCCGTCGAACTGGATCTCGGCGACGGGGCGGAATCCGCGCAGCGCCAGGCCGATCGCCGTCCCGACGATGCCGGACTCGGCGAGCGGGGTGTCGATGACCCGGTCCTCCCCGAAGTCCTTCTGCAGGCCGTCGGTGACCCGGAAGACGCCGCCGAGCTTGCCGACGTCCTCACCCATGACGAGCACCTTCGGGTCGTCCTCCATCGCCCGGCGCAGTCCGCTGTTGACGGCCTTGGCGATGGTCATCTGGGTCACCGGGCCACCTCCTCACCGGCCGCGAACGAGGCGTGGTAGCCGCGGAACCACTCCCGCTCCTCCTCGAGCAGGGGGTGGGGGTCGGCGTAGACGTGGTCGAACATCGACTCGGGCTCCGGGTCGGGCAGCGCGAGGCAGCCGCTGCGCACGTGGGTGGCGATCTCGTCGCTCTCGGCGTCGACGGCGTCGAAGAACTCCGCGTCGGCGTGGCCGCCGCGGGACAGGTACGCCTTGAGCCGGGCGATCGGGTCCTTGAGCTTCCACTCCTCGACCTCGGCGGCGATCCGGTAGCGGGTCGGGTCGTCGGACGTCGTGTGGGCACCCATCCGGTAGGTGAAGGCCTCGATGAACATCGGCCCGTCGCCGGAGCGGGCGCGGTCGAGCGCGGCCTTCGTCACCGCGTAGACGGCGAGCACGTCGTTGCCGTCGACCCGGACGCCGGGGAACCCGAAGCCGCTGGCGCGCTGGTACAGCGGTACCCGCGTCTGGCGCTCGTTCGGCTCGGAGATCGCCCACTGGTTGTTCTGGCAGAAGAACACCACGGGCGCGTTGGTCACGGCGGCGAAGACGAACGCCTCGTTGACGTCGCCCTGGGAGGTCGCGCCGTCCCCGAAGTAGGCGATGACCGCGGTGTCGCGGTCCGGGTCGCCGGTGCCCACCGCGCCGTCGCGCTGGACCCCCATGGCGTACCCGGTCGCGTGCAGGGTCTGCGCGCCGATGACGATCGTGTAGAGCTGGAAGTGGTTCTGGTGGGGGTCCCAGCCGCCGAGGTTCACCCCCCGGTACAGCCCGAGCAGGGTCACCGGGTCCACCCCGCGGCACCAGGCGACGCCGTGCTCGCGGTAGGTCGGGAACACGTAGTCCTGCGGGCGGGTCGCCCGGCCCGAGCCGATCTGGGCGGCCTCCTGGCCGAGAAGACTGGCCCACAGCCCGAGCTCACCCTGCCGCTGCAGCGCCGTCGCCTCGGCGTCCACCCGTCGGACCAGGACGAGGTCGCGGTAGAAACCGCGCAGGTCCTCGGGGCCGAGGTGGGCGGCGTAGTCGGAGTACTCCGGGTGCTCGACCCTCTCGCCCTCGGGAGTGAGGAGCTGCACGAGCTCCGGTCCGTCGTGGCGGACCGTCCTCGTGCCGACGACGCTGTCGGTCACGTGCTCTCCTTCGTCGGTGCCGGCCCCGGGGATCGCCCACCGGCCGGCGCTGCCGGTCGCCCCGTGCCTGCGCCGGGTAGGCCGGGCCGGGGCGTGGCGCCGCTCACAGGCGCCAGGCCCACCGTATCGGCCGGGAGGGGACGACGGAACGCCGGTGCGCCGTCACCCACCGGGACGGCGCCGGGCTGGGCGAGCGTGCACCGGTGGCGACGGCCTGGCCCGGCGTCAGCCGCGGCGGCCGCGCCCGTCCCGGTCGGAGTGGCCGCGGTCGGAGCGCTCGCGGTGCACCGACCAGGACCGGCCCCGGGTCTCGTGCTTGCCTGCGGACGCGCGGTGGGGGGCGGGCTGCTTCCATGCTCCGGAACCCTTGGCGTCCCAGCGCTTGTCGTCGTCGCGCCGGTCGTGCCAGCGCCTGCCGTCCCCGGGCCTGCCATCCCCGCGCTTGCCGTCATCGGCGTCGGAGCTGGTGGCGGCGGTGGCGAGCCGCAGCTCGCCGGAGGGCGCCGGGGTCGTCGTCCGCTCCTCACCGCTGGAGCCTCGCTCGCGGCGGTCGTCGTCCCGGCCCCGGTCCCGGCTCCGGTCATCCCTGCCTGCGGCTCGTTCGGCCGCTGCCGGCTCGGCCACAGGGGGCTCGGCCGCTGCCGGCTCGGCCTCAGGGGGCGGGACGACCCGGGTGAGCAGCGCGGGCACGGCCCGCACCACGGGTGGGGCCGCGGTGGGGTCGACCGCCTCGGGGGTCGCGGCGGCAGGAGCGGCCACGACCGGTGCGCTCGCCGAGGCAGCCGGCACGGGGGCGGGGGCCGGCGCGGGGGCGGGGGGCGCCTCGGCCGGTGGGCGTCCGGCCGGGACGTCGTCGCGGTCGGGCGGCTCGAAGAGCAGGACGTCGCCGGGTGCGGCCAGCGCCTGGCTCCCGGTCGCGCTCGGCAGGTCCCCGCCGCCGACGGCCACGGCACCCAGGAGGCCGAGCGCCACGACGCACCCCGAGGCGATGGCGGCGGCCAGCGTGGTCGGCAGGGCAGCGGAGCGTGCGGGCGCCGGGCGGGACGTCCTGGTCTCGTCGTCCACGATGACCACCCCCTTGGCGCGCCGGAGTCCACTCGGATCCGTGTGCATGGACCCGCTCCCCCTGCTCCTCGGCCGCTCACGGGCCGGACTTGAGCCCCACGTCGGCACCAATCGGGACGAGCCCGGCGGGACGTCGTCCGCCTGCGGTGCTCGTCAGCGGGCGGGGCTCCTCAGCCGGCGACGCAGCCTCGGGTGCGGCTCAGCGCTGCCGCCACCGTGCCGCCAGGGCGAGCAGGCGGTCGTTCGCCTCGGTCTCGCCGATCGAGCAGCGGCACCCCTCGCCCTCGAACGGTCGGACGGTCAGCCCCTCCTGCTCGCACATCGCGGCGAAGTCGACGGTCTGGTCGCCGAGCGCGAGCCAGACGAAGTTGCCCTGGGCATCCGGGACGTCCCAGCCCTGCGACCGCAGCCCCGACAGCACCCGGTCCCGCTCCTCAACGAGGGCGTCAACCCGCTCGAGCAGCTCTTTCTCCGCGCGCAGCGAGGCGACGGCGGCCTCCTGGGCGACGCCGGGGACCCCGAACGGCACGGCGGTCTTGCGCAGCGCCTCGGCGACCGGTGGGTGGGCGACCGCGTAGCCGACCCGCAGGCCGGCCAGGCCGTAGGCCTTGGAGAAGGTCCGCAGCACGGCGACGTTCGGCCGGTCCCGGTAGACCTCCAGCGCGTCGAGGGTCTGCGGGTCGCGGACGAACTCGGTGTAGGCCTCGTCGATGACGACCAGGACGTCGCCCGGCACCCGGGCGAGGAACCGCTCGATCTCGTCGGCGTGCACGGCCGGACCGGTCGGGTTGTTGGGCGAGCAGACGATGACCAGGCGGGTGCGGTCGGTGATCGCGTCCGCCATGGCGTCCAGGTCGTGGCGGGCGTCGGCGGTCAGCGGCACCTGCACCGACGTCGCGCCAGAGATCCCGACGACGATCGGGTACGCCTCGAACGACCGCCACGCGTAGACGACCTCGTCTCCGTCGGCGCAGGTGGCCTGCAGGATCTGGCCCAGGACGCCGACGCTGCCGGTCCCGGTGGCCAGGTGGTCGACCGGGACGTCGAGGTGCTCGGCCAGGGCGTCGACGAGCCCGGTCGCGAACATGTCCGGGTAGCGGTTCATCGACCCGAGGGCCTTCTGCGCGACCTCGAGCACCGACGGCAGCGGCGGGTACGGGTTCTCGTTCGAGGAGATCTTGTAACTCGTCAGCCCTTCCCGCGGCTGCGGCGGGCGCCCCGGCCGGTAGGCCGGCAGCGCGTCGAGGGCGGAGCGGATGCGGGGTCCCGGTCGGCTCATACGCCGGAGCCTACGACGGCCCACCTCCAGCGGGCGTGCTCCCGCCGGCCCCGGAACGTTCGTGATCATGGAATCCCGCCACCCCCGCACAGCCCCCCATCCTCCTGTCGTGATCATGCAATCCCGCCACCCCGATCCCCGCGTAGCCACATTGACGGTTTGGTGGCGAGACGTGCCGGCAAAGCTGTGCCAGATCCAGCATTCTTCGGCAGACGCCCGGGAGCCCCGGGCCGCGGCGCTCACCGTCGTCGCCGCCGCGCAGAGGCTGGCGAACTTCACCGTCAGCACGACGATCCCGGCCCTCGCCGACGTCGGGCTGACGTTCGCCTACGGCTTGTACGCGGTGATGGCCGCGGTCTCGTTCGTGTTCGTCGCCAGAGCAGTCCGGGAGACGAAGGGGATGGAGCTGGAGGACATGCCAGGCTAGGAGCCCATGAAGAACTTTCTGATCAAGGTCGTCGTCAACGCCCTGGCGATCTGGGTGGCGACCCTCGTCGTCCCCGGCATCACCGCCACCGGCCCCGGCACCGACCTAGCCAACCAGGTGCTGACCTTCCTCGTCATCGGGCTCATCTTCGGACTGGTGAACGCGGTGGTGAAGCCGGTGGTCGCGCTGCTCGCCCTGCCGCTCTACATCCTGACCCTGGGACTGTTCTCGTTCATCGTCAACGCGCTGATGCTCGAGCTGACGTCGTGGATCTCCCAGGCGACGCCGCTGACCTTCACCGTCGACGACTTCTTCTGGAGCGCGGTGCTGGGGGCGGTGGTCGTCACGTTCGTCAGCATGGTGCTCAACCTCGTCCTCCCCGACCGCGACTGACCCGAGCCGATCCTCGGAGGGCGCCGCTCCTCGGAGGGCGCGGCTGATCAGATGTGGCGGCGGGACTGGACGACGCGGAACCGGCCGCTGACGTAGTGGCCGTCGGTGAGGGTCGCGTTCGCAGCCGGGTTCGCCCCGGTGCCGTGGAAGTCGCTGAACGCCGCCGACTGGTTGACGTACACCGCCCCGGTGAGGTTCATCGACAGCGAGGCACCGGCGTCCAGGGCGGCCTGCTCCGCGGCCTGCAGCACGGACTCCTGAGTCGAGTACACCGAAGCGGTCATCGCGCCGTGCTCACGCGCGGTCTCGACGAACCGCTTGAGCGACTCCTGCGTCGAGTCGGTGGCGATGAGGAACGCGACCGGCCCGAAGCACTCCGACAGGTAGGCCTCGTCGGAGGCGTCCACGGCGACCAGAGCCGGGGTGCGTACCGTCGCCTCCGGGAAGTCGGGGTGGGTGACCGCCCGCGACTCCAGCACGGCCCGGCCCAGCGAGCCGGCGCCGTCGGCGCGGGCGACCACGTCCCGGTTGGCGGCCGCGCCCAGCAGCTGGACGGCGCGGGCGTCGTCGCCGGTGAGCCTGCGGACGGCGTCCGCGATCGCCTCCGCGACCTCGTCGAAGGACCGGTGCCCAGTGTCGGTGTCGATCCCGTCGCGGGGGACGTAGACGTTCTGCGGGGCGGTGCACATCTGCCCGGAGTACAGGGTGAAGGAGAACGCCAGGTTCGCGGTCATCCCGGCCAGGTCGTCGGTGGAGTCCACGACGACCGTGTTGAGACCGGCCTTCTCGGTGTAGACGACGGCCTGCCGGGCGTTCTCCTCCAGCCAGGCCCCGAAGCGCGGGCCGCCGGTGTAGTCGACGACGCGCACGCTCGGGTGCAGGGCGAGCGGCTTGGCCAGGCCCTCCCCGTCGGTCTCGGCGGCGAGGACGACGAGGTTCGGGTCGAAGCCGGCCTCGGCGAGCACCTCCCGGGCGACGGCGACGCTGATCGCCAGCGGCAGCACCGCCCGCGGGTGCGGCTTGACGACGACCGCGTTGCCGGTGGCCAGGGACGCGAACAGGCCGGGGTAGGAGTTCCACGTCGGGAACGTGTTGCAGCCGATGACGAGCCCGACGCCGCGCGGGACGACGTGGAAGCGCTTGAGCATCCGCAGCGGCTGGTCCTTGCCCGGCTTCTCCCAGACGACCTCCTCGGGCACCCGCCGCTGCTCGAACAGTGCATAGGCGACGGCCTCGAGGGCGCGGTCCTGCGCGTGCGGCCCAGCGGCCTGGAACGCCATCACGAACGGCTGGCCGCTGGTGTGCATGACGGCGTGGGCCATCTCGAAGGAGCGCGCGTTGATCCGGTCGAGGATCTCCACGCAGACCGCTGCGCGGGCCAGGGGGCCGGCGTCGCGCCAGGCTGGGATCCCGGCCGATGCCGCGGCGAGCAGCTCGTCGAGCTGCGCCTCGCCGTAGTGCGGGTAGGTGATGCCCAGCTCGGGCCCGTACGGGGAGACCTCGTAACCGGCCCACGCGTCGTCCCGCCCGTCGAGCAGGGGCTGGTCCGCGAGGGCTGCGAACCGCTGACCGAGGTGGGCGCGGTAGGCGCGCTCACCGGCCGGACCGGCCTCCTGCCCGTAGACCCGCGGCGACGGAGACTCCGGGTAGCGGGACCAGTACTCCCGGGTTCCGATCGCGGTCAGGGCGCGGTCGAGCACCTCGCGGTGCTTGTCGATCAGGGACTCCACCGAGCTCGTCATCGTCGACACGGAACAACTGTAGCCAGAACCGGCCGACCGTTCGGACGGTAGCGTGCGGGCTCGTGCCCGTGATTCCCCCGACCGACAGCCGTACCGACCCGCCGTACGTGGCCGCCGAGCGGCCGATGCTGGAGGCCTGGCTGGACTGGCACCGGGCCACGCTGCTGTGGAAGTGCAGCGGACTGGATGACGATCAGCTGCGGCGGCGCGCGGTGGAGCCGTCGACGCTCAGCCTGCTGGGGCTGGTGCGACACATGACCGACGTCGAGCGTCACTGGTTCCGACGCGTGCTCGCCGGTGAGGAGGCCCCGCCCCGGTACTGGTCGCAGGCCAATCCCGACGGGGACTTCGACGATGCCGAGACCGCCGATCCGGCGGCCGACATCGCCGCCTACCGGGTCGAGGCCGAGGTGTGCCGGGAAATCGCGAGCCGCTACCCCGATCTGAACGCCACCGGTTCCCGCCGCGGGGAGCCGGTCTCGCTGCGGTGGATCTACGTGCACATGATCGAGGAGTAT
Source organism: Quadrisphaera sp. GCM10027208 (assembly GCF_042658805.1). Taxonomy (NCBI): domain Bacteria; kingdom Bacillati; phylum Actinomycetota; class Actinomycetes; order Kineosporiales; family Kineosporiaceae; genus Quadrisphaera; species Quadrisphaera sp. GCM10027208. The sequence goes on from NZ_JBHSRC010000004.1 coordinate 156,690, forward strand.
GCGCGGCACAACGGCCACGCTGACCTGCTGCGCGAGCGTCTCGACGGGAGCACCGGGGAGTGAGCCTGCCTGTGCCAGGATCGGCCACCGTGACCGAGTACACGATCCCGGCCGGCGCAGCGGTCGGCGTCCTAGGCGCGGGCACGATGGGGGCCGGCATCGCGGAGGTCGCGGCCCGGGCGGGTCACCCGGTCACCGTCGTGGACGCCGCGGCGGGGGCGGCGGAGCGGGCCGTCGCGGAGGTCGGACGCCGCCTGGCCCACGACGTCGAGAGGGGCCGGCTGTCCGGGCAGGAGGCGGACGCGGTCACCGCCCGGCTCACCCCCGGGCTCTCGGTGGAGGACCTGGCGGGCTGCCGGGTCGTCGTCGAGGCGGTGGTGGAGCGGCTCGAGGTCAAGCGGGACCTGTTCGCCGCACTCGAGCGCCTCGTCGACCCGGCCGCCGTCCTGGCGACGAACACCTCCTCGCTGTCGGTGACCGCGATCGCGGCCGGGCTGGACCACCCCGAGCGGGTCGTCGGCCTGCACTTCTTCAACCCGGCGCAGCGGATGCGGCTGGTCGAGGTGGTCCGCGGGGACGCCTGTGCGCCGGCGGTCGTCGAGGCCGTTGCCGAGCTGGCCCGGGCCTGGGGCAAGACGCCGGTCGTGTGCACGTCCACCCCGGGGTTCATCGTCAACCGGGTGGCCCGCCCGTACTACGGCGAGGCGCAGCGGATGGTCGAGGAGGGGGTTGCCGACCCCGCCACCGTCGACGCCGTGCTCCGTGAGGCCGGAGGCTTCCCGATGGGGCCGTTCGAGCTCACCGACCTGGTCGGCCAGGACGTCAACCTCGCCGTCTCCCGGTCGGTGTGGGAGCAGACGTTCGGCGACCCCCGCTACGCCCCGACCGTGTTCCAGCAGCGGCTCGTCGACGCCGGCCGGCTCGGCCGCAAGACCGGTCACGGCGTGTTCCGTTACGCCGACGGCAAGGCGGTGGACGCCGAGCCCGCCACCGCGCCGCGGCGTAGCGCTCCCGCCGTGCTGGAGCGGGTGGTGCACGGCGAGGACCGTGGCTTCTCGGTGATGGAGCCGTTCCTGGCGCGCGCGGCCGCCGCCGGCGTGGCCTTCGAGGTCGTGGACGAGTCCGACGACGAGATCTCCGTCGACCCCGGCATCCGGCTGCCCGGCGGCGCCATGCTCCTGGAGCAGCAGGGCGAGTCCGCGACGACCACGTGGGGCGAGGGAGGCGCGGTCGTGCTGCTCGACTGGGCGCACGACCCGGCGACGTGCACGCGGGTGGCGCTCAGCCCCTCCCCCGACACCCCGCAGGAGTCCCTGGACGCCGCGATCGGACTGTGCCAGGCGGCCGGCGCCGCGGTCAGCGTCGTCGGGGACTCCCCCGGCGGCGTCGTCGCGCGTACCGTCGCGATGCTCGTCAACGAGGCGGTGGAGCTCGTCGCCCGCGGGGAGGCGAGCGCGGAGGACGTCGACGTGGCGATGCTGCTCGGGACCGGCTACCCCTCCGGGCCGCTGGAGTGGGGCGACCGTCTCGGTCAGCTGACCGTGGCGACCATCATCGAGCGACTGCACGACGCGTTCCCGACCGGCCGCTACCGGGCCGGGCTGGCGCTGACGCGGTCGGTGAGGGCTGGGGTGAACCTACGTGACCTCTGAGGACCGGGCCGGCTCGACCGGCCCCGACCCGGCGCACCCGGACGACGCCGAGCAGACCGCACGACGCAGCGCCGAGACGATGTGGGCCGCGGACGACGCCAGCCGGGCGCTGGGGATGGAGCTGCTCGACGTCGGCCCGGGCCGCGCCGTCCTGCGGATGACCGTGCGGGCCGACATGGTGCAGGGGCACCGCAGCTGCCACGGTGGCGTGCTGTTCGCCCTGTGCGACAGCGCGTTCGCGTTCGCGTGCAACTCCAGCGGGGTGGTCACCGTCGGGGCCAGCGCCGACATCACCTGGGTGACCCCGGCCTACGAGGGCGACGTGCTCGTCGCCGAGGCCGTCGAGGAGGTCCGGTTCGGGCGCAACGGGGTCACCCGGGTCCGGGTGACGCGGGAGTCCGACGGGGCGCTCGTGGCCCTGTTCACCGGACGATCCCGGTCCCTGGGCCGCCCGCTGGTCTGAGCGGGACCGGCCAGTCACGTGCCCGGGACCGAGGACGACGCCACCGGCTGGCTCGAGGTGGCGGCCGGGGTGCTCGTGCGCCGGCACGCCGGTCTCGACCTCAACGCCACCGTCGTCCTGGGGGACGACTCCTGCCTCGTCGTCGACACCCGCGCCACCCTGGCCCAGGGTCGCCGGCTCGCGGACGCTGTCCGCCGGCTGACCGCGGCGCCGTGGACGGTGGCCTGCACCCACGACCACTTCGACCACTGGTACGGCAACGCTGCGTTCGCCGGCCCCGGCGTCCGGGTGCTCGGTCACGAGGCCGGCCGGTTCGACGACGCCGGCCGGGCCGACGCGGTGGCGTACCTGCGCGGCGACGGCGACCCGGTCGCGGCGGCGCAGGCCGCGAGCACCCCGCTGGTCCCCCCGACCGACCGGGTGGCGGCGCGGACCCGGCTCGAGCTCGGCGGCCGGCACGTGCTGCTCGTGTACCACGGCCGGGGTCACACCGACCACGACCTGCTCGTCGAGGTGCCCGACGCCGGCGTGCTCGTCGCCGGTGACCTCGTCGAGGTCTGCGCCGACCCGGCGATGGACGACGCGTACCCGTTGGAGTGGCCGGTCACGCTGGCGCGGGCGCTCGCGGGGGCGGCTGGCCGGCCGCCGCGCACGGTCGTGCCGGGGCACGGCGACGTGGTCGGCGCGGAGGTCGCGGACGACCAGCGCGCGGACCTGCAGCGGCTGGCGGATCGGGCCACGGAGCTGGCCGCCGAGCTGGCCACGGGGTTGGCCACGGGGCGGGCCGCGGGACTGGCCACGGGGCCGGTCGCCGGAGCGGCGACCGTGCCGGACGACGTCCTGGACCGAGCCGCGGCCGGTCTGCCGTTCGACCCGGCCACCTGCCGGACGGCGTTCCGCCGGGTGCTGGCGGGGACGCCCGGCGCCGACCCGGGTCACGGCTGACGCTCCGCGACCCAGTCGCTCGCCGACGTCACCGCTCCGGCCCGGTCGAGGAACGGCTCGGCCTGCTCGGTCCAGGCCCGCACCGAGGGGTGGTCGGTCCGCTCGGCCAGCTCGGCCGTCAGCACGTACGGGTCGGCGCCGTGCGCGGCCATCGGGTTCGTCGCGGCGGCCGCCCGGACGACGTCGTCGCCGCCGGCGGGGTCGAGGACCTCCCGGCGGACGGTCGTCCACGTCGGCACGTCCGGGTTCGGGGCGCCGTCCAGGACGGTGATGAGGTCCTCGGCGTGCTCGATGCTCAGCACCGCGACGTCCGCCGGGGCGGGGAAGGCGCCCACCGGGGAGCCGACGGTGAGCACGGCGGTCGGGGTGAACTCGGCGCGGAAGCCGGGGTCGGTGGCCAGCGACATCGAGGTGAGCCCGCCCTGGCTGTACCCGACAAGCAGCAGCGGCTCGCTACGGTCCACGCCGGCGGACCGCAGTGCCCCGACGACACCCTCGGCAGCGGCCGAGGGGATGCCGGCGACGGCGTCGAGGTTGCTCGTGGCGTCCATCGGGTTCGTGCCGTGCCCGAGGTCCCAGGTCTGGGTGGCCGGCACGTAGACGATGGCGCGCCGGGTGCCGGCGTGCTCGACCCGCTGCACCCGGATCCGGCCGGGCTCGCCGGGCAGGGAGCCGTCCCGGGACGGCGCCAGGGCCACCGCGCCGCGGACCAGGTCGGCGACCCCGGCCGGGGGTCGCACCGGCTGCGGCGGCGGAGTCCGGGCGGGTCGCACCGTGACCGGCCCGCGGCCGAGCAGCCCGGTGCCGTACCCGATGGCCGCAGCGAGCGCCGCCAGGTCGGGCACGTCCTGCGGCGGCAGCGCCCCCTGCGCCTCGGGCCGGGGCAGCGTCACCCGCGGGTCGGTGCCGGAGCGGCGCAGCAGGAGCACCCCGGCCGCGAACGACGGGGCCGCGGCGACGAGGTGCTCGGCCGTCTCGGGGTGCCGGGCGAGCCAGCCGAGCGCCTTGGCGCCGGCCGCCGCACCGTCGTCCTGCAGCTCCCGGACACCGAGCCCCCCGAGGACCGCGAGCCGGGCCGACAGCCCACCGGGGCCGACCTCGTCCCGGACGACGTCCCCCACCAGGTCCACGGTGGCCGGGACCATCACGTCCGCGGTGCTGACGGCGACCGGCACCGCGACCGCGGCCCCGGCGACCACGAATGCGCCGAGCGGGAAGCGCAGCGCCAGTCGCGGCAGCTGCTCGCCGAGGGACCCGGCGACCCTGTCCCGGGCCGCGGCGAGGGCCTCGGCGACGAGGCGGTCGGCCCGCTGGTAGCCGGTCGCCGCGGTCCGGACGGCCGCGCCCAGCGCGCCAGCGCGCACGGAGAGGCGGGCCAGGTCCGCGGCGGCCGCGACGACCCGCTGCTCGGCTCGCACCCAGCCGCCCGGGTCCAGTGCGATCGCCGCCGGGTCGAGGACCTGCCCGGCGGCGACGGTGAGGCGTCCGCCGGCGGCGGTCAGCCGGTCGGCGCAGTCCCCGAGCACTGCTGCGGCCCGCAGCATGGCGTCGAGGTCCGCGGCGGTCCCGCCCGCGCCGCCGCTGACGACGATCCCGCCGGTGTCGGCGGTCACCGGCGCTCACCGTCCTCGAGGGCGGCCAGCAGCGCGGCGGCCAGCCGGCGGCCCGGCAGGCCTGGTGGCTCCCCCGGGCAGAGGCCGGCCCAGCGGCGACGCCGGGACCGGACGTCGAGCCAGACAGCCTCCGGCCCACCGGAGGCGTCGGTGAGGAGCCCGGTGATCTCCGGGACGACGCCGTCCACACCGGGCGCGGACACCTCCACGGCGTCGAGCAGGTCGCCGCCCCGGGTCGCCGAGGCCACGCACACCGCGACCGGGGGGCACAGGCCGGCGTCGACGCGCACCGTCGCGCCGCCCCGGGCCACGGCGGCGGTGGCCGCGACCGGTGCGGTGCGGTGGACGGCGAGCAGACCGGCCAGCACCGGGTCGACGGCGAGACCGACGTCACCGGAGCGGACGAGGAGGCGGCTGCGAACCAGCTCCCGGACGACGTCCGCCGGCAGGTCCCCGGGAACCCCGGCGCCGGCCGCGCCGCAGCCGCCGCGGGCCTGCGCCGCGTGGTGGTCGACGGCCGTGACGACCGCGGCGAAGGCCGCAGCGGACATCCGCGCCCGGGGCACGGCGCTCACGGCGTCCGACCCGGCCGGCCGGAGACCGCGAGGAGCTCCCTGGCCCGGTCCTCGACCGCGTCGGCGTGCGCTCTCAGCGCGCTGGAGGCGTCCTGGACGTCGCCGGCGGCCCGGCTCAGCGCGGCGGTGAGCCCCTCGACCTCGGCGCGAAACGCCTCGGCCGCCACCGAGCGCCAGGGGACCTCCCGGAGGCCCCGGACCGCGGCCAGGCACAACCGGACCTCCTGGGCCGCGTCGTGAACCGACCGGGCGGCGGCGCCGTCCAGCCCGGCCAGCGCCCTGCGCGCGAGCCACTGCCCCGCCTCGGCCCCCGCCCCGTCCACGATCACCCCGTCCACGATCACCCCGTCCCCCACTGCCGGCCCTCCCACTGGTCCGCCCTCCTCGTCGTCCGCGGCGACGCTAGGCACGTGGACCCACCGCGCCCCGGCGCCGCGGCCGCGGGTGTGGACCCGACCCAGCAGGACCCGGGATGTGCAGGACAGGTGCACCTCCTTGCCACGGGTCCCGTGCCTCCGACACAGTGTGTGTCGGGCGTCACGTGTCGGGACGTCGCCGTGATGGAACTGGGGCTCGTCCGTAGACGGGTGGCACACCCCTGCTGAGCAGCGACGTGAGGTCATGAACCGATTGAAGGTCACCGCCCTGCTCTCGGGGCTTGTGCTCGCGGCCGGCGCACTGTGGGCGTACCCACGGATAACGGATACCTGGACGGGCGGTAGCCGTTCCTCGGCTGTGGCGTGCGAGGACCTCCCGCCGCCCGGAGAGGTGGAGGCTGCACTCGCCCAGCACGCGGCGCTCGTCGATCGGATCGAGGCCGTGGCAGACGGTGTCGAGGTGATCCCGCACCAGCCCTGCCCCGGGCAGGACGCCACCCAGGTACTCATTCTGTTCAGCAGCCGGGACGACGGGCGGGAGAGCGAGAGGCTTCTGCAGGAGGAGTCCTTCGGCGTACCGGTCGAGCTCGACAACGTCTAGCCGGTTCGGCCTCTCCGGACGGCGCGACCCCGCCCTCGGCGATGGTCACCGACGCCAGCACGGGAACGGATCACCGCGAACCCCGCACCCGCGGATGTGGACCCGGCCCGGCAGGACCCGGGATGTGCAGGACAGGTGCAGTGGGCGAGCATGGAGCGGTGCCCGACCGCTACCGCGTGACGTTCGTCTGCACCGGCAACATCTGCCGCTCGCCGATGGCCGAGACCGTGCTGCGTCGCCGCGCCGAGCGCGAGGGCCTCGGCGACGTCCTCGACGTCCGGTCCAGCGGGACCGGGGACTGGCACGTCGGCCAGCCCGCCGACCGGCGGGCCGTGGCCGCCCTCGCCGCCCGCGGGTACGACGCGTCGGGTCACCGGGCCAGGCAGGTCACCGAGTCCGATCTCGACGAGCACGACCTCGTCGTCGCCCTGGACCGGGGGCACCTGGCTGCGCTGCGGGCGATGGCCCGCACTCCCGAGCAGCGGGCCCGTATCCGGCTGCTGCGCTCCTTCGACCCCGACGCCGACGACGACGAGGTGGCAGACCCGTACTACGGCGACGACGAGCACTTCGACGAGGTGCTCGACCAGATCGAGTCCGCGGTGACGGGGATCCTGGACCACGTCCGGCGGGCGACGGGGACGGGCGGCCGGCCGGGGACGCCGAGCTGAGCGGGCGCACGTTCACCAAGCGCCGGGCGGACGCCCCGCCCGGGTTCTTCGCCGTCGAGGCGGCCGGCCTGCGCTGGCTCGCCGACGCCGGCGGCGTCCCGGTCCCCAGGCCGGTCTCGGTCGGCCCCGACCACATCGAGCTGCCCCACCTGGACCCGGCGCCGCCGACGGCGGCCGCTGCCGAGACGCTGGGTCGGGGCCTGGCGCGCACGCACGCGGCCGGCGCCCCCGCGTTCGGCAGCCCACCCGCCGACTGGGCCGGCGACGGCTTCATCGGGCCGCTGCCCCTGGCGCACCGGCCGTCCGCGTCCTGGGGTGCCTTCTACGCCGACCTGCGGGTCGAGCCGTTCGCCCGCCGAGCCCACACCCTCGGCTCGCTCACCGACCGCGGCCTGGACGCCGTCCTCACGGTCTGCGACCGGCTGCGCTCCGGCGAGCTGGACGACGGCCGCCCGCCGGCCCGCCTGCACGGTGACCTGTGGTCCGGCAACGTCATCTGGACCGCGGACGGCGCCGTCCTGGTCGACCCGGCCGCCCACGGCGGGCACCCGGAGACGGACCTGGCGATGCTCCAGCTGTTCGGCCTGCCGCACCTGGACCGGGTGCTCGCCGCCTACGACGAGGCCGCCCCGCTGACCGACGGCTGGCGGGAGCGGGTCGGGCTGCACCAGCTCCACCCGCTGCTCGTGCACGCCGTGCTGTTCGGCCCCTCCTACGGGGCGGCAGCGGAGCGGGCCGCGCTCAGCGTCCCGTGACCTGCAGAGCCGCGGCGGGGCTCACATCCCCTTGACGGCGGACAGCACCTTGGTCAGCGACTCCTTGGCGTCGCCGAACAGCAGCGTGGTCTTGGGGTCGTAGAGCAGCTCGTTCTCGATGCCGGCGAACCCGGGCCGCATGGACCGCTTGAGGAACACCACCTGCTGGGCGTCGGCGACCTCAAGGATCGGCATCCCGTAGATCGGCGCTCCCGGGGTCGTCTTGGCCGCCGGGTTGACGACGTCGTTCGCGCCGACGACGAGGACGACGTCGGTCGTCTTGAACACCGGGTTGATCTCGTCCATCTCCTTGAGCGCCTCGTACGGCACGTTCGCCTCGGCGAGCAGCACGTTCATGTGCCCGGGCATCCGGCCGGCGACCGGGTGGATGCCGTAGAGGACCTCGATCCCCTTGGCCTCCAGGGTCTGCGCCAGCTCGGCCATCGTGTGCTGGGCCTGGGCCACCGCGAGCCCGTACCCGGGGACGACGACGACCCGGTGGGCGTAGGCGAGCAGGATCGCGACGTCCTCCGGCGAGGACGAGCGGACCGGCCGGTCGGACACCGCGGTCGACCCGGCCGTGGAGCCGCCGCGCAGGGCGCCGAAGAGGATTCCGGACACCGAGCGGCCCATCGCCGCGGCCATCGCCCGGGTGAGGATGGTGCCGCTGGCGCCGACGAGCGTGCCGCCGACGAGCAGCACGGTGTTGTCCAGGACGAGCCCGGACGCCGCGACGGCCAGACCGGTCATCGCGTTGAGCAGGGAGATGACGATCGGCACGTCCGCGCCGCCCACCGGCAGGACGAGCAGGAGTCCCACGACGAGGCCGAGGGCGAGCAGGACCAGTGCTGCCGGGGTGGACCCGGTCGCGGCGAGCACACCGGCCAGGACGACGACCCCGAGGGCGGAGGCGACCATGAGCACCGGGGCGCCGGGCAGGACGACGGGCCGGGTCGTCATCACCTCCTGCAACTTGAGGAACGTCACGACCGAGCCGGAGAACGCGACCGCACCGACCGGGACGGTGAACGCCACCGCGAGCTGGCCGCCCCACGCCGTCATCGCCGGCAGCTCGAGCAGGGCGACCAGGGCAGCGGCCCCGCCGCCGACCCCGTTGAACAGGGCGACGAGCTGCGGCATCGACGTCATCGGCACCCGGCGGGCGGCGGGCACGGCGAGCGCCGTGCCGACCGCGATCGCGGCGAGGATGGGCAGGATGTTGTCCAGGTCCGAGGACAGGAACACGGTGACCAGCGCGAGCGCCGCGCCGGCCGCGCCGATGAGGTTGCCGCGGCGCGCGGTCCGCGGCGAGGACAGGCCCTTGAGGGCGAGGATGAACGCGACGGCAGCGGCGAGGTAGAGCAGCGCCGTCCAGGTCTCGGGCAGCAGGTTCACCGCTGCACCTCCCCGCCGCGGGCAGCGCCGTCTCGGGGGCGACCCCGGAACATCTCGAGCATCCGGTCGGTCACCACGAAGCCTCCGACGAGGTTGACCGTCGCCATCAGCACTGCGACGAGCGCGACGACGAGGGTGAGGGTGTCGTCCGCGTGCCCGGCGACGAGGATGGCGCCGACGAGGACGATGCCGTGGATGGCGTTCGCACCGGACATCAGCGGGGTGTGCAGGGTGCTGGACACCTTGGACACCACCTCGAACCCGACGAACACCGACAGCACGAAGATGGTGAGCAGCGCGACGCCGTCCATCACTGGCCTCCCTCGAGCAGGATGCGGGTGGGCTCGTGCCGGACCTCGCCGGCGTGGGTGAGGCAGGCCCCGGCGACGACCTCGTCGTCGAAGTCGGGCACCACCTCGCCGTCGGTCGTCATGAGCAGCAACAGGTTCGCGACGTTCTTCGCGTACAGGCGGGAGGCGTCCACCGGCATCGTGCTGGCGGCGTCCCGCATCCCGACGACGACGACGTCGCCCCCGCCGGCCGTGGCCGGCACCGCGACGTCCTGCCCGGGCACGGACGCCTCGACGTTGCCGCCGGACTCCGCCGCCAGGTCGACGACGACGCTGCCGGGCTTCATGGCGGCCACCATCGGCGTCGTGACGAGCAGCGGGGCCGAGCGTCCCGGGACCGCGGCGGTAGTGATCACGACGTCCGCGTCGGCGACGTGCGGTGCCAGCGCCTCGCGCTGGGCACGGGCCCGCTCCTCGGTCATCTCCCGGGCGTACCCGCCGCCGCCCTCGAGGGCGTCCAGGCCCAGGTCGACGAACGTCGCCCCCATCGAGCGGACCTCGTCCGCGGAGGAGGACCGCACGTCGTAGCCCGACACGACGGCGCCGAGCCGCCGAGCGGTGGCGATGGCCTGCAGCCCGGCGACACCGGCGCCCAGCACGAGCACCCGGGCGGGCGGCACCGTCCCGGCGGCGGTCATGAACAGCGGCAGGAACCGGGGCAGCCGGGTGGCCGCCTCCAGGACGCAGCGGTAACCGGCGACGAGGGCCTGCGAGGTCAGCGCGTCCATCGACTGGGCGCGGGAGATCCGCGGCACGAGCTCGAGCGCGAACGACGTCGTGCGCGCGTCCCGCAGAGCCGCCACGGTGGGCAGCTCGGTGGACGGAGAGCACAGGCCGATCGTGATGGCCCCCTCGCGCAGCCGCGGCGGGACCGCCGGGGGCAGCGGCCGCACGTGCAGCAGGACGTCGACGGCCGCGGCGTCCACGGCCTCGACGACGACGGCACCGGCGCCGGTGTACGCGTCGTCCGGGACGAACGCGTGCCGGCCTGCGCCACGCTGGACGACGACCTCCAGCCCGGCGCCGACGAGCTGGGCCACGGTTTCAGGGGTGACGGCTACCCGGCGCTCGCCGGGCAGCGTCTCGGCGGGGACAGCGACTCTCACTCTGCGCAACCTATGCGATGACGACGCCGGACGCTGGGGGTCCAAGGTCCCGGGCGTGCCGCGCCCGGCCCACCGCGCGTCCTGCGTCCCGGTCCGGCACCGTGCGCAGTCCCGGGTCTGGGACGATGCGGACCGTGCAGACCGAGCCCTCGCCGCCCTCGCCGACACCGCCGACACCGCCGACACCGCTGGCGGACGCCGGCGTCCCGCTCGGGCCGCTGGACGGCCGCTACCGCCCGGTCGTGGCCCCGCTCGTCGAGCACCTGTCGGAGGCGGCGCTCAACCGCGAACGGCTGCGGGTGGAGGTGGAGTGGCTCATCCACCTCACCGAGCACCAGGTCGTCCCCGGCGCCCGGCGGCTCACCGAGGCGGAGACGGCCCGGCTGCGCGGCCTCGCCGCCGGCTTCGGTCCCGCTGACGTCGCCGAGGTCGCCGAGATCGAACGGGTCACCGTGCACGACGTCAAGGCGGTCGAGTACCTCCTCAAGCGCCGGATGGCCGGGACGACGCTGGAGGACCTCACCGAGCTCGTGCACTTCGGCTGCACCAGCGAGGACATCAACAACCTGGCGTACGCGCTCATGGTGCGCGGCGCCGTCCAGCAGGTCTGGCTGCCCGCCGCCCGCGCCGTCGTCCACTCCGTCACGGCGATGGCGCACGAGCTCGCCGACCTGCCGGTGCTGGCCCGCACCCACGGGCAGCCGGCCACGCCGACGACCCTCGGCAAGGAGCTTGCCGTGCTGGCGCACCGGCTCCGCCGCCAGCTGGGCCGGGTGGAGCGTGCCGAGTACCTCGGGAAGGTCAACGGCGCGACCGGCACCTGGTCGGCACACGTCGTCGCCGTCCCGGCGGTGGACTGGGCCGAGGTGTCGCGCCGTTTCGTCGAGGGCCTGGGACTCACGTGGAACCCGCTGACCACCCAGATCGAGTCGCACGACTGGCAGGCCGAGCTCTACGCGGACGTGGCCCGGTTCAACCGGGTGCTGCACAACCTCTGCACCGACGTGTGGACATACATCTCCCTGGGCTACTTCGTCCAGGTACTCGATCAGCAGAGCCAGGGCTCCATCGGCTCCTCGACGATGCCGCACAAGGTCAACCCGATCCGGTTCGAGAACGCCGAGGCGAACCTCGAGGTGTCCACGGCCCTGCTCGACGTCCTGGCCTCGACACTGGTCACCTCGCGGCTGCAGCGGGACCTCAGCGACTCCTCGATGCAGCGCAACATCGGCTCGGCGTTCGGGCACTCGCTGGTGGCCCTCGACAACGTCCGTCGCGGGCTCGCCGGCCTGGACGCCGACCCGGCCGCCACCGCCAGGGACCTGGACGCGAACTGGGAGGTGCTCGGGGAGGCCGTGCAGTCGGTCATGCGCGCTGCTGGGATCGCCGGCACCCCCGGGATGGACGAGCCGTACGAGCGGGTCAAGGAGCTCACCCGGGGACGGCGGGTCGACGGCGAGACGATGCGCCAGTTCGTCGCCGGCCTCGGGCTGCCCGACGCCGAGCGGGAGCGGCTGCTGGCGCTGACCCCCGCCGGCTACACCGGCCTGGCGGCCGAGCTCGTCGCCCGGTACCTGCCCCGGGACTGACCCGCCCGCAGGGTGGCGGGACTGCATGATCACGGATGGGACGTGCGGGGTGGCGGGACTGCATGATCACGGGAGGGTGGGGATGGGGCTGGGGGCGGGGTCTGGGGGCGGGCGGCGGCTCCCCGGGTACCGGGAGGTGTGTCCCAGGGTCCTCCCAGGTCGTCGGTGCACCGTGTCAGGTGTTGGTGGGCAACGGGTCCACCGCCTGGATCAGGGAGGTCGCAATGCGCAAGAGGACGAGCGCCATCGCCGCCGCGGCAGTGATCGGCACGCTGGGGATCGGTGGGGTCGCGGTCGCCGCGGCACCGACGCCCGGGACGCCGCCGGCCGACGGCACCACGGTGCAGAACCAGGTACAGGAGCAGCAGGCGCAGGGACGCGGGTACGGACCTGGCGCCCGGGTGGCACACGGTCTGCGGATGGGCGCCGACGGGACGGTGGTGCAGGCCGTCTCCGACGTCCTGCAGATGACGCCCGAGGAGATCCGGTCCGCTGTTCGCGCCGGCACCTCGCTCGCCGAGCTGGCCGAGCAGCAGGGCGTCGAGCTGCAGACCCTCGTCGACACCGTCGTCGACGCGACCCTGCAGCGGGTGGCTGAGCTGGAGGAGTCCGGCGTCATCACCCCCGAGCGGGCCGCCCAGCTCGAAGCGGTCCTGCCGGAGCGGATCGCGGACCACCTGGAGTCCGGGGAGCCCATGCGGATGCGCGCCGGTGTCAACGGCGACGGCCCGAGGGGCGACGGGATGGGCAACGGCGGCCTGGCTAGCAGCTGGGACGCCTGAGCTCGTCCCCGTACCGGCCCCTGACGCCTTCTGGGCGCAGGGGCCGGTGGGCTGCCCGGGGGGTGCAGGTGGACGGGAATACCCATGGGGGGTATGTTGCTGGTGCCAGCACGACGACCAGGAGGTCACGATGGCGACGGCCCGACCCGGCTACCGGGGCACCAAGGACGACTACCTCGTGCGGCTGCGCCGCATCGAGGGCCAGGTCCGTGGCCTGCACCGGATGGTCGAGGAGGACACCTACTGCATCGACGTCCTCACCCAGGTCTCGGCGGTGACCAAGGCGCTGCAGGCGGTGAGCCTCGGCCTGCTCGAGGACCACATCGCGCACTGCGTCGTGGACGCCGCCCGCGCCGGGGACGCCGAGGCCGAGGAGAAGGTCCGTGAGGTGGCCGACGCCATCGCCCGCCTCGTCCGCTCCTGACCCCCCACCGCACCGCACCACAGACACCCACCGGAGGCACGAGATGACCACCACCACCTACGACGTCAAGGGCATGACCTGCGACCACTGCGTCCACGCCGTCACCACGGAGCTCAAGGGGCTGGACGGGGTCACCGCCGTCGACGTCGACCTGGACGCCGGCGGGACGTCGAAGGTCACCGTGACCAGCGAGGCCCCGCTCGACGAGGACGCCGTCCGCGCAGCCGTCGACGAGGCCGGCTACGAGCTCGCCTGAGGCCAGTGGGGCCGCCCCGCGGGGCGGCCCCGGAGCACGCCACCGGCAGCAGCACCGGCACCACCTGAGGAGAGAACGTGAGCACACCCACTCGTGAGAACGCGGCCAGCCGTGAGAACACAGGCACCCGTGAGAACGCAGGCACCCGTGAGATCGAGATCGCCGTCGGTGGGATGACGTGCTCCTCCTGCGCCAACCGGGTGGAGAAGAAGCTCAACCGTCTCGACGGGGTCACTGCGACGGTCAACTACGCCACCGAGACGGCCCACGTCATCGTGCCGGCCGACGTGTCGAACGACCTGCTCGTGGCCACCGTCGAGGCCACCGGGTACACCGCCCGGATCCCGACGCCCGAGGACATCGACGACACCCTCGGCCAGGACTACAGCGGCGACGAGCTGCGCCGCCGGCTCATCGGCTCGGCCGTCCTCACCGTCCCGGTCGCGCTGCTGTCGATGGTCCCGGCGCTGCAGTTCGACTGGTGGAACTGGGTCGTGCTGGCCCTGGCCACCCCCGTCGTCACCTGGGGCGCCTGGCCGTTCCACCGGGCCGCCGTCGTCAACGCCCGCCACGGCGCCTCGACGATGGACACCCTGGTCTCGGTCGGCATCTCCGCCGCCTTCCTGTGGTCGCTGTGGGCGATGCTGCTCGGCGGCTCCGGGGACCCGGGGATGCGGATGGAGATGACCCTGCTGCCGGCGTCCGGCGCCGGCGAGGACGGCATGGAGCACCCCGAGCTGTACTTCGAGGTCGCCGCGGCCGTCACGACGTTCCTGCTCGCCGGCCGGTACGCCGAGCACAAGGCCAAGCGCCGCTCCGGCGAGGCCCTCAAGGCGCTGCTCGACCTCGGCGCCAAGGACGTCGCGGTGCTGCGCGACGGCGTCGAGGAGCGGGTGCCGGTCTCCCAGCTGAAGGTCGGCGACGAGTTCGTCGTCCGGCCCGGGGAGAAGATCGCCACGGACGGCGAGGTGGTGTCCGGCCGCAGCGCCGTCGACGAGTCCCTGCTCACCGGTGAGCCGGTACCGGTCGAGGTCGGCCCCGGTGACACCGTCACCGGCGCGACCGTGAGCACCAGCGGACGTCTCGTCGTCCGGGCCACCCGGGTCGGCGCCCAGACACGGCTGGCCCAGATCGGCCGGCTCGTCACCCAGGCGCAGTCCGGCAAGGCCCCAGTGCAGCGGCTCGCCGACCGGGTCTCCGCGGTGTTCGTCCCGGTCGTCTTCGTCATCGCGCTGCTCACGCTGGTCAGCTGGCTGTGGCTGTCCGGCGACGTGCAGGCCTCGTTCACCGCGGCCGTCGCCGTCCTGATCATCGCCTGCCCGTGCGCCCTCGGCCTGGCCACCCCGACGGCACTGCTCGTCGGCACCGGCCGCGGCGCCCAGCTCGGCATCCTGATCAAGGGGCCGGAGATCCTCGAGAGCACCCGCACCATCGACACCGTCGTCCTGGACAAGACCGGCACCGTCACCGAGGGCCGGATGGCGCTCGTCGACGTGCTGCCCGCCCACGGCGAGGACCGCGACACGGTCCTGCGCCTCGCCGGGGCCGTCGAGGCCGCCAGCGAGCACCCGGTGGCCCGGGCGATCGCCGACGGTGCCGCCGCCGGTGGCCGGCTGCCGGAGGTCACCGACTTCACCAACCTCGCCGGCTCCGGCGTGCGCGGCACGGTCGAGGGCCGAGAGGTCCTCGTCGGGCGGCGCAGCTGGCTGGTCGCCGAGGGCATCGACGTGCCGGCCGGCCTCGACGACGCGCTCGCGTCGCTCGAGGAGCGTGGCAGCACCGCGGTCCTGGTCGCCTGGGACGGCCGGGCCCGAGGCGTGCTCGGCGTGGCCGACACGGTCAAGGAGACCTCCGCCGAGGCGATCCGTGAGCTGCGCGGCCTCGGCCTCGACCCGGTGCTGCTGACGGGTGACAACGCCCGGGCGGCCCGGGCGGTCGCCGCAGCGGTCGGCATCGACCCCGACGACGAGCACGTCATCGCCGAGGTGCACCCGGAGGACAAGGTGTCCGTCGTCCGCCGGCTGCAGGAGGCCGGTCGGGTCGTCGCCATGGTCGGCGACGGGGTCAACGACGCCGCCGCCCTCGCCCAGGCCGACCTCGGTCTGGCCATGGGCACCGGCACGGACGTCGCGATCGAGGCCAGCGACATCACCCTGGTGCGCGGGGACCTGCGGGCTGCGGCGGACGCCGTCCGGCTCTCCCGCCGGACGCTGGCGACGATCAAGGGGAACCTGTTCTGGGCGTTCGCCTACAACGTCGCGGCCATCCCGCTGGCGGCCGCCGGACTGCTCAACCCGCTGATCGCCGGCGCCGCGATGGCGTTCTCGTCGGTGTTCGTCGTGACGAACTCCCTGCGCCTGCGCCGCTTCACCCCCAGCCGGTGACGGTTGCTACGCCATGACCGCGGTGTCCCCCGCCCCGTGACCACCCCCGCCCCGTGACCACCCCCCGTGATCATGCAGTCCCGCCACCCTCTGAGGTGGCGGGACTGCATGATCACGACCAGGGGTGGGGGCGGCGGCGGCTGCGGGCGGAGGTGTCATCGTCCTCGGCCTGTCGATCGGGCAGTCGGCGGTGTACGCCGTCGTCAGCCTCGTGGCCAAGCTCACCCGCGGGCCGCTAGGTCAGCAGACGGCGACCCTCAACCCCTCGCGCAGCACCCGTGAGCTGCTCGACCTGACCTACCAGCTGCTCGGCATCGGGTTCGCGCTCGTGCCGGTCGCGCTGGCGCTGTGGCTGCTGTCCGAACCAGGTCGCTCCGCCGTCCGCCGGATCGGTCTGGACGCCGCGTCGCCGGGGCGGGACCTCGCCGTCGGCGCCGCGCTGGCCGCCGTCATCGGCGTCCCGGGACTGGCGCTCTACCTGGCCGGGCAGGCGCTCGGGATCACCGCGATCGTCGTCCCGAGCGCCCTGGGCACGTACTGGTGGTCCGTCCCGGTGCTCGTGCTCGCCGCGGCGCAGAACGCCCTGCTCGAGGAGGTGGTGGGCGTGGCGTACCTCGTCGAGCGGCTGCAGCGGCTGGGCTGGGGGGTCCCGGGGATCATCCTGGCCGGGGCGCTGCTGCGCGGCACGTACCACGCCTACCAGGGGTTCGGTGCGATGGCCGGCAACGCCGTCATGGGCGTCGTGTTCATGCTGGTGTACCTGCGGACCCGGCGGGTCATGCCGCTGGTCGTCGCCCACACCCTGCTCGACGTCGTCGCCTTCGCCGGGTACCACCTGCTCGGCGACGTCCTGGACCTGCCGGGCTGAAGGGCTGAGTGCTGAAGGGCTGAGAGCTGCGCTCAGACGGTGACGCGCCCCATCGGGGTCTCGAACGTCACCGAGAGCAGCCCCGGAGTACCGGCCGGGGCGACGAACGAGAACTCGATGTCCTGCGGCCGGTGCCCGGGGTCGAGGCCCAGCCAGGTCCGTACCCGCTCGGGGTCGCCGGCGATCTCCAGCGTCGTGATCCGGGCGGACCCGTCGGCGCCGACCCCCGGGTGCAGGTCGGGGGTGAGCCACTGGATGACGTATGGCAGCTGCGGGTCCGCGATCAAGCCGCGGATGCCGATCTGGCGCCACAGCAGCTCCACGCCGTCCGGGCGGTACCGGTTGCCGGGGACCGCCTCACGGCCGAGGTTGCGCTCGACCGGGGTGATGTCCTCGACGGCCACGACCCAGCCCATCCAGCCGCCGCCGGCCTCGGAGCGGGCCCGGACGGCCTGGCCGAACGGCGCCTTGTCGGACGCCGGGTGGTCCAGGACCTCGACGACCTCCAGGTACTGGGTGTTCGCCATCGGGAAGATGAGGTTGCGGGTCCCGAACCGCGGGTGCACGCCGCCGTCGACGAAGTCGACCCCGAGACGCGTCCGCAACCGCTCCGCGGTCGCGTGCATCCCGTCCTGCTCAGCGGCGTAGGAGACGTGGTCCAGGCGCATGCCGTGATGGTGGCACACGGCCGGTGACCGTCCGACCGCTGCCCCCGGGACGGCGTCCGGCTCAGCCCGCGACGTCCTGGCCCGTCACCGGCGCAGCCGCCGGGTCAGGCGCCCCGCGGCGTCCCGCAGGGCGAGCGCGGTCATCGTGGCCGGCGGCGCCGTCGACATCAACGCCAGCTCCACCGGCGGGGACGTGACCCCGTCGAGAAAACGCAGCACCCGCTGCGGCGGGTTCCGGTCGAACAGCCGGGTCAGGAACGCGGCGCCGTCGAGACTGCCGTCGGCCAGGCCGCGCAGCACGAGGGCGTCGGTCCACGCGTGCCGGCGCGGGTAGGGCCGGGGCGGCACGGGGTCACGCCCGTCGAGCAGAGCGACCGCGACGGCGGCGGCCTGGCGCTGCATGGCCGCGAACGTGTACCCGGTGGACGGCCGGGTGGCCCCGCCCGCCGTCCCGATACGCATCACTCGACGTCCGACCCGGCGCACGTAGACGCCGTCCGTCATCGGGATGGCGCCCTGCTCGGTGTGCACCACCCGGTGCGGGACGTCGCCACCGAGGACGTGCGGCACATAGGCCTCCAGGGCCCGGGCGTACCCGGCGTCGGACAGGACGGCCGGGGAGAACTCCGTGTACTCGACCAGGGCGGTGCGGGCGTCGCTGGGCAGGCTGTAGCCGAAGGAGACGCCGGTGCTCGGTTGCGGTGTGGTGAAGTCCATCAGCACCGGCAGGTCCGGGTCGACGACGTCGCGGTCGGCGCGAACGACGACACCCCGGAAGTGCTGCAGCAGCGACGTGGCACCCGGGCGGGCAGGCGGGGACGACCGGGAGTCGAACACCCAGCGGGCCCGGACCCGTCGTCCGCCGGCCGTCACCACCGCGGCGCCGGCGCCGTCCAGCACCTCGTCCGCCGGGTGAGGGACGTGGACGACGTCGAACCGGGACGCCACCTGCGCGACGAGGGCGTAGAAGTCGCTGCTGCGCAGCATCGCGTACCGCATCGGCGCCAGGTGCAGCACCCGCCGGCGGTGGTCGGGGCCGACGACGACCACCCGGTCCCACGACCGGTGCAGGGCGGGGTCGACGTCGCTGCGCCCGTCGTCCCAGAAGCACCAGGTGCGGTCGTCAGGGCGGGTGGTGAGCCGGTCCACCGGGTCGACGAGGGCCACCCGGAGGCGCTCGGGGCCGCGCAGGGCGAGCTGGTGGAGGAGGCTGAGCCCGGCCCCGCCCGCGCCGACCAGCGCGACGTCGACGTCAACGTCGGGGTCGTGATCGTGCTTGGGGCCGCGGTCGGGGTCGTGGTTGGGGTCGGGGTCGGGGTCGCGGCCGACGTCGGACCCCAGTGCGTCACCCGGCCCGACACCCATGTCCCGGACCCTACGTCCCCTCGGTGATCATGCAATCCCGCCACCCACCAGTCCCCGCCGCCCCCACCCCCCTCGCAGAATGCTGGGTTGGTGGCACGACACGCCGACAAACCAGCGCCAGAGCCAGCATTCTGAGTGGCGCTCCATCACCGTGCGCCGTCCGTCACCGCATTCCCTGGTGCCGCGAGGGTGGCGGGATTGCATGATCACGGCTGGAGGGGGAGGCCGCAGGGTGGCGGGATTGCATGATCACGGCTGGAGGGGGAGGCCGCAGGGTGGCGGGATTGCATGATCACCGAGGGGGTGGGGGGGTGAGGAGGTGCTCGAGGACCTGGGCCACGCCGTCCTCCTCGCACGGTGGGGCGACGGCGTCCGCCGCGGCCAGGACGTCGGGGTGCCCGTCGGCCATCGCGTAGCCGGTGCCGGCCCACTGGAGCATCGCCAGGTCGTTGGGCATGTCCCCGAAGGCCACGACGTCCGCGGCGCAGACACCGCGACGAGCAGCGAGCTCGGCCAGGGTCGCCGCCTTGCTCACCCCGGGCGCGGACACCTCGAGCAGCGCGTCGGCCGCGTTGGAGTGGGTCGCCTCGACCAGACCGGCGAGCACCTCGCGGCCGACCGCCAGCATCGCGTCACTCGTACTGCCCTCCCACCGGGCGAGCAGCTTGACCACCCGGGGGTCGTCGGCGAGCAGGTCCGGCAGGTCCCCGACGACGCGGTGGGCGAGCGCGTCCCAGCGTGGCCGGTAGCCCGGCGTGCTGCGGAACCCCGCCAGCGTCTCGACGGCGAACGCGACGCCCGGCATCACCGCGGTGAGCCGCTGCGCCGCCTCCAGGACGACGTCCGCCGGGATCTCCTTGGCCTCCAGCGCCCGTTCGGTCGCCAGGTCGTAGACGACCGCACCGTTGGCCAGGACGGCAGTGCCGGCGTGGCCGGTCGCCTCGACGACGGGGCCCATCCACCGCGGCGGGCGTCCGGTGACGAACACGACGTCGATCCCGGCGTCCAGGCAGGCCCGGACGGCGGCGACCGTGCGCGCCGACATCGTCTGGTCCCGCCGGACGACGGTGCCGTCCAGGTCGGTGGCGACCATCCGGGGCCCTGTCACGGCCCGACCGCGACTCACCCTGCCATCGTCTCGCGTTCGAGCAGGCTCTCCAGCACCTCGGCCACGCCGTCCTCGGCGACCGTGCTGGTGACCTCCCCCGCCGCCTCCTTGACCTCGTCGGGTGCCTGTCCCATCGCCACCGACCGGGCCGCCCAGCGCAGCATCTCGACGTCGTTGCGGCCGTCCCCGACGGCGACGGTGCGGTGCGCCGGCACGCCGACCCAGCCACGGATCTGCTCGAGCGCACTGGCCTTCGACACGCCCTCGGGGGCGAGATCCAGCCACGCCGTCCAGCCGACCGCGTAGTTGACGCCCTTGAGACCGATCCGGTCGACGAGCTGGAGGAAGTCGTCGGGGCTGTGGTCGGTGCTGCGCACGACGACGCGGGTCGCCGGCTCGTGGAGCAGCTCCTCGAACGGGACGACGCTGATGTCGCCGACGAGCTCGTCGGCCGGGAACGGCCCGGACAGCCGGAAGCCGGTGCCGAGCTCCTCGACGGCGAAGGCGGCGGCCGGCAGCTCGCTGCGCAGCAGCTCCAGCGCCGGCGTCGGGTCGAACGTCACGACGTCGACGACCTCGTAGCCCCGCTCGGCGTCGGGGTCGAGCCGGACCGTCACGGAGCCGTTGCTGACCACGGCGTACCCGGTGGTCAGCCCCAGCCGGTCGAGGACCGGCAGGGTGGCCACCAGCGAGCGCCCGGTCGCCACGACGACCTCGTGCCCGGCGTCGACGACCGCCCGCACGGCGTCACGGACCCGGTCGGAGAGGCGTTCGTCGAGGTCGACGAGAGTGCCGTCGACGTCGAGGGCGACGAGCAGCCGGCCCGGCCCCGTCACGGGGTCAGCACCTCGAGGCCGCCCAGGTAGGGCCGCAGCGCCTCGGGCACCCGCACCGACCCGTCGGGGCGCTGGTGGTTCTCCAGGATGGCGACGAGCCAGCGGGTCGTGGCCAGGGTGCCGTTGAGCGTCGCCACCGGTGCGGTCTGCCCCTCGCCCGCACGCTGCCGGATCCCGAGCCGCCGGGTCTGGAACGTCGTGCAGTTGGACGTCGAGGTGAGCTCCCGGTAGCGCTGCTGGCTGGGCACCCACGCCTCGCAGTCGAGCTTGCGGGCCGCGGAGGAGCCCAGGTCGCCGGCCGCGACGTCGATGACCCGGTAGGGGACCTCGACCGCGCCCAGCATCCGCTTCTCCCAGCCGAGCATCTGCTCGTGCTCGGCCTCGGCGTCCTCCGGCCGGCAGTACACGAACATCTCGACCTTGTGGAACTGGTGCACGCGGATGATCCCCCGGGTGTCCCGGCCGTGCGAGCCGGCCTCCCGGCGGTAGCAGGCGGACCAGCCCGCGTAGCGCAGCGGCCCGTCGGACAGGTCGAGGATCTCGTCGGCGTGGTAGCCGGCCAGCGGCACCTCCGAGGTGCCGACGAGGTACAGGTCGTCGGCCTCCAGCCGGTACACCTCGTCGGCGTGCGCCCCGAGGAACCCGGTGCCCCGCATGATCTCCGGCCGCACCAGCGTCGGGGTGATCATCGGGGTGAAGCCGGCGTCGACGGCGGTGTCCATCGCCAGCTGGAGCAGGGCGAGCTCCAGCCGCGCCCCCACCCCGGTGAGGAAGTAGAAGCGGGACCCGGAGACCTTCGCGCCGCGCTCGGTGTCGATGGCACCGAGCAGCTCGCCCAGCTCGAGGTGGTCGCGCGGGGCGAAACCCTCGGCGGCGAAGTCCCGCGGCTCGCCGTGGGTCTCCAGGACGACGTAGTCGTCCTCCCCGCCGGCCGGGACTCCCGGCAGGACGACGTTGGACAGCGCGAGCTGCAGGCGCTCCACCTCGGCGGCGGCGTCGTCCGCGTCCGCCTGGGCGGCCTTCACCTGGTCGGCCAGATCGCGCACCTGCGCCAGGAGCCGCTGCTTGTCCTCGCCGGTGGCCTGGGCGACGGTGCGACCGAAGGCCTTCTGCTCGGCCCGCAGCGACTCGAACCGGGCCAGCGCCGCGCGCCGACGCGCGTCGGCGTCGAGCAGCGCGTCGACGAGGGACTCGTCCTCGCCGCGGGCGCGCTGGCTGGCGCGGACCGTCTCCGGGTCGGTGCGCAGGAGTCGCAGGTCGATCACGGCACGAGGGTACGGTCCCGCGCTGCCCGGCACCGGAGGCGGCACTACCGTTCGCCCATGACCCCGACGCCGGCGAGCCGGCCACCGCACGCTCCCGGCGGGCGCCGGTGAGCGCGGACACCACCGTCCTCGTCGGCGTCCTGCTCGCCGTGGTCCTGCTCGCCGGGCTGTTCGCGGTGCTGACGACCCGCGGCCGGCGCTGGGCCGACCGGGCCGCCGCCGCGCCCGCGACCGAGCCGTTCGCCGAGGACCCGGGGGAGCGCCCGCTCGCCGCGGTGGTCGTCAACCCGACGAAGTTCGACGGCGGCACGGACGGCGTGCGCGCCCAGGTGGAGGTGGCGTGCACCGCCGCCGGGTGGGCGCCGCCGCTGTGGCTGGAGACGACGGTCGAGGACCCCGGCGTGGGTCAGACCCGGGAGGCGCTCGAGCGGGGAGCCGCCGTGGTCATCGCCTGCGGCGGCGACGGTACCGTCCGTACGGTCGGGGAGACCCTGGCCGGCACCGGCGTCCCGATGGGGCTGCTGCCCGCCGGCACCGGCAACCTGCTGGCCCACAACCTCGACGTCAGCGCCACCGACGTGCCCGGCTCGGTACGGATCGCGCTGACCGGCCGCGACCGGCCGGTCGACGTGGGCTGGATCACCGTCGTGGGGCCGGGAGGAGTCGAGCACAGCCGCCCCGAGGAGCAGGCGTTCCTCGTCATGGCGGGGATGGGATTCGACGCGGCGATCATGGCCAACGCCCCGGAGGCCCTCAAGGCGAGGGTCGGTCCGCTGGCCTACGCGATCTCGGGGTTGCGCCAGCTGCGCGGCCAGCAGGCGCGGGTGCACCTGCGCGTCGACGGCGAGGCGCCGGTGACCCGCCGGGTGCGCACCGTCGTCGTCGGGAACTGCGGGGAGCTGCTCGGTGGTCTCGTGCTCATGCCGGACGCCGAGGTCGACGACGGCTGGCTGGACATGGTGACCATCTCCCCGCGCGGCGTCGTCGGCTGGGCCGCCGTCGCCGCCCGGGTGATCAGCCGGCGCCGCCGGGGGCACGGCCGGGTCGAGCACTGGCGCGCCCGGGACATCGTCATCACCAGCGACACCCCGCAGCCGGCGCAGCTGGACGGCGACCCCGTCGGGGAGGCGGTCGAGCTGCGGATGCGGGTCGAGCCGCAGGCCCTGCTGGTGCGGGTCCCGGCCGGGAGCCGTGACCAGGGAGTCCTCCGCCGGCCGGACGGCGACTGAGACGTCGTGGTCGACCAGGACAGCCTCGTCGCCGGCGGGCTCACCTCCCTGGAGCCGGACCGCTCGGTCGCGCTGTGGTTTCGCGAGCACGTCGTGTCGAACGAGGCACTCGTCGCCGCCGGCGAGATCGGCGCGGTCGCCCTGCACCCGTGGACGTTCCGCGTGCTGGTCGCCGTCGGGTGCGTCCTCGCCTGGCGTGCCGGGCGTCGCCGGGCGGCCGTCGTGGCCGCGGTGGTGATGGCCGGTGGGGGGCTGCTCGGGTTCGCCGTCAAGCTGGCCGTGGCGCGCCCCCGACCGGCCGGGGGCGAGCCGGTGGCCGCCGAGTCGGGATACGCCTTCCCGAGCCTGCACGCGCTGAACGCGGCACTCGGCACCGGCCTGCTGCTCGTCGTCCTGGCCGCGCCCTGGCTGCACCACCGGTCCCGCGCGGCCGTCGCCGCCGTCACCGGCGCCGGCGTCCTGGTCGTCGTGGTCACCGCGCTGGACCGGCTCGTGCTCGGCGTCCACTACCTGTCCGACGTGGTCGCCGGCGTCCTGCTCGGCGTGGTGCTCACCGCGCTGGCGGGCAGGCTGTCCCGCGGCAGGCCGGACGGCGCCGAGGCGCGGCAGGTCAGCTCCGGCCCTCCCGGAGCCGGCTGACCCAGGCCCGGGCGGCGGTGAACGCGCCGTCGGTCGTCGACGTCGTCACCTCGGTCGGCCGGCCGTCCGCTCGGGGGTAGGAGCCCAGGTAGCGCACGAAGGGGCTGGTCCGGTGCAGCCCGATGAGGGCCTCGGCGACCCGCTCGTCCTCGACGTGCCCCTCGCAGTCGATGGAGAACGCGTACTGGCCCAGGGCGTCACCGCGTGGCCGGGACTCGATCCGGGTGAGGTTGACCCCACGGGTGGCGAACTGCTCCAGCAGCTCGAGCAGCGCGCCGGCGTGGTCGTCGGCCAGGTGTACGAGCAGGGTCGTCTTGTCCGCCCCGGTGCGCGGCGGCGGCGGGGCCGGGCGGCCGACGAGCACGAACCGGGTCACCGCCCCGGGGTTGTCCTCGACGTGCTCGGCGAGCACCTCCAGGCCGTAGCGGTGCGCGGCGATCGGCGCGCACAGGGCGGCGTCGTAACCGAGGGCGCCGTCGTGGCCGGCAGGGGCGGTGAGTCCTGCGGCGGCCGCGGCGGTGGACAGCGCCGGCAGGTAGGTCGCGTGCGGCAGGTTCTCGGACAGCCAGCCCCGGCACTGGGCCTGGGCGTGGGCGTGGCTGGAGACCACCCGGACGCCGTCCAGCCCGGTCCCGGGCCGTGCCGCCAGGACGAAGGTGATCGGGACGAGGACCTCCCGGACGACGACGAGCGGGTCCCCGGCGGACAGCGCGTCGAGGGTGGCGCTCACCCCGCCCTCGACGGAGTTCTCGATGGGGACCATGGCGGCGGCGACGTCGCCCGCGCGCACGAGGTCGAGCGCCGCCCCGACCGTCGCGCACGGGACGTGGTCGCCGTGCTCGGCGGCCGGGACCTGGCGCAGCGCCGCCTCGGTGAACGTGCCCTCCGGTCCGAGGAAGGCGTAGCGGGCAGGGGGGACGCCGGGCATGGCGTCAGCCTAGGGCCGGGTGCCGGGCGGTTAGCCTCGCCCCGTCATGGACGTCACCGTCGCACTCACCGCGCTCGCCGTCATCCTGCCGGTCGAGCTGCCGGACAAGACGTTCGTGGCGACCCTGGTGCTCGCCACCAGGTTCCGGCCGCTGCAGGTGTGGGTCGGGGTCGCGCTGGCGTTCGCCGTGCAGACCGCGATCGCCGTGACGGTCGGTGGTCTCATCGCCCAGCTGCCGCGCACGCCCGTGCTCGTCCTCGTCGCGCTGCTGTTCGCGGTCGGCGCGGTCCTGCTGTGGCGCTCCGCCGCCGGCGCCGACGCCGAGGAGGCGCAGACGGAGGCCGAGGTCACCGCCAAGGTCGGCGCCGGGGCGCAGACGGGCCGCGGTCACGCGCTGAGGGCGGTGGGGACGAGCTTCGTCGTGCTGTTCCTCGCCGAGTGGGGAGACCTGTCCCAGCTGTTCACCGCGGGCCTGGCCGCGCAGACCGGGGACCCCGTCTCGGTGTTCGCCGGGGCCTGGCTGGCGCTGCTGCTCGTCTCGGGTGCCGGGGCACTGCTGGGCCGGGCACTGCTGGCCCGGCTGAGGCTGGCGACCGTGCGCCGGATCGGCGCCGCGGTGTGCGCCGTGCTCGCCGTGGTGAGCGCCGCCGGAGCACTCGGCACGTAGCCTGGGCCCGTGCCGGCCACACGACGTCCTCGACTGCTCGTCGCCGTGCTGGCGCTGTGCACCCTGCTCGGCGCGCTCACCGTGCCGGCCGCCGTCCCGGCACGTGCCGCCCTGGGTCCGGACGCCGTCCCCGGACCCGTCGTCCTGGTCGGCGTCCCGGGACTGCGCTGGGACGACGTCGATCCCGAGCGCACCCCGGCGCTGTGGTCCCTGCTCGAGGACGGTGCCGCCGGCGTGCTGGCCGCCCGCAGCGTCCGTAGCCGCGCCTGCCCCGTCGACGGCTGGCTCGCCGTCTCGGCCGGACGCCGCGCCGGGGACGCCCCGCGTGAGCCCGGTGAGCCGCTGTGCCGGGTCCCGCAGGACCCCGTCGACGGCGTCGTCCCACGGTGGGACGTGTACGCGGCAGAAGCGGCCGCCGGAGACTTCGACGCCGAGCCGGGACTGCTCGGAGAGCAGCTGCGCGCCGCCGACGTACGGGCCGCGGCCGTCGGGCCGGGGGCCGCGATCGCGCTCGCCGACACCGACGGCGCCGTCGTCGGCGACTACCGTCGCGGGGCCACGGAACCGGCGGCGCTCGCCGCGGACGTCCGGGCGGTCGCCGACCGCGACCTCGTCGTCGTGGACGCCGGGGCGCTGCGCGACCCGGACGACCTGCCGCCGTCCGACCCCAAGGCCTTCGGCCCCGACCGGCTGACTCAGGCCGCCGCCCTGGACGCCCGGGTCGGCGCCGTCCTGGACGCCGTCCCGGACGGTGCCACGGTCCTCGTGGCCGCCCTCGCCGACGCGGGGCTCACCGCCCGGCTGCAGCTCACCGCCGCCACCGGCCCAGCGCCCGGCGGCTCGGCCTACGCCGAGGCGCTGCTCGCCAGCAGCTCCACCCGCCAGGACGGGATCGTGCAGGCCACCGACCTCACCCCGACGCTGCTGGCGCTGCTCGACCTCGACGCCCCGGCCTCCCTCGTCGGGGCACCGGTCGTCCCCCTGGCCGGTTCGTCCCCGGACGCCGCCGATCGGCTCGAGCGGCTGCTCGACGTCGACGCCGCCTCCCGAGCCGTCCAGCCGCTGGTCCCGTGGTTCTTCAACCTCCTGGTCGCCGCACAGCTCGCCCTGTACGGGGCCGCCGCGCTGGCGCTGCGGAACCGCTGGCGGGGCCCGGAGGGGCGCCGTCGGGTGCTCGCCGGACTGCGCCGGGTGTCGGTGCTGTTCGCCGCCGTCCCTGTGTCGACGTTCCTGGCGAACCTCGTGCCGTGGTGGCGGGCCGACAACGACTTCCTCGCCGTCGTCGCCGCGGTCGCGGTGTTCGCGGTGCTCGTCGCCGTCGTCGCCCAGGCCGGCCCGTGGGGACGTCGTCCGCTCGGCCCGCTCGGCGTCGTCTCCGGGATCACCGCGCTCGTGCTGGCCGCGGACGTCGTCGCCGGCACCCGGCTCATCACCTCGAGCCTGATGGGCCTGCAACCGGTTGTCGCCGGGCGGTTCTACGGACTCGGCAACGTGCAGTACGCGCTGTTCGCGACCGGCGCCCTGCTCGCCGCGACCGCGCTGGCCGACCACCTGCTGCGCCGCGGACGCCGGAGCGCCGCCGTGACCGCGGTCGCAGTCATCGGGGTCGTCGCGGTGGTCGTGGACGGCGCCCCCGGGCTGGGCAGCGACTTCGGCGGCCCGCCGTCGATGATCCCGGCGTTCGCCCTGCTGGCCCTCGTCGTCGGCGGGGTGCGGATCTCCTGGCGCTCGCTGCTGCTGATCGGGCTGGGCACGCTCGCCGCCGCGACCGCGCTGTCCGTCGTGGACTGGCTGCGGCCGCCCGACGACCGCACCCACCTGGGCCGGTTCGTCCAGACCGTCCTGGACGGCGGGGCCTGGACGGTGGTCGAGCGCAAACTCGCCCAGAACGTCGAGATCCTCTTCGGCAGCTGGCTGTCGGTGCTCGTGCCGGTCGGCGCGCTGTTCATCGGCCTCATCCTGATGCGGCCGGTCGCCTGGGGTGCCCCGGCGCTCCAGCGCACCTACGAGTACTGCCCGGCGCTGCGTCCCGGCCTCACCGCGCTCATCGTCATGCTCGCGATCGGCTTCGCCGTCAACGACTCCGGCACGGTGGTGCCGGCCGTCGGCGCCACCCTGGCGATCCCGCTGCTCATCGCGGCCAGCGTCCGGGTGCTGGAGATCGAGGACGACAGCCGGTCGGGTCCGGCGCCCGGTGACGGCTCAGCGGCGCAGCCAGCACAGGAAGCCGAGCGAGCGCGGCACGCCGGGCGGCGCTGAGGTCTGACAGACGGCTGAGCCCGACGAGCCGGCCTCAGCCGCCCCACGGCCGCACGCCGCGCGCGAGCAGGGCGCGGGCGACGTCGCGGTACTGGCGGGCGCGGTGCAGCTGCGCCCGCCAGTCCGTCCCGGTCACCCGGTGGTGCAGGTCGCACGGCACCTCCTGGACCCGGAACCCGCGGCGCAGCAGGTCGATGGTCAGCCCGGTCTCCACGCCCCACCCTGCGGCCAGCGGCAGGGCCGCGTCGAACGCCTCGCGGGTCAGGCACCGCATCCCCGACAACGGCTGGGTGGGCGTCCACCCGGTAGCCCGGCGGATCCCGTTGCGGGACAGGTTGACGACGAGGCCGCGCCCGCCGCCGGCGGTGCGCTGCGGCGGCAGCACGGCGATGGTCATGTCGGCCTGGCCGGTCAGCACCGGCACGGTGAGCGGTGCCGTGCTGGCGGCGGTCTCCCCCAGGTCGGCGTCGATGAACAGCAGGGCCCGGGCGGCCGTGCCGTCGCGGGCGTCGCGGCGGGCGACGGCGAGCGCGCCGGTCGTCATCGCCGCCCCCTTGCCACGGTTTCGCAGGTGCCGGACGACGTACCCGCCCGCGTCACGGGCGGCCCGCTGGGTGTCGTCGGTGCTGCCGTCGTCCACGACGACGACGAGGTCGACGCCGGGGATCGTCAGCGCGCTGCGGACGGTCGCCGCGACCCGGTCCGCCTCGTCCTTCGCGGGCACGACGACGGCCGTGCGGGTCGGCGGGCTGCTCACCGCCGAAGCCTACTGAGGGCCCCTCTGCCCGCCCACCACCGAACCCCTCGGTGATCATGCAATCCCGCCACCCTCCTCCCCCTCGGTGATCATGCAATCCCGCCACCCCACCCACCGCCTGCTCGCGCGGTGGCGGCACGTGGCGGACGTGACCGGCCGGCCCCCGGCCGGTCGATACCCTCCCGACCCATGTCGAGCGAGCGGTCCCAGGCGGTCAGCGGGCGGGGTGTCACGAGCGAGGTGGGGCGGCTGCGGTCCGTCATCCTGCACCGGCCCGGCGCCGAGCTGCAGCGGCTCACCCCCCGCAACAACGACCGGCTGCTGTTCGACGGCATCCCGTGGGTGACCCGGGCGCAGGAGGAGCACGACGCCTTCGCCGGCGTCCTGCGGGACCGGGGTGTCGAGGTGCTCTACCTCGGCGACCTCGTCCGCGAGGCGCTCGAGGTCCCCGCTGCCCGGGCCGAGGCGATCGCCGCGGTGCTCGCGGAGCCGCGGCTCGGGGTGTCGTTGGCCCGCCGGGTCGGCGCCTACCTCGAGGAGCTGGAGCCCACCCAGCTGGCCGGCGTCCTCGTCGCCGGCCTGCGGGTGGACGAGCTCAACGCCCGCCGGCCGGTGAGCGAGCCGGGGCTGGTCACCACGCTCGCGGCGGCGGACGACTTCGTCGTCGACCCGCTGCCGAACCTGCTGTTCACCCGCGACTCCTCGGCGTGGGTCGGGGACCGGGTGGCGGTCGCCTCGCTGGCGATGCCGGCCCGGCAGCGCGAGACGTCCCTGACCGAGGTCGTCTACACCCACCACCCACGGTTCGCCGGGACCCCGATGGTCTACACCCCGAACCTGGAGCACCTCGAGGGCGGCGACGTCCTCGTCCTGTCCGACGGCGTCCTCGCGGTCGGCACCGGCGAGCGGACGACGCCCGCCGGGGTCGAGCGGCTCGCCCGCCAGGTGTTCGAGGCCGGAGTCGCCCGCAGCGTGCTCGCGGTGCCGATCGCCCAGGACCGCGCCACGATGCACCTCGACACGGTGTGCACGATGGTCGACGCGGACGCCGTCGTCATGTACCCGAACATCGCGCACAACCTGGAGGCGTACACGCTGACCCCCCGGGACGGCGACCTGCACGTCGAGGGACCGCGCCCGTTCCTCGACGCGGCGGCGGCGGCGATGCGGATCGAGCGGTTGCGGGTGATCGACACCGGCCTCGACCCGGTCACCGCCGAGCGGGAGCAGTGGGACGACGGGAACAACACCCTCGCCGTCGCGCCGGGAGTCGTCGTCGCCTACGAGCGCAACACCGAGACCAACGCGCGGCTGGAGCACGCCGGCATCGAGGTGATCCGGCTGTCGGCGGCCGAGCTCGGCTCCGGCCGCGGCGGCCCACGGTGCATGAGCTGCCCGGTGTGGCGGGACCCGGTCAGCCCTCGTCGAGCGGGCTGACCTCGGCGACGTCCGCGACGGTCGTCGAGGTGTCCGGGCCCACCGAGGCGACGGGCCGGGACCCCTCGGCCGGCACGCTGCTCGCCGGAGCCTGACGCCGTGAGGCCGGACGCCGTGGAGCCGGGCGCGCGGCAGCCTTCTTCGCCGTCCGGCCCGGGGTCGCCTTCTTGGCGGCCCTCCTCGCCGGCTGGCCCGGCCGCTCCGGCTGAGGCTGCTCGGTGCGCTCCTCGGCGGCCGCCAGCAGGCCCTCCAGGACGGCGACCCGGTGACGCAGGTCCGCGACCTCGGCGGGGCTGACACCCCCGAGCTGCCCGATCGAGCGCTGGACCTCCGAGCGGACCATGTCTCGCATCCGCTGCACGCCGCCGAGCGCCTCCTCGCCGGACCCCTCGGTGAGGGTCTTGGCGACCTGCCGCAGGCCGGCCCCGGCGATCTCCGCCGCGCTCGTGGCGACGCTCAGCAACCCGCGGATCGACGTCCCCATCATTGGTGTTCCTTCCTCCGGTGTGCCTGTGGCCGCCACGGTAGGCGGCGGCGACGTCCGGCGCAGCGCCAGCTCACCACACCGTCAGCTCAGCGCAGCGTCAGCTGGCGGGACACGACGCCGGCGCGGGCCCGGCGCTCCTCCGCGGTGAGCGGGGCGTCCTCGGCGAGCGCTGCCTCGAGCCGCCCGGCGAAGGCTGCGGCGGGCTCCTCCGCGCCGTCCACGGACGTGCCGACCGGCAGGTCCCAGACCGGCACGAGCAGACCGTGGGCGCGGAAGGCGCCGACGTACCGGGACCCTTCGCCCAGGGCGGACTCACCGCGGGCGTGCAGGCGGGCGAGCGCGTCGAGCAACGCCTCCTCGTCGTGCGGGAGGACCCAGCGCAGGTGCTCCCGGTCCCCGATCCGGGCCCAGTACGCGGCCTCGACCCCGCTGAGCCGCTCGGTCGGCACGACGGCGGCGTTGGCCCGCTCGAGGGACGCCTCGACGTCCGGGGTGCGTTCCTGGCCGCCCTCGAGCCAGAAGTCGAAGCCGGAGTGGACCTGGACGTCGAGGGGGACGTCGGGGTCAAGCAGGTCCTGCAGGCGCGGGCCGGGGCCGGGCAGGCCGACCGCCTCCACCGGGGTGCCCGGCTCGGACTGCGCCGCCCGCAGCAGCGCGGCCGCGGCGTCCCGGCTGGCGTCGCCGCTGCCGCCCTGGACCTGCAGCCCGAGGAACAGTCGCCCGTCCTGACGGTGCATGGCAGCCCAGGCCATCGGCAGCACGCTGGCGACGGTCACCTCGGAGCCGCCGTGCTCGGCGGTGAGCCGGGCGGTCGCGGTCGCCGCGGGCACGATCTCGCGCAGCGCGACCCAGTCGCACTCACCGGTCAAGCCCTCGAACGGGCGGCGGACCAGGGTGACGGCCTCGCTCTGGGCGCGGCGGCCGTGGCACTGCTTGTACCGCTTGCCGGAGCCGCACGGGCAGGGCTCACGGGGTCCGACGACGGGGACGTCCTGATCAGCGAGGGCGCCGGGAGCGACGCGGCGGCGCGACGACGAGGCCATGGGCGGGGAGCGTACCGAGCGCCCGTGTGCGCCCGTGTGCGCCCGAGTGCTCCCGGGTCCGCCCGGGTCAGCCGTTCGACGCGGAGCGGGCGGCGGTGCCGTCGAGGGACGCCCACACGGTGCGGCGACCGTCGGGACCCTCACGCACGCCCCAGTCCCGGGCCAGGACGCCGACGATGCGCAGCCCCCGGCCGTGGCTGGAGAACGCCGTCGGGCGAGCGGGTCGCACCCGGGTCGGGCCGCCGCCGTCGGTGATCTCGACGACGACCACGTCGCCACGGACCTGCCAACGCAGCAGGATGCCGCCCTCGGGCAGCTCCTGGGCGTGCCGGACGGCGTTGCCGAGGAGCTCGGACACCACGACGGCGGCCTCGGCCACGACGTCCTCGACGGTCTCGGCGGTCTCGCTGGCACCGGTCCGGTGGCGACGGGCGCGGCTCAACCGCTCGGTGACGTCGTCGACGAACTCGCGGCGGGCTGCCGGGACCGCCTGCGGCCGGTGCGGGACGCGCAGGCCCCGGGCACCCCCGGGCACCGGCACGTCCGCGAGGGGCGCGTCGAGCGTCGCGGTCGCCACGGGCGGGTCCTCTCGGTCTCGGGCACGGTCTTCTCGGACACGGTTGCTGACCGGCCACTGAGTCGTGGGCCGGTGTACCCCGGGCCCGCTCAGGGCAAACCTGAGCCCGGGCTCACCGGTTCCCCCCGCCGGACGCCGGCGGCGACCAGCTGGGCGAGCACGGCGTCCGGCCGGTTCGTGATGATGGCCTCGACGCCGGCCGCCAGGCACCGGCGGACGTCGTCCGGCTCGTCCACCGTCCACACGTGCACGGGGTGGCCGCGGCGGCCCAGGGCGTCGACGAGCCGGGGGTCGCGGCGCAGCAGCTCGACACTGATCCCGGCGGTACCGACCCCGCGGGGCAGCCGGCCGTCCCGCATCCGCACCGGCACGTGGTCGAGCAGCTGGACGAGCGGCAGCGTCGGCGACAGCGCCCGCACCCGCTGCAGGGCCAGAGTGGAGAAGCTCATCACCCGCACCGGGGAGGGACGCCCGGGCCGGGGGCGGGCCCAGCCGAAGTAGTCCAGGACGTCGTAGAGCTCCTGCTCGACCTGGCCGGCGTACCGGGTCGGGTGCTTGGTCTCCACCGCGACCTCCAGCGGGCGGCCGGCGTCGGCCACCACGGACAGCAGCCGGCGCAGGGTCAGCAGGCGGCCGGCGTCCCGGTCGGGGAGCTCGGCGACCGTCGACAGGTCGCGGCCCGCCTTCCACGAGGACCAGTCCAGGCCCTCGAGCTGGGCCAGCTCGAGGGTGGACACCTTGCCCCGGCCCGAGGAGGTGCGGTCGACCCGGCGGTCGTGGACGCAGACGAGATGACCGTCGGCGGTGAGCCGGACGTCGCACTCCAGGGCGTCCGCGCCGGCCTCGATGGCGCGCAGGTAGGCTCCGAGGGTGTGCTCGGGGTGGTCGTGGCTGGCACCCCGGTGCGCCACGACCTGCGGGCCCTGACGGAGCCTGGTGTCGCTCACAGCGACCATGCTGCCGAGCAACCCTCACACGTGTCGGCGTCCTAGCGTTGAACTCCTCGTGACGATCCTGCCGCCGTTCCAGCAGCTCGTCGACGCCCACTGGCGCGACGTGGCGCGGCTGGCGCACGCCCTGGCCGGGCCCGTCGACGGGGACGACGTGGCCCAGCAGGCGTGGACGCAGGCGCTGGCCGCGTACCCGACGCTGACCAGCGGGCGGAACCTGCGGGGCTGGCTGATGACCATCACCGCCCGGTGCGCGACGGACTCCTACCGGGCCCGGTCCCGGCGCCCCGTGCCGGTCGCCACGCTGCTCGACGCGCCGACCGCGGCCGGCGCCGACGAGGTGGCCGGCGACCGGATCCTGGACGGCGTGCTGTGGGGCCGGGTGCGCACCCTGCCCGAGCGGCAGCGCACCGCCCTCGCGCTGCGGTACGTCGCCGACCTCGACCACGCCGCCATCGCCCGCGTGCTCGGCACCACCCCCACCGCCACCCGCCGGCTCGTCTCCGACGCGCTGGCCGCCCTGCGCCGCACCGAAGGAGCACCGTGACCCCCAGCCACCGGCGGCCGCAGCCGCCGACACCGCCGACGGACCTGGAGGCCCGGCTGGCGGGCTTCGACCCGCCCGTGACGCCGCCGGACCTGGACGGCGAGGACGTCGCCTACACGGTCGAGGACACCGCGGTCGGCCGGATGCTGCTCGCGGTGCGGGTCGACGGCCCGGTGGTGACGTGCGCGTTCGTGCCCCGCGGCGGCGACGAGGACGTCGTGCTCGCCCGGCTGGCCGCCCGGGTCTCCCCGCGGGTGCTGCGCCGGCCCGGTCCGACCGACGTCCTGCGCCGCCAGCTCGAGGAGTACCTGGCGGGACGGCGGCGGCGCTTCGACGTCGGGGTGGACCTGGCCGTGGCCAGCGGGTTCCAGCGGGAGGTACTGACCCACCTGGCGGCGTCCGTGCCGTACGGGTCCCGGACGACGTACGGCCGGCTGGCCGCGGACGTCGGCCGGCCCTCGGCGTCCCGGGCGGTCGGCGCGGCACTCGGCGCCAACCCGCTGTGCGTCGTCCTGCCCTGCCACCGGGTCGTCGCGGCGTCCGGGTCACTGACCGGGTACGCCGGGGGGCTGGCCGCCAAGGAGCGGCTGCTGGCCCTCGAGACAGCGGCGCTGCGCAGCGACGCCCAGGATGTCTGACGCCGCGGGGCCGCGGAGCGGTCAGTCGCCGTGGCTGCGCAGGTAGCGGCCGAAGTGGGGCACCGTGAAGGCGATCTGGCCG
Organism: Quadrisphaera sp. GCM10027208; assembly: GCF_042658805.1. NCBI lineage: Bacteria > Bacillati > Actinomycetota > Actinomycetes > Kineosporiales > Kineosporiaceae > Quadrisphaera > Quadrisphaera sp. GCM10027208. Next base: position 190,978 of record NZ_JBHSRC010000004.1, read on the forward strand.
CGCTCGCCGCTGTAGACCAGCCCCTTCTTCAGCAGCGAGTCGCGCGCCGGGGACAGCGACTGCGGCGTGCGGCCGAGCTCGCGGGCGACGGCTGAGGTCGGCACGGCGCCGTCGCCGCCGTCCCGGCCGAGGTCGGCCATCGCCCGCATGTACTCCCGCTCTGCTGGGGTGGCCCGCTCGTACCGCGAGCCGAAGAAGCCGACGGCGAGCTCGGCCTCGGCCTGCGGCGCGGCGACGGCGACGTCCTCGGCGGTGATCGGCGAGGCGGGGGCGACGTCCCACACCGCCTTGCCGTAGGCCTGAACGAAGTACGGGTAGCCGTCCGTCGCGGCGTACAGCGCGCCGAGCGCGTCGTCGGTGAAGTCGGCGCCCTCCTCGGTGGCCGGGGCGCGCAGCGCCCGGTCGGCCTGCTCGCGCTCGAGCCGGTCGATGCGCAGGTACCGGAACAGCCGCTCGCTGTAGGACTTCGACGCCGACAGCACCGCCGGCAGGTGCGGCAGGCCGGCGCCGACGACGATGAGCGGCAGGCCCTGCTGGCTCAGCTCGTGCGCCGCGGCGCACAGCGCGGAGACGTCCTCGGGCAGCAGGTCCTGCATCTCGTCGATGCACACCGCGACCCCCTTGCCGCTGGCCGCGGCGAGGCCGGCGACGTCGGTGAGCAGCTCGACGAGGTCGATCTCGATGTCCCCGGAGTCGGCCCGACCGGTGGCGGCGGGCACGTCGATCCCCGCGTGCCAGCGGTCCCGCAGCCGGGCGCCGGGCTCGGCGCTGCGCAGCGCGAAGGCCTTGACGACGCCGAGCACCTCGTCGGCCTCAGCCCGGTTGCGCCCGGACAGCTCGCGGACCGCCTGGTGCAGGGCGGCGGCCAGCGGCCGGCGCAGGGCGGTGTCCGGGCGCGCCTCGAGCTTGCCGGTGCCCCAGCCGCGGCGCACCGCGGCCGAGCGCAACGCGTTGAGCAGCACGGTCTTGCCCACGCCGCGCAGCCCGGTGAGCACGAGCGAACGCTCCGGCCGGCCCCGGGACACCCGCTCGAGCACGACGTCGAACGCGTGCAGCTCCCGGTCGCGACCCGCGAGCTCGGGTGGGCGCTGCCCGGCACCGGGGGCGTAGGGGTTCGCGACCGGGTCCACGCTCAGACAGTATCGACGTGTCTAGCCGCGACCCGATAGACACGCAGAGAGCGTCAGAGCACCCGCGGGGGCTGGCCGTTCTCGGCGACGAGCGGCCGGCCGGCCTGCACCCAGGCGTCCATCCCGCCGTCGACGTTGACGGCCTCGAACCCCTCCTGGTTCAGCCACTGGGCGACGGCCGCGGAGCGGCGGCCGGTTCGGCAGATCACGTGCACCTCGCAGTCCACCGGCACCTCCCCGTATCGGGCCATCAGCTCGGTGGCGGGCAGGTGCAGCGCGCCGGGGGCGTGCCCGGCGTCCCACTCGTCCTGCTCCCGGACGTCGAGCAGCACGGTCTGCGGACCCACGTCCTCCACGGGCACCGACGGGACCTCGCTCATCGGGACGGAACTCCTTCGTCACGGTCGGGAACGTTCGGTGCCATTGTCGACGTCCCACCCATGACAGGCATCCCGTCCCGAGGAGCTCACCGTGCGCCGTCCCGCGACGACCCGGACACTGCTGGTGACCACCCTGCTCGCCGCAGTGGTGGCCGGCTGCGCTGGAGGAGGCGACACCGTGGACGTCGAACCGGCGGACACCCCGAGCCCGACCGGGCCGCGGACCGAGCTGACCGTCGAGCTCGACGAGACCGGTTCGGGCAGCACCCGCACCTGGCGGCTCACCTGCGACCCGGTGGGTGGGGACCACCCGGACGCCGAGGCGGCCTGTCGCGCGGTACGCGAGGCGGGCGGGGCCGCGGCGTTCGACCCAGTCCCTCCCGACCGGATGTGCACCGAGATCTACGGCGGTCCCCAGGTGGCCGTCGTCCGGGGGACCGTGGACGGGACCGCTGTCGACGCGACGTTCACCCGGACCGACGGCTGCCAGATCGCCCGCTGGGACGCTCTGGCCCCGCTGCTCGGCAGCACCGGCGGCGCCTGAGCCCAGCACCCAGCGCGCCGCGCGCCGCGCGCCACCCGCCAGGTACCCATCACAAAATGCTGGATCTTCCGTGGGTTCCGCGGCGTGTTGCGCCAACAACCCAGCATTCTGCGAAGAGGGGGGAGCTGCGGGGAGGGGGCGGGCGCGCAAGCGGGTGGTGACCTGGTGCGTCAGCCAGGGCTCACTTGAGGAAGCGCGAGGTCCGCCGGTCGGCGAGCGGCTTGCCGCCGGTCTGGCAGGTCGGGCAGTACTGCAGCGACCGGTCCGCGAACGACACCTCCCGCACGACGTCCCCGCACACCGGGCACGCCTGCCCGGTCCGCCCGTGCACCCGCATCCCGGCCCGCTTGGCGTCCTTGAGCTCGGCAGCGGGCCGACCAGCAGCCGCCGCGACGGCCGTGGTGAGCACCTCCTGCAGTGCGGCGAACAGCCGGTCCACCTGCTCGTCGTCCAGCGAGCCGGCGAGCGCGAACGGGGAGATCCGGGCGGCGTGCAGCACCTCGTCGCTGTAGGCGTTGCCGACCCCGGCGAGCACGGACTGGTCCCGCAGCAGGCCCTTGACCTGGTGGCGGGAGCCCCGCAGCAGGTCGGCGAGCGCGGCCCGGTCGAAGCGTGGGTCCAGCGGGTCCGGACCCAGGGTGGCGATCCCACGGACCTCGGCCGGGTCCCGGACGACGTACACGGCCAGGCCCTTGCGGGTCCCGGCCTCGGTGAGATCGAAACCGGAGCCGTCGTCCAGGCGCACCCGCAACGCCTGCGGCGAGCGCCCGCCCGGCCGCAGCGGTCGGGCGGGCAGCTCGTCGTACCAGCGCAACCACCCGGCCCGGGCCAGGTGCAGGACGAGGTGCAGCCCGTCGACGTCGAGGTCGAGGAACTTGCCGTGCCGGGTGGCGCTGAGAACCTCGAGCCCTTGCAGCGACGTCACCGGAGGGTCGTAGGTCTTGAGCACAGCCACCGACCCGACCTCGACGGCGGCGACGACGCGGCCGACGGCCCGCTCGCGGAGGAACGCGGCGAGCGCCTGGACCTCGGGCAGCTCGGGCACGAGTCAAGCCTGGCACGCTCAACGCGATCCGCCTCACCGCTCGTGCAGTCGATCACCCTGAGCCCGGTCACGCGCAGCCGGCCGTGTGGTGCGCGCAGTGAACGGCGCGAGAGGATGATCCCGTGAGTTCGACACCCGACCGGGCCCAGCGACGGGCCGATGCGCGCTCCAACGCCGCGCGGATCGTCGCCGCCGCACGGCGGGTCTTCGCCCGAGGCGACGGCCTGGGGTCTCTCGAAGAGATCGCGCGAGAAGCGGGCGTCGGTATCGCGACTCTCTACCGCCACTTCTCTCACCGCGAGAGCCTTGCGTCTGCGGTGTTCACGCAGATCCTCCATGACGAGTTCGCTCCAGCCCTCGAGGCCGCCCGAGACGACCCGAGCCCGCTGCACGGGCTGAAGACCGCCGCCGAGGTCCTCGTCACCGCGGTGGCGCGAGTCGATGGCCTGATCGCCTCGGCCGGAAACTTCCCGGCCCTGACCGACGAGCTCTTGCGCGGGTTCGCCGACCCGATCTACGAGATCGTCGTCCGTGCCCAGCAGGCCGGAGAGCTCCGGGCAGACATCCAACGTGACGACATCCCTCGCGTCCTGGTGATGGCCGTGGCAGGCCTCACGGTGCCGGATCTAGCCCACGGCGCCTACCTGCGGTACGTCACGCTGGTGTTCGACGCGCTCAAGCCCGAGCACGCCACCCCGCTGCCTCCGGTCGAGCCTGGGGTCGAGGCCGGACAGGCGCCGGCGGCCCCACGGGCGACAGTCTGACGAAGGCTCCGTAGGAGCCTCGGTGACTGCCTGCTGCCCATCCGCTCGCTCCCCGCCTGCCCGTCGCGGGGGGGATCGACGTCCGGGGATGATGTGATAGTGGGCTATCATTTCATCGACCTGGACAGACACCGAGGAGAGGCCCTTGCGGAGCGACACGACGAACGAGAACGAAGCCTCGAGACGGTGCGCGGCTGCGCCGCTCGGGCTCGTGCTCTCCAGTGGCGCCGCACGGGGCGCCGCCCATGTCGGGGTTCTGATCGCGTTGGCCGAGGCTGGGATCGAGCCACAGGTCGTCGTCGGGACGAGCGCCGGTGCGCTCATCGGCGGAGCCTATGCCGCCGGCCTGAGGCCGGAGCAGATCGCCGACCGCCTGGCGACCGCGGGCTGGGCCGACTTCGGGCGGCTGCGGCCGAACCGGAGCCTGGCGGTGATCGAGACCACGGCCCTGCGGGCCAACCTCGAATGGGTCTTCAGTGGCCGGGCGATCGAGGAGCTGCCCCTCCGGTTCGGTGCCGTGGCGACGGACCTGTACTCCCGCCGCCCCTACCTGATCTCCACCGGGGACGCCGCCCGTGCCGTCCAGGCGTCCATCGCCGTGCCCGGTGTCTTCCCGCCAGTCCGCTCGAACGGGCGGTTCCTGGTGGACGGCGTCCTCAGCTCTCCGCTGCCCGTCTGGGCGGCGCTGCAGCTGGGCGCCACCCGCACCATCGGGGTCAGGCTGCGTCCGCAGCGCGAACCTGGTCCGCTGAGCCAGCTGCAGGGGCGACTCCTGCCACCGCCCGACGACGTCCGGCCTGATCTGGAGATCCTCATCGATACCTCCGGCATGTCAGGCTGGTCGGCACGCGACGTGCCGAGGCTCGTCGAGCTGGGTGCGCACGCCACCCGCGCGGCGTTGGCAGGTGCGCATCGCGAGGTGCTGACCGGACGCGGCGTGGCCGGTGCGCGCCGTTGAGGCCGGGCAGCCGCCGCCGCTGTCACACGCCCTTCCCGACCCACTGGCGCCACTGACGGGTACTGCGGCCCGACTCCTGCGCCGTGCCGCCGGGCTGGTCATCACCGCTGGCCTCCGCTGCCTGGTCCGGCTCGACCACTCCGGTGTCCCGCAGGACCTGGCTGTGGGTCGGCGACCGCTACTGGTCACCAACCACCGCAGTCCGCTCGACTACTTCGTCGTCGTAGCCGCCTGCCGCGCCAGAGGTGTCTGGCCGTCGATGTTCGCACGCGAGGACTTCTTCGACCGCCCGCTCTCGAGATGGGTGCTCCGTGCCCTCGGCCTCATCCCCGCCTCGCGCGGCCGTCGTGCTCCGCGCGCGCTCGAACGCGCCAGCCGACTGCTGGAGTCGGGCCAGGTCGTGGTGATTGCCGCGGAAGGACGCCTCGTCCCCGCCGAGGACAGGCCGGACGGCGTCGGGACCGTCCGTGGCGGGACGGGCCGCCTCGCCGAGGCCGGGGCAGACCTGACCGTCGTCACCATCGCCGGCGCCTCCCGCGCCTGGCCGCCCGGCCAGCGAGGCCCGCACCTCCCACTGCCCTGGCGGCGTCCGGTGGTCACGCTCCGGGCCCGCCACCTCGGCGCGGGCCCGATGCCGGCGGACCAGGCCACCGTGGCCGCCCGCGCGACCATGGTCGAGCTCCTGAGCGGCTTGCCGGAGACCTGAGCAGCACCGGGGCTGAGTATGGTGCCCGGCGTGACGTCGAGGTGGGGCCGCTCACTGCTAGCCCAGGGCAGGGACCCCGACCCGCGGTTCACGATGGCCAACGAGCGGACCTTCCTGGCCTGGATCCGGACGGCGCTCGCCCTGCTGGCCGCCGGCGTCGGGCTCGAGGTGTTCCTCGTCGAGCAGCTGCCCGCACTGCCTCGACGGGTCATCGCCGGGGTGCTCGTCCTGCTCGGCGGGGCGCTGGCGGTCTCCGCGTTCACCCGCTGGCTGGCCACCGAGCGGGCGCTGCGCCTCGAGCGGTCGCTGCCGGTGCCCGCGGTGGCCCCCGTCCTCGCCGCCGGCATCGCACTGACGGCACTCGTGCTGCTCGGCGTCCTGCTCACCACGGGGTGAGGAGACCGATGCCAGGCCGGGACCGGCGGCAGCCGGCCGAACCCGGCGACGGTCCGTGGGACGCCGGGCTGCAGCCGGAGCGGACGACGCTCGCCTGGATCCGCACGGCCCTGACGCTCACCGTCGTCAGCCTGCTGACTGCCCGACTGGCCGGTGAGAGCGGCCTGCTGGCGGCCGCCGTCGGGCTCGGCGGCACGACGGTCGCCGCCCTCCTCGTCGCCCTGCAACGTCGCCGGCACTTCCGGGAGACCGCACCCTGCGGGCCGGGGTGACGCTCGACCCGGCGGTCGGACCGGTGCTCGGCGCGGCACTGCTCACCACCACCCTGGCCGTCGCCGCACTTGGACTGCTGGTCGCGCCGCTGCTGCGATGAGACGGTTCTCATCCAGTCCTCACCCACGGCGCACCTGCAGACGGGAGGATCCCGGAGTGACCTCCGTGCGCGCGCTTGCCGCCTGGGGCCTGTCCGGCGGGCTGCTGGTCGGTCTCGTCGGCGGTGCGCTCGCCCTCGGCGCGTCCGAGTCTCCGGACCTCGGTGGACCGGTGGTCGTCGTCCCCTCGACCCGGCTGACGCCCGCGCCGGACCCCTCCGCACCGGGCGCCAGCCCCACCGCCCCACCGACCGCCGAACCCGACCCGGGCCCCGCACCGGACCCCACCGCGCCGCCCACCACGGACCCACCGGACCGCGCACCCCAGCCGGCGCCCCAGCCCACTGCCCGGACGACGCCGGCGCCTGCACCCGCGCCGGCACCGGTCCCGCTGCCCCCTGCGGACGACGACTCCGACGACTCCGCGGACGGCGACTCCGACGACGGGGGTGACGACGTCGACTCCGACGACTCCGACTCCGACTCCGACGACTCCGATGACAACGACTGATCCCGGCGGGACGCGCGGACCGTCGTGGCTGCGCCGCCGGACGGTCCGCACCCGGATGCTCGGGTGGCTGCTGCTCGTCGCCGCGCTCGGGATGGCGCTGGCCGGCGCTGCGTCCTACCTCGTGCAGCGCAACCTCGTCGACGCCCGGATCGACCGCTCCCTGCAGCAGGAGGTGGAGGAGTTCCGCACGTTCGCCCGCACCGGCGTCGACCCGGCGACTGGGCAACCGTTCGACAGCCTGGAGTCGCTGTTCTACGCGGCCCTGCAGCGCAACGTGCCGGACGAGAACGAGGCCTTCCTCACCCTCGTCGGCGGCGAGGTCGTGTACTTCTCCCCGGGGCGGCGCCCGGTCCGCCTCCAGGACCTGCCTCCCGTGGTGGAGGCGGCCGCCGTGCTGGGTCCGGACGACGCCGCCCGGGTCGCCACCGTCGCCACTGCCGTGGGGGACATCCGGTACGCCGCCGTGCCGGTACTGCTTGACGGCGCCTCCCCCGGCCGCCACGGCGTCTACGTCGTCGGCATTGGCCGTGACCTCGAGCAGGCACAGGTGGCCGAGGCCTCGCGGACGTTCACGGTCGTCGCGCTCGCGTCGCTTGCCCTCGTCGCGCTGCTCGGCTGGGTCGTCACCGGCCGGCTGCTCGCCCCGGTCCGGGCGCTCGGTGAGACGGCCCAGCGGATCACCGACACCGACCTGGACGAGCGGATCCCGGTGACCGGGCACGACGACCTGTCCGAGCTGGCCCGGACGGTCAACGGCATGCTGGACCGGCTCCAGCACGCACTGGCCACCCAGCGCGACCTGCTCGACGACGTGGGGCACGAGCTGCGCACCCCGATCACCGTGCTGCGGGGGCACCTCGAGCTCCTTGACGCCACCGACCCCGCCGAGGTCGCCGAGACCCGCACGCTGCTGCTCGACGAGCTGGACCGGATGAACCGTCTGGTCGAGGACCTGCTCACGCTCGCGAAGGCCCGGCGTCCGGACTTCCTGCGCCGAGAGATCGTCGACGTGGACGACCTCCTCGACGAGGTGCTCGTCAAGGCCCGGGGCCTGGGGCGGCGGCGCTGGGTGCGCGACGCCCGCAGCAGCGCCGTGCTGACGGCGGACCCGCAACGGCTGACCCAGGCGCTCCTGCAGCTGGTCGCCAACGCCGCGGCTCACACCGGCGAGGCGGACGAGATCGGTCTCGGGTCGGCGCAGGGTGGGGGCGTCGTCCGGCTGTGGGTGCGCGACACCGGGCCCGGGGTCGCCGACGCCGACCGGGACCGGATCTTCGACCGGTTTCAGCGGGGGACGTCGGCCCGCGGGCAGGACGGCTCAGGCCTCGGGCTCACCATCGTCACGGCGATCGCCGAGGCACACGGCGGGCGGGTCGAGCTCGACTCCGAGCCGGGACACGGAGCTACGTTCAGCATCGTGCTGAACCACCCGGAATCCGCGCCACTCCCGGACACCGTGCCACTGCCGGGGACCGTGCCACTCCCGGACACCGGCACCGATGACCGGACGACGGCACCGGCGCCCGGCCGATGACCGGGATCCTCCTCGCCGAGGACGAACCGAGGATCGCCTCGTTCGTCGCCAAGGGCTTGCGCGGGGCGGGGCTGATCCCGACCGTCGTCACCGACGGGCCGAGCGCACTCGACTACGCCACCACCGGTGACTTCGACCTGCTCGTGCTCGACATCGGCCTGCCAGGCCTCGACGGCTTCGAGGTGCTCCGGCGGCTGCGGGCCTCCGGCAGCGAGCTGCCGGTCATCATCCTCACCGCCCGTGACTCGGTGACGGACACCGTCGCCGGCCTGGAGGGCGGCGCGGACGACTACATGGCCAAGCCGTTCCGGTTCGAGGAGCTCCTGGCCCGGATCCGGCTGCGGCTGCGGGAGGACCGGACCGCTGCGCCCACCGTGCTGCGCGCAGGCGACCTCAGCCTGGACCTGCACAGCCGCCGGCTCGCAGTCAACGGGCGCGAGGTAGACCTGTCGGCCCGCGAGTTCGCGCTGGCCGAGACGTTCCTGCGCAACCCCGGGCGGGTGCTGACCCGCGAGCAGCTGCTGAGCCGGGTGTGGGGCTACGACTTCGACCCCGGGTCCAACGTCGTCGACGTCTACGTCGGCTACCTGCGCCGCAAGCTCGGCGGCGGCTACCTCGTCACCGTCCGGGGGATGGGCTACCGGCTCGAGCCCGGCTGACGCCGGATGCGGCAGGTGCCCGTCCCGGCCAAGGGGACCGGCACCTGCCCTGGGCGCCGTGGTCAGTCGTCCGCGCTGTCCGACGACGGCTCGTCGGTGTCGTCACTCTCGTCGGCGTCGTCGGCGTCGTCAGCGTCGTCGGCGTCGTCGGCGTCGTCGGCCTCGTGGGTCTCGTCGGCCATCTCCTCGTCCGCGGAGTCGGCACTGGCCGGGGACTGCGGGCTCTCCACGGGCGGCTGCACGGGAGCGGGCGCCGGTGCGGGAGCGGGCACCGGAGCCGAGGCCGGGGACTCAGTGCTGTCCTCGGACTCAGTGCTGTCGTCGAACTCAGTGCTGTCGTCGAACTCAGTGCTGTCGTCGAGCTCAGTGCTGTCGTCGAGCTCAGTGCTGTCGTCGACGGACGAGGTGTCCCCCACCGGACCGCCGTCCTGCCCACCGTCCTGACCGTCGTCGGCGGCGGGCGATGTCGTCAGAGAGGCGCCGCTGTGGTCGCTGTCCTCGGGAGCGGCGTCGTCCAGGCCGTCGGACCGGTCGGTGGTCGGGTCGGCGGACGTGGACAGCGCGATCCGCTCACCGGCCGGCGCGTCGTTGAGCCCTCCGGCCAGCGCGGCCGAGGCGACCCCGCCGCTGACGCCGAGCGCCGCCGCCGCGCCCACCACGACCCACTTCTTCGCCGAGATCATCAGGTGCTCCTCCTGGTTCGGTCCGCCCTTGCGGGCTTCGAGATGCCGAGTGCGGCACCGTGCATCCCTGAGACTGCCCAGAGTCCCTAAGGGGACCCGGAGCCGCAGATGAGAGGTCTCTCAGACTCCGGCGCCGGTGCGAGCGGCCTCCAGCCAGCGATCCACGAGGTCGAGCCGCTGGCGGGTGGCCTGCTGCCAGCCGGCCTGCTGCACCCGGTGCGGTCCGGTCGCCAGCGAGATGAGGACGCCGGCGGTGCGCAGCCGCAGGCTGCGCGGGTCGGTGCTGCGGTCGCCGTCCAGCACCGGCAGCCAGGTGCGGACGGCCCCTCGCAGGCGGTCGGCGTCCGCGGTGTGGATCTGGGCCAGCACCTCGACGTGCGCGAGCAGGCAGCCGAGGTCGTCGCCGCGGCGGCCGGGGCCGGCCGAGTCGACGTCGAGCACGCCGGTGAGCCTTCCCCTGGCGGCGAACAGCTGGGCCTCGTAGAAGTCGCCGTGCACCGGGACGAGCGGCTCGTCGCTGTCGGCCAGACCGTCCTGGACGGCGCCGGCGAGCGCGTGCACCCGGTCCGCCTGGTCCGGTAGCGCGTCGGCGACCACCCGGGCGTAGTGGGCGGCGCCGTCGCTCCAGGACGCCCGGGCGGGCAGGTCGAGCAGCTCGGCGGGCAGGGCGTCGAGCGTGGCGATGAGGTCCTCGGCACGAACCGCTGCCGCACCCTCGCGCCGCAGCGCCGAGCGCAGGCCGCGGCCCGGCAGCGCCTGCAGCACGAGCAGCCCGTCGTCGGTCCAGCCCAGCGGCTCGGGCACCGGGACGCCCGCGTCGCGCAGCACCCGGTGCCGCCGGTGCAGGTCGGCGACCCGGTCCGGCCGGCCCACCTTGAGGAACAGCCGGGCCTGCGGTACCGAGGCCTCGATGACGGCGCGCCGGCGCGGCCGGTAGGCCCGGGTCCGCAGGGTCAGCTGCTCGGCGGTCGTCGTCCGGGCCAGGCCGAGGCGGCGGAGCAGCTCGAGCACGGCGGCGGGGTCGCAGGCAGCCTCCAGCGCGGGCAGCCCCGGGTCCTGCGGGAACCGCCAGACGGCGACCTCGGTCGCTCCGTCGGACAGCACGAGCACTCCGGGGCGGTCCCGGTCGGTGGGGATGCCGGCACTTGCGGCGAGAGTCTCCTGCTGGTCGCGGTCGGCCCAGCGGACCAGCGCCGAGTACGCCACCGTCGTGCTGCGCCCGGGCCGGTGGTCGACCTGGGTGGCCTGCCAGCGCACGAGCCGGCCGCCGGCGGTCTCGACCGCCGCGGCGAGCAGCGGGCCGGCGTCCTCACCGGTCAGCAGGCGCAGGGTGTCGCTCACGGAGGCCAGCCTGCCAGCCGGCCGGGGCCCGGACGGCCGGGCGGCTGCTGCTCCGCTCGTGCAGGGCCAGCGCTACGACCGAGACCAGGACGACGGCGAACCCGAGCCACTGGCTCGGGTCCAGGCGGCCGCCGAGAAGGCCGACCCCGACCGCGGCGGCGGTCAGCGGGAAGGCGAGCTCGGCGAAGGTGGCCCGGGCGGCGGCGGTCGTGCGCAGCCCGATGTAGTACAGGACGAGGGCCAGCAGCCCCGGCACGAGGGCCAGCAGCACCAGCCGGGGGACGAGCTCGAGCGGCACGGACACCGGGGCGCCGTCGACCGCGGCGACGACGACGAGCGCGGCCAGCCCGACGGTGAACCGCAACGTCGTGACGTGCAGGAAGGACAGCTCCGCGCTGACCATCCGGCCCAGCACCGTGCCGGCCGCCCACAGCGCGGCGGCGCCGACCGCGAGACCGGCGGCAAGCAGGCTGCGCACCTCGACGGCGAACGGGTCCGGGAACGACAGCAGCCAGGCCCCGGCCAGGGCCGGCACCGCGAACACCGCGAAGCGGGGCGCGAGGCGCTCACCGAGCAGCGCGGCGGCCAGCAGCACCGCGATGACCGGCTGCAGCTTCTGCAGCACCTGCGGGGTCACCGGGTCCCCGAGGCGGAAGGCGGCCGTGAACAGCGTCGTGGCCAGCGCGCTGGAGCCGGCACCGATGACGAGGACCCCCACCTGGGTGCGCCGGCTGGCGCGCAGCACTGCCCGCACGGCCGGGACCACCCACGGGGAGACGAGCAGGACGAGCACGACGTGCTCGAGCAGGACGACGGAGAGCGGCGGCATTACCTTGCTCAGCGGCTCCCGCAGCAGGGAGGAGAACCCCCACAGCGAGGCGGCGAGCGCGATGAGCCAGGTGCGGTCGGGGGCGCGCTCGCCGGTGGCGACGTCGGATCCGGTCACGGTGGGTTCCTGTCGGCTCGCGGCTGGGACTGGCGGCACAGCTCGCCGTCCGGCCGGGGCGCCTATGACCAAGCGCCGGCACCGGCCCAATCCAGGGCCGGGGGCCTCCTGACGAGGTCAGAGACTACCCGTACGCATCGCGACACGGCGCCCGCGGTCAGGTTGGATGGAGGTATGCACGAGCGCGCCGGTCAGCCCGCCCAGCCCAGCGACCTCGTCGACGTGGACGCCCTGCTCGCGGCGTACACCGACGTGCGCCCCGACCCCGACGACCCCGCCCAGCAGGTGGTGTTCGGCACCTCCGGGCACCGCGGGTCGAGCCTGGACGGCGCGTTCAACGAGGCCCACATCCTGGCCATCACCCAGGCGATCTGCGAGTACCGCCGCCAGCAGGGCACCGACGGTCCGCTGCTGCTGGCCCGGGACACCCACGCGCTGTCCCTGCCGGCGTGGCGAACCGCGCTCGAGGTGCTCGTCGGCAACGGCGTCGAGGTGCTCGTGGACGAGCGGGAGGGCTGGACGCCGACGCCGGCGCTGTCGCACGCGGTGCTGCGGCTCAACGCCGGCCGCACGGCGGGCACCGCGGACGGCATCGTCGTCACCCCGAGCCACAACCCGCCCCGGGACGGCGGGTTCAAGTACAACCCGCCGCACGGCGGACCGGCCGGCAGCGACGCCACCGGCTGGATCGCCCGGCGGGCCAACGAGATCCTGCGCGCCGGCACCGGCTCGGTGCGGCGCGTGCCCTGGGAGCGGGCGCGGGCGACCGCGGGCGGCTACGACTTCCTCGGCCACTACGTGGACGACCTGCCCACGGTGCTCGACCTGGACGTCGTCCGGCAGGCGGGGGTGCGGATCGGCGTCCACCCCCTCGGCGGGGCGGCCGTGGACTACTGGGCCGTCATCGCCCAGCGGCACCGCCTCGACCTCACCGTCGTCGACGACCGGGTCGACCCGCAGTGGTCCTTCATGACGCTCGACCACGACGGGCGGATCCGGATGGACTGCTCCTCGCCGTCCGCGATGGCCCCGCTCGTCGCCCAGCGGGACCGGTTCGACGTCGCCACCGGCAACGACGCCGACGCCGACCGGCACGGGATCGTCACCCCGGACGCCGGACTGATGAACCCCAACCACTTCCTCGCCGTCGCGATCTCCTACCTGTTCGCCCACCGGCCCGGCTGGGGGGCGGACGTCGCCGTCGGCAAGACCCTCGTCTCCTCCTCGCTCATCGACCGGGTCGTCGCCGGCCTCGGCCGCCGGCTCGTCGAGGTCCCGGTCGGGTTCAAGTGGTTCGTCCCCGGGCTGCTCGACGGCAGCATCGGGTTCGGCGGGGAGGAGTCCGCCGGTGCCTCGTTCCTGCGCACCGACGGGACCGTGTGGACGACGGACAAGGACGGGATCCTGCTCGCCCTGCTCGCCGCGGAGGTCCGGGCCCGCACCGGCCGGTCGCCGTCGGAGGTGTACCGGGACCTCACCGAGCGGTACGGCGACCCGGCCTACGCCCGCGTCGACGCCCCGGCGACGCGCGAGCAGAAGGCTCGGCTCGGGGCGCTCACCCCCGACGCGGTCACCGCCACCGAGCTCGCCGGGCAGCCGATCACCGCCCGCCTCACCGAGGCCCCCGGCAACGGCGCCCCGATCGGCGGGCTCAAGGTCACCACCCAGGACGCCTGGTTCGCCGCCCGGCCCTCCGGCACCGAGGACGTCTACAAGATCTACGCCGAGTCGTTCCGCGGCGCCGAGCACCTCGAGCAGGTCCTCGAGGAAGCCAGGGCCGTCGTCTCAGCGGCCCTGGCACGCTGAGCGGGTGCAGCGCACCACGGACCCCGAGTCCACGCCGTCCGGCGTCTGGGCGCCGCTGGCCCTGACGGCGGTCCTCGTCGTCGTCGAGGTCCTCGAGGGCCCGGCGACGCAGTACGTCGGCGTCCTCACCGCCATGCCGCTGCTGGCCGCTGCACTGGTCGGGCCGCTGGCCACCGCGGCGGTGGGCGCCGTGGTCCTGGCCGCGGCGTTCGGGACGGGGTTCGTGCAGGTCGACCAGGACACCGGGGACGTCGCCGCGTTCAGCCAGCCGCAGCTCGTGCGCCTCGCGCTCATCGCCGCGGCCGCGGTGCTGGCCGTCATCGTCGCCCGCACCCGGGTGCAGCGGGCGGGACAGCTGCGCCGGGTCGCCGGTGTCGCCGACGCCGCGCAACGAGCGATCCTGCGGCCGGTGCCGTCGGTCGTCGGGCCGCTGGAGTGCGCCAGCGTGTACCTGTCCGCGACGTCGGAGGCGACCATCGGCGGGGACCTGGTCGAGGTGCTCGACACGCCGTTCGGCGTCCGGGCGATCGTCGGCGACGTCCGCGGCAAGGGGCTGGACGCCGTCCGGCTCGCCGGCCAGGTGCTCGGCTCGTTCCGGGAGGTGGCCTGGACGGTCGGCGCCCTGCGGGACGTGGCGCTGCCGCTGGACCGGGCGGTGCGCCGGGACGCCGGGCCGGAGGACTTCGTCACCGCGGTGCTCGTCCAGATGACGTGGGACGGCGTCGTGACGACCTGCAGCTGCGGTCACCCGCCGCCGTACGTCGTCGCCCCCGGCGGCGGTCCGGCGCGCACCCTGGAGGTGGACCCGTCCCCGCCGCTGGGGATGCTCGGCTCCGCGCCGGTGGAGTCCACGTCCCGGCTCGGCGCCGGCGAGCGGCTCGTGCTCGTCACCGACGGCCTGCTCGAGGCGCGTCGTCCGCGGCGGTGGTTCGAGGCCGGCCCGTGGCGCCGGCTGGCACGCGACCGGTCCCTGGCGGGGAGGTTCCTGCCTGCGCCGGACGTGCTCGGCGCACGGCTGGCGGCGCCGGTGCCGCTCGGTGCGGGACTGGCCGGGGTAGTCGAGGACGTGCGCCGCTGGACCCGGGGCCGGCTCGCCGACGACCTCGCCGTCCTCGTCCTGCAGGTCCGCTCCGGCGGGACCCCACGCCGTCACCGCCGCCCCCCTCGGTGATCAGTCGAAACTACCCTGTTCGTGATCATGCAATCCCGCCACCCTGGCAGCGGCCGTGTGCCCGCCGTTGACATACCCGTAACCGAAAACGGGCACAGTGACCCCATGCTCGCCCGGATCAGGATCAGCGTCCCCGACCGCCCCGGCTCGCTCGGCCGGGTGGCCACCGCCCTCGGCACCGTGGGTGCCGACATCGTCCAGGTGGAGGTGCTCGAGGCCGAGGCCGGCCGGGCCCTGGACGACGTCCACGTCGACGTCCGGGACGTCGACCACCTGGACCGGCTGAGCACCGTGCTGGCGGGCGTCCCGGGGGTCACGGTGGTGGGGCTGCAGCACCCGGCCCCGCCGACGACCGGGCACGCCGAGCTGGAGCTGGTGGCGCAGGTGCTCGCCCAGCCGGACCGGGCGCTGCAGACGCTCGTCGACGGCGCTCCCGGCGCGGTCGGCGCCGACTGGGCGGCGTGCCTGGTCTACGACGAGCGGGGCGCCGCGACCGGGGTCCGCGAGCGCAGCACCGCGTGCCCGGGAGAGGACCGCGTGCCGTTGACCGCGCCGCTGCGGGTCGCCGCCCTCAGCTGGCCGGGCACCGCGGGCGCGGCCCTCGCGCCGCTGGCGGGCACCCGCCTGGGGCTCGCCGTCGTCCGGGAGTCGGGCCCGCCGTTCCACCGCAGCGAGCTGTGGCGGCTCGAGCAGGTCGGCCGGATCGTCGGGCCCGTCGTCGCTCCCGCGCTCGACACCGGCGCCGGCTGACCGTCACCCCTGGGTCGCGGCGTCCGGCTGCGGGACGACACTGATCCCACCGGATGTCTCGAGCACGGCCCACCGCACCTGCTCGATTCGCGCGACCCCGGCCTTCTCCCGGGCCGCCTGCAGGACGTCGTCCACCGTCATGTGCTCCCGGTGCAGGACGTCGGTCAGCGGGCGGCCGTCCTCGACGAGGACGAGCGGGACGCTCTCGGTGACCCGGCGGAAGCGGGGGAACCGGAACGACAGGTAGTCCGAGAACCGCTCGACGGCCAGCAGGGTGGCGATGACGACGGCGGCGTGGGTGACGGAGAAGTCCTCGCCCAGCAGCGCCTGCTGGGTCGCCTCCCCGATGACGAGCAGGATGACGAAGTCGAACGTCGTCACCTGGGACATCGCCCGCTTGCCGGTGAGCCGGAAGAGCAGGAACAGGACGACGTAGACGACCAGACCGCGCAGGACGGCGTCCATCGGGCCTCCTCAGGGCAGGACGAGCTGGGACAGGGTGAGCCGGTCGGCCCCGACGGCGAGGGTGCCGTCGAGGCTCCCGTACGACTGGGCGCGGAACGTCACGTGCACCGCCGTGCTGCCGGGCTCCTCGACGTCCCACTCCAGGACGATGCCGTCCGCCGTGAGCGACTCGCTGCTCGGTGCGGGCGTGACGCCCTGCACGTCCACGGACCGCCACCACTCGCCCGTCAGCTCGAGCCGGAGGCGCCGGTCCTCGACCGCCGCCGGTCGGAACGTCACCGTGAGGGCGTCGTCCGCCTCGTGGTGGGTGACCCGTTGGTAGTCCACGGCGAAGGTCTGCCCGCCGGAGACGGCCGTCGTCCAGCTGAGCGGACCGGCACCGGTCAGGCCGAGCAACCCGGCCACGGGGATGACGGCGAGGAGCGTCCAGCCCACCCGCTGCGCCGCCCACTCGCGGCGTTGGAACGCGGCGTGGTCGTCGATCTGCAGAGTCATGGTCGTCTCGTGCCCGCAATCGCGGTGAGTCATGCCCCGGTGATGCCCGCGTCATGCCCGCACGACGTGGGCCGGGGCCGGCGCCACCCCGCGTCATGCCCGCACGACGTGGGCCGGGGCCGGCGCCACCCCGCGTCATGCCCGCACGACGTGGCGTGGCAGGCTGGTGTGCCGTTTGCGCCGCGAGGGAGGCCGTGCCGCGTGGGGGTCGTCGAGAACGAGATCGCCCGGGAGCAGGAGTACGTCTCCGGGCTGTACGCCCGCCTGGACCGGTTGCGCGAGGTGACCGCGCAACGGCTCGCGGAGGTCCGCCGGGCCGGCGCCTCCGGCACGCACGCGATGCGCAGCGAGCGGGACGCGTTCGCCACCCTCTACGAGGACCGGCTGGCCCAGCTGCACGCCGTGGAGGACCGGCTGACGTTCGGCCGGCTGGACCTCGCCTCCGGCGAGACCCGCTACATCGGCCGGATCGGGCTGTCCGACGACCGGCAGGAGCAGCTGCTCACGGACTGGCGGGCGCCGGCCGCCGAGCCGTTCTACCGGGCCACCGCCGTCCAGCCGGGGGACGTCGTGCGACGCCGGCACCTCATGCTCCGGGGCCGCACGGTCACCTCGGTCGAGGACGACGTGCTGGATCCCGACGCCGTGGACGACGACATGGTCGTCACCGGCGAGGGAGCTCTGATGAGCGCGCTGACTGCTGCCCGCACCGGCCGGATGCGCGACATCGTCGCCACGATCCAGGCCGAGCAGGACCGCGTCATCCGCGCCCCCCTGCCCGGAGTGCTGGTCGTCCAGGGCGGGCCCGGCACGGGCAAGACGGCGGTCGCCCTGCACCGGGCCGCCTACCTGCTCTACGCCCACCGGGAGCGGATCGCGCGCTCCGGCGTCCTCGTCGTCGGACCGAACCGGGCGTTCCTGCGGTACATCGAGCAGGTGCTGCCGGCGCTCGGCGAGACCGGGGTGGTGATGTCGACGGTCGGCGAGCTGTTCCCGGGGGTGCGGGCCACCGGCACCGAGCCGGACGACGTCGCCGCCCTCAAGGGGGATCTGCGGATGGTCGACGTCCTGGCCAACGCCGTCCGCCAGCGCCAGCGGGTCCCCGACCGGCCGGTTCCGCTCGACGTCGCCGGGACCACCGTGCACCTGCGGCCGGGCGTCGTGGCGAGCGCGCGCAGCGCGGCCCGCGACACCGGACGCCCGCACAACGAGGCCCGGGTGACCTTCGTCAAGCGGGTCCTCGGCGACCTGCTGCGCCAGCTCGCCCAGGCCCAGCGGCTGCCGCTGGACGAGGACACCCGCCCGGGTCTGGAGGCCGACCTGCGCGCCGCGCCGGACGTGCGCCGCGAGGTGAACCTGTGCTGGATGCCGCTGACGGCGACCGGGCTGCTCGAGACCCTCTACGCCGTCCCGGAGCGCCTGGCCGCCGCGGCCGACGGGATCCTCGACCGTGCCGAGCAGGCGCTGCTGCGCCGGGACCGTGGTGCGCCGTGGACCCCGGCCGACGTGCCGCTGCTCGACGAGGTGGCCGAGCTCATCGGCTCCGACGACGAGGCGGCGCGTGCCGAGGCGGAGCGCACCGCGGCGCGCCGCCGCCGTGAGCTCGAGTACGCCCGCGAGGTGATCGAGCTGTCCGGCAGCGAGGGCGTCGTCGGCGCCGAGACGCTCACCGACCGGTTCACCGCCTACGGGGCGTCGCTCACCCTGGCCGAGCGCGCGGAGGCGGACCGCACCTGGGCGTACGGGCACGTGGTCGTCGACGAGGCGCAGGAGCTCTCGCCGCTGGCGTGGCGGCTGCTCGTGCGGCGCTGCCCCAGCCGGTCGATGACCGTGGTGGGGGACGTCGCGCAGACCGGGTCGGCGGCCGGCGCGTCGTCCTGGGCGCAGGTGCTCGACCCGTTCGTCGCCGGCCGCTGGACCGTCGAGCACCTCACCGTCAACTACCGCACCCCGCGCCCGGTCATGGACCTGGCCGGCGAGGTGCTCGCGGCGGCGGGGCTGGACGTCGACGTGCCGTCGTCCGTCCGGGACGGCGAGCCCCCGCCGCCGGCACGTCGGGTCGCCGGGCCCGCGGACGTCGCGGACGTCGTGGCCGCCGAGGTGGACCGGCTGGACGCCGGACTGGTCGCTGTCGTCGTCCCGGACGCCGAGCTGGTCCCCGTCGGGGCGGCGCTGCGGGAACGGTTGGGGGCGGCCGCGGTGCGCACCCCGGACGAGGACCGGGACGCGCCGGTCACGCTCACCTCGGTCCGCCAGGTGAAGGGCCTGGAGTTCGACGTCGTCGTCCTGCTCGAACCGGCCGCCGTCGTCGCCGCGTCCCCGCGGGGCGTCAACGACCTGTACGTGGCGCTGACCCGGCCCACGCAGCGGCTCGTCGTCCTGCACCGCCAGCCCCTCCCCCCAGGCCTCACCTCCCTGTCCGCCCCCCTCTCCCCGTGATCATGCAATCCCGCCACCCTCCCCCCTCACCGTGATCATGCAATCCCGCCACCCCACCAGGACCAGGGACGGGACGGCGTCCCCTGCCCACGTCGTGCGGGGAGAGTCCGCTCGCCCTGCGCACCGAGGGCGCGACCGGTAGACAGGGCGTCGTGACCGTCATCGGCTTCCACGCCTCGCACGAGCAGATCCCGCCGAGCCGCCTGCTGGGCGACGTCCGGCACGCCGAGCAGGCCGGCTTCCAGGCGGCGATGTGCTCCGACCACATCGAGCCGTGGAGCCAACGGCAGGGACACTCCGGCTTCGCCTGGTCCTGGCTGGGCGCCGCGATGGCCACGACGAACCTGCCGTTCGGCGTCGTCAGCGCCCCCGGGCAGCGTTACCACCCGGCGGTCATCGCCCAGGCCTCCGCGACGCTGGCGGAGATGTTCCCCGACCGGTTCTGGGTCGCGCTGGGCAGCGGCGAGCACATGAACGAGCACGTCACCGGGCAGCACTGGCCGCGCAAGGAGCAGCGCAACCAGCGCTTGCTGGAGTGCGTCGACGTCATCCGCCGGCTGCACGCGGGCGAGGAGGTCAGCCACGACGGGCTGGTCACCGTCGACCGGGCGCGGGTCTGGTCGCGCCCGGCGAGCCCGCCGCCGCTCGTCGTCCCGGCGGTGAGCGTCGAGACGGCGCGCTGGGGCGCGTCCTGGGCTGACGGACTGGCGACGATCAACCAGCCGGCCGACCACCTCGCCGACATGCTCGCGGCCTACCGGGACGCCGGCGGGCGCGGCAAGACGGTCCTGCAGGTGCACCTGTCGTGGGCGCCCACCGAGCAGGAGGCGTACGCCATCGCGTACGACCAGTGGCGCACGAACGTGTGGGCCCCGCCGGTGCCCTGGGACCTGGAGACAGCCGGACACTTCGACGCCCTCGGCGACGGGGTGAGCGAGCAGCAGGTGCGCGGCTCCGTGCTCGTCAGCAGCGATCTCGGCCGGCTGACCGGGTGGATCGCCGACCTCGTCGGCCTCGGCTTCGACGAGGTCTACCTGCACCACGTCGGGCAGGACCAGGAGCCCTACCTCGACGCCTTCGGCCAGCACGTGCTGCCGCAGCTGAGCGGCCTGTGACCCCGGGAGCACCGATGCGGATCACCGACACCAGCGACCTGTGGTGGAAGAACGCGGTCGTCTACTGCCTCGACGTGGAGACGTTCTTCGACGCCGACGGCGACGGCGTCGGCGACCTGCAGGGCCTCGCCGAGCGGATCGACTACCTCGCCGAGATGGGTGTGACCTGCCTGTGGCTCATGCCGTTCTACCCGACCCCGGACCGGGACGACGGCTACGACGTCTCCGACCACTACGGCGTCGACCGTAGGCTCGGCAGCCTCGGCGACCTGGTGGAGCTCGTCCGCACCGCCCGCGACCGCGGGATCCGTGTCATCGCCGACCTCGTCGTCAACCACACCTCCGACCAGCACCCGTGGTTCAAAGAGGCCCGCAAGAGCACCGACAACCCGTTCCGCGACTTCTACGTGTGGCGCGCCGACGAGCCGCCGGACACCTCCGGCCAGGTGGTCTTCCCCGGTCAGGAGGACAGCATCTGGGAGCACGACGAGAGGACCGGAGAGTGGTACCTGCACCGGTTCTACAAGCACCAGCCGGACCTCAACGTCGCCAACCCGGTCGTCCGCGACGAGATCGCCAAGGTGATGGGGTTCTGGCTGCAGACGGGCCTGTCCGGGTTCCGCGTCGACGCGGTGCCGTTCCTGCTCGAGACGCTCCTCGAGCGCAACGCCGACGACTTCGCCGACCCGCACGGCTACCTCAGGTCGCTGCGGCGCTTCCTCCAACGACGGACCGGGGACGCCGTCCTGCTCGGCGAGGTCAACCTGCCCTACGACAAGCAGGTCGACTACTTCGGCGGCGAGGACGGCGACGAGCTGACGATGCAGTTCGACTTCGTCGGCATGCAGGCGATGTACCTGTCCCTTGCCCGCCAGGACGCCGGCCCGCTCGCCGACGCGCTGCGCCGCCGCCCGGTGGTGTCCCCGGACACCCAGTGGGCCAACTTCGTCCGCAACCACGACGAGCTCACCCTCGACCAGCTGTCCGAGGAGGAGCGCCAGGAGGTCTTCGCCGCCTTCGGACCTGAGGAGCGGATGCAGATCTACGGTCGTGGGCTCAAGCGCCGGCTGCCGCCGATGCTCGACGGCGACCCGCGCCGCGTCCGGATGGTGTACAGCCTGCTGTTCTCCCTGCCCGGCACCCCCGTCCTCTACTACGGCGAGGAGATCGGGATGGGGGAGGATCTCGACGCTCCCGGGCGGCACGCCGTCCGGACGCCGATGCAGTGGACGGCGGAGGAGAACGCGGGGTTCTCCACGGCGCCCGCCCGCCGGCTGGTGAGCCCCGTCGTCACCGGCGGCTTCGGCCCCCAGCACGTCAACGTCGCCGACCAGAAGCGCGACCCGGACTCGTTGTGGAGCTTCATCACCCGCTTGGCTCAGCGATACCGCCAGTGCCCCGAGCTGGGCTGGGGCGCCTACGAGATCCTCGAGCAGCCGCACGCCCAGGTCCTCGCCCACCGCTGCACCTGGGACGACGCCTCGGTCGTCGCCCTGCACAACCTCGGCCCTGACCCGGTCACCGTGCCGCTGCGGCTCGGCGACGTCGGGCCCGGCTGCACGCTCGCCGACCTGCTGCAGGAGGGCGGGTGCGAGCTCGCCGAGGGCGGCGCCGCCGAGGTGCTGCTCGACGGCTACGGGTTCCGCTGGCTGCGGGTCCGCAGGCCCGGTGACCGGCGCCTGCTGTGAGAACGGACGCCGGTCAGGCCGGGCGCCGGTAGACCCGCGCCTCCCAGGGGCGCAGGGTCAACCCGGCGGCGTCCGGGTCGCTGGGCGGGCCGCCGCCGGCGTCCGGGTAGTTGCCGAGGACGAGCTCGGACGCCGCCCAGGCCGCGGCGTCGGGAACGGGCGCCTCGGCGTCCTCGGCCGAGAAGTTGGCCACCACGAGCAGCTCGGTCCCCTCGTACCGGCGGGTGAACGCGTAGATCCGGTCGTCGTCGGCCAGCAGCATCCGGAAGTCCCCGAACGCCACGGCGGGCTCGGTGTGCCGCAGCTCGATCAGCCGCCGGTAGTGGTGGAGGACCGAGTGCGGGTCGGCGAGCGCCGCGGCCGCATTGACCTCGGTGTAGTTGGCGTTGACCGGGATCCACGGCGTGCCCGTGGTGAACCCGGCGTGCTCGGTGTCGTCCCACTGCATCGGGGTGCGGGCGTTGTCCCGGCTCATCGTCCGCAGCCCGGCGAGGACGGCGTCCGGCGGGGTGCCGGCAGCCACCTCGTGGGCGTAGTGGTTGAGCGACTCGATGTCGCGGAAGTCCTCGATGCTCGTGAACGACGTGTTCGTCATCCCGAGCTCCTCGCCCTGGTAGACGTACGGCGTGCCCCGGTGCAGGTGCAGGACCGTGCCGAGCAGCGTGGCGGACTCGACCCGGTAGCGGCCGTCGTCCCCGAACCGGGAGACGACGCGCGGCTGGTCGTGGTTGTTCCAGTAGAGGCTGTTCCAACCGCGCTCGGCCAGCCCGAGCTGCCAGCGGTTGAGCGAGGCCTTGAGCTCGCGCAGGCGCAACGGGTGCACGTCCCACTTCGTGTCGCCCTGGTCGATCTGGACGTGCTCGAACTGGAACACCATGTCGACCTCGTGGCGGGCCGGGTCGGTGAACAGGACGGCCTCCTCCACCGTCACGCCCGGCATCTCCCCGACCGTCAGCAGCACCTGTTCCCGCTCGGCCATCACCTCGGCGTGCATCTCGGCGAGGAACTCGTGGATCCGCGGCCCGCAGACGTAGTACGGGGAGCCGTCGCCGAGCATCCCGCTGCCGGTGACGTGACCGTCGGGCAGCGCCGGGTCCTTGGAGATGAGGTTGATGACGTCCATCCGGAAGCCGTCGACCCCGCGGTCGAGCCACCAGCGCATCATCGTGTACACGGCCTGACGGACCTCGGGGTTCTCCCAGTTGAGGTCCGGCTGCCGGTGGGAGAACAGGTGCAGGTAGTACTCGCCGGACGCCTCGTCGAGCTGCCAGGCGGGACCGGAGAAGAACGAGCGCCAGTTCGTCGGCTCGGCGCCGGGGTCCCCGGGGCGCATTCCGGGGCGGGGCGGCCGCCACCAGTACCAGTCCCGCTTCGGAGAGTCCGGCCCGCTGCGGGACTCCACGAACCACGGGTGCTCGTCGCTCGTGTGGTTGACGACGAGGTCCATGACGAGACGCATGCCACGCGCGTGCAGGGCCGCGATCAGCTCGTCGAGCTGCTCGAGGCTGCCGAACACCGGGTCGACGGCGGTGTAGTCGCTGATGTCGTAGCCGTTGTCGTGCTGCGGAGAGGGGTAGATCGGGGACAGCCACAGGACGTCGACGCCGAGGGCGTGCAGGTAGTCGAGCCGAGCGAGGACGCCGCCGAGGTCACCGATGCCGTCGCCGTCGGAGTCCGCGAAGCTCCGCGGGTAGACCTGGTAGACGACGGCGCTCTTCCACCACGGCTCGCTCACCTGCCGCATCCTGCCGGACGAGTCCCCGGCAGGCACGGACGCCCCGGCTCGGCGAGCCGGGGCGTCCGTGGAGTCGTCGCTCGTCAGAGCGGACGGATGTTCGCGGCCTGGGGGCCCTTCTGGCCCTGGGTGACCTCGAACTCGACGTGCTGACCCTCCTCGAGGGAGCGGTACCCGCTCATCTCGATGGCGGAGAAGTGGGCGAAGACGTCGGCGCCGCCGTCGTCGGGGGTGATGAACCCGTAGCCCTTGTCGGCGTTGAACCACTTCACGGTGCCTGTGGTCACGTGCGTGTTTCCCTTCGGAGTGTTCCGACAGACCCGACCTCCGGGTCCGCGCGTCACGGTGTTTCGTCGTCCGCTCCTGAAGCAGGAAAACAAGACGTGCGAGCACTGCAACTGCCCACGAAGCGTAGCCCAGCCGGGGCCGCCGCGACAGCCTCCCTGTGGACGGTCACCAGGAGTTCACCCACCGCCCCCTCCCTCTCGTGATCATGCAATCCCGCCACCCCCACGACCCATCCGTGATCATGCAATCCCGCCACCCCAGCCACCCTCACTGCCCGCTCGCAGGATGCTGGGTTGGTGGCGCGACACGCCGGGCAGGCGGTACCGAGCGCAGCATTCTGTGATCGAGGCGTCTGAGCCGACGTGGGCTGCCATGAAGCGCTCATGCATCCCCGCCACCTTGCCACCCGGACCGACTGCACGACCGGGCCGACCGACCGCCCCGGTCGCAGAGTGCTTGTTGGTCACAGCTGTGCCGGCTCGCCCCACTCGATGACGGGTGGCGGGATTGCATGATCACGGATGGGTCGTGGGGGTGGCGGGATTGCATGATCACGGGGGCAGGGGGATGGGATGGGGGCGGCGCTGGGGGCTAGCCGAGCAGGGCCCGCATCTCCTCGATCTCGGCCTGCTGGCCCTCGATGATGGCCTCCGCGAGCTCCAGGGCCGGCGGGTAGCTGCCCTCCGTCAGCTGCCGCTCGGCCATCGCCACCGCCCCCTCGTGGTGAGCGATCATCCCGGTCAGGAACAGCCGGTCCCACTCCGCCCCCGTCGCCTGCTCGAGCTCGGCCATCTCCTCGGCGGTGAGCATCCCTCCCGCCTCGTGCTCCTCGGCGTCCATGCCGTGCGCGGCGTGCCCGTCCGTCGCGCCACCGGCGGCGGCGTCCGGGACCTCCTCGCCCCAGGCCTCCAGCCACGAGGTCATCTCGGCGATCTCCGGCTCCTGGGCGGCCTCGATCCGGCGGGCGAGGTCCACGACCTCGGGCGACTCTGCGCGGCCCGGCGCCATCCGCGCCATCGCGAGCGCCTGGCCGTGGTGCGGGATCATCCCCTGAGCGAAGGCGACGTCGGCGGCGTTGAACGTCGCAGCCTCGGACGGCGTAACCGCAGACTCGGACGGCGTGACCGCCGACGACCCGCCGGTCGGCGTCCCGGGTGAGGTGTCGCCGGAGCAGCCGGCGAGGGCGAGGACGACGCTGACGGCGACGGCGGGCAGGGCGAGACGGGGCATGGGGCAACTCCGAGGATCGTGGACGGACAGGCGTACGCGGGACCACTGGCGTCCGGTGCGCACGACGCGACGGGACCGACCGGTCCCGGCTGCCTCCATGGTCGCCGACGGACGTCGCTGCCGGGCCCCGCGGAGCCTCAAGATTCGATGAAGACGACGTCCTCGAGTCGCAGGCTCCAGGGTTCGCCGTCAGGCTGGTCCGGCCGGCCGGCACGTCGCGGACGGCGCAGGGCAGCAGAGGAGCACGGAGGTCACCTCAGATGACGCAGCAGCCGAACGAGCACCGGAACCAGCAGCAGCAGGGCCAGCACGACCAGCACGACCAGCAGAGTCAGCACGGAGGTCACCAGCGCGGCATGTACCTGCGGTTCGCGGCGATGATCCTCACCGCCATGGTGCTCATGTACTGGCTCATGTTCGTCGGCTCGTGGGAGTGGAGCCACGTGCGGTTCAGTGAGAGCCGGGTCTTCATGGCGCTGACCATGGGCGGGTCCATGGGTCTGGTGATGCTCGCGTGGATGCTCAACATGTACCGCAGCACGAAGGCCAACACGGTGGTCGTCGTCGTGAGCCTGCTGCTGCTCGGCGGCGGGATCGCCTTGGACCGCAGTCAGGCGACGGTCGGGGACGTCGACTTCATGCAGGCGATGATCCCGCACCACTCACTAGCGATCACCCGGGCCGAGCGCGCCGGCATGCAGGACGTCCGGGTGTGCGAGCTCGCCGTCGAGATCAGTGAGGCGCAGCGGCGGGAGATCCTCGAGATGGACTGGCTCATCCAGGACATCGAGGAGAACGGTCTGGCCACCACGCCGGAGCAGGCGCGCGAGCGTCCGGTGCCCGACTTCGACCGCGCCGCGCTCCGGGACTGCCCGACCACCTGAACCGTCTCACCCGGACGCCGCCGGCGCCGTCCGCCGGCCGGGCACCGGCAGCCACACGCTGACCGTCGTACCGGCACCCTTCCCGTCGCTGTGAACCGTGATCCGCCCGCCGTGCTCCTCGACGAGCGCCCTGCAGATCGCCAGCCCGACGCCGGACCCGCCGTGCTCGCGGTCCCGGGCGGAGTCGACTCGGTAGAAGCGTTCGAGCACGTGCTCGAGGTGCTCGGGCGCGATCCCCTCGCCGGTGTCGCTGACGGCGAGCTCGACGCCGGCACCGCGGCGGTCGGCCGACACCGTGACCCGGCCGCCGCCGGGAGTGTGCCGCAAGGCGTTGTCGAGCAGGTTGCCGAGGACCTGACCGAGCCGGTCGGGGTCGACCTCCACCTCCGGCACTCCCGCGCCGATGTGCGCCGTCAGGGTGACGCCCCGGTCGGCGAAGCGGGCCGCCCCGGCCGCGACCGCGGAGCGCACGAGCTCCTGTGCCGGGACGCGCCGAGCCGCGAGCGGCACCTGGTGCTCCTCGGCCCGGGACACCGCGCTGATGTCGTGAGCGAGCCTCCCGAGACGCCGGGTCTGCGTGCGCAGCATCGCCACGGTGTCGGCGTCCAGGTCCCGGACGCCGTCCTCAAAGGCCTCCAGGTAGGCGTCCAGGGTCGCGACCGGCGTCCGCATCTCGTGGCCGAGGTCCGCGAGCAGCCGCCGCCTGGTCGCCTCGACGCTGTCCAGCCGGTCCGCCATCCGGTTGAACGACAGCGCCAGGGCGTCGAACTCGGCACCCAGGCCGGCCGTGTGCACCCGGGCGGTGTACCGACCGTCGGCGACGGTGGACGCCGCTTCCGACACCGTGCGCAGCGAGCGCCGGACCCGGCGGGTCACCGACAGGCTGACGGCCAGCGCCGCCGCCGTCGCCGCGAGCAGGGCCACCGCCAGGGAGATGACGGTCGCGGACCGGAAGGCCGCCTCCGCGTGCAGCAGCTCCTGCCCCGGCTCGGCCCGCGCGGCCCGGGCCAGGTGCTCGTCGAAGAGCGGCGGTCCGATGACCCCGGCCACCAGCCACGCGGTCGCGGCCCCGGTGAGGACGACGAGCGCCTGGGCGGCGACCAGCCGCGTCCCGAGCCCCGTCCGGCCGCCGGCACGGCCCGGCGGCGTCATCCCGCACCACCGGCCGCGGGCTGCGGGACGCCGTCCCCCATCCGGTAGCCCACGCCCCGGACGGTGCGGACGAACCGGGGCGCCGCCGCGTCGTCCCCGAGCTTGCGGCGCAGGTGCCCGACGTGGACGTCGACGAGGTGCTCGTCGCCCACCCAGTCCCGGCCCCACACGGTGTCGATGAGGTGGCGACGGGTGAACGCCAGCCGGGGACGTGCCGCGAGCGCCGCCAGCACGTCGTACTCGGTGCGGGTGAGCGGCACGGGCCGGCCCTCGACGCTCACCTCACGGGACACCGGGTCGATGACGAGGTCGCCGAAGGACAGCACCGGTGCCTCCCCGTCGTCGGCTGGGCGGCTCGGAGCACGGGGCCTGCGCAGCATCGCCCGGATCCGGGCGACGAGCTCGCGGGGGCTGAACGGCTTGGTGACGTAGTCGTCCGCGCCGGCGGACAGGCCGACGAGGGTGTCCGTCTCGTCGCCGCGCGCGGTGAGCATGACGACGTAGCAGTCCGAGAAGGTGCGCAGCACCCGGCACACCTCCACCCCGTCGAGCCCGGGCAGGCCGAGGTCCAGGACGACGACGTCCGGGTCGAGCTCGCGGGCCACCTCGAGAGCGCCGGGGCCGTCGTAGGCCTGCGCCACCTCGAACCCCTCCCGCTCCAGGTAGCTCGCGATGACGGCGGCCAACGGCCGCTCGTCGTCGACGACCAGGGCGCGTCGTCCGTCCGGGCTGGGCACCATGCCTTCCATGGTGCCGCCCTCGGGGAACCGGGCCGACCGCCGCAGCCGTCCCGGCGGCCCGCCCGGACGGTTCTTCATCGAACCTTGACGCTCTTCCGCGCCTGCGCCCAGGCCCGGCTGGCACGGTGGTGGCCGTCGACCGAGGATGGGCTTCGGCGAGGAGAGGTGGTGGACCGATGGGACCCGGTTTCGGCATGGGTTGGGGGGCCGGCATGGGCTGGATGTGGCTGTGGTGGCTGCTCGTCCTCGTCGGCCTCATCGTCCTCGTCGTCGTGCTGGCGCGCACCGTCGGCGGGTCCTCGGGAGGGCGGTCCTCCGACGCCGGCACCGCACCCCGGGAGTCCTCGGCGCGCCGGATCCTCGACGAGCGCTTCGCTCGGGGGGAGATCGACGAGGCCGAGTACCGGGCCCGCCGGCACGAGCTGGACGGGGACTGACCCGGGTGCCGGACGAGCGCAGCGGTCCCAGCCGGCGCCAGGTACTGGTCCTCGCCGGGACCGGGGTGGCCGCGATCTCGCTGGGGGCGGCCGGTGTCATCGGCCGGTGGGGCGCCGGGGACGGCACCGACGACAGCACCGGGACGACACCCCTGGACGACGTGCGCGGCAGCGCGCTCACCGAGCCGGACGAGCTGCGCAGCGCCGGTGGCGTCCTGGAGGCCCGGCTGCGCGCGGCCGCCGGGCCGGTGACGCTGGCCGGCCGGACCGTCCACGCCTTGTCCTACAACGGGTCCGTACCCGGACCGACGCTGCGGCTACGGCCCGGCGACCGGGTCAGGCTGGACGTCGAGAACGCCCTGGGCACCGCCACCAACCTGCACGTGCACGGACTGCACGTGTCCCCGCAGGACAACGGGGACAACCCCCTCGTGCGGATCGAGGACGGCGAGACGTTCCGGTACGAGTACGACGTCCCCCCGGACCACCCGACCGGGACGTTCTGGTACCACCCGCACCTGCACGGGCTCGTCGCCGACCAGCTCTTCGGCGGCCTGGCCGGCGCGATCGTCATCGAGTCGCAGGACGACCCGGACCTGCCCGCCGGCCGGGAACGGGTCCTCGTCGTCAGCGACCTCAGCCTGGACGGGGACCGGGTCGCGGCCGCCGGCCCGATGGACGTCATGATGGGCCGCGAGGGCCAGCTCGTGCTCGTCAACGGCCAGCTGCGGCCGACCGTGCAGGTCGAGCCGGGGAGCTGGGAGCACTGGCGGGTGGTCAACGCCTGCACCTCCCGCTTCCTGCGGCTGCGGCTGGACGGCGGGGAGCTGGTCCAGGTCGCGGCGGACGCCGGTCACCTGGCCGAGCCGGTCGAGGTGGACGACGTCCTGCTGGCCCCGGGGAACCGGGTGCAGCTGCTCGCCCGGGCCACCGCGGCGCACGCCCGGTTGACGACCCTGCCCGTCGACCGGGGCGGCATGGGCATGGGCAGGGGGCCCGGGACGGGCCCGGGGACGGGTGCAGGCCCGTCGGGGCCGGGCCGGGGTGAGCAGGACGCCACGGTGCTGCTGGACCTCACCGGAGGCGCCACCTCCGCCGACCGTCCCGCGCTGCCGGACCGGCTCGTGGACCTGCCCGACCTGCGCGAGGCCGTGGTCGACGGACGCCGCACGCTCACCTTCGCCATGGGGATGGCCATGGGCCGGGGGATGGCCTTCACCATCGACGGGCGGGAGTTCGACGCCGAGCGGGTGGACACGCCGGTCACCGTGGGCACGGTGGAGGAGTGGACCGTCGCCAACGACAGCCCGATGGACCACCCCTTCCACCTGCACGTGTGGCCGGTGCAGGTGGTCGCCCGCGACGGTGCGCCGGTCCAGGGTCCGCCGCGGTGGCTGGACGTCGTCAACGTCCCGGCCGGCAGGACGGTGACGGTCCGGGTGCGCTTCGACGACTTCCCCGGGCTGACCGTGTACCACTGCCACATCCTCGACCACGAGGACCTGGGGATGATGGGCACGGTGCTCGCCGAGGGGTCGGGGCCATGAGCGCGGTGTCGCTGCTGGGCGCCGCGGCGGCGCTCGTGGTCGGGGTGTACGGCGCGGCCGCAGCCCTCGCGGTCACCCGCGCCCCGGCGCGGGTGCTGCCGTTCGAGGGCGGCTCGGTGCCGCAGCAGCACGCCGTCTCCCGGTTCCACGTCCGCTGGTACGCGGTCACCCTGCTGTTCCTGGCCTTCGACATGGAGATGGTGTTCATGTACCCGTGGGCCGTCGTCGTCGCGGACATGGGGACGACGGCCGTCGTGGAGATGTTCGGCTTTCTCGCCGTGCTGTTCGTCGGGGTCGTCTACGTCTGGCGGGAGGGGGGGCTGCGGTGGGCCTGAGAGCGGCCGTCACGTCGTGGGCGCTGGCTCGTCCGCGGGTGCTGGTGGTGGACTCCCCCGAGGCGCGGGCGCTGCGCTGGGCCGCGGAGGCGGAGCTCGACCGCCGGGGCTGGTCCGCGGCGCTCTCCCCGGCGGACGCCGACGTCCTGCTCGTGCTGGGAGAGCCGGGGCCGGGGCTCGCGGCCGCGGTCGACCTGCTGTGGAGCCAGCTGCCGGCCCCCCGCCTCCGGGTGCAGGCCCGGACGCCGGCCGCGCTCGCCGAGTCGCTCGCCGACGCTGCGGCCCGGCTGGCCGCCTCCGGCGCGGACCCGGCACCGGACGACCCGTGGCAGGCAGCCCCCCGACCGGACGTGCACGACGGCACGGACGGCATGGACGGCATGGACGGCATGGACGGCATGGACGGCATGGACCACGGGGAGCACATGGACCACGGGGAGCACGGGGACCACGGCGGGCACGGGGACCACGGCGGCGGTGACGTCGCCGGGCTGGCGATGGCCCAGACCGCGCCGGACCGAGACGGCCTGCAGCTCGACTCCCTGGCCGTGACCATCGGCCCGTGGCTGCCCGGCTGGCCGACCGGCCTGGTGGTGCACGGCCGGCTGCAGGGCGACGTCCTCACCGAGCCGCACGTCACCTGGGTGGATCCGGACGCCGCACCGCCCCCACCGGCCTCCCCGCAGGTCGTGGCCGCCGACGTGCTGTCGCGGCTGCTGCTCGTCGCAGGGTGGCCGCTGGC
This sequence comes from Quadrisphaera sp. GCM10027208, assembly GCF_042658805.1. NCBI lineage: Bacteria > Bacillati > Actinomycetota > Actinomycetes > Kineosporiales > Kineosporiaceae > Quadrisphaera > Quadrisphaera sp. GCM10027208. Next base: position 221,965 of record NZ_JBHSRC010000004.1, read on the forward strand.
CGCTCGCCAGGCCCGCCGCACCCGGGCCGACCTGGTGGCCGGGACGGCCGGCGCTGGCGCGAACGCCGAGCGGCTCGCCCGCCGGGTCACCGGCTCCCGGGTGCTCACCTGGTCGCTGCGCGGGGTCGGCCACGACGAACAGGGCCGGGACGCCGTCGACCGGGTCCGGCAGTGGGCCGGCTCGCTGACCGGGGACGGCGACCCGCCGCCGCCGGCGTCCCCGCAGGCCGTGGCCGCGATGACGGACGGCGCGGAGCTGGCCGCCGTCCGGCTGGCCGTCGCCACGCTCGACGCGTCGCCGGCGACCACGCCGGCCGGCAGCCACCCACCGGACGAGCACGGCCATGGCTGAGGCCCTCGTGGTGCTCGCCGTCGCACTGGGCGCCGGGCTCGTCGTGGCCGCCGCGGACTCCGTCGTGCTGCACGGCGCCGCAGCGTGGTCCGACCCCGTGCGCGCGGGCCTGCGGCACCTCAGCACCCAGCCGCGCCGGACCCTGCGCCCGGACGTGCTGCTGCTGCGGGCCGGGGTGGTCGCCGTCCCGGTGCTCGCGGTCCTGGCCGCCGCCGTCGTCCCGCTCGGGGGACAGGTCCTCGCTCCCTCCTCGGCCGAGCTGGTGTGGTTCAACGCGGCCGAGGCGCTGCTGTGGGCCGCGCTGTGGCTGGTCGGCTGGGGGCCCAACGCCGTGTACTCCCTGGTCGGGGGCTACCGCTTCCTCGCCCAGGGCCTGGCCTACGAGCTGCCGCTGATGTTCGCCCTGATCACCGTCGGGGTGGGCGCGGGGTCGCTGCGGGTCACCGACGTGGTCTCCGCGCAGCAGGACCTGTGGTTCGTCGTCACCATGCCGGTGGCGTTCGTCGTGTTCCTCGCCGGCAGCGCGGCGTTCGCGTTCTGGGGGCCGTTCGACCCGCCGGTGTCGGCGGACGCCGGCGGTGGGCTGCTCTCCGACCTGGCCGGCGCCGACCGGCTGCTCGTACAGCTCGGCCGGTACGTTTTCCTCGGGGTGTCGGCGGCGATGGCCGCCGCCCTGTTCCTCGGTGCCGGGCACGGCCCGTGGCTGCCGGACACGGCCTGGCACGCCGTCAAGACGCTCGCCGTGCTCGCCGTGCTCGTCACCGTGGGGCGCCGGGTGCCCGCGATCCGCCCGGACCGGTTCGTCGAGGTGGCGTGGATGGTGCTCGTGCCGCTCACCCTGCTGCAGGCCCTGGTGGTGTCGGTGCTGGCCCTGGCGGGGGTGTACCGGTGAGCACGCTGACCGTCGTCCTCGGGGCCCTCGGCGCACTGGCCGTGGCAGCCGGCGTCCTCGTCTTCGTCGTCGACTCGATGGCCCGGGCGACGTTCGCGCTGCTCGCCTCGTTCCTCGCCGTGGCGCTCATGCTGCTCGTCCTCGACCTGCCCTACCTGGCCCTGGTCACCGCGCTGATGATGACGATGGAGATGGCCGTGATGGCCGTCTTCATGATCATGTTCATGATGAACCCGGCCGGGCTGATGCCGATGACCATGGTGCACAACGCCAGGGGGTCGGCGGCGGTGGGGCTGACGACGTTCCTCGTGCTGACCGCCGGGATCTGGACGGTGGACTGGCCCGAGCCCGCGGGCCCCCGGCCCGCCGACAGCACCCGCCAGCTCGGCGAGGCGGTGATGGGCTCGCACATGCTCGTGATGATCGTCGTCGGGGTGGGCCTGCTCGCCACCATCCTCGCCGGGACGGTGCTGGCGACGTCCCGCGGCCGCTACGACCGGTTCGGGCCGGGCCTGGACCGCCGCCGTCCCGACGACCCCGTCCCCGGAGGGCTGCCGCGATGACCCTGCAGATCGTCCTCACCGTCGCCGCCGCACTGGTCGGCGTCGGGCTGTTCGGCGCGCTGTCCCAGCAGTCGATCGTCATGGTGATGATGGGACTCGAGCTCGTCGTCAACGGGGTGCTGGTCGGCGCCGGGGCCGCGTGGTACTTCCTGAGTCCCGGGACGCCGGACGCGCAGGTGCTCGTCGTCCTCGCCCTGGTCGTCATGGCCGTGGAGATGGTGATGGGCTTCGCCGCCACCATCGCCATCTACCGCGCCCGCCAGGTGGACATGGTGGACATGGCGACGGAGCTGCGCGGGTGAGTCTCGCGCTCGCCGCGCTGGTCGCGGTCCCCGCCGTGACCGGTGGCGCGCTGCTGCTGGCCGGCCGGCGCGCTGACCGGGCTGCCGCGCCCGCCGCCGTCGCCGCTGCCGCGGTCGGCCTGCTCGCCGCCGCCGTCGTGGCCGGCACCCGGCCGCGGGCTCAGGCCCGTTTCGTCGGCCTCGTCGACGGCGGCGAGCTCGCGCTGTCGGTCGACGCGCTGTCGGCGGTGATGGTGGTGACGGTCGCCGCGGTGACCGCCGCCGTGACCGTGTTCGCCGCGGCGGACCTGCCGCGGGACGCCGCCCGGGCACGGTTCTTCGGCTTCCTGCTGGTGTTCGCCGCGGCGATGCAGGTCACGGTCACCGCCACCACGCTCACCACGCTGCTCCTGGCCTGGGAGGTGATGGGGATGGCCTCCTACGCCCTCATCGCCTTCCACTGGGAGGTCCCGGGCAAGATGGCAGCCGGCACCACGGCGTTCCTCACCACCCGGGCCGCGGACCTCGGCCTGTACGTGGCGGCGGGCGCGGCCCTGGCCGGCGCCGGCAGCCTGCGCCTGGCCGACCTGCCCGGCGCCGACGGACCGTGGCTGCACGTGGCCGCCGCCGGCGTCCTGATCGCCGCCCTCGGCAAGTCGGCGCAGCTGCCGTTCTCCGCCTGGCTGTCGGCGGCGATGGAGGGCCCGAGCCCGGTCAGCGCGCTGCTGCACTCGGCCACCATGGTGGCGGCGGGCGGGTACCTGCTGGTCCGGCTCCACCCGCTGCTGCAGGCCGCCGGCTGGGCCGCGCCGGCGGCGGCCTGGGCGGGGGCGCTGACGGCGCTGGTGCTGGGCGCGGTGGCCCTGGCCCAGCGCGACGTCAAGCAGCTGCTGGCCGCCAGCACCGCGGCGCAGATCGGCTTCGTCGTCCTGGCCGCCGGCGTCTCCGCGGTGGCCGCGGGCACCTCGCAGCTCGTCGCCCACGCGGCGGTCAAGGCCGGGCTGTTCGTCGCCGCCGGCGCCTGGCTCACCTCGCTGGGCACCCAGCAGCTGTCGGGGCTGCGGGGCGCTGCCCGCCGCCACCGCGGGGTCGGCGCCGCGGCCGTGGTGGCCGCGCTGGCGCTGAGCGGGGTGCCGCCGCTCGCCCTGTGGGCCACCAAGGACCAGGTGCTCGCCTCGGTGCACGGGCAGGCGCTGCACGTCGTGGCGCTGGCCGCGGCGGCCCTGTCGGCCGGGTACGCCGGCAAGCTGCTCGGCGTCGTCCTGGCCCGGCCGGACGACGCTGCGGACGGCGCTCCGCACGGCGCGACGCGGACGCTTGGGCCGGTCCCGCCGGCCACTACGGCGGTCGCGGTGACGCTGGCGCTGCCGGCCGCCGGGCTCGGGGTGCTGGCCCTGCCCCCGGTGGCCCGGTGGGTCCGCACGCTGCTGGGGGTGCCGGCGGAGCCGGCGGCAGCGCCGGTGGACCTCGTCGTGTCCGCGGCCCTGGCGACCGGTGTGCTGGCCGCCGTGCTGGCCCGGCCGGCACTGCTCACCGCCGTGGAGCGCACGCCGCTGCACCGCTGGGCCGGGCTGAGGGCCGTGCTGACCGGCCGGCCGGTGACGGCGCTGGCCGCCAGGGTGGCCGTCGTCGACGAGCGGGGGGTGGACCGGCTGGTGACCTCCGCGGCCACCGGCACCGTCCGGCTCGCCGGCCGGGTCGCCCGGTGGGACCACGGCGGCGTCGACGCAGCCGTGACGGCCACTGCCCGGGCGTTCTACCGCGCCGGGGCACTGGCCCGTCGCCCGCAGACCGGACTGCTGCACCAGTACTACGCCATGGCCGCCGGCGGGCTCGGCCTGCTGCTCGCGCTGCTGCTGATCGGAGGGTGAGAGCCCCGTGCTGCTGACCGTCGTCGTCCTGCTCCCCGTCGCGGTGGCGCTCGGGCTGCTCGTGCTGCCCGCCGGGGCCCGCCGGCTGGTGCTGAGCGCCTGGGTCGCCACCGCCGTCGTCGAGGTGCTCCTCGTCGCCTGGATGTGGTGGCGCTACGACCCGGCCGGCGGGGTGGCGTTCGAGGTGTCCACCACGTGGATCCCCACCGTGGACGCCGGCTACCACGTCGGCGTCGACGGGCTGTCGCTGCCGCTGCTGGCGCTGACGAACGTCCTGTTCCTGGCGGCGGCGCTGTGGTCCTGGCGGGAACCGCACCGGCCGCGGTCCTACGCGGCCCTGTTCCTGTTCCTGCAGACGACGGTGCTGGGCACCTTCGCCGCCCTGGACCTCATCCTGTTCTTCGTCTTCTTCGACCTGTCCATCGTCGGCATGTACTTCGTCATCGCCGGCTGGGGGCACGGGGACCGCCAGCGCAGCGCGCTGAAGTTCTTCCTCTACACCTTCGTCGGCTCCCTGGCCCTGCTCGTCGGCTTCATCGGGCTCTTCCTCGGCTCACCGGACCGCACGTTCGACATGGTGCGGCTCACCGAGTCCCCGCCGCTGCAGGACTCCCCGGTGGCCGGCTCCCTGGTCCTGCTCGCCATCGTCGTCGGGCTCGCGGTGAAGACCCCGACGTTCCCGTTCCACACCTGGCTGCCGGACGCGCACACCGACGCCCCGGCCGCCGGGTCGGCGATCCTCGCCGGCGTGCTGCTGAAGCTCGGCACCTACGGCTTCGCCCGGATCGCCATGCCGATGCTGCCGGACGCCTGGCAACGCTGGGCCGTGGTCATCGTCGTCCTCGGCGTGGTCAGCGTCGTGTGGGGGGCGCTGGTCGCGCTGGCGCAGACCGACGCGAAACGCATGATCGCCTACACGTCCGTGAACCACATGGGCTACGTCGTCCTGGGCCTGGGGGCAGCAGGTCTCGTCGCCGGGGCGGACCCGGCCGCCCGGCAGGTGGCCACCTCGGGCGCGGTGGTGCAGATGGTCAGCCACGGCCTGATCACCGGCGCCCTGTTCCTGCTCACCGGGTACCTGTGGTCGCGGGGTGGCGACTACGCCTTCGACCGGTGGGGCGGGCTGGCCGGCACCGCGCCCCGGTTCGCCGCGCTGTTCGCCGTCGGGGCGTTCGGGTCGCTCGGCCTGCCCGGACTGTCCGGCTTCATCGCCGAGTTCCAGGTCTTCACCGGCGCCCTGCAGGCGGCGCCGGTGGCCACCGTCGTGGCGGTCACCGGCATCCTGCTCACCGCCGGGCTGTTCCTGCGGGCGATCCGGCGGCTGCTCGCCGGCGCCCCCGCCGTCCCCGCCGCCGGGGACGCCCGGGAGACCGGTGACCTGCGAGCGCACGAGCTGGCCCCGGTCGCCGGCCTGCTGGCGCTGTCGGTGCTCATCGGTCTCGTCCCGGGACCGCTGCTGGACGTCGTCGAGCCGGCCGCGGTCACCCTCGTCGAGACGGTCTCGCGGTGACGGTCGGCCACGGCCCGGAGCCGCTCGCGCTGCTGCCGGAGATCCTCCTGCTGGCCGGGGCGGTCGGCGGGCTGCTGCTCGGGCTGTGGACGCCGCAGCACCGCCAGGGCCGGGTGGCCGTGGTGGCGGTGACGGCTTTGGGCGGTTCGGCGGCCGCCGCCGCGGTCGGCCTGGCGGCCGGGGACCGGGTGGTGTTCTCCGGCACCTGGACGGTGGACGCGGTGACGGGCGTGGTGCGCCTGAGCGTCGCGCTGGCGAGCGCCGCGTTCGTCGTCCTGGCCCGGTCCCGCTTCACCGGGCACCCCCGGGAGACCGAGGTGTACGTGCTGGGCCTGCTCGGGGCGGTCGGGGCGAACGCGCTGGCCGCGGCCAGCGACCTGCTCCTGCTGGTGGCGGCCTACCTGCTGGCCAGCGTGCCGCTGTACGCCCTGGCCGGCTTCACCAAGGACGCCCGCGGCGTGGAGGCGTCACTGAAGTACTACCTGATGGGAGCGCTCACCGGCGTCCTCATGCTGGTCGGGGTCACGGCGCTGGTGCTGGCCACCGGCCGCACCGGGTACGGCGAGCTGGCGGCCGGGCTGGCCGAAGCACCCCGCGCCCTGACGGCGGTCGGCGTGCTCGGACTGCTCGCCGGCGTCTCGTTCAAGGCCGGTGCGGTGCCGGTGCACTTCTGGGTCCCGGACGTCACCGCGGGGACGACGCCCGCGGTCGGCGCGTTCCTCACCACCGTGCCGAAGGTGGGGGCGGTGGCGGCCGCCTTCCGGCTGCTCGCGGAGCCGTTCGCCGGGGTGCCGGTGGACGTCGCGCTCGTCGTGGCGCTGCTGGCGGCCGCGAGCATGACCCTGGGGAACCTGGCGGCGTTCCGCCAGGACGACCCGCTGCGGCTGCTCGCCTACTCGGCGATCAGCCAGGTCGGCTACCTGCTCATGGTCGTCGCGGTCGCCGGTCGCACGGACGTGGCAGTCCCGGCGCTGACGGTGTACCTGCTCGGGTACGCGGTGACGAACGTCGGCGCCTTCGCGGCGGCCGCGGCCCTGCCCGGGGCACGGACGATCTCGGACTGGGCCACCGGGGTGCGGCACCGACCCTGGGTGGTGGTGAGCCTGGCGGTCGTCCTGCTGGGCCTGGTCGGGACGCCGCCGACCGCCGTCTTCGTCGGCAAGGTCGCGGTCTTCACCGCCACCGGTGACGGCGGGCTGATGTGGCTGGTCGTCCTCGGCGCGGCGAACACCGTCGCGAGCCTCTTCTACTACCTGCGCTGGCTAGCGCCGGCGTTCCGGGCGGTGAGCGAGCCACCGGCACCCGCGCCCCCCGGCAGCCCGGCCGGCCCGGACGGCCTGGCCGCGGCACCGGCCGCCGTCCTGCACTGCTCGGCCGCCGGCGCCGTCGTCCTCGGAATCGCCGCCGGTGTGGTGGCCGCGCTCGGCTGAGCGTCGGGCCGCGTCGTCCGGCGACGGCGCGTGTGCCATCCTCGTCGACGACTGAGGCTCCTCAACGAACCCGATGCTCCTCAACGACCTGTCGAACCGTCCTGCTGCCGGGGGTGCCATGAGCACGGGGCACGCCGGCGGCCGCCACCGGTGGCGGCTCGCGGCGTCCTTCGCCCTGATCGCGACGTTTCTCGTCGTCGAGCTCGTCGCCGCACTGGTCTCCGGGTCGCTGGCCCTCCTGTCGGACGCCGGGCACATGGCCGCCGACGTCGTCGCCCTCGGCGCCGCGCTCGTCGCCACCCGCGTCGCCACCCGCCCCGACGACACCGGCCGCCGGACGTTCGGCTCCTACCGCGCCGAGGTGTTCGCCTCCGGGATCGCCGTCCTGCTCATGCTCGGGGTGTCGGTGTACGTCGTCGTCGAGGCCGTCGGCCGGATCGGCTCACCGGCGGCGCCCGACGCCGGGCCGATGCTCCTCGTCGGCGCGCTCGGTCTCGTGGTGAACGTCGCTGCCCTCGTCCTGCTGCGCTCCGGTGCCGGGGAGAGCCTCAACGTCAAGGGCGCCTACCTCGAGGTGCTGGCCGACACGGTGGGGTCCGTCGGGGTGCTGGGGGCAGGATGGCTCGTCGCGGCGACCGGGTCGGGGGTGTGGGACACGGTCGTGGCCCTCGCCGTCGGCGCCTTCGTCGCGATCCGCGCGGTCCTCCTGGGGCGGGAGGTGCTCGCCGTCCTCGGCCAGCAGGCCCCCGCCGGGGTCACGGTGGACGCCGTCGCCGCGGACCTGGCCGCGATCGACGGGGTGGACGACGTCCACGACCTGCACGTGTGGACGCTCACCTCCGGGATGAACGTCGCCACGGCCCACCTCGTGGCCGCCGACCCCACCGCCGGCCCGCGCGTCCTGGACGAGGCTCGTCGGCGGCTGCGGACCCGGCACGGCATCGAGCACGCGACCGTGCAGGTCGAGACGACCGCGGACCGGAGCTGCCACGAGCTGGGGTGGTGAATGGGCCTGGGGTGGTGAATGGGCCTGGGGTGGTGAGTGGGTCTCGGGTGGTGAGTGGTCCTGGAAGCGCCGCCTGGCCATACCCCAGGGGGCATGTACCGTGGACGGAGAGGTGGAGGGCCGAGCTCCGCCACACGACCCGTCAGACGATCCGTCAACGAAGGGACACACCCATGACCTGCCTGCACCTGGGGGACACCGCCCCCGACTTCACCGCCCCCACCAGTGAGGGCGAGATCTCCTTCCACGAGTGGAAGGGCGACAGCTGGGCGATCCTGTTCAGCCACCCGGCCGACTTCACCCCGGTGTGCACCACGGAGCTCGGCCGCGTCGGCCTGATGAGCGAGGCGTGGGCCAGGCGGAACACCAAGGTGATCGCACTGTCGGTCGACTCGGTCGAGGACCACCACAGGTGGAAGCCCGACATCGAGGACGTCGTCCACACCTCGATCGACTACCCGATCATCGCCGACCCGGACAAGAAGGTCGCCGAGCTCTACGACATGATCCACCCCGGTGAGGGGGACGCGAGCTCCGTGCGGTCGGTCTTCATCATCGACCCCGCCAACCGGATCCGGCTGATGATGACCTACCCGAAGAGCGCGGGCCGCAACTTCGACGAGATCCTGCGGGTCCTGGACGCTCTGCAGATGAACGACCTGGGCCCGTTCGCCACCCCCGCCGACTGGCAGCCGGGAGACCGGGTGATCGTCAGCAACGACATCCCGACCGAGGAGGCCAAGCAGCGCTTCGGCGACCTCGAGGTCGTCAAGCCCTACCTGCGGTACACCGCGAGCACCGGCCGCTGAGGGGGCCGGGCCGCGCGTCCCCTCACGCCGGGCGCAGCAGCTCCTGGTCGTCGACGAGGTCACGGGACAGGGTCTTGTAGCCCTCGGTCTCGAAGAACACGGTGATCCGGTCGCCCTCGTGGCGCATCACCGTCCCCGGCCCCCACTGGGCGTGCACGACCGGGGCCTGCAGCGGCCAGGTCTCGGTCGTGCCGGCGTCGTCGTCACGAGCGACGGCCCCGGACCGGCAGACGTCGCACCTGCCGCACGCGCCGCTGTGCTCCTGCCCGAAGTACCCCAGCAGGAAGTCCCGCCGGCACGCGGTCGTCTCGGCGTAGCCGCGCATCATCTCGATCCGGGAGCGGGCGATCCGTTCCCGTGACTCGGTCGAGCGGACCGCCGCCTCGACGACGCGGGCCGGCGGGTCGTCACCGACCGCCCGCACGCCCCGCCGGCTGCGCGCCGCGGCGCCCACCTCTGCAAGCAGGTTGACCTGGGTGGTGAGGCGGCGGGCCGGCATCGCGAGCTCGCGTCGCAGCGCCGCCACCGGCACCGGCCGCTGCGCGGCCCGCAGCGCCGTCAGGACGGCGCGCAGCGACTCCTCGTCCACCGACGTCGTGGCGAAGAACCGTCGCAGCCCGAGGTCCTCGGGCCGGTAGTGCAGCGAGGCCACGGCGGGCCGGCCGTCCCGCCCGGCGCGTCCGATCTCCTGGTAGTAGCTGTCAAGGGACTCCGGGGCGTCGGCGTGGACGACGTAGCGCACGTCCGGCTTGTCGATGCCCATCCCGAACGCGGAGGTGGCGACGACGACGTCGAGGGCTCCGTCGAGGAAGGCCCGGTGGACGCCGTCGCGGTGCTCGGCCCGCCGTCCGGCGTGGTAGGCGGCCGCTCGCAGGCCGCGGTCGGCCAGCTCGGCGGCGTAGGCCTCGGTCTGCTTGCGGGTCGCGACGTAGAGCAGCCCCGGGCCGGCCAGCTCACTGACCTGGGCCAGGACGGCGCGCCGCTTGTCGTCGGCGCTCGTGTGCCGGTGCACCTCGAGCATGAGGTTGGGCCGGTCGAACCCACGGGTGACGACGAGCGGGTCGCGCAGCCCCAGCCGCTCGATGATCTCCCGCTGGACCGGGCCGGACGCCGTCGCGGTCAGTGCCACGACCGGGGGTCGACCGAGCCGGTCGACGGCGGAGCCGAGAGCGAGGTAGTCGGGCCGGAAGTCGTGGCCCCAGGAGGACACGCAGTGCGCCTCGTCGACGACGAGCAGCGAGGGGCGGGACGCCCGGAGCCGGTCGACCACCGAGTCCTTCGCCAGCTGCTCGGGCGCCAGGAACAGGAACTCCGCCCCGTGCTCGCGCACGGCCTCCCAGGCCTCGGCGTTCTCGGGTTCGTCCTGCGCGGAGTTGACGGCCACGGCGTCCGGCCCGCCGGCGTCCGCGAGTCCCGCGACCTGGTCAGCCTGGAGGGCGATGAGGGGGGAGACGACGACGGTGGGCCCGTCCCGGAGCACCGCCGGTACCTGGTAGACGGCGGACTTGCCGTAGCCGGTGGGCATCACCGCGAGGACGTCGCGGCCGGCCACCACCGCTGCCATCGCCTCCGCCTGGCCGGGGCGCAGCTCGGCCCAGCCGAAGGTGTCGCGGGCGATGCGCTGGACGTCGTCGGTCTCGGTTGGCACGGGGCAACTGTGCGGTGTGGCCGGCGGGTCGGCAATCCGGGCAGCGGCTCACGAGATGCGCCTGTCGCGAGTCGGTGCCAGCGTTGGCCACGGCGCGGGCCGCCCTGGCCACCGCCACGAGAGCCGCTCGAGCGACACCGGGAGGAGCGGGTGCAGCAGCACGACCTTGCCCCACGGGGAGGACCGGCGTGACCCGCCCCGTCGAGGACGCCCGGGTCACGGTGGTGGTGATGAGCCGCAACCGCCGCCGGGAGCTGCTCGCCTCGCTGAGCCGCCACCGGGCACCGGTGGTCTACGTCGACAACGCCTCCACGGACGGCTCCGCCGAGGCGGTGCGGGCCGCGCACCCCGACGTCGACGTCGTCGAACTCGACCGCAACGCCGGCGCGTACGCCCGGACCGTGGGGGCCCGCAGGGCGCGGACGCCGTTCGTCGCCTTCGCCGACGACGACTCGTGGTGGGCGCCCGGCGCGCTTGCCCTGGCCGCCGACGCGCTGAGCGCTCACCCCCGGGTCGGCGCGGTCACCGCGCGGATCCTCGTCGGGGCCGACGAGCGGCTCGACCCCGTGTCCGTGGAGATGGCCCGCTCGCCGCTCCCCCCGCCACCGGGAGGTGGTCCCGGGCCCTCGCTGCTCGGGTTCGTCGCGTGCGCCACGATGGTCCGCACCGAGGCGTTTCTCGCCGTCGGGGGCTTCGACCGGGTCGTGCGCTTCCCCGGCGAGGAGGAGCGGGTGGCCCTCGACCTCGTCACCGCGGGACGGCACCTGTGCTACCTGGACGACGCCGTCGTCCACCACCACCCCTCGTCGGTGCGCCACGGGCCGGCGCAGCGGGCGCGGGGGATCGCCCGCTCGCACGTGCTGACCGGCGTCATGCGACTGCCGTGGCGCAGGGCGGGAGCCCGGGCCGCCCAGGCCCTGACGACCGGGGCGGCCACCCGCCGTGGGGCCCTGGACGCCGTCCGCGACCTGCCGGCGGCCCTGCGCGAGCGCCGTCCCGTGGGACCGGAGGTGCTCGCGATGCTGGATCGGCTCGAGGAGGCCGCGGGCGCGGCCAGGGAGGGGCAACGGGTATGACGAGGCTCATCACCGGCGGACGCGCCGTGGTCACCGGTGGCGCCGGGTTCCTCGGCAGCCACCTGTGCGAGGAGCTGCTCGAGCGCGGGTGGCAGGTGGTCTGCCTGGACAACTTCCTCACCGGCACGCCCGGCAACGTGGCGCACCTGGCGGGGCGCCCGGGCTTCGAGCTCGTGCACTGCGACGTCACTGAGAACACCCACGTGCGCGGCGAGGTGGACCTCGTCCTGCACTTCGCCTCCCCGGCCTCACCGGTGGACTACCTCCAGCTCCCCATCGAGACGCTGCGGGTGGGGTCGGTCGGCACCGAGCGGGCCCTGGTCCTGGCCCGGGACAAGGGCGCCCGGTTCGTGCTGGCCTCCACCTCCGAGGTGTACGGCGACCCGCAGGTGCACCCGCAGCCGGAGGACTACTGGGGCCACGTCAACCCGATCGGGCCGCGCGGCGTCTACGACGAGGCGAAGAGGTACGCCGAGGCACTCGTGACGGCCTACCGGGACACCCACGGCGTGGACACCGGCATCGTGCGGATCTTCAACACGTACGGTCCCCGGATGCGCCCGGACGACGGCCGGGCCATCCCCACCTTCATCCGCCAGGCCCTCGCGGGAGAGCCGGTCACGGTGGCCGGTGACGGGCGCCAGACCCGGTCCGTCTGCTACGTCGACGACCTCGTCGCCGGGGTCCTGGCGCTCGCCGGGTCGGGGCACCCGGGGCCGGTCAACATCGGCAACCCGCAGGAGCGGTCGGTGCTCGCCATCGCGCAGGACGTCATCGCCGCGACGGGCTCGCGCTCGCAGGTCCAGCTCGTGGAGCGTCCCGTGGACGACCCGCAGGTCCGCCGACCGGACACCACGAGGGCGCGCGAGCTGCTGGGGTGGGAGCCACGGGTCTCCTGGGAGCAGGGCCTGAGCCGCACCGTGGAGTGGTTCGCGGACGTCCTCAGCCGCACTGCCTGAGCAGCGCCTCCACCGCCTCCCACACCTCGGCCGGGGTGATGGCCGCCAGGGCCGGGTCGACGGTGTCGGCGTGCGGGTCGCCGACCCCGTTGCCGTGCCACAGCACGGTGTGCCGCTCGGCGTCCAGCGCCGGCCCCCACCAGCTCGGCGGGGTGGGCCCGAACAGCAGGACGGACGGCGTGCCGACGGCGGTGGCCAGGTGGGCCACGCCGGTGTCGCCGCAGACCACCACCTGGGCGCCGGCCACGAGCGACGCCAGCCCGGGCAGGTCCAGGGCACCGGCGACGGAGCGGACCGTCCCAGCGGCCGGGCGGCGTCCCGGCACCACCGGGTCGGGTGGGGCGTGACCGCCGGCGCCCGCGACCACCTGCTCGCACAGGCCGGTCTCCGCCGCCGACCCGGTGACGAGGACGGGCACGCCGGCGGCGGACAGCCGTGCGGCCAGCCACGACCAGCGCTCCGCCGGCCAGCGCCGCGACCCCGACGCCGCACCGGGGTGCAGGACGACGGCACCGTGCCCGTCGCGTCCGTGCCCGTCTCGCCGTGGCACCGTCAGCCGCAGGTCCTCCCGCCCGCAGGCACCGCCGGCCCACCGGACCAGGCGGCACCACCGGTCCACCTCGTGCTCGTCCGCCCGCCAGTGCGGCCCGTCGAGGTGACCGGCCTGCGGCGAGGCGAAGGCGACGAGCCGGTCCGGCCGGGTCGCCAGCAGCAGCCGGTGGCTCTGCGGGCCGCGCCCGTGGAGGTTGACGGCCACGTGCCCCCGGGCCGGGTCACCCCCCCGGTCCGGGTAACCCCCACGCTCCGGGTCGCCGTCCGGCGGACCGAGCCGGTCCAGACCCGTGGTCGGGAGCACGGCGTCCACCACGCCGAGGTCGCGCAGCCAGCCGCCGGTGCCCGCGGGCGCGGCGAGGACCAGCCGCCGGTCCGGCCAGGCCCGGCGCACCCCCCGCAGCGCCGCCACCCCGGTGAGCGCGTCACCCAGACCGAGGGCGCGCAGGACCAGGACGTCGCCGGCGGTCACGGCCAGGAGCTCTCCCGCGAGGCCATGACCAGCATCTCCCGGATCTCCGAGCCCACCGGCTGGCGCAGCGCGGTGAGCACGGCCGCGGCGGTGTCGGCGGGGTCGTTGAGCTGGGCGTCCGGCCCGGGCCGGTAGCGCTCGTCCCGGTCGTCGAAGAACGCCGTGCGCATCCCGCCGGGCACCAGGCCGGTCACCGCGACCCGGCCGGCGAGCTCGGCGGCCAGAGCCTGGGTGAACCCGCGCACGGCGAACTTCGACGCCGAGTACGCCGTCGCCCCGCTCATCCCGCGCAGCGCCAGCGTGGACGCGACCGTGACCACGGTGCCGTAGCACTCCTCCAGGTACGGCAGGCAGGCACGCACGACGGCAACGGTGCCGAAGAGGTTCACCCGCACGACACGCTCCCACACCTGCGGGTCGACCTCGCCCAGCTCACCCGGCACGTCGATGCCGGCGGCGGTGACCACCGCCGACGGCGGCCCGGCGGCCTCCACCAGGCGGGCCACGGCGTCACCGGCCGCCCGCGAGTCGGCGAGGTCCACCTCGACGTACGGCACACCGTCACGCGGCGGTCGCCGGTCCAGGACGGCCGGCGACCCGCCGGCGGCGGCGACGGCGTCGACGACGGCGGCGCCTAGCCCGCTCGAGCCGCCGGTGACGACGACGGTGCCGAGCTCGCGAGGTGCACGGGGTTTGGTGGGGCTCACGCGGTTCTCCCATCTGCGGGGGGGACGGTGGACTCGTCCGGACGGGCGGTGGCGGGCACGGCGGCACCCGTGCGCTCGATGATGGAGGTGGTCGACCGACCACCGAGGTACGGCAGGAGCACCACGCGCCCACCGTGGGCGCGGACCACCTCCGCCTCGGGCAGCGGTGCCCCGCCGTAGTCGCCGCCCTTGGCCCAGACGTCCGGGCGGAGCCGCTCCAGGACGGCGCTCGGGTCGTCCTCGTCGAAGACGACGACCGCGTCGACGCAGTCGAACGCCTCCAGCACCCGCGCCCGGTCCGCGGCGGTGACGACGGGCCGCCCCGGGCCCTTCAACCGGGCCACCGAGGCGTCGGAGTTCATCAGGACGACGAGGCGGTCACCGAGCCGTCGAGCCGCCTGCAGCGTGGCGACGTGACCGGCGTGGACGATGTCGAAGCAGCCGCCGGTGGCGACGAGCGTGCCGCCGTCTGCGCGCAGCCGGTCGGCCAGCCGTTCCAGGTCCCCACCCGCCGCGCCCAGCGGGGGGGCCGCGTCGCCGACGACGGCGGCCGGCCGGGAACGCCCACGGGTACGAAAGCCGTCGGCGCCGCCGGCGCCGACCCACGCCGTCGCGTCCGCGACCGCGGCCTGCACCGCCTCCGGGACGAGGGCCCCCCGGGCCAGGGCGGCGGCGGCCGAGGCGGCGAACTGGTCGCCGGCACCGCACGGGTCGCCGCCGGTGACCGGCACGGCCGGGACGAAGGTCGCCTCCCCGCCCGGCCGGGCCAGGAACGCGCCGGCCGCGCCGACGGTGACGCACACCGCCCCGGCGTCCCACCGGCGGACCAGCGTGGCCGCGAGGACGTCCGGTGGTTCGGTGTCCTGCCCGGCCGCGGTCCGCGCCTCCGCCAGGTTCGGGGTCACCAGCGTGGCCCCCGGCACGGGTGCGCCGCCCCGGGGGTGCGGGTCCCAGACGAGGCGAGGGCCGCGCGCGGCCGCGGTCAGCAGGGTCCGCAGCGCCGGGTCGCGGGTGACGCCCGCGCCGTAGTCGGAGACCAGCACCACGTCCGCCGCGGCCAGGGCCTTCTCCACCGCGGCCACCGGGACGTGCTGGGGCGTTCCGGGGCCACCGTCGTCGACGCGGACGAGGGACTGGTTCTGGCTGCGCAGGCGGGTCTTGCGCCGGGTGGCCCCGTCGTGACCGAGCCGGACGAGCTCGACGTGCTCGGTGAGGAGGGTGGCGAGACGGTCGCCCCACTCGTCCTCGGCGACCGGGGCGACGAGTGTGACCCGGGCGCCGGCGGCCGCGCACAGCAGCGCCGCCAGACCGGCGCCGCCGGGGCTCTCCCGGGTGGCGGCGACGTCCAGGACGGGGACCGGGGCGTCCGGGGCGAGACGTTCCACGGTGCCCTCGACGTCGGCGTCCAGGACGACGTCCCCGACCACCACCACCGCCGGCCGGTTCACGCCGTCACCTCCTCAAGGGCGGGCCGGTAGGAGGACTGCACGCGCAGCCGGGCGTCCATCGCGGCGCACAGGGCGTGGATGGCGACGAGGTGGACGGCCTGGACCGCTGCGGTCGAGGGTGCGTCGACCGCGACCACCTCGTGGCAGCGCTCCGCGAGCGGGTTCGGCGCCGGGCCGGTCAGGCCCCAGACGTCCAGGCCGAGGTGGCGTCCGCGTTCGGCGGCACGCAGCACGTTCAGGCTCGCGCCGGAGGTGGACAGGAGGACCAGGACGTCGCCGGGGCGGCCGTGGCCCTCGACCTGCCGGGCGAACATCTCCTCGACGCCGTAGTCGTTCACGATCGCGGTGACCGCGGCGCTGTCCGCGCACAGCGGTATCGCGGAGAAGGGACGGCGCTCGCCGAGGAAGCGACCCACGATCTCCCCGGTGAGGTGCTGCGCCTCGGCGGCGCTGCCGCCGTTGCCCGCGGCCAGCAGCCGGGAGCCGCCGCGGACCTTGTCGGCCAGGCGGTGGCCCCAGCGCTCCACCGTCGCGGCCTGTGCCCGCAGGCTCGCCAGGCCGCCGGTCAGCTCGGTGCTGTGCTCGTCGAGCCAGCTCTCGGTGCTCATGCCGTCGCCTCCTTCACGCTCGGGTACACCACGGACTCGTAGGCGGTGAGGGTGCGCGCGGCCACCTGCCGCCAGTCGTAGAGCCGCACCGCGCGCCGGCGTGCGGCCTCGCCGAGCCGGCGCCGCCGGGCGGGGTCGGCGAGGAGGAGCCGCAGCTCACGCGCGAGCGCGGCCGGGTCGCGCGGCGGGACCAGGACCCCGGTGACGCCGTGCTGGACGGAGTCCAGCAACCCGCCGACGGCACTTCCGACCAGCGGGCGCCCGCAGGCGGCGGCCTCCAGCGGGACGATGCCGAAGGGCTCGTACCACGGGGTCGCGACGACCACGTCGCTGGCGCGCATCAGCGCCGGCACCTGCTCGCGCGGCACGGCACCGACGAAGTGCACCCGGCCTGCCACGCCGAACCGGGCGGCCAGGGCCCGCAGCCGCCGCACCTCGGGGTCGTCGTCCAGGTGGCCGTCGGCGGGCCCGCCCGCTACGACGAGCTCGGCGCCGGGCACGGACGGCAGGGCCTCGACGACGGTGGCCAGGCCCTTGCGCTCCACGAGCCGGCCCACGCTCAGCAGCCGGTAGGGCAGCGGCTCCCAGGTGAGCCACGGCTGTGCCGCGCCGGGGCCGGGGGTGAAGTAGGTCGTGTCCACGCCGCAGGGCACGACGTGCACGTGCGCGTCGGGGACGCCCATGCGGACCAGCTCGGTCACCTCGTCGGTGCAGGTGGCGACGATGGCGTCGACCTCCCGGCCGAGCCGGGTCTCCAGGTGCACCCGCTGCGGCGGGGAGGGGTCCGCCGTGCCCTGGTGGCGGCGCTTGACCGAGCCGAGGGCGTGGTAGGTGTGCACGACCGGGACCCGGAGCCTGCGGGCGGCGGTGCGGGCGGCCAGCCCGGACATCCAGAAGTGCGAGTGCACGACGTCCGGGAGCCCCCGCTCCCGCCAGTCCCGCTGGATCCACCTGCCCATGTCCGCCATGAACGGCAGGAGGTGGTCCTTGGGCAGCGGCCGAGCCGGTCCGGCGTCCACGTGCACGACCCGGACGCCGTGCGGCATCGCCACCCGCTCGGGCAGGTCCGCGTCGTCCCGCCGGGTGTACACGGTGACCTCGTGCCCGGCTCGGGCGAGCTCGGTGGCCAGGGCTGCGACGTGGACGTTCTGGCCGCCGGCGTCGACTCCGCCGAGCGTGGCGAGGGGGCTGGCGTGCTCCGAGACCATCGCGATCCTCATCGGGCTACCTCCTTGAGCAACCTCTGCCAGTCGGCGAGGAACCGGTCCAGGCCGAAGGTGTCCAGTGCGTGGCGGCGGGCCGCGGCACCCACCTCGCGGGCCTCGGCGGGGTCGGCGAGCCAGCGCCGTGCCGCGGCGGCCAGCACCTCCGGCCGGCTGGAGACCACACCGGTCCCGGGTGGCACCGCCTCGGGTGCGGCGGTGGCCGCGACGACGAGCACCGGCATACCGAGGGTCATGGCCTCGAGCAGCGCCAGCCCCAGGGACGTCCACCGGTACGGGTGCAGGTAGGCCCGGTGGGTGGCCAGGGCGGTGTGCATCTCGTCCTGACCGAGGTCGTGCAGGTGGCCGGTCAGCGCCGGGGCCCGGGCGGCCAGCGCCCCGGTCTGCATCCCGAACACCGACAGCGGCACCTGCGCGCCGAGGCGCAGCAGCAGGTCGGTGCCGGCCACCCGCCACCGCCGCACCGGCTCGTTGACGACGGCACCGACCCGCTCGGTCTCGCCGGTGTACCGGTGCCCCGGGTCGGGGACGCCATGCTCCACGACCCAGGTCGGGGCGACCCCGGTGTCCCACACCAGGGCGTTGAACGCGGTGACGTGGACCACGGGGATGTCGTCTCGGCCGGCGAGCGGGTGCACCGTCTCTACCGCGGGCCCGCGCGGGGTGTTGTGCTCCACGTAGACGGCCGGGACGTCGCGGCCGGCCCGCAGTCCCGTCCACTGCTCGAGGAGGTCGAGCTCCTCCGGCCGCTGGAGGACGACGACGTCGAAGCCGTCGTCCCGCAGCTGGCCGCGTGTGACCTCCACCGCCGCGGCCGGCCAGTCCCAGGTCTGCGCCCGGCCCCGTCCCTGCGGTCCCCGGCCGGGGACGACGGGGATGAGGTAGGTGTCGGGGCCGGCGACGAACGACGTCATCCACGACCCGTGCACGTGCCAGACGAGGATCCTCATCGCAGCGCCTCCCGGACCGTGGTGCCGGTCAGCGCGGCCACCGCGGCGAGGACGTCGGCGGCGTCCACCGAGTCCAGGCACGGGTGCCCGGGGACCGGGCAGTCCCGAGCCCGGGAGCCGGCGCACGCGGCCCCCTGGTCGCCGAGCACCACGGTGGGGACCCCCCACGGGGCCCAGCGCTCGACGGGCACGACGGGGGAGAACAACGAGACCACCGGGGTGCCCACAGCGGCGGCCAGGTGCGCCGGGCCGGTGTTGCCGACGACCACGCACGCGGCCCCGGCGAGCACGGCGGCGAGCTCGGCGAAGGAGGTGCGCCCGCCCAGGTCGACCGCGCCGCGGGCGGCGGTGACCGCGGTGAGCGCGCGCTCCGAGGGGCTGCCGGTGACGACGACCGGCCACCCGGCCGAGCCGAGCGCCGCGGCGATGCGCTGGGCCTGGTCCGGTCCGAGCGCGCGGGACGGCACCGAGGCGCCGGGGTGCAGGACGACGTAGCCGGGCCCGGGGACGAGACTCCGGACGTCGGGCAGGGGGCCGCGGACCCGCAGGTCGTCCCCGTCCTGCCGGCCGCCGGCGGCGACGGCGAGGTCGAGAGCGGCCCGGACCTCGTGCAGCCCGTCGGCACGGCGGTGCCGCAGATCCAGCAGCGAGCCGGGGTAGTCCTCGCTCGTCGCCGCGACGAAGGGGATCGCGGCCATGCGGGCGAGCAGCGCCATCGGCAGGGGGCTCTGGTGGAAGGAGGTGAACACGACCGCGGCGTCGTAGCGGCGAGTGGCGAGGTCCTGGACGAGCGCGTCCACGGCTGGCCGGTCCACCGGCGGCGGCCGGAACCCGCTCCACGGGGCGTCGAAGACGAGGACGTCCGCGACGCCGGGCAGCAGTCGCGCTGCGGCGCTGCCGGCCGGCGAGACGAGCAGGTCCACCTGGTCGGCCGCGGCCGCCAGGGCTCGGACCGCCGGCCCGGTGAGGAGCACGTCGCCGTCGCTGTCGAGTCGCACGGCCAGCACCCGGGTCATCGAGGCACCCCCACGAGCAGGTCCACGGCGGTGCCGAGGTCCGGGGCGACGACGGGCGCGGCGGCCAGCTCCTGCGGCCGGGTGACGTCGGTGGGGACGAGCACCGCCCGGGCGCCGGCGGCGACGGCCGCCCCGACGTCGGCGCCAATGTCCCCCACCACGGCGCACTCGTACGGAGCGACGCCCAGGGCTGCGGCCGCCCGCAGCACCATGAGCGGTCCGGGCTTGCGGCACGGGCAGCCGTCGTCCGGCCCGTGCGGGCAGACCTCGACGACGTCCAGGCCGCCCAGCTCGTCGGACACGCGTGCGTTGACGGCGTCGACCTGGTCGCGGGTCAGCAGGCCCCTGGCGACACCGGACTGGTTCGACACCATTCCCACCCGCAGCCCGGCGGCTCGCAGCCGGTCCACAGCCGCACGTGCCCCGGGCACCGTGCGGACGGCGGCCGGGTCGCCGTTGTAGGGCACGTCGTGGACCACCGTCCCGTCCCGGTCGAGGAGCACGGCCCGAAGCGGCGGCGGCCACGGTGGTGCGCCGTGGTGCGCCAGGGTGCCGCGTACCCGGTGCAGGACGGCGGCGGCCGGGATGACCGCGCTCGTCACCGCCATCCGGGCCCACTCCCGAGCCCATCCCTCCTGGCCCGGACGCGGCCCGGGGACGATGCGGTGGGCGGCGAACTCGGCCGTCAGCGCCAGCCAGGTGGCGCCCGCGGCGGCGGCGGACCGGCGTAGGCCGGCGGCCGACGTGCCCGCGGCGACCAGCCCGGCCGCTGTCGTGACGACGTGCCGGCGGAAGCGGCCCCGCCCGGTCTCGGCCACGTCCCGCCAGCGCGGACCGTGCAGTGCACGCATCAGCGAGTCGTCACGGGCGCCGGCCTGGACGCGGACGCTGACCCACGCGTCGGCGGGGCGCACCGGGTGGACGACGTGCCGGCTGCCGCGGGCCAGGCGCCACCCCGCCCGGCGCACCCGCACGGCGAGGTCGGCGTCCTCCCGGTAGGCACGGGGGAACCGTTCGTCGAACCCGGCGACGGCCTCCAGCGCCGTCCGCCGGTAGGCCATGTCGGCGGTGGCCCAGGCGGCGTCCTGGAGCCCGGCGGTGCTGCGTTCCCAGTCCGTGGGCCGCCGGTGGGCCGGCAGCGGCACGCGGACCCGGCCCTGGACGGCCCCGACGTCGTCCGCCGCCGCGGCGAGATCGCGGGCCAGCGCCGCGGTCCAGCCGGCCGGGACGACGACGTCGTCGTCGAGGAAGGCCACCCACGGGGCGGAGGTGGACCGCCAGCCGGCGTTGCGGGCGGCGGCCGGTCCCCGGCCACCCGTGCGCACGACGCGCACCGGCCACGGCAGCGGGGGGAGGTCCAGCGGAGCAGGAGCGGCGGCCGTCAGCGGGCGGTCGTCGGCGACGACGACCTCGGCGGGGGCGACGTGACCCGGACTGGCCGCCTCGTCGGCGATGGCTCGCAGGAGCGTCGCCAACGAGGGACGTCCAACCGTGGGGACGACCACGGCGTAGCCGCCCGGCGTCACCGGCTGGCTCCTGCCGTCACCTCGTTCGCCGCCGTCGCGCCGCGGGCGAACATCTCGGCCCGCAGGACGAGGTGGGGTCCCAGGACGAGGGCGTCCACCGGCGCCGAACCGAACAGCTCGAGGGCGTCGCGGGGGTCGTCGACCATCGGGCGCCCCGCGGTGTTGAGCGAGGTGTTGATGAGGACCGGCAGCCCGGTGCGGGCGGCGAACGCCTCGATGGTGCGCCCCAGCCGGGGGTGGGTGGCGGGGTCGACGGTCTGGATCCTGGCCGTGCCGTCGACGTGGACGGCTGCGGGGATCCGGTCACGCCAGTGCGGGCGCACGGTGTGGACGAACAGCATGTACGGGCTCGGCAGCGGCCCGTCGGTGAAGATCTCCGCCGCCCGGTCGGCCAGCACCATGGGGGCGACCGGCCGGAACTGCTCGCGACCCTTGACGTCGTTGAGCCGCTCAAGGTTCGCCGGGTTGCCGGGGTGGGCCAGCAGCGAGCGCTGGCCCAGCGCGCGCGGGCCGAACTCGCTGCGCCCGTCGAACCAGGCGACGACGCCGTCGGCGGCCAGGACGTCGGCGACCTGCCCGGCGAGGTCGTCCGGCGTCGTGAACGGGACGGCGGCCGCGCGCAGCCGTGCGGCCAGCTCCTCGTTGGACCACGACCGGCCCAGAGCGGCACCCGGCATCGGCTGCGCGACCTCTCCACCGTCGGCACTGACCTGCAGCGCCGCGCCCAGGGCGGTCCCTGCGTCCCCGGCCGCGGGCTGGACCCAGACCTCCTCGAACGGCGTCTCCCGCCAGATCCGGGAGTTGGCCACGCAGTTGAGCGCGGTGCCGCCTGCCATCGCCAGCACCCGGTCGCCGGTCTGCTCGTGCACCCACCGGGCAAGGTCGACGAGCACCTCCTCCAGCCGGGTCTGGACGGACGCCGCGAGGTCGGCGTGCGCGCCGCCCCACGTGCCGTCGTCCACCCGGGGTGGCACCCACCGCGACCAGTCCGGGACCTCCGCCACGAAGCCGCCGTCGTCGGTGGCGTGGACGAGCTCGCGCAGCTCCTCGAGGTAGGCGGGCCGGCCGTAGGAGGCCAGTGCCATCACCTTGTACTCGTCGGAGGAGCGCAGGAACCCGAGGTGCTCGGTGAGGGACTCGTACAGCAGGCCGAGGGAGTGCGGCAGGTCCTGGCTCGCGAGGACCTCGAGCCGGCCGTCGACGTACCGGCCAGACAGGTGCGAGGCGTGCTCGCCGCGCCCGTCGAGCACGAGGACGCTGCTGCGCCGGTGCGGCGAGGCCAGGGACGCCGACGCGGCGTGGGCCACGTGGTGGGGGACGAAGCGGACCCTCGCCGGGTCGAGACCGGGCAGGGCGGCGGACAGGAACTGGGGGGCGCGCTGCGCGTACGTCAGGCGCAGGTGGTCCCACGGGTCGTCCAGCCCCATCTCCCCGGCCGGGCGGGCCAGGTCGGGGTCGAAGGAGTACGCCACGACGTCGAGGTCGGCCGGTCGCAGCCCGGCCTCCCGCAGGCACCAGGCCATGGCCTGCTCGGGGAGCTCCCAGGCGGCGAAGGGAACGGGACGCTTGCCGTGCTTGCGCCGGCTGAACCGCTCCTCCTCGGCGGCGGCGACGACCCGGCCGTCGACGACGAGGGCCGCCGAGGGGTCGTGGAACAGGGCGTTGACTCCGAGGACACGCATAGACGTAGGACCTTCACGAATCGGACGGGTCTGGTCGGGTGGATCCGGTCGTGGGGATCTGGTCGGGTGTTCGGTATAGGTGATTCGGGTACCCGTGCACTGTGCACCCAAGTCGCCCCGCTCGCACGGTGAGCGGTTTGATGGGGCCGCTGCACCCGGAGGCACCGCGAACCGACCTGAGGAGGCCCATGCGCACCCCCGTCGACACCGACCGCCTCGACGTCCACCACGTCGGCGGAGTGGCCGTGCCGGGCCGCGGCCGGCGGGAGATCCACCGCCTCGACCCCGCAACGGGCGGGCCTGGCCACATCGTGCTGGCGGCCACGCAGGACGAGGTGGCCGCGGCCGTGGACGCGGCGTCCGCCGCGAGCGCGGACTGGCGGCGCACGGCGCCGGCCGAGCGGGCGGCGGCGCTGCGCCGGGCGGCGCACGGCGTGCGCGAGTCGGCGGACGAGCTGGCGGCTCTGCTCACGGCCGCGACCGGACGGCCGCTGGCCACCGCTCGCGAGAGCGCCCACGTCGCCGCCGACCTGCTCGAGGAGGCGGCGGTCACGGGCCTGGGAGCCACCGGCCGGACCCTGGCCGGGGCCCCCGCCGCGCTCGACGTGGTGCGCCGCGAGCCGCACGGCGTCGTCGCCGTCATCACCCCGTGGAACGACCCGCTGCCCACCGCCGCCGGTCTCGTCGCTGCTGCGCTGGTGACCGGGAACACGGTGGTCCACAAGCCGTCCGAGCGAAGCGCCCTCGCCGGGTACGAGATGGCGCGGATCATCGCCGAGAACGTGCCGGCCGGCGTGCTCGGGGTCGTCAACGGCGACGGCGACACCGGGGCCGCGCTGGTCGCGGACGAGCGCGTCGCGCTGGTCGCCCACGTCGGCTCCACCGCCACCGGACGGGCCATCGCGGCGACAGCCGGTGCCCGAGGTGCCCGGGTGCTGCTCGAGAACGGCGGCAAGGACCCGCTGGTCGTCGACGCCGGGGTGGACCCCGGCTGGGCGGCCCGGCAGATCGCGACCGGTGCCTTCACCAACACCGGCCAGCTGTGCACCTCGGTGGAGCGGGTCTACCTCCACGACGCCGTGGCCGACGACGTCCTGGCCGAGCTGGTGCGGATCGCCGAGCAGACGGTCGTGGGCGACCCGCGGCAACCCGCCACGGAGCTCGGTCCCCTCGTCGACGAGGCACAGCTGGACGTCGTCGCCGGACAGGTCGAGCAGGCCGTCGCCGCCGGCGCGCGCCTGCTCACCGGCGGCAGCCGGCTGGACCGGCCGGGCAGCTGGTACCCGCCCACCGTGCTGGACGGGTGCACCGAGGACCTCGAGGTCATGCGGGAGGAGACCTTCGGCCCGGTGGCGGCGGCCGTGCGGGTGCCCGACTTCGCGACCGGGCTGGCGTTGGCGAACACCGGCCGGTACGGGCTGGCCGCCACGGTGCTGACCCCGGACCTGCGCCACGCCCTGCGAGCCGCCGAGGAGCTGGACGTGGGCACGGTCAAGGTCAACGCGGTCTTCGGTGGCGCACCCGGCGGCTCGGCGGACCCGCGCCGGGACTCGGGCTCCGGTGCGGGCTACGGGCCGGACCTGATCGCGGCGATGACGCTGCTCAAGACCGTGCACCTGGAGGGGCTGCCCGCCACGCCCTGACGAGGACAGTGCCGCGCACGGTGGTCTTGCCGCACCCGGTGCTCACCGGCTGCTCTCGGGTCGGGGCGCGAGGCGGTAGCGGCGTGCCGTGGACCGGCGCTGCGCCGACTCCAGCACCCGGAAGCGCTGCTCCGTCCGCGGCGGCAGGACCCGCCGCTCACGCAGCACCCACGGCAGGCCGCGCAGTGCCGCGAGCACCCCGGCGAGCGCGGGGCTGCCGGGCCGGACGTCGCTGAGCACCGCGGCCGTGCGGCGCAGGGCCGCGGGCAGCGGCCGGCGCAGCCAGGTGAACCACAACGTGTTCCGGACGCCGTCGCGCAGGCGACGGCGCTCGTCGCGCAGCGTCGAGGCCTGGTGGTGCACGGTGAGCTCCTCGAGGTAGCACAGCTCCCACCCCTGGGACGCGAGGTCGGCGGCGAGGAGCTCCTCCTCCCCGCCCAGCCACAGGCGCGGGTGGAAGCCGCCGACGGAACGGAACGCCTCACGGCGGACCACCGAGGCGCCGGCGTGGAAGCTGCCCAGCGCCGGGCCGGGCAGCCCGCTGCGGCCCTGCACCGGCGAGTCCCGCAGCTCGGCGACGATGGGGTCCTCCGTGCCGGCCGGTTCCACGACGATGCGGGCGGTCACCACCGCGACGTCGTCGTGGGCGTCCAGCACGTCGGCCGCCCGAGCGAGACTGCCCGGTTCCCACCACGTGTCGTCGTCGCAGAACGCGACGTAGGGGGTGTCGAGCCGCTCCACGCCGACGTTGCGGGCGACCGCACCGAGGTTCTCCGTCGCGACCACGAGGTCCACCCACGGGTGGTCGGCGCGCACGGCTGCGGCGGTCCCGTCGCCCGAGGCGTTGTCCACGACGACGACCCGCGGCTGCTCGGGCAGTCGCCGCAGGAGCCGCAGCGTCCGGTCGAGCTCGGCACGACGGTTGTGGGTGATGACCACGACCCCGGTCCGGGTGTCCCTCACACCCGCCCACCCTCCCCGTGATCATGCAATCCCGCCACCCCGCACAGCCCGCCTCCCCACCTCCCGTGATCATGCAATCCCGCCACCCACCCCGCCACCCGCCGGCTCACAGAATGCTGGGTTGGTGGCGCGACACGCCGCTCAAGCCATGCTGAGCGCAGCATTCTGTGGTGGAGGCGCGTCACGCCACCGGTCAGGGCTTCTGGTCGACGGCGTAGGCGATGGTCTGCGCGACGATGAGCCCGCCGCGCACGACGAACGAATCGGTGCCGTCGTGCACCTGCAGATCGGGTGCCTCCCCGTGCCACCGGAGCATCGCGAACTCGTCGGCGGCGATGACGTCGTCGTAGCGGTACTGTCCGGCGCTGACGTAGGTCTTGAGGATGCTGGCCAGGCGCCTCACGCCGTCCTTTCCTCGGGTGACACCTTCACCCCAGGAGAGCAGGACGACGTCGTCGTGGTAGTTCTCGGCCAGGTCGCCCTCCAGGTCCCCAGCGGCGCGGTGGGCCAGGTGGGAGCGGATGACCTCGTCGGTGGATCGCATACCCCAAGTGGACCTCGAGCTAGTTGACCTGGCGGGTGCGGCCTTCCCAGTACGGGGCGCGCAACTTGAACTTCTGCAGCTTGCCGGTGGCCGTACGGGCCAGCTCGTCGCGGAACTCCACTGAGGTGGGCGCCTTGTACCCCGCCATCCGCTCCTTGCAGAAGGCGATCAGCTCGGCCTCGAGGTCGGGCGACGGCTGGTAGCCCTCGGCCAGCACCACCAGCGCCTTGATGGTCTCGCCCCACTTCTCGCTCGGCACGCCGATGACGCACACCTCGGCCACGGCGTCGTGGGAGAACAGGCAGTCCTCGACCTCGATCGAGGACACGTTCTCCCCGCCGGTGATGATCACGTCCTTCTTGCGGTCGGCGATCGTCAGGTACCCGTCCTCGGAGATGAAGCCGCCGTCACCGGTGTGGAACCAACCGCCCTCCAGGGCCTTCGCCGTCTCCTCGGGCTGCTCCCAGTAGCCCTCGAGCACGACGTTGGAACGGGCGAGCACCTCACCGGCGCCCTGCTCGGAGTGGTCGATGGCGAGCCGTACCCCGAGCGCCGGGGCTCCTGCGCGGGCCAGCTTCTGGGCGCGCTCCTCGGGGGAGAGGTCGTCGTACTCGGCGCGGTCGCGGTTGACCGTCAGCAGCGGCGAGGTCTCGGTGAGACCGTAGATCTGGATGAACTCCCAGCCGAGCTCCTCCTGGACGCGCCTGATCGTCTTCGTCGGTGGCGGCGCACCGGCCATGATGATCCGCACCCGGTCCCGGCCCGGCACCTCGCCGTCCCAGTCGGGCAGCGCGTCGAGAACAGCGGCCGCGACAGCCGGGGCCGCGCACATGACCGTCACGCCGTGGTCGCGCACCCGGCGAAGGATCTCCGCGCCGTCGACCTTGCGCAGGATGACGTGCTGCGCGCCCACCCCGGTCATGGCGAACGGCATCCCCCACCCGTTGGCGTGGAACTGCGGCAACGTGTGCAGGTAGACGTCCCGGTCGCTGATGGTGGTGTGCAGGCCGAACGTCACCGCGTTCACCCAGATGTTGCGGTGGGTGATCTGGACGCCCTTCGGGCGAGCGGTGGTGCCCGAGGTGTAGTTGATCGTCGCCGTGGCGCCCTCGTCCGGCTCCCACTCAACGAGTTCCGCGCCCTCGGGAGCATAGAGGTCGTCGTCGTCACCGAGCACGAACGTGTGCTCGCACTCCACGTCCTTGAGCGACTGCTCAAGCTCGGGGTCGACGTAGAGCACCCGGGCACCGGAGTGCTGGACGATGTAGGAGACCTCCTCGGGCCGGAGCCGGAAGTTCACCGGCACCAGCACCCGACCCCACCCGCAGACGCCGAAGAACGACGTCAGCAGCCGGCTGGAATTGTGGCTGACGACTGCGACCCGCTCGCCGACGCCGACGCCCAGCTGGTCGAGCTTCGCGGCCTGACGGCGTGCCAGGTCACCCAGCTGTCGGTAGGTCAGCTGCCCCTGGCTGGGCGCGGGCTGGTCGGGTTCGTCGACCACGCCGATCCTGTCGCCGTACACGGTGACGGCACGGTCGAGGAAGTCGCGGACACTCAACGGGACGAACATGGCGCTCCCTTCGACATCGGCGACCTTACCAACGGCCCATGCCACGGCCACGTCATGGCCAAGAAATCCCATGGAAACCCTCGATCGCGGCCGAGTTCGGTGGCAGGATCACGGCATGCGCGGCTTGATGCAGGACTACCCACTGACCCTCGACGCCATCTTCCGGCACGTCGAGCAGCACTTCGGCGACGGCACGATCGCCACGAACACGCCCAAGGGCGTCACCCGCACGACCTACGGGGACTGGGCCCAGCGCACCCGCCGACTCGGCGGCGTCCTCGACACGCTGGGGATCAGCGCCGACGGCCGGGTCGGCAGCTTCGGCTGGAACACCCAGCGGCACCTGGAGCTGTACTTCGCCGCCCCGGGCACCGGCCGGGTGCTGCACACGCTCAACATCCGACTGTTCCCCGACCAGCTCACGTACATCGCCAACCACGCCGAGGACGAGGTGGTCTTCGTCGACCGCACCGTCTTCCCGGTGTTCTGGCCGCTGGTCGAGACGATGAAGACCGTCCGGCACGTCGTCGTGATGGACGACGGCGGTGACTGCGAGCTGCCGGACGACCCGCGGATCCTCGACTACGAGACCCTGCTGGCCGACGCCGAGCCCGTCGAGTTCGCCGTCCGGGACGAGAACCTGGCCGCGTCGATGTGCTACACCAGCGGCACGACCGGGAACCCGAAGGGCGTCGTCTACTCGCACCGCTCGATCGTGCTGCACACCATGGCGGCGCTGTCGGCGAACGCCTTCGGCATGGGGGTGCGTGACGTCGCGATGCCGGTGGTCCCGATGTTCCACGCCAACGCGTGGGGTATCGCCCACGCCGCCCCCGCCGCAGGCGCCTCCCTCGTGCTGCCCGGACCGGTCATGCAACCCGAGGCGCTGGCGAACCTCATCGTGGACGAGGGAGTGACCTTCACCGCAGGCGTCCCGACCGTGTGGCAAGGAGTGCTACCGCACCTGGCCGGCCGCCCGCACCAGCTGCGGGAGATCGGCTGCGGCGGCTCGGCGGTGCCCAAGGCCCTCTCGGAGGCCTACCGCGAGCAGGTCGGGCTGCCGATCCTGCAGGCCTGGGGGATGACCGAGACCAGCCCGCTGGCCTCCTCCAGTGTGCTGCCCCGCCGCTACGCCGACGCGGACGCCGCCACCCAGGCCGACCAGCGGGCCCGCGCCGGCATCCCGATCTTCGGCGTCGAGGCCCGGATCGTGGACGCCGACACCCTGGAGCCGCAGCCGTGGGACGACCGGGCCACGGGAGAGCTGCAGGTCCGCGGGCCGTGGTGCGCGCAGGAGTACTACCGACCCGACGCGGGCGTGGTGCTGTCCACCGAGGACGGCTGGATGCGCACCGGCGACATCGCTGCGATGGACCCCTACGGGTCGATCCGGATCGCCGACCGGACCAAGGACCTGATCAAGTCCGGCGGCGAGTGGATCAGCTCGGTCGAGCTGGAGAACGCGATCATGAGCCACCCGAAGGTCGCCGAGGCCGCGGTGGTGGCCGTGCCGGACCCCAAGTGGGGTGAGCGGCCCCTGGCCTGCGTCGTCCTCAAGCCCGGGGAGACGGCCACCCAGGAGGAGATCCTCGACCACCTGGAGCCGCTGGTGGCCAAGTGGTGGCTGCCCGACGCAGTGGAGTTCATCGAGGAGGTTCCCAAGACCAGCGTCGGGAAGTTCTCCAAGAAGACCCTGCGGGAGAGGTTCGCCGACTACCGGCTGAACTCGGCGACCACCCGCTAGCCCAGAGCCCTTGTCCCACTGAGGTTCACGGGACACGCCGTCGCCGCCCGGCGACGGCGTGTCCCGTCCGGCGTCATGCCGGCGACGGGGCTTCTCGCAGGGCCCCGTCCAACCAGGCGCGCAGCTGTGGCGGGGGCAGCGCTCCGACGGTACGCGCCACCTCGGACCCTCCTCGGTAGAGGAGCAAGGTAGGGATAGCGGTCACCTGGTGACGCGCGGACACCTGCGGTGACTCGTCGGCGTTCACCTTGGCGACCTTCAGCCGGCCCGCGTAGTCGACCGCCACCTGCTCGAGGACGGGCGCAATCGCCCGGCACGGGCCGCACCACGGCGCCCACAGGTCGACGAGCACGGGCACGGAGCTGTCGACGACGACCTCGTCGAAGGTGGCGTCGTCGGCCACGACGAGGCGCGGCAGGTCGGCGTGGCAGACCGCGCACCGGGCGCGGCCCGCCGTCGGGCTCGCGACCCGGTTGCGCTTCCCGCAGGACGGGCAGGTGACGATGCTCGCCTCAGCCGTTGCCACCGGTCGTCACCAGCCTCCGTGCCGGACCAGCGCGTTCTGCAGCTCCGTGAGGCTCGGAGCCATGTACCAGTCGCCACCGACGTAGACCAGCGGCGTCCGCAGGCGGTGACCCAGCGTCAACCGCAGTCTGTGCTCGATCTCAGGGTGGACGTCGAGGTCGACGTACTGGAAGTCCACTCCGGCCCGGCCGAGGGCGCGGGCGATCATCTGGGTCAGCCCGCACCACCGGTGGCCGTAGACCGCGACGGGCACCGTCGAGGGACGCTGCCGGACGGGCGCGCCGACGTCCAGGATCGTCATGTCGTCTGCACCTCCACTCCGGTCTCGACTCCGGTCCGGGCGACGGCGTCCAGTGCGCTGACGAGCTCGTCCCACGGCGGCAGGTGGTGGAGCTGGGGCGACACGTAGGTCCAGCGGATGACGCCGTCCGCGTCGACGAGGTACACGGCGCGCTCGCTGAACCCGTCAGGCTCCCGCCACACCTGGTAACGCCGGGCGACCTCGCCACGCGGGTTGAAGTCGGACAGCAGCGGGTAGGTGATGCCGCGCACGTGCGCCCACGCGCCGTGGCTGTAGATGGAGTCGACCGAGATCCCCAGGAGCTGGAACCCGCGAGAGCTGAACTCCTCGTGCTCCTGCTGGTAGAGCTCCAGCTGCACGCTGCACCCAGGGCTCCAGTCGAGCGGGTAGAACACCAGGGCGACCGGACGGCCCCTCAGGTCCGAGAACCGGACGACGTCGCCCGCGGCATCCGGCAGCTCGAAGTCCGGTGCGGCCGTGCCGACCGGCAGGCCGGTCGAGAGACGGTCACCCTCCATCGGCGGGGCGGTCCGGTACAGGTCGCGCACATCGGTCGACCCCGAACTAGGCGTCAGGTCCTCGGGAAGGTCGTCCACGAGTGAGAGCGGGTCGGTGCGCAGCGGGTCCTTCTCTGACAGGTCGGACAGCATCTCAGCGCCTCCTTGTCCAAGCCCTCGAGCCGCTGAGGCTCCCGTCCTGGCGGCTCGGGTCGGGGAACTGAAATCCGACACGTGAGACGAAGGAAGCCGGCCGAATATTCCCGCCGCCGCCTCCCAGGCACCGTACGGGTCCTGACTGCTGCGGCCACCTTCGTCGCCGCCGTCATCCCTCGCCAGTGCCCCCTCAGGACAATGCGTCATCCGCCTGTGATGTGTCACCAAGCTCCTGGCGCCTCACCTCCTCGGCGAATGCCGGGACGCCGGCGCGCGCCAGGCTGGCGAGCAGCTGCCCCATCGTCAACTGCGGACGGCGGGCCTGGCTCACCTGTGCCTCGAGCGCCCGCCGCACCATCGGTGGGTGCAGGTCGAGCTGGTCGAGCAGGAACGCGTCCGGGGTGACGACCGAAATCTGGTGAGGATGGGTTGACTCGTGCGGGAAGTCCTTGACGTTGAACGTCACGACGACCTCGCAGCGTGCCGCGACGGCCGCCGCCAGGACGTGTCGATCCTTCGGGTCGCAGGCCATGGCCTCGACGAGCACCTCGTATTCCTCGACGGCGGCGTGCGGGAACGCGCGCCGCATATGGGCCACGCGGCGCTCGGCTCTCTCTAGCGGGATCCCGGCATGGCGGACCAGCGCCTCGACGAGCTCGCCCAGCACGCCGGCCGACCAGTGCGGCCGGTAGGCGCCCTGCTCGGCGATCCGCAGCATCGTGTCGCACAGCGTCGCGCCATACAGGACATTGGTGTCCAGGAACGCCGGGAACGCCATACGTCACCGAGTCCGGGGAGGCGGACCGTCCGTCCTGGCGTAGAGATCGTCCCGCACCGCGTCGGTCACCATCTGGTCCAGCGCGGCGCGGCGCTCCACCTGCATCCGCTGCTGGTAGGCGACGAGGTCCTGCAGTCGAACGAAGCGGTGCCGGCCCGGCTTGTGCATGGGGATCTCGCCGCGCTCAAGGATCCGGACGAGCGTCGGACGGGAGACCCCGAGGTAGTCCGCGGCCTCCTGAGTCGTGAGCATCGCACTCAGCGGTGCGACGCTCACCCCCATTCCGCTGGACAGCGCCTCGGCCACCTGTCGGAGCACGGCGAACATCGGCTCCGGCAGCTCGTAGCGCTGTCCGTTCGCGGCTACCAGCGCGGGCCGTGGACCCACCGCCGCGAGCCCCGCCTCGTCCAGGACGCGCGCAACCTCGGCGATCAGCGCGCCCTGTGCGTCATCGGGTACGTACGTCCTGGCGTCGCAGCCGGCCGCAACCCTGGTCACGAATCCTCCTGATATCGACTGCCGCCCCCACACCTCCCCAGAGTAGTCGAACAAAACGAACGCGTCCATGATCCCCGTGACCACTCACACAAACGGAGGGGCCCCCGCCCTCCGAGCCCAGGCGTGGGCGAGCGGACCGACCGCTCACCCACACCCCCGGCGTCCGACGGGTCGCCCTCGGGTCGGTCCCCGGGCCCGGGACCGTGGTCCACGCCAACAGGAGTCCACGCCAACAGAAGACGACGAGGACGGGCGCCCAGCTCGCTGGTCACCCGGTCCTCGGACCCGAAACATCTCCGGGTTGCGGTGCGCGAGGGGGGAGTTGAACCCCCACGCCCTTTCGGGCACACGGACCTGAACCGTGCGCGTCTGCCTATTCCGCCACTCGCGCGAGCGTCGACGACCCTAGCACGCATCGGTCCCTGCCCCGGACGGCGAGGAGTGCGCGGAGGGTGGCTGCGGCTACGATTCCGCGAGGGGCCGGCAGCACCGGCCCCGTTCCGTGTGCCGGGACTGCATGCGGCACCGGACGTCCCCGAGGCGTGAGGAGGCCGGCGTGGGAGTGCTGGACCGCTTCGAGCGCGGGATCGAGCGCGCGGTGAGCGGGGCTTTCGCGCGCGCCTTCAAGGCGGAGGTCCAACCGGTCGAGCTGGCCAGCGCGCTGCGGCGGGAGACCGACACCGAGGCTGCCGTCGTGGCCCGCGACCGGGTGCTCGTCCCCAACGCCTTCGTCATCGAGCTCGGCCCCAGCGACCACGACCGGGTCGCCCAGTGGGACGACACCCTCGCCGAGGAGCTCGCCGACGCCGTCACCGAGCACGCCCGCCACCAGCGGTACGCGTTCGTCGGGCCGGTGTCGGTGCGCTTCCACCGGGACGAGTCGCTGGACACCGGCGTGTTCCGGGTCCGCAGCGCCCGGGTCAAGGGCCGCATCGCCCCGGCGACCGCGGCGACCGCGACCCCCCGCCACCCGGTGCTCGACGTCGACGGTCGCCGCTACCAGCTGACCCGCGAGGTCACGGTCATCGGCCGTGGCTCCGACGCCGACGTCGTCCTCGACGACCCTGGCGTCTCCCGCCGGCACGCCGAGATCCGGCTCGACGACCACGGTGCCCTCGTCCGCGACCTGGGCTCGACCAACGGCACCTTCGTCGACGGCGAGCGCACTCCGAGCGCCCGGCTCACCGACGGCAGCCGGCTCACGCTCGGTCGCACGAGGATCACCGTCCACCTGGCCGGCCACGGTGACCAGGACGAGGGCGCATGAGTGAGCTGACCCTCACCGTCCTGCAGCTGGGCTTCGTCGTCCTGCTGTGGGTGTTCGTGCTCGCCGTGGTCGCAGTGCTGCGCCGCGACCTCTACGGCGGCACCACCGTCGCGCGCCGCAGCCCGTCGCCACGCAGCGCGTCGCGTCGTCCGCAGCCCGCGGCCCCGGCAGCCCCCCGGCCGGCCGGCCCGCCCCCGTCCTCCCCTGCTGCCACGACGAGCCCGCGGACCCTCGTCGTCACCGCCGGCTCCCTCGCCGGGACGACGCTGACCCTGGGCAGCAGCCCGGTGCTCATCGGCCGGGCACCGGAGTGCACCCTCGTCCTCACCGACGAGTACGCCTCCGGCCGGCACGCGCGGCTGTTCCCGCGGGACGGCCGGTGGTGGGTCGAGGACCTCGGCTCCACCAACGGCACCCGGCTCGGCCGCTCCCCGGTGACCGCCCCGACGCCGGTCGAGCCCGGCCAGCAGCTGCGCATCGGGCGGACCGTTCTCGAGCTGCGGAGGTAGCCCGTGGTCGCGCTGCGCTTCGCCGCCCGCTCCGACATCGGCCACGGCCGGTACAAGAACAACCAGGACTCCGGCTACGCCGGTCCGCACCTGCTCGTCGTCGCCGACGGGATGGGCGGGCACGCCGGGGGGACGTCGCGTCGTCCATCGCCGTCGGGGAGCTGAGCCGGCTGGACGGCGAGTCGCACGGCCCGGAGGCGGTCGCCCAGCTGGAGGCCGCGATCCGCCGCGCCCGTGAGCTCATCCAGGACCGCGCGGACGATGAGCAGGAGCTCGCCGGGATGGGCACGACCGTCACCGCCGTCCTGCGCTCGGGCCGCAAGCTCGTCCTGGCCCACATCGGCGACTCCCGCGCGTACCTGCTGCACGACGGCGAGCTCACGCAGGTCACCCGCGACCACACGTTCGTGCAGAGCCTGCTCGACGCCGGCCGGATCACCGCCGAGGAGGCCGAGCGCCATCCCCAGCGGTCCGTGATCACCCGCGTGCTCGGCGACGTCGACGCCTCCAGCGAGGTGGACACCTCGGTGCGTGAGGCCACCGTCGGCGACCGCTGGCTGCTGTGCTCTGACGGGCTGTCCGGGGTCGTCTCGGCGGACACCCTCGCCGAGACGCTGCGCGTGGTGGAGGACCCGGCGACCTGCGCCGAGCGGCTCGTCGAGCTGGCCCTGCGGGCCGGCGGCCCGGACAACATCACCTGTGTCGTCGCCGACGTCGTCGACGACACCCAGACCCCGGACACCGTACCGGTGGTCGTCGGGGCGGCGGCCGGTCGAACCGGCCCCGGGGCCGTCCCGCAGGACAGCCCCGCCGCCCGGGCCGCCGCCCTCACCGCCACACCCGGCGAC
This sequence comes from Quadrisphaera sp. GCM10027208, assembly GCF_042658805.1. Taxonomy (NCBI): domain Bacteria; kingdom Bacillati; phylum Actinomycetota; class Actinomycetes; order Kineosporiales; family Kineosporiaceae; genus Quadrisphaera; species Quadrisphaera sp. GCM10027208. The sequence continues at coordinate 256,392 of NZ_JBHSRC010000004.1, forward strand.
CGAGGCACCGAGCACGCCGAGGACGGCGAGGACGGCGCGCCGCCCGAGCACGGCGGACGTCGGCGGGTCCTGCGCGCCCTGGCCGCCCTCGGCGTCGTGGCCGTGCTGGTGGCCGGTGGCTGGGCAGCGTACGGCTGGAGCCAGCAGCAGTTCTACGTCGGGACCGCGGGGACGGACGTCGCGATCTACCGCGGCCTCACCCAGGACGTCGGTCCGCTGAGCCTGTCCGCCGTCCACGAGCGCCAGGACCTGCCGGTCGACACCCTGCCCCGGGTCTGGCAGGACCGGGTGGCCGACGGGATCACCGCCGAGGACCTCCCGGACGCCGAGCGGATCGTCGCCGACCTGCGACTGCGTTCCGACCTGTGCACCCCGGTCCCGGTGACTCCGAGCCCCGCGCCGTCCCCGACGCCGACCACCGGGACGACACCCGCACCCGGTCCCGGCGCCCCGGGCGCCCCCTCCCCGACGTCCGGTCTGACTCCCGCGCCGGCGCCGTCCCCGACCGCGACCCTGCCACCCGGGTGCGAGGTGGGTGACTGATGGCCACCGTCACCGAGCCCGCCCCGCGCACCGGCCGCAACGTCGAGCTGGCCCTGCTCGTCCTGGCCGTCGCGGTGGCGATGGCCGCCTACGCCCTCGTCGGCCTGGCCCAGGACGGCGTGTGGCCGCCGGGCCTGCTCGGGTACGGCGCCGGGCTCGGCGCGCTGGCCGTCGCGCTGCACCTCGTGCTGCGCTGGCGGGCGCCGTACGCCGACCCGGTCCTGCTGCCCATCGCGACGGCCGTCAACGGGCTCGGGCTCGCCGTCATCCACCGCCTCGACCTCGCCGAGGGCCAGTCCGGTGCGTCCGCGTTCGCCCCCCGCCAGCTGGTGTGGACGGCGATCGGGGTCGCCGCCGCGGCAGCCGTCCTCGTGCTGCTGCGCGACCACCGGATCCTGCGCCGGTACACGTTCACCGCGATGGTCGCCGGGCTCGTCCTGCTCCTGCTGCCGCTCGTGCCGGTGCTCGGGACGACGATCAACGGGGCCCGGATCTGGATCCGGCTGGGGCCGTTGAGCTTCCAGCCCGGCGAGCTGGCCAAGATCGCGCTCACGGTCTTCTTCGCCGGCTACCTCGTCACCCACCGGGACACCCTGTCCCTGGCCGGTCGCACGGTGCTCGGCCTGCAGCTGCCGCGGGCCCGGGACCTCGGCCCCATCCTCATCGCCTGGGTGGCGAGCATGGGCGTCCTCGTCCTGGAGCGGGACCTCGGCACGTCGCTGCTGTTCTTCGGCATCTTCGTCGCGATGCTCTACGTCGCCACCCAGCGGGTCGCCTGGATCGCGCTCGGCCTCGGCCTGTTCGCCGCCGGCGCCGTCCTGGCCTGGAGCCTGTTCGACCACGTCCAGGGGCGGGTGCAGGCCTGGCTGGACCCGTACGACCCGGCCGTCTACGACGCCGAGGTCGGTGGCAGCTACCAGCTCGTCCAGGGCCTGTTCGGGATGGCCAACGGCGGTCTCATCGGCACCGGTCTCGGTCAGGGCCGGCCCGACATCGTCCCGTACGCCGAGTCCGACTTCATCGTCGCCGCGATCGGCGAGGAGCTCGGCCTGGCCGGGCTCACCGCCCTGCTCCTGCTGTACCTCGTGCTCGTCCAGCGCGGCCTGCGCGCCGCGGTCGGCGTCCGGGACGGGTTCGGCAAGCTGCTCGCCGGCGGGCTCGCGTTCGCCGTCGCCCTGCAGGTCTTCGTCGTCGCCGGCGGGGTCACCCGGGTCATCCCGCTCACCGGCCTGACCATGCCGCTGCTCGCCTACGGCGGCTCCTCGCTCGTGGCCAACTGGATGATCGTCGCGCTGCTGCTGCGGGTCAGCGACGCGGCCCGCCGCCCCGCCCCGGTCGTGGTCAGCACCTCGTCGTCCTCGGCGGACACCGCGGCCACCCAGGTGGTCGCCGTCCGCCCAGGAGGTGCGTCGTGAACGCCCCGCTGCGCCGGCTGTCGGTCGTGGTCGCGGCGTTCTTCGCGATGCTGCTGGCCGCCTCGACGTGGATCCAGTTCGTCCGGGCCGACGACCTGAACGCCGACCCGCGCAACAGCCGCACCCTGCTGCGGGAGCTCGGCCGGGAGCGCGGCCCGATCGTCGTCGCCGGCGACCCCGTCGCCGAGTCGGTGCCGGACGACGACCAGGACGCCTTCGAGTACCAGCGCCGGTACCCGGCCGGGGAGCTGTACGCCCACCTCACCGGGTACTACTCGGTGTACTCCGGGGCCACCGGCCTGGAGGCGGCCGCCGGGGACCTGCTGTCCGGCAGCGCCGACCAGCTCTTCTACCGCCGGCTGTCCGACCTGCTCACCGGTGCCGAGCCACGTGGGGCGGTCGTCGAGACCACCGTCGTCCCCGCCGTCCAGCAGGCCGCGGCCGAGGCCCTCGGCGACCAGCGCGGCGCGGTCGTGGCCCTCGACCCGCGCACCGGCGACGTGCTCGCCATGGTGTCCTCCCCGGACTTCGACCCCAACGCGCTCGCCTCCCACGACCGGGAGACCGCGGTCGGTACCCGCCAGGCCCTCCTGGACGACCCGGCGCGGCCGCTGGAGAACCGGGCGATCTCCGGGCGGCTCTACCCACCGGGGTCGGTGTTCAAGCTCGTCACCGCCGCGGCCGCGCTGGAGTCCGGCCGGTACGACGAGAACAGCGTGGTCCCGGGCCCGGCCGAGCTCGACCTGCCGCAGACCACCGTCACCCTGCCCAACGCCGGCGGCGGCGCCTGCGGACCGGACGACGAGGTGTCCCTGACCGACGCCATGCGGCAGTCCTGCAACACCGCGTTCGGGGCCATCGGCCTCGACCTCGGCGGTGAGGCGCTGCGGGACCAGGCCGAGGCGTTCGGGTTCGGTCAGGACCTGCGCATCCCGCTACGGGTGACCCCGAGCAGCGTGCCGGAGGAGCTCAACGCGCCGCAGACCGCCCAGTCCGCGATCGGCCAGTACGACGTGCGGGTCACCCCCCTGCAGATGGCGATGGTCGCCGCCGCGATCGGCAACGGCGGCGTCGTGATGGAACCGCAGCTCATCTCCTCGGTCCGCAGCGCCGAGCTGGAGGTCATCGACGAGCCACAGCCCACCGAGCTCGGCCGGGCGGTCTCGGCGGAGACCGCCGCCGCCCTCACCCGGATGATGACCACCGTCGTCACCGACGGCACCGGACGTGCCGCGCAGATCGACGGCGTCGACGTGGCCGGCAAGACCGGCACCGCCCAGCACGCGCCAGGTGCCGCGCCGCACGCCTGGTTCACCGCCTTCGCGCCCGCGCAGGACCCGACCGTCGCCGTCGCCGTCGTCGTCGAGGAGGGCGGGGAGGCCGCCAGCGAGGCCTCCGGTGGTCGGACCGCCGCCCCCATCGCCCGAGCCGTGATCGAGGCGGTGCTGCGGTGAGGCCGCAGCCCGACGCCGTCCTGGGCGGCCGCTACCGGCTGCTCGACCGGATTGCCGTCGGCGGCATGGGCGAGGTGTGGCGCGCCCGCGACGACGTGCTCGGCCGCGAGGTCGCCGTCAAGGTCCTCAAGGAGGAGTACACCGGGGACCCCGGCTTCGTCGAACGGTTCCGGGCGGAGGCCCGGCACAGCGCCGCCCTCACCCACCCCAACATCGCCGGCACCTACGACTACGGCGAGGAGGAGCACAGCACCTACCTCGTCATGGAGCTCGTCCCCGGCGAGCCGATGTCCGACCTGCTGGCCCGCGAGGGCCCGCTGGCGCCGCGCCGCGCCCTTGACCTGCTGGCCCAGGCGGCGCGCGGGCTGTCCGCGGCGCACGCCGTCGGCGTCGTCCACCGGGACGTCAAGCCCGGCAACCTGCTCGTCACCCCCGACGGCCAGGTCAAGGTGACGGACTTCGGGATCGCCCGGGCCGTGGACGCCGCGCCGCTGACCGCCACCGGGCAGGTGATGGGGACGGCGCAGTACCTCGCCCCGGAGCAGGCGTCCGGCGGCTCCTCGACCCCCGCCAGCGACGTGTACGCGCTCGGGGTGGTCGCCTACGAGGCACTGACCGGCTCCCGGCCGTTCGACGGCGGCTCCCAGGTCGCCGTCGCCCTGCAGCACGTCAACGACCCGCCACCGCCGCTCCCGGACGACGTGCCCGCCGGCGTCCGGGAGCTGGTCGAGCGCTCGCTCGCCAAGGACCCGGCCGACCGCCCCGCGGACGCCGGCGAGTTCGCCGAGGCGGCCGAGGCGCTCGCCGCCGGTACCGACCTGCCGGCACAGCCGGTCACGACACCCCCGACCCCCCCGACGGCCCCGCTGCCGGCGTCCGGGAGCGGCGTCGGGGACGGCGCCGCGGCGACACCGTTGACGACCCGTCCGCCGCGCGGGCTGACCTGGCCGCTGGTCGCCCTGGTCGCGCTGGTCGGGTTCGTCGTCACCGGGGCACTGGTGACCGGGGCGAACGAGGACACCGGGGCCGTCGTCCCGGGCGACACCCCGGTGGCGACGACGGGAACCCCGACCGGCCCTGCGCCGTCCGAGCCACCGGTGACGACGCCGCCGCCCACCGAGGCCCCCGCTGACGAGGACCCCGAGCCGGCGACCAGCGGTCCCAGCGGGCTCGAGATCAGCGCCGACGAGCTGGTCGGCCAGGACTTCGAGACCGTGAAGGCGACCCTGGAGGGACTCGGTCTCAAGGTCGAGCGTCGCGACGAGAAGGACACCGACGCACAGAAGGGGACCGTCGTGGCCGTCTCCGAGGGCGCTTTCGCCGCCGGGGACACCGTGACCGTCGTCGTGGCGGACCCCCGACCCCAGCCCGACGAGGGCAACAATCCCGGCAAGGGCAACGACAAGGACGAGGACGACTGATCGTGGACGACGCACCCCGCATGCTCGGCGACCGCTACGAGGTCGGAGCCCTGCTCGGCCGAGGTGGCATGGCCGAGGTGCACCTGGGCCGCGACACCCGGCTGGGTCGTCGGGTCGCCATCAAGATGCTGCGCTCCGACTTCGCCAGGGACCCCGTGTTCCAGGCCAGGTTCCGCCGCGAGGCGCAGTCCGCCGCCGCGCTCAACCACCCCAACGTCGTCGCCGTCTACGACACCGGGGAGGACGTCGTCACCGAGTCCGGTGGTGCGCAGGCCCGGGTGCCCTACATCGTCATGGAGTACGTCGAGGGGCACACCGCCCGGGACCTGCTGCACAACCGGCCCGCCGGCCCGGACGGCACCTCCCAGGGGGTCGGCGTCGAGGAGGCCATCACCATCACCCTGGGCGTCCTGGAGGCCCTCGAGTACAGCCACCGTGCCGGCATCGTGCACCGGGACATCAAACCCGGGAACGTCATGATCACTCCTCGCGGCGACATCAAGGTGATGGACTTCGGCATCGCCCGCGCCGTCGCCGACTCCTCGGCGACGATGACCCAGTCCCAGGCCGTCATCGGCACCGCCCAGTACCTGTCACCCGAGCAGGCCCGGGGGGAGACCGTCGACGCCCGCAGCGACCTGTACTCCGCCGGGTGCCTGCTGTACGAGCTGCTCACCGGTCGGCCACCCTTCGTCGGCGACTCCCCGGTGTCGGTGGCCTACCAGCACGTGCGGGAGGTCCCGCAGCCGCCGTCCTCGCTCAACCCCGAGGTGCCGGAGGCGGTCGACCGGGTGGTGCTGCACGCCCTGGCCAAGGAGCGAGGCGACCGCTACCCGGACGCCGCGGCCTTCCGCCGAGACCTGATCGCCGCCAGGGACGGGCGACCGGTCTCCGCACCGGCCGTCGCCGCTGCTGCGGCCGCCGCCGCGGCGGCCACCCAGGCTCTGCCCGGTGTGGGCACCGCTGCCACCCAGGCGATGCCGGCGGCCGCCACGGGTGCCACCGTTCCCGTCGGTGCGCCGCCGGCGCCACCGACCGAGACGATCACCGCCCGCGACGTCCAGGACCCACCGCCGCGACGCCGTCGCCGGGCCGCGGGCTACGTCGGGCTGGCGCTTGCCGTCATCGCCGTGTTCGCCGTCGCGGCGCTGCTGACCAGCAACCTCGTCGGTGGCACGTCCACGACCGAGCAGGTGCAGGTCCCGCGGCTGATCGGGATGACCGCACCGGAGGCGAAGGCCGCCCTCGACGAGCTCGAGCTCGAGTACGCCCAGGGCGAGGACGTCGAGGACACCGAGGCGGAACCGGGCACGGTCGTGGACCAGACTCCCGAGGAGCGCACCACCGTCGACGTCGGGACCACCGTCACGGTGCGACTGGCCGCGGCCCCTGGCAACGTCAACGTCCCCGACCTCGAGGGGCGGACCCAGGAGGAAGCCCGCACCGCCCTGCAGGAGCTGGGCCTCGAACCGGGCGTCGTCACCACGGAGGACTCCCCCGACCACGACGCCGGCCAGGTCGTGCGAACCATCCCGCCGGCCGGGCAGTCGGTGCCCGAGGGCACCCAGATCGACCTCGTCCTGTCCTCCGGGCAGGTGGAGCTGCCGGACCTCGTCGGAACGCCGTACCCGGAGGCGCGCGCCGAGCTGCTCGACCTCGGTCTCCAGGTCGTCATCGAGCGACAGCCGACCGACGAGCAGGAGCCGGACGCCGTGGTGTCCCAGGACCCGGCTCCCGGCCGGGTGGAGCGGGGCAGCGTGGTCACCCTCGTCGTCGCCGACCCGCTGCCTGAGCCGTCGACACCGACGACGAGCGCGCCCACGACGACGACACCCCCGGCCGAGCCGAGCACGCCGCCCACCACGGAGCCGGCCCCGCCACCCACCCCCGCCCCCTGACCTCGGTGATCATGCAATCCCGCCACCCTGTCCAAGCCGCCGCGCGCCCCGTGCGTGGATCCGTCTGCCCCGTCGGTGATCATGCAATCCCGCCACCCCCGTACTCAGCACCAGTTGGGTCGGGCGGCTCCACCACAGAATGCTGCGCTCAGCACAACCCGGCCGGCGTGTCGCGCCACCAACCCAGCATTCTGCGAGCCGGTGGGTGGCGGGATTGCATGATCACGGGGGTCACGAGGGACGGCGAGGGTGGCGGGATTGCATGATCACGAAGGGGGGTGGGGGGCGAGGGGGGCCAGGCCGGCGGAGCGGGCGACCGCGCCGGGGTCCCCGCACGTGGTCAGCCAGTTCGCCAGCAGTCGGTGACCGCCCTCAGTGAGCACCGACTCCGGGTGGAACTGCACCCCGTGGACCGGCTGCTCCCGGTGCTGCAGCGCCATCACCACCCCGCCGTCGGTCCGTGCGGTGACGAGGAGCTCGTCCGGCACGGTGGACTCCACGACGGCCAGGGAGTGGTAGCGGGTCGCCGTGAACGGGCTCGGCAGCCCGTCGAGCACCCCCACGCCGTCGTGGACGACGCGGCTCGTCTTGCCGTGCACGAGCTCGTCGGCGTGCGTGACGGTCGCTCCGTGCACCTCGGCGATCACCTGGTGTCCCAGGCAGATGCCGAGCAGCGGCGTCCCGGTCCGCACCACGTGCCGGACGAGGTCGCTGCACACCCCCGCCGAGGCCGGGGTACCCGGCCCGGGCGAGAGCAGGACGCCGTCGACGTCGTCCGCCGCCTCCACCCCGATGGCGTCGTTGCGGACCACCCGGCAGCTGGCGCCGAGCTGGCGCAGGTAGCCGACGATCGTGAAGACGAAGCTGTCGTAGTTGTCGACGACGAGGACGTGGGGGGCCACGGACCCATCCTGCCTCAGCCGACGGTGTTGTCGTTGAACGGCAGGTAGGGCGCGATCGCGGGGAAGACCCAGACGAAGAGCACCGCCACGACCGCGACGACCAGCACCAGCGCGAGCAGCACCTTCACCGCGACCGGGCCGGGAAGGGAGCGCCAGATCCATCCGTACACCGGCTCAGTCCTCCGTCCTCTCGGGTGCCGCGGCCAGCTCGGGCGGCGGGCCGGCGTCCCGGGGCAGCCAGGTGTCGAGCTCGGCGTGCACGATGTACCGCTCACGCGCCGAGTACATCGGGTGGCACGCGGTGAGTGTCATGAGCCGCTCGGACGGCTCCGCCTGCGGGTCCCCGGGCACCGGAGCCACCACCTCCACCCGGTCCGGCGAGACGATCTGGTGCTCACGCATCCGGTAGACGTACCAGGCGTCGGCGGTCTCGACGACGATCGGGTCCCCGGGGCGCAGCTCGGCGATGAGGTTGAGCGGCCGCCCGTAGGTGACCCGGTGGCCGGCGACCGAGAAGTTGCCGACCGACCCGGGCAGCGCCGTGCCCGGGTAGTGGCCGAGGACGCCGTCGTTGAGCACCTCCTCGAGCCCGATGCCCTCGTCGACCGGGACGGCGTAGTCCGGGCCGAACCGGGGGACGTGCACGAGCGCGAAGGACTCCCCCTCCTGCACCGGTGACGGCACCGGGGGCTCGGACGGCGGGGGGTCGGGGTCCGCAGCCGGTTCCGCCGCGGCCGGCTCGGTCCACGATCCCCGCAGCCGGTCGGCGGCAGCCTGCTGCTCGCGTCCTGCCTCGACGTCGGTCCACCACAGCTGCCACGCCACGAACAGGAGCAGCAGGACGCCGAGGGTGAGGAGCACCTCCCCGACGCCCCGGACGACGGACCGGATCACGCGTCCTCCAGCGCCTCGGCGTACCGCAGCTCGAGCGACCCCTCGAACGCCGGCACCTCCACCGAGGGCAGCACCCGGGTGCTCCACCCCAGGCCGTACGCGTCGACGTACTCACGGTAGATCTGGACGTCCCGGGACTCCTCGAGGGCGCGCAGCAGCGCGCCGGTGTCCCCGACGGCGCGGATGGTGTACGGCGGGCTGTAGACCCGACCCTGCAGGCGCAGGGTGCTGCCGACGCAGCGCACGGCGCTGGTGGAGATCACCCGCTGGTCCATGAGCGTCATGGCCTCCGCGCCACCGGCCCACAGGGCGTTGACGACGGCCTGCACGTCCTCCTGGTGGACGACGAGCAGGTCGGCGGCCACCCCCTCGGGGAGGGGCCGGTCCCGCGGTACGTCGTCGAGGACGACCTCGACCCCCGGGCCCTCGACCGGCTGGGTGCCGCTGGCGAAACCGAGCGTGTCGGCCACGGCCTGCAGGTCCTGCACCCGGGTGTCGCCGGTGCGCTCGCTGAGCTCCTCGACCTCGGCCCGCAGCTGGGTGACCCGTTCCGCCTTGGCCTCGACGTCCTTGGTCTCGGCGGCGATGAGGGCGGGCAGGTCGGCCACGTCGGTGCGCAGGTCGTCGCCGTCAGCCACGGTGGCGCTGGCGGAGAACAGCAGGCCGGCCACGACGAGCACCGCGGTCACGCCGAGGGGCAGCCCCCGGCGCCTCTGGTGCCCTCGGTCCGCTGAGTCCACGTCGACTTCCACCGCTCCTGTCGTCCGTCCGTCGTCCGTTCCCGCCACCGCGTGCCCGCTCGTGCCCCGGGAAGTCCTTCGGCACTACGCTAGACGTCTCAGGCGGTCCGGTCGTTCCGCCGTGCACAGATCAGCCGCGCTGATCCCGCCCCCGGTCCCGAGGAGGAACCCGTGCCCGAGTCGAGGAGCCGTCGCAAGGCCGCCTACACGCCGCCCCCGACGTCCTCGTCCGGACCGAAGCCGAACCCGCCGTGGTTCGTCCCGGTGATGCTCGGCCTCATGCTCCTCGGGCTGGTCTGGATCGTCGTGTACTACCTCAGCCAGGGCCAGTACCCGCTGCCGACCCTGTCCCTCGGCGGCGGTGAGTGGACTCCGGGCAACTGGAACCTCGTGATCGGCTTCGTCTTCATCATGGCCGGGTTCCTCATGACCACCCGCTGGCGCTGAGCGCACCGCACTCACCCGGGCGTCGTCCACAGGGTTCTCCACACCTGGGGACAAGTTCCACCGGTGGAATTACGCCGCTGGAACTCGTCCTCAGACTGTGCCGGCGGGCAAGCGAGCAGCGGTCGGGCGCTGGTCGGTCAGACGAGGTAGCGGACGGCAGCGAGGACGACGAGGACGGCCGCGACCGCCGCGGTCCCGGCGACCTGGACGACGGTCCGCCGTTCGCGCGGCGCGTAGGCGAGGACGGCCGCCAGGGCGCCGCCGGTGACCAGCCCGCCGAGGTGCGCCTGCCAGGCGATGTTGGGCAGGACGAAGCCGAGCACGGCGTTGATGCCGAGCACGACGGCGATCTGCCCGAGCCGGCGACCGAGCCGGCGTTGGACGACGACGAGCGCACCGAACAGTCCGAACACCGCACCGGAGGCGCCCACGGTGCTCGTGAGGTACGGGCCGTCGACGAAGCCCGCGAGGAGCACGAAGCCGACCGACCCGCCGAGGGCTGACATGAGGTAGAGCACCGAGAACCGCAACCGGCCGAAGAGGCCCTCGAGGTACGGGCCGAGCAGCCACAACGCGTACATGTTGAAGCCGATGTGCCAGATGGAGCCGGGCGCGTGCAGGAAGGCCGCGGTGAGGAACCGCCACGGCTGCTCGGCCGCGAACGCGGGGGTGAACGCGAAGGTGCTCGTCACGTCCAGTCCGGGCACCTGCTGGGCGAGGAACGCCAGCACGGACACCGTGATGAGGGTCAGGGTGACGACGGGCCGGCCCTCGGCGACCCGACCCCCGAACGTCGTCCGGGCCGGGCGGACGGTGCGCGCCTGGTCACGGACGCAGTCGACGCACTGGACGCCGACCGCGGCCGGCCGCTGGCACTCCGGGCAGACGGGACGCTCGCAGCGCTGGCAGCGGACCCAGGACTCCCGGTCGGGGTGCCTGGGACACACCGGGGGCGCAGCGGGCCCGCCCGTGGCGGGGAGGTCCCCACTCACTCCTCGATCGTCACCCGCTCGATGACGACGTCCTGGCGCGGCTTGTCCTGCGGGCCGGTCGGGACGGCGGCGATCGCGTCGACGACCTCCCGGCTCGGCGCGTCGGCGACCTCGCCGAAGATCGTGTGCTTGCCGGTAAGCCACGTCGTCGGCGCGACGGTGATGAAGAACTGGGAGCCGTTCGTGCCCTTGCCCATCCGCTTGCCCGCGTTGGCCATCGCCAGCAGGTAGGGCCGGTCGAACGACAGCTCGGGGTGGATCTCGTCGTCGAACACGTAACCGGGACCGCCGGTCCCGGTGCCCAACGGGCAGCCGCCCTGGATCATGAAGCCGGGGATGACGCGGTGGAACGTCAGGCCGTCGTAGAACGGCTCCGAGGACGTCGAGCCGGACCTCGGGTCGGTCCACTCCCGGGTGCCCGTGGCCAGTCCGGTGAAGTTGCGGACCGTCTTGGGGGCGTGGTTCTCGAACAGCTCGATACGGATGTCGCCGTGGGACGTGTGCAGGGTCGCGAACATGACGCCCATCCTGTCACGCACGTCACGTACGGCCGGCCCCGGCGGGCAGACGCACGCCGGGAGGGGCAGGATGGGGCACCACGACCACCAGGCCCGGACCAGACGGGCCCGAGGGGAGGACTGCGTGTTCCGTACGAAGAGCGGTTCCGGACGAACCACCGAGCAGCTGCGGGAGTCCACCGAGCACTTGCGCCAGTCCGCCGAGGAGGTGCGTCAGCGGCTGAGCCCGGCCGCCGAGCGGGCCGCCGAACGGGCGCGGGAGAGTGCCTTGACCGCCGGCGCGACCGCCCGGGAGTGGGCCCAGCCCCGGCTGGAGAACGCCCGCACCCGGGGGCTGGAGACGGCCGCTCCCAAGGTGGAGGCCGCGGCCGAGGCGCTCGCCCCGAGGGTGGACGCCGCCCGCGACAAGATCGTGGAGGACGTGCTGCCGCGGCTCGTCGAGGCGGTGACGGCGGCCGCCGCTGCCGCACAGGCCAAGGCCGACGCGGCGCACGACCGCAGCATGGTGGCCCTGGCCGAGACCGAGAAGCAGGCGAAGAAGAGCGCCAAGGCGGCCCGCGCAGCGCGCCGACGCGAGGAGAGGCACACCGGGCGGACCGTGCTGCTGGTCTCCGTGCTCGCCGCGGCCGTCGCCGCAGGTTGGGCCGTCTGGCGCTCCACCCGTCCGGTGGAGAACCCGTGGGCGAGCGGGACGGGGACTGCCCCCAGCTACGGGACCAGCGGCAGCCGGCTCAGCGGCGGTACCACCGGCGGCGGGCTCGGTACGGGCACCCTGGCGAGTGAGAGCACGGACGTCGACACCCCGGCACCCGACGGGTCGCCCGAGGCGCAGGCCGGAGAGGCCCTGGCGTCCGGTGAGGCGAGCTCAGCCCTGGACGCCGACGCCGCCGGCACCGGGACGGCGGAGGTCCCCGGCGTCCCCGCCGAGGGCGAGAGCACGGACGAGCCGAAGAACGAGCCCGGCCGGGGGTAGGCCGGCCGCTCGCAGAGTCACGAATCGGCCCCGTGGGACGCCTTGCCGGGACTCATGGTGGAGAACGAGACCGGCGAGTACGTCCTCGCCGAGCGGCCCCGGAGGCTCCCGGCGAGCCTCACGCTCGTAGCCCGGAACCCTGAGCCAGGGTTCTGCGTCGCCACCACAGGGACCCGTCACGCATCTTGTGCTGTAGGCATCCAGGGCCACAATTGTGGCCATGCGCACAGAGTCGATTCGCCGGATTCGTGATCACCTCAGTGAGGTGGTCGACCGGGTCGAGCATGAGCACGAGCGCGTCACCCTGACCCGTAACGGACGCCCCGCGGCGGTGCTGATCAGTCCTGATGACCTGGCACAGCTGGAAGAGACCCTGGAGGTCCTGGGAGACGCAGAGGCGCTGGCTGAGATTCGTGAGGCGGACGCCGCCTACGCTCGCGGGGACGTCGTCCGCGGCGTCGAGGCGGTCCGTGCGCTGCGTCCGTGACCTCGGCGGGGGAGCCCTATGCACTCATCGTGACTCCACCAGCAGTCCGCGCCCTGCAGACCACGTCGCCCTGCAGACCACGTTGTCCGAGGCTGTGGCGGCCGCCGTTATCGAGCTCCTCACCGGTTCTCTCATCCAGAACCCTCATCGCGTCGGGAAGCCGTTGCGTGCAGATCTCGCCGGAATCTACTCCGCGCGGCGCGGCACCTACCGGGTCCTGTACCGCATCAACGAGAACAGGCACGAGGTCGTCGTGATCCGGATCGACCACCGCCGTAGCGCCTATCGGACTCCATGAGAGACCTCGCCCCCGCCAGCCGCGAGGAGTTGCCCACTGAGGGGTGGAGCGCTCGGTGTGTGCGCACCGCTCAGGACCGCGTCCAGCGGTGCAGTTTCTGTCGCGACGCCGCCCGCCACGCGTCGCGGTACGTGCTCCGAGCCGCCGCGGCCGCTGCCTCCTCGAGCCCAGCCACGAAGCCGTAGGCGAACGTGTCCTCGCCGGCGGCGTACGCCTGGGCTGCCATCTCGGCGAGCGTCTCGCGCGCCACCTGACTGTCCTGGTGCTCGCCGAGCACCTCCTGGACCCGCTCCATCGCCGCGGCGAACCGTGCGGCGTCCTTGCCGAAGGCGGGCTGGAGCGCCTCGCCGGTGTACCGCGCCCGCTTGGCGGCCTTGCGCACCTCGTGCAAGGCGGTCGCCCTCTCCCCCGGTGTGACGGCTGCATCGGCTGCCTGGTGCGCCCGGCGCAGGGCCTTCCACGCCTTCCGGGCCCTGCCCGGCAGCTCCTCACGTGCCGGACGCCGGGCACGTGGGGTGAGCGGTGGCGCGTCGAGCAGGCCGTCGAGGTCGTCGAGCAGCCGCCGGTAGCGGGGGCTGTCGAGCTGGTGGAGCATCTCGGCGCGCGCGTGGTCGTACCTGCGGGAGAGGCCGGCGTCCACCCGCGCCCGAGCCGCCGCGGTCCCCGGGCCGGCCGGGGCGGCGTCGAACCGGTCGCGCAGGCGGTCGCGAAGGACCTCGGCGTCGCGGACGTCGCCGAGGAGGCCGGCGAGCCACCGCAGCTCGCCGCGGAGCGCGTCGGTGTGCCCGCGGGCGAGGTGGGGCCGGAACGTCGTCAGGGCTGCCCGCAGTCGCCGGGACGCGACGCGCATCTGGTGCACTGCGTCCTCGGCGTCCAGCCGGACCAGCGGATCGGCCGCCGTGATCGCCGCGACCTGCTGGCGCAGGTAGGCCAGCGCCACTGCGGCGGCGTCGCTGTCCCTGCCGAGGCCCGCCGGCGCCTGGCGCCGGGGCGGCACCCGGCCGCCGAGCGCGCGCTCCAGCTTCGATCCTGCGACGGCACGGGAGGCACCCGCCCGTTCCAGTGCGGCCGTGACCGCTCTCAGCAGGTCTGCGTCGCCCTCGACCAGCTCGGCCTCCACCTCGCGCCAGGCGGTAGAGATCGCCTCGTCTCCGCACACCTCGGCTGTGACGTGGTCGTCCACGAGCTCGGCAAGCACCGGACCGCCCCGCTCGTCGCCGACGAGACGGTGGACGACGCGGGAGGTCGTGATCTGCGCCACCGGCCTCAGGGTCTCACCGCGCAGGTGGGCCAGCACCAGGCCACGAAGCGACGCGGGCGGCTCGGTCTCACCGGCTGCGGCCGGTTCGTGCACCTCCTCGCGTCCGTCGGGCCCGTGCGGCAGCTTGAGCTGCCACCCGTCGTCGGGGCCACCGGTTCGCCGGCGCAGCGTGATCCCCTCGGCGATCAGCCGCAGGTCGGCGGCGTCGTAGTACGTCGCCCTCAGCTGGAACACTCCGTCGTGCACCAGGCGAGTCCGGTCGGAGAGACGCACGCTGGTGAGGTCGAAGTCCTCGTCGACCGTGAACTTCCGCTCGACCTCGAGTTGGTTGTGCATCTGCCGTCTCCTTAGGCGCCGAGGGCGCCAGCAGCCACGTACTGGCCTTCGGAGTCTGGGGTGGAGGCGAGGGGACTCGAACCCCTAACCCCCTGCTTGCAAAGCAGGTGCGCTACCACTTGCGCCACGCCCCCCGGGGCCCGGGGTCAAACCCGGTCGGTCGCCTCCGCCCACAGGTCCCGCTCGGCGCGCTCTGCGCGCAGCCGCTGCCAGACGACGACGCCCGCGGCGGCGGCCGCCGCCAGCGTGAGCAGCTTCTTCACGACGACCTCCACGGGTGGGACGGACAGCGGGCCTCGCAGGAGGCAGTGGGCCTAAGAGGACTTGAACCTCTGACCTCTTCCTTATCAGGGAAGCGCTCTAACCGACTGAGCTATAGGCCCGTGGTGCCGCACGAGGGTACCCCAGCGCGTCGGGGCCTCCCAAACCGACCGCCGCGGTCGGAAGGGTCGACGGGCCCGGTCGACGGCCGACGGGATCTCAGTCGTCGGACAGGGTCACGTGCAGCCCGCCGACGAGTGCGCTGGACAGGTTGTACAGGAACGACCCGAGCGTCGCGATCGCGGTGAGCAGCACGACGTCGACGACGGCGACGACCGTGGCCAGCGACAGCACCTGGGAGAAGCCGACGTAGTCCTCCAGGCTGAACGCCGGGTCGCCGAGGATCTGGCCGATGACGTCGGACAGGTCCGCGAACACGCCCATCCCGTCCAGGATCGACCACAGCATGCCGGCCGCGACGACGAGGGCGATCCCGATCGCCACCGACAGCAGGAACGCCAGCTTCATCACCGACCACGGGTCGACCCGGGAGACCGTGAGCCGCACCTTGCGCGGCGCCGGGGGAGCCGGTCGGGGCGCCGCGGACGACGGGCGCTGGGCGGGGCCGCCGGACGCGTCCCGGGTCTCGGCCGGGCGGCCCTGAGGCGTCCGCGACGCGGTCACCGTCGGCCCCGGTGGGGACTGCTCGGACGGGCTCACGCCTCACCTCCGTCGTCGGACGGCTCCGACGGTACGGCATCGCCGGCGGTCTCGGCCGTCCCCGCGCCGTCCGGCACGTCGTCGGGGCTCTCGTCCCCGATCTCCTCCTCGATGGCACGCTCGGCGTTGCGCGCCACCGCGATGATGGAGTCGCCGGGGTCCGGCGTCGCGAACTTCACCCCGGAGGTGTTCCGGCCGGTGGAGCGGACCTCGGACACCCGCGAGCGGACGATCTTGCCCTTCTCCATGACGACGAGCACCTCGTCGTCCGGGCCGACGATGAGGGCTCCGACGAGGTCCCCGCCGCGCTCGGTGATCGCGGCGACCTTGATCCCCAGCCCGCCGCGGCCCTGCACCCGGTACTGCGCCACCGGGGTGCGCTTGGCCAGGCCGTTCTCGAAGACGACGAACACGTCGTCCGGCGTGCCCTCCCGGACGACGTCCATCGCCAGCAGCTCGTCGTCCCCGCGGAACTTCATCCCGGTGACCCCCGAGGTCGCCCGGCCCATCGGCCGCAGGCTCTCGTCGGTGGCCGTGAACCGCAGCGACTGGCCCTTCCGGGAGACCAGCAGCAGGTCGTCCTCGGCGGAGGCGAGACGGGCGGACACCAGCTCGTCGCCGTCCCGCAGGTTGATCGCGATCACCCCGCCGGACCGGTTGGAGTCGTACTCGGTCAGCCGGGTCTTCTTCACCAGCCCGCGCCGGGTGGCCAGCACGAGGTACGGGGCCTGCGTGTAGCTCTCCAGCGCCAGCACCTGGGCGATCTCCTCGCCGGGCTGGAAGGCGAGCAGGTTGGCGATGTGCTGGCCCCGCGCGTCCCGGCCCCCCTCGGGCAGCTCGTACGCCTTGGCCCGGTAGACGCGGCCGAGGTTGGTGAAGAACAGCAGCCAGTGGTGGGTCGAGGTGGTGAAGAAGTGGCTCACGACGTCGTCGGCCCGCAGCTGCGCCCCGCGCACCCCCTTGCCGCCGCGGCGCTGGGACCGGTACTGGTCCACCCGGGTCCGCTTGGCGTACCCGCCACGGGTGATGGTGACGACGACGTCCTCCTGCGGGACGAGGTCCTCCATCGACATGTCCCCGTCGAAGGGCACCACCCGGGTGCGCCGCTCGTCGCCGTACTTGTCGACGATCTCGGCGAGCTCCTCGCTGACGATCCGGCGCTGCCGCTGGGGGTCGGCGAGGATCGCCTCGTAGTCGGCGATGAGGGTCTGCAGCTCGGCGAACCGGTCCTCGATCTTCTGCCGCTCGAGGGCCGCCAGCCGGCGCAGCTGCATGTTGAGGATCGCGGTCGCCTGCACCTCGTCGATGTCGAGGAGGTCCATCAGCCCGGTGCGGGCGACCTCGACCGTGGCGCTGGCCCGGATCAGCGCGATCACCTCGTCGAGCGCGTCGAGCGCCTTGAGGTAGCCGCGCAGGATGTGCGCCTCCTGCTCGGCCTCCCGCAGTCGGTAGCGGGTCCGCCGGACGATGACCTCGATCTGGTGGTCGACCCAGTACCGGACGAACGCGTCGAGGCTCAGGGTGCGCGGCACGCCGTCGACGAGGGCCAGCATGTTGGCGCCGAACGTGTACTGCAGCTGGGTGTGCTTGTAGAGGTTGTTGAGCACCACCTTGGCGATGGCGTCACGCTTGAGCACGATGACCAGCCGCTGCCCGGTGCGCCCGGACGTCTCGTCCCGGATGTCCGCGATGCCGGCGAGGCGGCCGTCCTTGACCAGCTGGGCGATCGTCTGCGCCAGGTTGTCCGGGTTGACCTGGTAGGGCAGCTCGGTGACGACGAGGCAGGTGCGGCCCTGGATCTCCTCGACCTCCACCACCGCGCGCATCGTGATCGACCCGCGGCCGGTGCGATAGGCCTCCTCGATGCCGCGGCGACCGAGGACGAGGGCTCCGGTCGGGAAGTCCGGCCCCTGGATCCGGGCGATGAGGGCGTCGAGGAGCTCCTCCTTGGAGGCCTCCGGGTTCTCCAGCAGCCACTGGACGCCGGCCGCGACCTCGCGCAGGTTGTGCGGGGGGATGTTGGTCGCCATCCCGACGGCGATGCCGGCGGACCCGTTGACGAGCAGGTTCGGGAACCGGCTCGGCAGGATCACCGGCTCCTTGGTGCGCCCGTCGTAGTTGTCGACGAAGTCGACGGTGTCCTCGGTGATGTCACGGACCATCTCCATGGCCAGCGGCGCCAGCCGGCACTCGGTGTACCGGGGGGCGGCGGCCGGGTCGTTGCCCGGGGAGCCGAAGTTGCCCTGGCCTGCCACCAGCGGGTACCGCATCGACCAGTCCTGGACCAGCCGTACGAGGGTGTCGTAGATCGCCTGGTCGCCGTGCGGGTGGTACTGCCCCATGACGTCGCCGACGACCCTGGAGCACTTGGAGAACGCGCGGTCCGGGCGGTAGCCGCCGTCGTACATCGCGTACAGGACGCGGCGGTGCACCGGCTTGAGGCCGTCCCGCACCTCCGGCAGCGCCCGCCCCACGATCACGCTCATCGCGTAGTCGAGGTAGGACCGCTGCATCTCCAGCTGCAGGTCGACGGTCTCGACCCGGTCGCCGGCCGACGGGGTGGGGGGCTGCTCGGTCACGGGCGTCCTTCGTCGTCAGGGTGGCGGGACTGCATGATCACGGTTGGGGGGTCGGGGTGGAGGGGGTCGGGGGTGGAGGGGGTCGGGGGTGGGGGTCAGATGTCGAGGAAGCGGACGTCCTTGGCGTTGCGCTGGATGAACGCCCGCCGGGACTCGACGTCCTCACCCATGAGCACGGAGAAGATCTCGTCGGCGGCGGCCGCGTCGTCGATGGTCACCATCCGCAGCGTGCGGTGCTCGGGGTCCATCGTCGTCTCCCACAGCTCGGAGTAGTCCATCTCGCCGAGGCCCTTGTAGCGCTGGATGCCGTTGTCCTTGGGGATCCGCTTGCCCGCGGCGATCCCCTCGCGCAGCAGGGCGTCGCGCTCCTTGTCGCTGTAGACGTACTCGTGCGGGGCGTTGCTCCACTTCAGCCGGTACAGCGGCGGCTGGGCGAGGTAGACGTGGCCGTTCTCGATGAGCGGCTTCATGTAGCGGAACAGCAGGGTCAGCAGCAGCGTCGAGATGTGCTGGCCGTCAACGTCGGCGTCCGCCATCAGGATGATCTTGTGGTACCTCAGCCGGGCGAGGTCGAAGTCCTCCCCGATGCCGGTGCCGAACGCGGTGATGAGCGCCTGGACCTCGAGGTTGCCCAGCGCCTTGTCGATCCGGGCCTTCTCGACGTTGAGGATCTTGCCGCGGATCGGCAGGATCGCCTGCGTCTCGGGGTTGCGGCCGCGGACGGCGGAGCCGCCGGCGGAGTCGCCCTCGACGATGAACACCTCGGTGCGCACCGGGTCGTTGAGCTGGCAGTCCCGCAGCTTGCCCGGCATCCCGCCGGACTCCAGCAGCCCCTTGCGCCGGGTCGCCTCCCGGGCCTTGCGGGCGGCCATCCGGGCCGCGGCCGCCTGGATGGCCTTGCGGACGACGTCCTTGGCCTCCCGCGGGTTGCGCTCGAACCAGTCGGCGAGCTCGTCGGTGACCACACGCTGGACGAACCCCTTGACCTCGGTGTTGCCGAGCTTGGTCTTGGTCTGGCCCTCGAACTGCGGGTCCGCCAGCTTGATCGACACGACGGCGGTGAGGCCCTCGCGGACGTCCTCGCCGGTGAGGTTGAGGTCCTTCTCCTTGAGCAGGTTCTGCTCGCGGGCGTACCGGTTGACGAGCGTGGTCAGCGCCGCCCGGAAGCCCTCCTCGTGAGTGCCGCCCTCGTGGGTGTTGATGGTGTTGGCGTAGGTGTGGACGCTCTCGGAGTACGCGCCCGTCCACTGCATCGCGACCTCGAGGCTCATCCGCCGGTCGGCGTCCTCGGTCTCGAAGGAGATCACCTCGGGGTGGATCTTCTCGGTCTTCTTCGAGGAGTTGAGGTGGGTGACGTAGTCGACGAGTCCGCCGTCGTAGCGGAAGGTCACCGTGCGGGCCGCCGCCTCCTGCGCCGGCCCACCCGTCTCGGCGGCGACGTCGTCCGCGTCCTCGGTGGCGTGTCCCGGGCGCTCGTCGGTCAGCGAGATCGTCAGTCCCTTGTTGAGGAACGCCACCTGCTGGAACCGGCTGCGCAGCGTCTCGAAGTCGAAGTCGGTGGTCTCGAAGATGTCGGGGTTCGGCCAGAAGGTCACCGTGGTGCCCGTGCGGTCGGTCGGCTCCCCTTTGGCCAGCGGCGCCTCCGGCACGCCCTGCAGGTAGGCCTGCCGCCAGACGTGACCCTGCCGACGCACCTCGACCTCGAGCCGGGTGGACAGGGCGTTGACGACCGACACGCCGACCCCGTGCAGGCCACCGGAGACCGCGTACCCGGTGCCCCCGAACTTGCCGCCGGCGTGCAGCACGGTGAGCACGACCTCCACCGCAGGACGGTTCTCCACCGGGTGGACGTCGACGGGGATGCCGCGGCCGTCGTCGACGACCCGGACGCCGCCGTCGGCCAGCAGCGTCACCTCGATCGACGTGGCGTACCCGGCGAGCGCCTCGTCGACGGAGTTGTCGACGACCTCGTAGACGAGGTGGTGCAGCCCGCGCTCTCCGGTGGAGCCGATGTACATGCCGGGGCGCTTGCGGACCGCCTCCAGGCCTTCGAGCACCGTGATCGCGCTCGCGTCGTAGCTCCCGGACGACGCCGGCCCGGCCGCGGACGCGTCGACGACGTCGGCGAGGGAGGGTGCCTGGTCGGGGGACGTGTCGGGCTGGGGCGTGCTCGTCTCGTCGGCCACTGGGTCCGGCGCTCCTGTCTCGCGTACGGCGGTCGCAGTCGGGCCGACGGACGCCGGCCTGATGCCGGCGGCCGCCCGGGCCGGACGACCCGTACGGGATCCCGGCGCAGCGGTGGGGACGACCACCGAACTGAGGTCCAGTCTACCCGTCGCGACGGTCCGGACAGGCCGTCCACAGCCCGTGGCGGCCGGCGTGGCGCGCGAAGGGGTTCAGTCACGGGTCCCCGTACGCGCCCCCGGTCCTCGAACGCCTCAGCCGTAGGTGTCGCGGGGACCGCGGCCCTGGACGGTCCGGGGGCCGCGGTGCCAGCTCGGGGCCGTCGGACCGCGTACGACGAGCCGCTCGACGACCCCGGGGCCGAGCTCCTCGCTGATCCGCCGCAGCAGGGTCGGGGTGAGCAGCCGCAGCTGGGTGGCCCACGCGGTGGAGTCGGCGCGGACGGTCAGGACGCCGTCCGCGAAGGCCTCGGCGGTGCAGTGCGTGGCGACCTGGTCGCCGACCACCTGCTCCCAGCGGCCGATCACCCCGCCGACGGCGACCGGGGCCTGCCAGCCCCGCTCGGCGACGAGCCGGTCGATGACACCCGCAACCCGCTGCGGGTCCCGGCCGTCGGGGTGGGCCCCGGACCGGCTCTGGCCGGCCACCCGGCGCCGGCCGCGGCCGGCGGCCGGACCAGGCCGGGACGACGGGGTGTGACCTCGGGCGGCGGCGGCCGCCCGGGCCCGGTTCAGGGCCGCGCGGACGGCGTCCACCCCGGTCCCGTCCGGCCCGGCCCCCTCGGCGGGCTCGTCGTCCGGGCCGCGCTCGTGCTCGTCAGCCACCGAGGACCTCCCCGTCGCGCACGGTCAGCCGCGCTCCCTTCAGCTCGGCCGGCACGTCGTCGTCCACCGCGGCGGTGACGAGCACCTGCTCGGCACCGGCCACCATCTCGGCGAGCCGGCGGCGCCGACCGGTGTCGAGCTCGGCGAACACGTCGTCGAGGACGAGCACCGGCTCCTGCGCCGGGTCAGGATCCTGTCCGTCGCCGCGCAGCAGGTACCACGACGCCAGCCGCAGGGCCAGGGCGTAGGACCAGGACTCGCCGTGGCTGGCGTACCCCCTGGCCGGCAGGTCGCCGAGGGTCAGCACGAGGTCGTCGCGGTGCGGGCCGGTCAGGGTGGTGCCCCGCTCGATCTCCTGCCCGCGTCCACGGGCCAGGTCGGCCCGCAGCGCCTCGTCGAGCTCGTCCCGGCGCGGGACGTCGTCCGGGACGGGGCCGGTCAGCGACCAGCGGTAGCCGATGACCGCGTCCCCCTGGGCGTCGCTGACCTGCCGGTAGGCCTCGGCGACGAACGGGGCGAGCCGGCGGACCAAGTGCAGCCGGGCGGCGACGAGCTCGGCACCGGCCGCAGCGAGGTGGCCGTCCCAGACGTCGAGGGTGGGCAGGTCGGCCGTGCCGCGGCGGGTCGCGCGGGTGGCGCCGGCGGACTTCAGCAGCGCGTTGCGCTGACGCAGCACCCGGTCGTAGTCGGCTCGCACGCCGGCCAGCCGCGGGGCCAGGGCGACGAGCAGCTCGTCGAGGAAGCGGCGACGGGCGTCGGGCTCGCCCTTGACCAGGCCGAGGTCCTCCGGCGCGAACAGCACGGTGCGCAGCGTGCCGAGCACCTCCCGCGGCCGCGGCACCGGGGCGCGGTTGAGCCGGGCCCGGTTGGCCCGGCCGGGCACGATCTCGAGCTCGACCAGCGTGGAGCGCCCGCCGCGGTCGACCGCGACCCGCACGACCGCCCGCTCGGCCCCGGCCCGCACCAGCGGGGCGTCGGTGGCCACCCGGTGGCTCCCCAGCGTGGCGATGTAGCCGAGGGCCTCCACGAGGTTCGTCTTACCCTGCCCGTTCGGCCCGACGACGGCCGTCGCCCCCGGGCCGAGGGTGACCTCGGCGCCCCGGTAGGAGCGGAAGTCGGTCAGCGACAGGTGGGTGACGTGCACAGGTTCACGGAGTCCTCGGCGGGTCGGGTGCGGCTGACGGTCGGTGCCGGTCAGGGCCGGTCAGGGCCGGTCAGTCCGTGTCGCCGGCGCCGGAGGAGGGCCCGGCCTCGTCGGCCTCGGCCTCGGCGCTGACGTCCTCGGTGCCGGACGTCGGCCCGGCCTCGGTCATGGCGTGCCCGCCGAACTGGTGGCGCAGCGCGGCGACCGCCTTCATCGCCGGGGAGTCCTCCTGCCGGGAGGCGAACCGGGCGAACAGGGCAGCGGAGATCACCGGCATCGGGACGGCGTTGTCGATGGCCTCCTGCACGGTCCACCGGCCCTCGCCGGAGTCCTCGACGTAGCCCTTGATCCCGGTCAGACCGGCGTCCTCGTCCAGCGCCTTGACGAGCAGGTCGAGCAGCCAGGAGCGGACGACGGTGCCCCGGCTCCAGGCCTGGAAGCAGCCGTGGACGTCGGTGACGATGTCCTTGGCGGCGAGCAGCTCGTAGCCCTCGGCGTAGGCCTGCATGAGCCCGTACTCGATGCCGTTGTGGACCATCTTCGCGTAGTGGCCGGCGCCGACGTCGCCGGCGTGCACGAAGCCCTCCTCGCGAGGACCCTCCGGGCGCAGCGCGTCGAACACCGGCATCGCCCGCTCGACGTCGTCGGCCGAGCCACCGCACATGAGGCCGTAGCCGTTGTCCAGGCCCCACACCCCGCCGCTGACGCCGCAGTCGAGGTAGCCGATGCCACGTTCGGCGAGAAAGGCGGCGTGCTCCCGGTCGTCGGTGTAGTGGGAGTTCCCGCCCTCGATCACGAGGTCCCCGGCCTCGAGCAGGCCGCCGAGCTCCTCGACGACGCCCCGGGTGATGTCGCCGGCCGGCACCATCACCCACACCGTGCGCGGCGCCGGCAGCGCCTCGACCATGGCTGCGAGGGAGCCGACGTCGCTGACCTGCGGGTCCCGGTCGTACCCGGTCACGTCCAGGCCCGCGCGGCGCAGCCGCTCGCGCATGTTGCCGCCCATCCTGCCCAGCCCGACCAGACCGATGTGCACGGTGAGACCTCCCTGCCGCGGTTGT
This sequence comes from Quadrisphaera sp. GCM10027208, assembly GCF_042658805.1. Classification (NCBI taxonomy): domain Bacteria; kingdom Bacillati; phylum Actinomycetota; class Actinomycetes; order Kineosporiales; family Kineosporiaceae; genus Quadrisphaera; species Quadrisphaera sp. GCM10027208. Next base: position 279,744 of record NZ_JBHSRC010000004.1, read on the forward strand.
CAGCCCGCCATCCGGACGGGCATCAGCAGGTAACGGTAGGTGTCGTCGGGGTCCCCGTCGCGCTCAGACTGCCCGGTGAGCACGGCCGGCTTGGTCGCCAGCGTGAACGACATCCGGACGTAGTCGGTGGTCAACGCCTGCAGCCCGTCGAGGAGGAACTGCGGGTTGAACGCGATCGTGATGTCCTCGCCGTGCAGGTCCGCCTCGAGCTCCTCGGTCGCCTGGGCGTCGTCGCCCTGGCCTGCGTCCAGTCGCACCTGGCCGTCGGTGAACGCCATCCGCACCGGGGTGTTGCGCTCGGCGACGAGCGCCACCCGGCGGACCGCCTCGACCAGAGCCGCGGTGTGGCACACGGCCCACACCGGCGACTCGGCGGGGAACAGCGACCGCACCTTCGGGTAGTCCCCGTCGACGAGCATCGAGGTGGTCCGGCGGCCGCCGGCCTCGAAGCCGATGAGCCCGGTGCCGCCGTCCGCGGACAGCGCGACGGTGACCTCGCCGCCGCCGCCGAGGGCCTTGGCCACGTCGGACAGCGTGCGCGCCCGGACCAGCGCGACCGCCGACGTGCCCGGAGCGGCCGACCGCCACGGCATCTCCCGCAGGGCCAGCCGGTAGCGGTCGGTGGCCAGCAAGGTGATCCGGTCGTCCTCGATCTCCATCCGGACGCCGGTGAGGATCGGCAGGGTCTCGTCCCGGCTCGCCGCGACCGTGACCTGGGCGACCGCTGAGGTCAGCGCCTCACCGGAGACGGTGCCGGCGACCGAGGGCATCGGCGGCAGGTCGGGGTACTCCTCGACCGGCATGGTGGCCAGAGCGAACCGGCTGGCCCCACAGGTGACGGTGACCTTGCTGCCCTCGGCGACGACGTCCACCGGGCGGTTCGGCAGGCTCCGGGAGATGTCGGCCAGCAGCCGCCCGGAGACCAGCGCGGTCCCGCCCTCGGCGACCTCTGCGGGCACCTCGACCCGGGCAGACACCTCGTAGTCGAAGCTGGACAGCACGAGGGTTCCCGCGGTGTCGGCGTCGACCCGGACGCCGGCGAGCACCGGCACCGGAGGACGCGTCGGGAGCGTGCGGGCCGCCCACCCCACCGCCTCGGCCAGGACGTCGCGCTCGACCCGGAACCTCACGCAGCCACGCTCCTTCTCCCCGGCGCGCGACCCGGCGGTCGCGACCAGCCCGTGCTCGGACGCACCCGCCGACCGGCGTGCGCGGGACGACAGTACGGCAGCCGGCGCTGTCAGTGAACAACCGGCTCCACGGGTGAAGCCGCCCCTGGAGTGCGCATCCCTGACTGTGCGCGGATCAACTTTCCTCGCACGACAGGACCGTCGTCGTACTCACGGTTGTGGATCCTGTGGACGACGGACGTCAGGCCTGGTCAGGCAGCGCGTCGGGGTGTGTGCCGGGTGTGCACCGCGGCCGGTCGACCGGTGGACGGCTGTGCACGTGCCGGCGCTCCCGGACGTCGTCCAACGTCGTGTCCACCCTTCGTCCCCAGGCACAGGCCGGTCCGTCCACATGATCCACAGAGTTGTCCACAGGTGTGGGAAACGGGTGACATGGTTGCGTCGGGTCCTCATCTGCTCCGGGCCCGCCCAAGAGGGTGCTGATCCGGACGGACCGGTCAGGCGCGGTGCTGCTGCTTGATCCGGTTGGTCAGCTCGGTGACCTGGTTGTAGATCGAGCGCCGCTCGGTCATGAGCTCGCGGACCTTGCGGTTGGCGTGCATGACCGTGGTGTGGTCGCGGCCACCGAAGGCCTGGCCGATCTTGGGCAGGGACAGCTCGGTGAGCTCCCGGCACAGGTACATCGCGATCTGCCGGGCGGTGACGAGGACCCGTGAGCGCGACGTCCCGCACAGGTCCTCGATGGTCAGCCCGAAGTAGTCGGCGGTCTGCGCCATGATCGTGGACACCGTGATCTCGCCGGCGTCGTCGTCGGTGATGAGGTCCTTGAGCACGACCTCGGCGAGGGCGAGGTCGACCTCGGCGCGGTTGAGGTTCGCGAACGCGGTGACCCGGATCAGGGCGCCCTCGAGCTCCCGGATGTTGGTGGAGATCTTGCTGGCGATGTACTCCAGCACCTCCGGTGGTGCCTGCAGCCGCTCACCGACCGCCTTCTTGCGCAGGATGGCGATCCGGGTCTCCAGGTCCGGCGGCTGGACGTCGGTGATGAGGCCCCACTCGAACCGGGACCGCATCCGCTCCTCGAAGCCGGAGAGCTGCTTGGGCGGCAGGTCCGAGGTGATGACGACCTGCTTGTTGGCGTTGTGCAGCGTGTTGAAGGTGTGGAAGAACTCCTCCTGGGTCTGCACCTTTCCCTGGAGGAACTGGATGTCGTCGATGAGCAGGACGTCGACGTCCCGGTAGCGGCGCTGGAAGGCGCTCGCCTTGTCGTCCCGGATCGAGTTGATGAACTCGTTGGTGAACTCCTCGGAGTTCACGTACCGCACCCGCACGCCGCCGTAGAGGTGCTGGGCGTAGTGGCCGATCGCGTGCAGGAGGTGCGTCTTGCCCAGCCCGGACTCGCCGTAGACGAACAGCGGGTTGTAGGCCTTGGCCGGGGCCTCGGCGACGGCGACCGCCGCGGCGTGCGCGAACCGGTTGGAGGCACCGATGACGAAGGTGTCGAAGGTGTACTTGGGGTTGAGCCGGGCCGGCTCCACCTCCCGGCCGCGCTCACGCTCACGACGTGAGCCCACCGGCCGGGGCGGGAAGACGTCGGCGACGTCCGGACTGTCGGTGCCGAGCAGGTCGGTGTCCTCGGTGCCGTCGCTGTTGTCGCTGCTGTCGTCGGCGAGGTGGTCCAGGTCGATGGCGGGGTCGACGGTCACCGCGAGCCGCACCGGCTGACCCAGCTGGTCGGCGAGCGCCTCCAGGACCGGTTCACGCACCCGCTGCTCGAGGATCTCCTTGGTCAACTCGTTCGGGACGGCGAGCAGGGCCGTGCCGTCGAGGACGCCGAGCGGGCGGGTCAGGCGCAGGAACCCCAGCTGCTGGGCGCTCACCCGGTCGTCCGAGCCGAGGGCGCCGACCACCGTCCGCCAGAGCTGGTGCAGGTCCGTCGGCTCACTCATCGGCGCTGGTCCACGAGCCTGTGCTCCTCCATGACCGGTCCCCCTCTACGACGGTGCCCTGTGCACGTCGGCGTGCGGTGCCGTCGACGCCGGACGGCGACCCGTCCGGCGTCCTAGTAGACCGCATCGGGGACGCTCGCCGTCCACAGGGTTGTCCACACCCTGTGGAGAGACCCGTCCTCGGGGGCGTCGCTGGGACCCGCGCCCGCCTGTCCGCGGCCGTGGACGGCGACGGGTGACCGACGGCGCAGGACGGTAACAACACCGCCGCCCCGGGACAAGGGTCGCGGCGAGGTGTTGAGCCGGTCGGCGGCACTCTGTTTGACCCCCGTCGGGGACGGACCGTACCGTGGGGTGCTGCCGTGTCACCGGCCCCTGTCGCATGTCCACGCGCTCTGCGTGCGTGGACGTCCGGTGGCGGCCGACGACCGCCGTCCCCGTGCGCCCCGCACGGTCGGAGCCGTGGAGTGTGGAGAAACAGTGAGCAAGCGGACCTTCCAGCCGAACAACCGTCGCCGCGCCAGGAACCACGGGTTCCGGCACCGGATGCGTACCCGCGCCGGGCGGGCCATCCTGGCTGCCCGGCGTCGCAAGGGCCGCAGCGAGCTCTCCGCCTGATCCGAGTCGCGACGTCGTGCTGCCGGCCGCTCACCGGATGCGCCGGTCGAAGGACATCGACCGGACGGTCCGGCGTGGGGTGCGCGCCGGACGCAGCCGGCTCGTCGTGCACCTGGTCCCGGACCTGCAGCACGGGCCGGACGCTCCGGTGACGGTGGCGTTCGCGGTCTCGCGCGCTGTCGGGAACGCCGTCACCCGCAACCGGGTCCGGCGGCGGCTGCGGCACCTCATGGCCGCCCGTCTCGGGGCCCTGCCCGCCGGGGCCGGGGTCGTCGTCCGCGCCCTGCCCCCGGCGGCGAGCGCCTCGTCCGCCGAGCTCGGCGCGGAGCTGGACTCCGCCGTCCGCGTCGTTCTCCGGCGATCGTCCCGGCACGGGACGTCGTGACCGGCGCCCGGCCGGACGGCGTCCTGGGCCTGCTCCGTCGCCTGCCCGCTCTCGCCCTCATCGGCCTCGTGCGGGTCTACCAGCTGCTGGTGTCGCCGCTGCTGGGGCAGACCTGCAAGTACTACCCGTCGTGCTCGGCGTACGCGGTGGGTGCCCTGCGCGAGCACGGCGCCGTCCGTGGCACCGGTATGGCGGTGTGGCGAGTGCTGCGGTGCAACCCGTGGAGCGCCGGCGGCGTCGACCACGTCCCGCCGCGCCGGGACCGGCAGCCGACCCGCGTGCCGTAGACCTAGACCAGAGACCGGTAGCCGTGCCTGCCGGTTGCTACCCGCCCGACCGCCAGGAGCCCGACCGTGGGAATTCTCAAGCCGCTCGAGATCGCCGTCGCGTGGATCATGGTTCAGTTCCACGCGCTGCTGACGACCCTCGGGATGGACGAGGCGGGCGGCTGGACCTGGGCGCTGAGCATCGTCGGCCTCGTCGTCGTCATCCGCATCCTGCTCATCCCGCTGTTCGTCCGGCAGATCAAGGCGTCCCGCGGCATGCAGCTCATCCAGCCGGAGCTGCGCAAGATCCAGGCGAAGTACAAGGGGAAGACCGACCCGGCCAGCCGTCAGGCGATGACCGAGGAGACGATGGCGCTCTACAAGAGCTCCGGGACGAACCCCTTCTCCTCGTGCCTGCCGATCCTGCTGCAGGCACCGATCTTCTTCGCTCTGTTCCGGGTGCTCAACGAGTACGTCGGCAAGCGGCAGGCCATCGGTCCGCTCACCGAGGAGCTCGCCGTCCAGGCCAACGAGGCGAGCCTCATGGGTGCCCGGCTGTCGTCGACGTTCCTCAACTCGGACGACATCAGCGTCAAGGTGTTGACGGTCATCCTGATCGTCGCGATGTCGGCGACGACGTTCATCACGCAGAAGCAGCTGATGACGAAGAACATGCCGGCCGCGGCGCTGGACAACCCCTTCGCCCAGCAGCAGAAGATCATGCTGTACGCCCTGCCGGTGATCTTCGCCGTGTCGGGCGTGAACTTCCCGATCGGCGTGCTCATCTACTGGCTCACGACCAACCTGTGGTCGATGGGCCAGCAGCTGTTCGTCATCCGGCGGATGCCGGCGCCCGGCTCCCCGGCTGAGAAGGCGCTCCAGGAGCGCAAGGCCCGGCGCGGCCGCGGATCGTCGGCGGTGACGCCGGCCGCTGAGGCCGGGACGACGGCCGGCGGGGGGACGACGCAGGTGATCGAGCCGACCAAGCCCCGGGGTCAGCGGCCGCAGCCCAAGCGCAAGGACCGTCGTCGGTCGGGGACCCGCCCAGCCAAGGGCTCGGGCGGCGGGTCGGGAGCCCGCCGCTCCACCTGACGCCGCTGACCTGCGCTACATCTCCTGCTAGATCCTCCTAGATGCCGCTAGACCCTTCGAGAACCCGCCGAGACGCTGCGAGACCCTGGTGGTCGGCCGACCACCGCACCGACGCAAGGAGCCTGTCGTGACCGACTCCCCTCACCTGACGCCCGACGTGGATGCACCACCGGCGGCGTCCGCTCCCGGCTCGCGGAGCCGCACGGGATCCGGGTCCGCTGCCTCGTCCCGCCTCGAGGAGGAGGGCGACGTCGCTGCGGACTACCTCGAGGAGCTGCTCGACATCGCCGACCTGGACGGCGACATCGACATCGACGTGGAGAACGGACGTGCCACGGTCTCGATCGTGGCCGACCCGGTCGCCTCCCGGTCCCTGCGCGCTCTTGTCGGCCGGGACGGAGAGGTGCTCGAGGCTCTCCAGGAGCTCACGCGACTTGCCGTGCAGACGAGTACCGGTGAGCGCAGCCGGCTCATGCTCGACGTCGCGGGGTACCGGGCCGCCCGCCGTGAGGAGCTCGAGGCCCTCGCCGAGCGCGCCGTCGCCGAGGTGCGGCGCAGCGGGGAGCCGGTGCGGCTCGAGCCGATGACGCCGTTCGAGCGCAAGGTGGTTCACGACGCGGTGGCCGCCGCCGGCCTGCGCAGCGAGTCCGAGGGCGAGGAGCCCGAGCGGCGCGTCGTCGTGCTGTCACCGCAGGAGTGACCATGCAGCGTCGGTACCGGTTCTCCGCGAAAGGCTGCCGGTGACGGACCCGACTCCGCCAGCACGCGGTCACGTGGAGCCCGCGCCCGCCGCCGCGTCCACCGTCTTCGGTGCGCGCCTGCCCGTGGCGGCACGTTTCGTCGAGCACCTGGCGACGACGGCCGTCGAGTGGGGTCTGCTCGGGCCCCGTGAGCTGCCGCGACTGTGGAGCCGGCACGTCCTCAACTGCGCAGTGCTCGCCGAGCTCGTGCCCGAGGGTGTGGCGGTCGTCGACCTCGGCAGCGGCGCGGGGCTACCCGGCGTCGCTCTGGCCGTCGCGCGACCCGACCTGCGGATCACTCTCGTCGAGCCTTTGGAACGCCGGGTGGCCTGGTTGGAGTCCGTCGTCGCCGACCTGGGCCTCGACGTCGTGGTGCGTCGCGCCCGGGCCGAGGACCTCCACGGCGAGCTCGCCGCGCCGGTCGTCACCGCCCGTGCCGTTGCCCCGCTGCGACGTCTCGCGGAGTGGGGGCTGCCGCTGGTCGAGCCTGGTGGGGAGCTGCTGGCGATCAAGGGGCGGACGGCGCGGGACGAGCTGGACGCCGCCCGCCCCGCCCTCAGTCGCCTGGGAGCCGCCGGCGCCGACGTCGTCGAGTGCGGCGCCGACCTCCTGCAGACCCCGACGACGGTGGTCCGGGTTAGGGTCGCGGTCGCCAGCGGACGGACTGGGAGGAGGGCGCGGTGAGTGAGGCGGTCCGTGTCGCACGTGGCCTCGGCTGGCCCGAGCCGGACAGGTCCTCGACCGGTTCCGCACCGCGAGCCCGGCCTACCGGGCTCGGGTGGCCAGGACCGCGCCCGTCGTCGGAGGCCAGCGTCAAGGCCAGCGCCAAGGCCAGCGCGAAGGGACACGGACCCGCAGCTGTTTCACGTGAATCGAGCGGCGAGGATCCGGTTCCACGTGAAACCGAGCCGGACGAGGACACTCGGCGCGAGCTCGCCGACGTCATCCCGGAGGCGGATGACACCACCCCCCTGGCCCGCAGTGTCGCCGAGGACGCTCGTCGGCGGATCCAGCTGTCTGGGCGGCGTCTGCCGCGACCGCAGCAGACCCGGGTCCTGACCGTCGCCAACCAGAAGGGCGGGGTCGGCAAGACGACCACTGCGGTGAACATCGCCGCCGCGCTCGCTCAGGCGGGTCTGCAGGTGCTCGTCATCGACACCGACCCCCAGGGCAACGCCTCGACCGCCCTCGGGATCGAGCACCACGCCGAGGTGCCGGGGGTGTACGACGTACTCGTCGAGGGTGTCCCGCTCGCGGACGTCGTCCAGCCCTGTCCCGACGTCCCGGGGTTGCGCGCCGCTCCGGCCACCATCGACCTCGCCGGAGCGGAGATCGAGCTCGTCTCCATGGTCGCCAGGGAGACCCGGCTCCGGCGTGCGCTCGAGACGTTTCTCGAGGGTGCCGAGGAGCGAGGAGAGCCGCGCGTCGACTACGTGCTCATCGACTGTCCGCCGAGTCTGGGCCTGCTCACCGTCAACGCGTTCTGTGCCGCGCAGGAGGTGCTCATCCCGATCCAGTGCGAGTACTACGCCCTGGAGGGACTGACGCAGCTGCTGAAGAACATCGAGCTCATCCGAGGTCACCTCAACCCCACGCTGCACGTGTCGACGATTCTGCTGACCATGTACGACGGACGGACCCGGCTGGCCGCCCAAGTCGCCGAGGAGGTGCGCAACCACTTTCCCGACGTGGTGCTGCGGACGACCGTCCCCCGCTCGGTACGGATCAGCGAGGCGCCGAGCCACGGTCAGACGGTGATGACCTACGATCCGGGATCAAGTGGCGCGCTGTCCTACCTGGCGGCCGCCCGAGAGCTGGCCGAGCGGGCTGAGCAGCACGGGGCGTCTGCGTGACGAACGAGGAGACCATGACGAGCGAGGAGACACGGTGAGCGACAGGCGTCGTGGTCTGGGCCGGGGGCTGGGAGCGCTCATCCCGGCCGCCCCTGCCGGCGGCCGACCGGTCGGGGACCGGCCGGTCGACGTGTTCTTTCCGGGCGCCGCGCGGGACGACGAGGCGGAGACCGAGGGGGCCTCCGGTCCTGACACGGGCGGCGGCGCCACCCCGTCCGCTGACAGTCGTGATGGTTTCACGGGAAACGACGACGCGGACGCCGGCGGCACCGCGGCACCGGAGGGTCTGCTGCCGGTACCCGGCGCCCAGTTCGCGGAGATCCCCGTCGACTGGATCCGGCCCAACCCGCGGCAGCCTCGCCAGGTGTTCGACGAGGACGCTCTCGCTGAGCTCGTGCACTCGGTCCGGGAGATCGGGGTGCTCCAGCCGATCGTCGTCCGGGAGGTTCCGGACGACGTCCCCGAGGGTGAGTCGCGCTACGAGCTGGTGATGGGCGAACGGCGGTGGCGGGCCGCCCAGCGGGCCGGGCTGGAGACCGTGCCGGCCATCGTCCGGGACACCGGCGAGAACGATCTGCTGCGGGACGCCCTGCTGGAGAACCTCCACCGGGCCGACCTGAACCCGCTGGAGGAGGCCGCCGCCTACCAGCAGCTCCTCGACGACTTCGCCTGTACCCACGACGAGCTGGCCGCCCGCATCGGCCGGTCGCGACCGCAGATCTCCAACACTCTGCGTCTGCTGCGGCTGCCGCCTCTGGTCCAGCGGCGGGTGGCGGCGGGCGTGCTGTCCGCAGGGCACGCCCGGGCACTGCTCGGGCTCTCCGACGCGGCGGCGATGGAACGACTCGCCCAAAGGATCGTCGCCGAGGGCCTGTCGGTGCGGGCCACGGAGGAGATCGTCGCTGTCGGGGGGGACGACGAGCCACCGGCTCCCCGGCGTCGCCCTCGAGCCGGCGAGCGGCACGAGGCGCTCGACGCGCTTGCCGAGCGGCTGTCCGACCGGTTCGACACCCGGGTCTCCGTCGCCCTCGGACGCCGGAAGGGCCGGTTGACGGTGGAGTTCGCGACCCTCGAGGACCTCAACCGGATCGTCGAGATGCTCGCCCCTGGTGACGCCGGCGTGCTGCGCGGCCGTACCTCGTCGGCGCCCGACCAGGACTGAGCCGGACACTCCTGCCCGGCAGTCCTGGGCTCCCGCATCGATTGCGCACGGACACTGAGGTGGCCTCGTTCCTCTTGCACGTTCTGCTCATCAGTGATGTCGTGCGGAAGTACGCGACTGGAGGCGGTGCTCGCGTCGCGTGTGGAAAGCCAGGTTCACCGAGCCGCACCGACGAGCCGTCGAGCCAGCGGGACGACAACGGAACTATGACTCGAACGTACGTACGACAACTGCCGGCCCGCCTCGCTCTCGACGGCCTGCTGCCGCCTGCCTCCCGCCCTGGTCCTCGACAAGGCCGGGTCCGTCCTCACCCCCGTCGGGCGAGGGCCCGCTCGACGAGTCGCCGGTACACCCAGCCGTGGTCGTCACCGGCGGCGGTGAGTCCCTGCGGCAGCAGTGACAGCTCCGTCATGCCGGGCGCGACGTTGGTCTCCAGGAACCACGGCGTCCCCTCGGCGTCGACGATCAGGTCCGTCCGGGACAGGTCGCGCAGGCCGAGCGTGCGGTGCGCGGTGAGCGCTGCCTCGGCTGCCGCGCTCGCCGCCTTCTCCTCGAGCCGGGCCGGAACGAAGTACTCGGTCCCGCCGGCGGTGTACCGGGCGTCGTAGCCGTAGACCGTGCCGGCGGCAGGCACGATCTCCACCGCGGGCAGGGCGCGCGGTGCCTCCTCGTCGGCGACCACGCTGACGGCCACCTCCGTGCCGCGAACCGCGCGCTCGACGAGGGCGACCTCGCCGTAGCCGTAGCAGTCGACCATCGCCCGCGGCAGCTCCGAGGGCTCCTCGACGACGCTCACCCCCAGCGCGGAGCCGCCGCGGGCCGGCTTGACCGCCAGGGGCAGCCCGAGCCGGTCGACGAGGGCTGCGAGCACCGCCCGCGCCCCGAGCTCACGGAACACCGAGTGCGGCAGGGCCACCCCGGTCGGCACGGCGAGCCCGGCTGCGGCCACCACGGACCGCGCCACCGGCTTGTCGAACGCCCGGCGGCACGCGGCCGGCTCGGCGCCGACGTACGGCAGGTCGAGCAGCTCCAGGACGTCGCGGACCGCGCCGTCCTCGCCGGTCGAGCCGTGCAGCAGCGGCCACACGACGTCCGGACGGTCGGACTCGAGGGAGGGCAAGAGGTCCGCGTCGACGTCGCGGGTGGTGACCTCGCAGCCGGCGGCGCGCAGCGCCTCGGCGACACGGCGCCCCGACCGCAGCGACACGTCACGCTCGTGGGACAGGCCGCCGGCCAGCACGAGGACTCGGGGACCGGTGCCGCTGCTCGCCATCGTCGGGCTCCTCGGTTCTTGTCGGACCTGGCTCGTCGTCGGGGTCGTCGTCGGGGCGTCACTTGGAGGGTCGGGCCTGGCGGTCAGGTGACGTCCGGCCCCGGGGCGTCGCCGGCGGGACCGCGGCCGGTGGCGCCCGGGGCGGCACCGAACGTGTCGATCAGCTCGGTCTCGGCCCGGACCACCTCGGCCAGGCGCCGCACCCCCTCGGTGATCCGATCGGGGGAGGGGTAGCAGTACGACAGCCGCAGGTGGCTGCCTCCGGAGCCGTCGGCGTAGAACGCCGTCCCGGGCACGTAGGCGACCCGCTCGGTGACCGCGCGCGGCAGCATGGCAGCGGCGTCCAGGCCGGCCGGCAGGCCGAGCCACACGTAGAACCCGCCGCCGGGCACGGTCCACGACGCGGTCGGCAGGTGGTCCTCCAGTGCCGCCAGCATCGCGTCCCGCCGCTCGAGGTACTGCTCCCGGAACGCCTTGATCTGCCCCCGCCAGTCGTGGCGGGACAGGTAGCCGGCCACGGCCGCCTGGGCGAACGCGCTGGGGCACAGGATGGCCGCCTCGCTGGCCAGCACGAGCCGGTCCCGGACGCCGGGCGGGGCCAGGGCCCAGCCGACCCGCAGCCCGGGCGCGAAGGTCTTCGAGAACGTCCCGAGGTACACGACCCCCTCGGCGTCCGTGGCCCGCAGGGCCGGCAGCGGGTCGCCGGAGAACCCGAGCAGGCCGTAGGGGTTGTCCTCCAGGACGAGGACGCCGTGGCGGCGGGCGGTCTCCAGCACGGCGGCCCGGCGCCCGGCCGCGAGCGTGACGCCGCCGGGGTTGTGGTGGTTGGGCACGGTGTAGAGCAGCTTGACCCGGCGGCCCTCGGCCTGCAGCCGGGTCAGCGTCTCCTCCAGCGCGACCGGGTCGAGGCCGTCGGCGTCCATCGGCACGTGGACGACGTCGGCCTGGTAGGCGGAGAACACCCCGAGCGCCCCGACGTAGCTCGGTGCCTCCGCGACCACGACGTCCCCCGGGTCGACGAACACCCGGGTGACGAGGTCGAGCGCCTGCTGGGAGCCGGTGGTGACGACGACGTCCTCGGCGGACGCCACGATCCCCTCCTCAGCCATCACCTCGGTGATCAGCTCCCGCAGCACCGGGTCTCCCTGGCCGGACCCGTACTGCAGCGCGGTGGCCCCGGAGGTTCGCACGAGGTCGTCGACGACGTCGGCGACGGCGTCCATCGGCAGCGCCGCGAGGTTCGGCATGCCCCCCGCGAGTGAGACCACTTCCGGACGGTTGGCGACCGCGAACAGGGCGCGGATGGCGGACGCCGTCATCCCGCGGGTGCGGGTGGCGTACGTGTCCACCCACGGGTCGAGCCGGTTCCCCGTGGCCATCGGGTCCCTCCCTCGCCGTACGATGTTTCCTACCCGCCTCGCGTGCAACCCGCACCGGCGGGCCGCTGCAGCAGATCGTCGCCTGGGAGTGTCGCATGGGAGTCGCCCGGACCGTCGCTGCGGGGCTGCTTGCGGGCGCCGTCGTGGCGTTCGTGGCGGAGCTGCTCCGGCCGCGCCGCCGGCGTCGTCCCGTGGCGGGCGGCTGACGGTCGGGGAGGATGAGCCGCTTCCTCGCCCCGCTGACGCTGGACCGTCTGGACGACCTCCCGGCGGCCTGCCGCCGCTGCGTGCACTGGGAGCTCGACCCGGTGGCCGGCGAGCGCGCCGTCCGGGCCGGGGACGCCGCCTTCGAGAAGGAGGCCTGGCTGTCCGCGGTGCTGCTGGAGTGGGGCACCGCAGGCCGCATCGCCTACGTCGACGACGTCCCGGCCGGGTACGTCACGTACGCGCCCCCAGCGTTCGTGCCCCGCTCGACGGCGTTCCCGACCTCCCCGGTGTCCCCGGACGCGGTGCTGCTCATGACCGCGGCCGTGCTGCCCCTGTACCGGGGTGGGGGCCTGGCCCGGATGCTCGTCCAGGGTGCGGCGAAGGACCTCACCCGGCGCGGGCTGCGGGCCATCGAGGCGTTCGGGGACGCCTCCCCGCCTGCGGTCCCGCCTGACCCGGCGGACGTCCGGACGGCTGAGGCCCCCCCGGGGGGCTGCGTCGTCCCGGCGGAGTTCCTGCTCGCGGTCGGCTTCACCACCGTGCGGCCGCACCCCCGTTACCCGCGGCTGCGGCTCGACCTGCGCACGGCGCTGTCCTGGCGGGAGGACGTCGAGGCCGCGCTGGAGCGGATTCTCGCCGGGGTGCGCCACCCCGTGCTCACCGGCTCCTGATCAGGTCCTGATCAGGCAGGGTCGCGGCCGTCGGCCGCCCGGACCCGGGCCAGGACGTCGTCCACGCGCAAGGTCCCGGTCGCCGGGTCCTCGTCCTCGGGCAGGAAGAGCCGCTGGACGGCGACGAGCAGGGCCTCCGCGCAGGTGTCCCGGAACGCGGGGTCGGCCAGCCGGCGGGCGTCGCCGGGGTCGGTGAGGTAGCCGAGCTCGACCCGCACCGCGGGCATCCGGGTGAGCCGGAGCAGGTCCCAGGTGCGGGCGTGGGTCCGGCAGTCGACGAGGTCGGTGCGGGCGACGAGCTCGCGCTGCACGAGGTCGGCGAGCCGGGCCCCGACCGGTGACCGGGTGCCGACGCGGGGGTCGCCCCAGTACGACGTGGCCACCCCCTGCCCGGCGGTGCCCGTGGCGGCGTCACAGTGCAGGGAGACGAACAGGTCGGCGCGGACGTCGTCCGCCAGCCGCGCCCGGTCCCTGGTGCTCGGGTTCTGCCCCGCCCCCCGGGTCAGCACCGCCGTCACCCCCGAGGCGGCGAGCCGGCCCTCGAGGCGCAGCGCGAGGTCGAGGACGACGTCCGCCTCCCGCAGCCCGTTCCCGACGGCACCGGGGTCGTCCCCGCCGTGACCCGGGTCGACGACGACGACGCGGCCCACCAGGCTGCTGCCCGACCGGCGCACCCGCTCGGTGTCCCGCAGTGCGCCGACGTCACCGCCGCGCACGGTCCGCTGGAGCCGTTGCAGGGCCCGCAGCGTCGCCGGGCCGCAGGTGCCGTCCGGGGTGAGGCCGAGACCGCGCTGCAGCTCGCGCAGCGCCCGCTCGGTGGCCGGGCCCAGCACGCCGTCCACCCGGTCGTCGAGCAGGCCCAGCGAGCTCAGCCGCTCCTGCAGGGCGGTGACGTCGTCGCCGTGCACCAGGTGGCCGGGGGTGTAGCGCAGGATCCGGTCGCCGAGCCGCCACCGGGCGGCGTCCAGGGCGCGGGACGTCTCGGCGCCGACCACCCCGTCGGAGGTCAGCCCCCGCTGCTGCTGGAAGCCCCGGACGGCGCGCTCGAGACGGGCGTCGAACAGCCCGGGGTCCTCGCCGGGAGCGGCGGCGCAGTCCAGGCCGACGGCGGCGAGCTGCTCACGCACGGCGGCGACCCGCGGCCCCCGGTCACCGCGGCGCAGCAGCTCGTCGAGACGTTCCACCCGGACCCCCACCTCTGCACCCGGACACCCACGCCGGCAGGTTCCGGCGATGCTACGCCCGGTCCGCCCGGTCCGCCCGGTCCGCCCGGTCTGCCGGGCACACCCGGTCGCCGGAGCGACTGTGCCGGCGCTCAGCCGAGGAACTCGGCGAGGTCCTTGACCAGCACCGGCTTGGGCCGGGCGCCGATGACGGTCTTGACGAGCTCCCCACCCCGGTAGACGTTGAGGGTCGGGATGGAGGTGACGCCGTAGGACGCCGCGGTCCGCGGGTTCTCGTCCGTGTTGAGCTTGACGACCTTGATCTTGTCGGCGTACTCCTCGGCGAGCTCCTCGAGGATCGGGGCGACCTGGCGGCACGGGCCGCACCACGGAGCCCAGAAGTCCACGAGGGTCGGCTTGTCGGACTGCAGGACCTCGGCCTCGAAGGTGGCGTCGGTCACGGCCTGGGTGGCGCCCACGGGGCGTCTCCTCTCGGTCGGGTGCGGACAGGGATGGCGTGCAGACAGTCACCGTACGGCAGGCCGGTGACAGCGGTGGTGGGCCTGCTCAGGGCCGCAGACCGGCGGGCTCGGCCGGCTCGGGGCGGCCCGCCGCCTGGGCGACGTCCTGGTCCGGGTCGCCGGCCTCCCCGCGGGCGGCGAGGAACCGCTCGGCGTCCAGCGCCGCGACGCAGCCCGAGCCGGCTGCGGTGACCGCCTGCATGTACTCGTGGTCGACGACGTCACCGCAGGCGAACACGCCGGGCACCGACGTCCGGGAGGACCGGCCCTCGACCGCCACGTACCCCTTCTCGTTGAGCGCGACGACGTCCTTGAACAGCTCCACTCGCGGGTCGTGGCCGATCGCCACGAACAGCCCGCCGACCTCGAGGTCCCGCTCCTCACCGGTGACGGTGTCCCGCAGCCGGATACCGGTGACCTTGTCCTCGCCGAGGACGTCGACCACCTCGGAGTTCCAGGCGAACCGGATCTTCGGGTCCTTCATCGCCCGCTCCTGCATGATCTTCGATGCCCGCAGCGAGTCGCGGCGGTGCACGATCGTCACCGACCGGGCGAACCGGGTGAGGAAGGTCGCCTCCTCCATCGCCGAGTCACCTCCGCCGACGACGGCGAGGTCCTGGTCGCGGAAGAAGAAGCCGTCGCACGTCGCGCACCAGCTGACGCCGTGCCCGGAGAGCCGGCGCTCGTTCTCCAGCCCGATCTCCCGGTAGGCCGACCCGGTGGCCAGGATCACGGCGTGGGCCCGGTACACCGCGCCGCTGCCGGTGGTGACCGTCTTCACCTCGCCGGTGAGGTCGAGCGCCACCGCGTCGTCCCAGACCAGCTCGGCGCCGAAGCGCTCGGCCTGGCGCTGGAAGCGCTCCATCAGCTCGGGACCCATGAGCCCCTCGGGGAAGCCGGGGTAGTTCTCCACCTCGGTGGTGTTCATCAGCGCGCCACCGGCGGTCACCGACCCGGTGAGCACGAGCGGCTGGAGGTTGGCCCGGGCCGTGTACAGCGCCGCGGTGTAGCCCGCGGGCCCGGAGCCGACGATGATGACGTCGCGGATCTGGTCGGTGGTCTGTTCGCTCACTGCCTCGCCTGCCTGCTTCCGGTCGGGGCCCGCGGATACCGCGCGGGGTATGTCTGACGGTCCGTGGCGGTCAACTGATCGTAGGCCCCGGCTGTTCCCGCCTCAGCCGGTGACGGACGCGTAGTGGACGAGGCCGTCCGCGCCGGGGGCGCAGGTGCGCTCCACCACCCACACCCCGCGCCGGTCGCCCTCGTCGAGGACGATGACGGCGACCGGCTCCCCCTGCCAGGTGGCGAGGTCGACCACCTGCGGCACCGCGCCCGGGGCGCCGAGCGCCACCAGGCACTCGGCGAGCCCCTGCGGTGTCGCCACCGGCTCCTCGACGGGCGCCGCCAGCGTCCCCGCCGGGCCGTCGGCGGACTCCTGGGCGGGCTCCTCGGCCCGCTCCTGCGGGTCGTTCAGCAGGGCCAGCACCTGCCGGGGCAGGGTGTCCGGCCCGTAGTCGGTGCCGCTGCGCAGGACCGGGGTGGCCGCGGCCCCGGCCACCTCACCTGCGGCGTCGGTGCTCTCGGCCTGGTCCGACGCGCTGGTCGCCTGGTCCGACCCGGAGCCGCCGATCAGCTGGCCGGCGGTCAGCGCGCTGCCGGCGAGGACGACGAGGCCGGCGGCGACGGTCGCCCAGCGCGGGACCCTCGGCTGCGGCCGCTGCAGCGGGACGACGGTGGTGCCGGTGGTGCCCCCGGCCGGCTCCGGGCCGGCTGCCGCCGCGGCCAGCGCGGCGGCGATCCGCGTGTCGAGGTCCGCCGGCGGCGGCGGGACGTCACGGCCGGCCGTGCGCAGCAGCTCGCGGACCGTCGCCATCTCCGTCACGAGAGCGGCGCACGTCGCGCAGTCCCGGACGTGCGCGCGGACCTCGGTCGCCTCGGCGGAGGCGTCCGGCTCCGCCCCGGGCCCGAGCAGGAGGTCGAGCTCCTCGGGTGCGGGGTGGGCGCGGCCGGCGTCCGTGCTCACGTCGGGTCTCCGGGGGTGCGGGGAGCGGGCTGGGTCGGTGTCGCGGGGGACGTCGGGTTCGAACGGGGCGTCGGGGACGTCGGGGTCGAACCGGTCGTCGGTGGTGGGACGTCCTCGGCGACGGCAGGGTTCCCCGGACGCAGCGCCTGCGCCAGCGCGGCGCGACCACGGGCGCACCGTGACTTCACCGTGCCCTCGGCGACCCCGAGGACCTGGGCGGCCTCCGCGACGGTGAGGTCGTGCAGGTCGACGAGGACCAGCGCGACCCGCTGGTGCTCGGGCAGCCGGGCCAGCGCCGCGTGGACGTCGAGGCGCGCCTCGGTCGCGGCATGGTCGTCCCGGCGGTCCGCCACGTCGGCCGGCGGGAGCGGGTCGGTGCGCCGGGCCCGGGCCCGGCGCACCCGGTCCAGGCAGGCGTTGACGACGATCCGGTGCAGCCACGTCGTCACGGCCGCGTCACCGCGGAAGGAGCCGGCGTGCCGGAACGCCGACACCAGCGCCTCCTGCAGCGCGTCGGCGGCCTCCTCCCGGTCGCCCAGGGTGTGCACGGCCACCGCCCACAGCCGGTCGCGGTGCCGTCGGACCAGCTCGCCGAAGGCGTCCGGGTCGCCGTCGGCGTGGGCGGTGAGGAGGTCCCGGTCGCTCCTGGCGTCCCCGTGGTCCAGCACACCCCGTTCGCCCCGGTCGCCGACCCCGCCCGCCACCGTCAGCGCACCTCGACCGTGGCCAGCTCGACCCGGTAGTCGCCACCGACCTGCGGCAGCGTGGTGAACCACAGCACGAGGTACTGCGTCTCCACCGGCGTCTCGAGGTCGATCGCCTGAGCCTCGCCGGTCGTCTCCACGGTGGCGAGCACCTGGGAGTCCTCCACCCCCGGACCGGGGGCGCTGCGGACCTCGACGACCCCGCCGCTGCCGCGGACGAGGAGGTCGACGCCGGAGACGAGACTGGGCCGGCCGAGGTCCACCGCGAGGCCCAGACCGTCCTTGAGGTTGCCGAAGGCCGCGGTGCTGTACGTGCTGGACGTCCAGGCCGTGGCGTCGTCGCCGTCGACGGCACGCGGCGCCTCGCCGTCGTTCTCCTCCCCGTCCCCGAGCGGGTCGAGGGTGCGCACTCCCTGGACCTGCGGGGCCGGCACCTGCGGGCTCGCGGTGGTGGTGGGCGTCCGCGTCGGCGTCGGCGTCGGCTCCACGGACGGTGCCGCGGACGGCGTCGGGGTGACAGGTGCGGCGGCAGGGTCGCGCTCGCCGATGGTGCGCAGCGACCCGACCGCCAGGTAGAGGCCGATCACGACGAGGGCGGCCACGGCGACCAGTGCGACCGCGGTCTGCGTCCGCCGGGAGCGGCCGACCGTGACGTCGTCGTCCGGCAGCCCTGCGCCGCCGGCGGGGTCCGGCGACGAGAAGGCCGCTGTCGGCCCGGTGGTCCCGGCGGCCAGCTGCACCGGGAACCGGCTCGGTGGTCGCGTCCCAGGCTCCTCGACGTCCGGGCCCTCGACGTCCGGGCCGGCGACGACGGCGTCGTCGACGGTCGTGCTGCGGTCCCACGGGGCCAGCTCGTCGGCGAGCTCGGCCGGGGTGCGCGGACCGTCGCCGTGCGGGCCGAGCGTGACGGCGCACAGCGTGTCGAGGTCGTTCGGCACCCCGGGCACGATGTCCGCCGGCGGGACGGGGCGGCCGGCGACCAGCGGCGCGGCCGGCACGCCGTCGACGCTGCCGAACGGCCAGCGTCCGGTGAGCCCGGCGTACAGCAGCGCCACCAGGCCGACCGCGTCCGCCCGGCTGGCCGCCGCGGCGTCGTGCGGGTCGACGTCCTCGCGGCTGTCCGGCGGTCCGGCCAGGGTGGCGTCCACGGCCAGCCCGGCCACCTTCACCGCCCCGTCGGTGCCCAGCACGAGGGAGGCGGGGGTCAGCCGGGTGTGGTGCAGGCCCGCCTGCGAGGCGGTCGCCAGGGCCCGGGCCGCCTCGCCGACCAGGACCCGCACCCGGGCGGCGGGGAGCGGACCGGACCGCAGCCGCTCGGCGAGAGACTCCCCGGCGACGAGCTCGGAGACGACGTAGGCGACCTGTCCCGTCCCAGGACCCGTGCCGACGGTCTCGGTGCCCACGTCGAGCACCCGCAGCAGCCGAGGGTCGTCGACGACGGCGGCGCGCCGGGCCGCGTCCAGGGCGTCCGCGGCCGCCTGCCCGCTCACCACCCGGACGCCGACAGGCCGCTCCAGGGCGACGTCGACGGCCCGCCACAGCGAGGTGCCCGGGGCGACCTGCAGCCGTTCCTCGAGCCGGAACCGCCCCGCCAGGTGCGTGCCGTGGCCCACGCCGTCCAGGACCGTCACCTCCACCTGAGTCTGCGCCGACCGGGCGCGCCGGGGCGTCCGTCGCCGCGGCGCCCTCATGCTAGGTGCCGGCGGTGCTCGGCAGGCCCGGCGCTGGCCGTGTCGCCCGGTCGGTCGTGGTGGAGCGTCAGGGCAGCGGGTGGCCCTCCACGTGCGCCTCGACGTGCGCCCAGTCCGCGATCCAGCCGATCCGGTGGACGACGAACGTCGTGGCGTCCCGGCCGACCACGAGCCGGACGGTCCCGTCCGGCAGGGCCTCGAAGGACTGCGGCGGCACCTCATTGAGCGGGTTCGCCTCCGTCGCCGCGGACAGCGCCGCGGTGTAGGCGGACTGGACGCTGCGGGTGCGGCCGAGGTCGGTGCTCGCCTCGCGGGCGGCCAGGGCACCGTCGTCCTCGACGGCCAGGCGAGACACCCCGATCGACACCGCGTCGAACGCGACGACGCCGACGACCGCCCCGACGACGACGAGCTTGGTCAGCCAGCCCACGATGATGCCGCCGGCGTCGTCCCGGCGGCGGGCACGGACCCCCTCCACGGCCTGCGCATCGGCACCCGGTGGCCCCGACTTGAGCCCGGCCCTACCGGACCTCGCCGCGCCGTCCCGGTCGGGCGAACCGGCGCAGCCCGGGCACCCGGCGCAGGACGTCGTCGAGCTCGTCGACGTGGAGCACCCGCAGCGCGAGCAGGTAGGTCAGGGTGATCGCCGAGCCGGCGAGGAGCGCGGTGCCGAGCGCGCCGGTCCGGCTGGACCAGGTGAGGTCGGACAGCACGGCGGAGACGCCGACGCCGACGAGCCCGGCGACGGTCCCGGCGGCCAGCAGCCGGACGTGGGTACGGACCACCCGGGCGGTGTCCAGCCCGCCGAGCCGGCGGCGCAGCAGCACCGCGGACAGCACGGCCCCGACGACGTGCGCGACGCTCATCGCGACCGCCACCCCGACCACCATGGCCCGCGGCGGGAGCAGCGCCCAGGCCAGCACGTTGCCGACCGACCAGACGGCGACGACCACGGCCTGGACGACGAACGGCGTCCGGGCGTCCTCGAAGGCGTAGAACGCCCGGTTGAGCAGGTACGAGGCGCTGAACGCCACCAGGCCGAGGGCCATCCCGGCGGCGACCCGGGCGATCGCCTGCGCCTCGGCGTCCGTGGCCTGGGCGCTGATCAGCCGGCCCGCCGGGCCGGCCAGCACGAGCAGGCCCACCGTCGCCAGCACCGAGGCCACGCCCAGGACCCGCAGCCCGCCGGAGACGTCCCGGCGGACGGCGGCGACGTCCCCGTCCGCGGCGGCACCGCTCATCCGGGTGAACAGGGCCGTGACGAGGGAGACCGCGATCAGCGAGTGCGGCAGCATGAACAGCAGGTACGCCAGCCCCCAGGCCGCGTAGCCGGGGGTCTGCGCGGCGAGCTGCGGGGGCAGGTCCTTGGTCGCCTCCCGTGCGGCGGCGGCGATGTTCGTCACGAGCAGGTAGCCCAGCTGCCCGACCAGGACACCGGCGAACGTCCACGACGCGACCCGGCCCGCGGTCCCCAGACCCATCCCGCGCCACCCGCCCCGCGGACGGAAGCGGAAGCCGGTCCGGCGCAGTGGGACGACGAGCACCAGGGCCTGCGACACCACGCCGAGGGTGGCCGTGCCAGCCAGTACGGCGATCCGTTCGGGGGTCCAGTCCTCGACCGGGTGCGCCGCGGCGCCGGAGCCGAAGAGCGCGACGAACACCAGCAGGCCGCCGATCGCGACGACGTTGTTCAGTGCCGGCGCCCACATGTAGGGGCCGAAGGACCCACGGGCGTTGAGCACCTGGCCGAGCAGCGTGTACAGCCCGTAGAAGAACACCTGGGGCAGGCACCACAGGGCGAAGGCGACGGTGAGCGCGAGCAGGTCCCCGTCGAAGTCGTTGGCGTACAGCGTCACGACCAGCGGTGCGCCGACGGTGAGCCCGACGGCCAGGGTGAGCAGGACCGCCAGGGCGACCGACAGCAGCCGGTCGGTGTACTCCTGGCCGCCGTCGCCGCGCCGGGCCGCCCGCACGATCTGCGGGACCAGGACGGCGTTGAGGACACCGCCGGCGATGAGCATGTAGAGGTTGTTCGGGATGGTGTTCGCCAGGGCGAAGGCGTCCGCTGCGGGGGCGTTGACGCCGATCGCCCACGCCAGCACCGCCGCACGGACGAACCCGAGCACCCGCGAGGTCGCGGTCCCCGCCGCCATCACCGCCGTAGAGCGCAGCAGGCTCACCGGACCACCCCGGTGGACTCGCTGCGCCGTCGGCCGCGGCGGATGGTGCGGACCAGGCCGCTCACCAGGACGAGTGCCAGGACGGCGCCGACGACGAGCAGGCCCCGGGTCTCCCAGTCGGCGCGCACCCGCACCGGGACGACCACCGGGGACCCCAGCGAGGTGCCGTCGGGCGCGGACAGGGCGATCTCCACCTCGGTGTCGCCGTTCGCCACGGCACGCACCGGGACGGCGACGCGCTGCGCCCCGCCCGCGTCGACGACGACCTCCACCGGGTCGTCGGCGACCAGCCGCGGGCTGCGCGGCTGTACCGACACGACGACCGACACGTCCTGGTCCAGCTCGTTGGCGACGGTGACCGGCAGGTCGGCGGCGGCCGACACGACGTTCACCGTGCTGCCCTCGACGACGTGGACGCCGGACACCACCTGCTCGGCCCGGGCGCCGAGCTCCGCGACGGCGTCCTGCCAGGCGGGTCTGGCCTCCCGCCAGGACACCGACGTGGCCGCCACGGCCGAGGCCTCGGCGGCCTCGAGCACGTCCTGCGGGCGGCTCAGGGCGGAGGAGACCCGGCGAACCTGTTCCAGCGCCTCCGCGACCTGGCGCAGGCCCTCGGCGGGCAGGGCGGCGGAGCGGCCGGTGTCGGACTGGCGGACCGCTGCCCGCTCCACCTCGGGCGGGGCGGCGTCGAGCAGCGCGTCGAGGGGGGCCGGACGGGTCCACGGCGTCCCGGTCAGCGTGGCGAAGGCGTCGGCGGCGGCGTCCGGGGACGGGTCCCACCCGCGGGGCAGGGTGACGAGCAGGTGCGGGACGTCGTCCCCGGCCGCCCGGGCCAGCACCGCCGTCTCGGCGGCCAGCCGGGACCGGGCCAGCACGTCGCCGTCGCCGTCCGTCGCGTCGGTGAGCACCGTGGACAGGGAGGTGTCGGCGAGCAGGCCGTCGAGCCGGTCGGTGCCGGCCGGCACCGTGCTGCGGCCGGAGACCACCGCGTCCGGGTCGAGCGGCGGGTGGGCCCCGGCGCCGAGGACGACGGCGGTGGCCCCGGCGCGGACGGCGAGGGCGAGGGTCTGCTCGTCCGCCCCGCCCCCGGCCGGCCACGCCGCCTCGGCCCGGACCGGGCTGTCCAGCAGGTCACCGACGGCGTCCCGGCCCTGGCGGCGGGCCAGCGCGTAGAGGTCCCCGGCCTGCCCTCCGGCGGCCGCGAGGGCGACCAGGTCCGGGTCCCACTGCGGCAGGGCCAGCACGTCACGTCCGTCGGCGGCGTCCCGGGCCGCGGCCAGCCACTGCTGGCCGGCCGGGGTGTCCGCCGCCGAGCGGAGCAGGCCGGGGTCGACCGCCCACGCGGCGTGCGACGGCGAGGTCGCGGCGAGCAGGCGCCCGAGCCGACCGTCGTCGGCGGTGAGCGCGTCCACGGCGGACGCCGGCAGGCGGGCGCTCGCCACGTCAGGGGGGCCCGCGGTCACCGGGACGAGCACCGACAGCGGCATCCGCTCGTCCGCCGGGACCTCCTCGCGGGGGTCCCAGACGGTGAACGCGCGGGCCACCGCCGCCTGCTCGAAGCTCGGGCGGCGCAGCACCTCCAGGGTCAGGCCGCGCGGTCCCCAGGCCACCGCGGCGGTGGACAGCCCGAGGGCCTCGGCCGGTGCGCTCAGGGTGATCCCGGCGGTGCCGCCCGGCGGGAGCTCGTCGATCCGGGTCTCCGCGAGCGGCTGGTTGCCCGCTCGGATGCCCGACCGGTTCTGCGCCCACGCGTCGACGGCGTCCCGGGTGGGCAGCCGCACGGTGTAGGCCTGCAGGCGGACGAGCAGGTCGGTGGCGGCGACCCCACCGGTGTTGCGCAGGGTCGCGGTCACCGCCACCTCCCCGCCGGGGCGCAGCACGGTGGGGGTCACCTGGTGGACGTCGAGGACGATCCGGTCGCCGACCGGAGCCGGGTCCTGCGGTGGGGCGGGGACACCGTCTTGTCCCGCCGCCGGCACCGTGGCGGGCAGGACGGTGAGCAGCGCGAGCACCACGACGAGCAGCAGGCGGCCCCTCATCGCCCGGCCGTCACGCACTGTCCGCGAGCAGCGCGGTCGCGGCCCGGGCGATCCTCCGCTCGTTGGCGAAGGCCAGCCGGGACCCGAGCTCGTCGATCGGCACCCACTCGACGTCGACCGCCTCGGCGTCCGGGTCCCCCTCCACGGTGAGGCGACCCCCCGTCGCCTCCAGCAGGTAGTGGTGCACGGTCTTGTGGATCCTGCGGCCCTCGACCGCGAACCAGTAGTCGATGGTGCCGAGATCGCCGACCACCCGGCCGCGGATGCCGGTCTCCTCCTCGATCTCCCGGACGGCCGCCTGCTCGGGCGTCTCGGCGCCCTCGAGGTGACCCTTCGGCAGGCACCACTCGAGCCGCCCGGCCCGGTTGACCCGCGCGATGACGGCCACGGCCGGCGGGCTGGCGGCGAGGTCGACGACCAGCCCGCCCGCCGAGGTCTCCTCGACCGTGCGCCAACGGCCGCCACGGGGCCGGGCTCGACGGGGGGCGGCGGGCATGCGGCTCACTGTAACCAGCGGCCCTGCCGCGGCCCTGGTCCGACGTCCCGGCCCGGTCTGGCAGGCTTGGACGTCGTGCCCCAGCAGAGCTCGACCCCCGGCCAGACCGGTGACGTGGCCCCCGACCCGGTCCGTGCGGCGTTCGAGGCCGCCCGGGCGGACGCCGTCGCAGCCGTGCTCCGCAACGCGCCGGTGGTCGTCGAGCTGGGCGAGCTGTTCTCCCGGGCCGGGCACGAGGTGGCCCTGGTCGGCGGGCCGGTGCGGGACGCGCTGCTCGGGCGCCTCGGCGACTCGGTGTTCGACCTCGACCTGGCCACCAGCGCGCGCCCGGAGGAGACCCTCGCGCTGCTGGCGCCGTGGGCGGACGCGCACTGGGACATCGGTCGGGAGTTCGGCACCATCGGCGCCCGCAAGGGCGACCTCGTCGTCGAGGTCACCACCTACCGGTCCGAGGTGTACGACCCGTCCTCCCGCAAGCCCGTCGTCGCCTACGGGGACACCCTCGAGGGCGACCTGTCCCGGCGCGACTTCACCATCAACGCGATGGCCCTGCGGCTGCCGGGCATGGAGTTCGTCGACCCGTTCGACGGGACGACGGACCTGGCCCGGGGGCTGCTGCGGACGCCAGGGTCGCCCGAGCAGTCCTTCGACGACGACCCGCTGCGGATGATGCGCGCGGCC
This sequence comes from Quadrisphaera sp. GCM10027208, assembly GCF_042658805.1. NCBI lineage: Bacteria > Bacillati > Actinomycetota > Actinomycetes > Kineosporiales > Kineosporiaceae > Quadrisphaera > Quadrisphaera sp. GCM10027208. Next base: position 303,967 of record NZ_JBHSRC010000004.1, read on the forward strand.
CGGTTCGCCGCCCAGCTCGGCGTCCGGGTGGCCCCGGACGTGCTCGCGGCGATCCAGGCGATGGCCGGCCGGATCGAGATCGTCTCGGCCGAGCGGGTGCGCACCGAGCTGGAGAAGCTCGTGCTCGCCCGGGACCCGCGAGCCGGCCTCGAGCTCATGGTCTCCACCGGCCTGGCCGACCACGTGCTGCCCGAGCTGCCGGCGCTGCGGCTGGAGATCGACGAGCACCACCGGCACAAGGACGTCTACCAGCACACCTTGACCGTGCTGGACCAGGCGATCGCCCTCGAGGACGGCCCCGACGGGCCGGTCCCCGGGCCGGACCTCGTGCTGCGGCTGGCCGCGATCTTCCACGACGTCGGCAAGCCGGCGACCCGACGCTTCGAGCCCGGCGGCGGCGTCTCCTTCCACCACCACGAGGTGGTCGGTGCGAAGCTCACCGCCAAGCGGATGAAGGCGCTGCGGTTCGACAAGAGCACCATCAACCAGGTGTCGACGCTGGTGGCGCTGCACCTGCGCTTCCACGGGTACAGCGAGGGGCGGTGGACGGACTCCGCGGTCCGCCGGTACGTCGCCGACGCCGGTCCGCTGCTCGAGCGCCTGCACCGGCTGACCCGCGCGGACTGCACCACCCGCAACCAACGCAAGGCGGCCCGGCTGTCCCGCGCCTACGACGACCTCGAGCAGCGGATCGCCGAGCTGCGCCAGCGCGAGGAGCTGGCAGCGGTACGCCCCGACCTGGACGGCAACCAGATCATGGAGATCCTCGGGGTGCGACCGGGCCCGGTCGTCGGCCGCGCCTACAAGCACCTGCTCGAGCTGCGGCTCGACCGGGGGCCGATGAGCGAGGAGGAGGCCCGGGCCGCGCTGCTGGAGTGGTGGGCGCAGCAGCCCGAGTCCCGGTCCTGACCCGGCCGGTCCTGTCCTCCACAGCCCCCGGCCACGTCCCGTCGTCCACAGCCCGGGACCGGTGACCCGTCCCGTCCGCCGGTTCGGTCCACGCTCGCCGGCATGGCGGACACGGACAGGGACGACGTGGGGAGCCGGCGGCTGCTCCGGCTGGTGTGGGCGCTGCTCGTCGCGGTCGCCAGCGTGCTGGGGCTCGGCGCCACCGGGGTCTGGGCCCAGGTGGACGAGCGGAACCGAGGTCCCGGTCTGGCCCACCCGGCGACGTGGCTGGGCAGCCACGGCACGTTCGGCGGTGACCCGTGGGCGTGGTGCGTCGACGCAGGCCGGGCCGCCCCCGAGCCGGGCTTCACCTGGACCGGCCGGCCGCTCGAGGCGCCCCGCACCAGCTACCTGCTGACCCGGTACGCGGCCCAGGAGACCGACGAGGTCCACGCCGCGCTCGCCTACCTCGTGCACACCTCCGCGGAGCTGCCGCACGACCCCCGCACGCGGGTACCGTCCGAGCCGCCGACCCTGCACGGGGTGGACCTGGGCCCCACGGTACGCGCCCTGGCCGCGGAGGCGGCCGCAGCCGCGGGGCCCTACGACCTCCAGGTGTCCCTCGACGTCGACCCGCAGGCCCGGTCTGCGACGGCCCGGGTGCTGCTGGCCGGCGCCTCCGGGGCCCCGGTCGCCGGGTGGCCGGTCGACGTGACCGTCACGGGCCCGGCCGAACCGGCCGGGGACGGCGGGGACGCTGGGGGCACCGAGGAGCCGCGGGTGTCCGCAACTCGCCCGCTCGAGGTGCCTCTGCGCCTCACCGGGGACGGCACGGTCACCGTGGCGGCGAAGGCCACGGTGCCGGCCGGCACGGTCACGCTGCACACCGCCGACCGGGCCGGCGTGCAGCGCGTGGTCACCCCGGTGCCACCGGTCCCGGTGACCGGGCAGGCCACCGCGGACGTGCTGCTGCCGTTCGCGCCGTCCGTGGTGACCCGCACCTCCGCGGAGCGCGTCACGGCCGGGACGCCGGTCACCGACCACCTCGAGGTCGGCCTCGTCGAGGGGACGTGGCCCGACGGCCACGCCGTGGTCGTCACCTCGACGCTGTGGGGACCGTTCCCCGAGGCCCCGGCACCGGCACCGGAGGCACCCCCGGGCGCACCGGCAGTGGGCACGGTGGAGACCGTGGTGACCGGCCCGGGCAGGTACGAGACCCCGCCGCTCACGCCGGAGCACCCGGGCTGGTACGTCTGGACCGAGCGGGTGCCCGCTGACGAGCGGCAGCCCGGGTGGGCCGGCCGGTTCGGGCTGGCCGCCGAGACGACGCTCGTCGAGGCGCCCGCGCCACCGGAGCCGACCGTGCCCCCGGTGCCGGAGGGCGCACCGCCGCCGAGCCCGGCACCTCCCGAGGCCACGGCACCGCCGCAGGTGCCCGCACCGCCGGAGGCGTCAGCCCCACCGGAGGTGTCAGCCCCACCGGAGGCGACGGTTCCCCCGGCCGTGCCCGAGCTGCCGCGCACCGGCGGTGTCGCGGTGGTCCCGGCCATCGCCGGCGCAGCCCTCGTCGGGCTCGGGATCAGCGCCCTGGCCGCAGCAGGTGCCGGTAGGCCAGCCCCGCCCCGGCGTACCAGAGGGCGATACCGGCGTACAACCAGCGGGCGTACCCGTCGTCCGGGACGATGAGCACCGAGAGCGCGGCGGCCCCGACGAAGGCGGCGTTGTAGATGGCGTCGTAGAGCACGAACACCCGCCCGCGGAAGGCGTCGTCCACCTCGTGCTGGACGATCGTGTCCACGCTGATCTTCAGTCCTTGCGCGGCCAGCCCCAGCACCAGGCCGACGACGACGGCCCAGGCGGTCGAGACACCGACGACGAGCGTGGCCTGGGTGGCGGCGGCCAGCAGCAGGGTCGCGCTGACCCACGCGGGGGCGCCGAGCCGCCGGACCACCACCGGCGTGACCACCGCCGCCGCCACGAACCCCACCCCGGACGCCGCGACGACCACGCCCAGCGTGGCCAGCGCGGCGTCCGGGTCGCCGGGCGGGTTCAGCCGGTTCCGGGACAGCAGGATGAGTGCGATGAACGTCACGGCGAAGGCGAGCCGGTGTGCTCCCACCGACAGCAGCGACCAGCCCGCGACCGGCCGGTCGCGGACGTGCCGGACGCCGGCGACGAGATCGGCGACGAGCCGGCGCAGCGCCTCGGCCGCGGACACTCGCTCCGGTTCGTCGGGCCCCAGGCTCCGCCGCCCCAGCCGGGTGGCCAGCAGGGCCGCCGTCAGGCACACCGCGACGACGACCCCGAGGAGCTGGGCGTCGCCGGTGTCGCCGTCCGGGAAGGCGGGGCGCACGGCGAACCCCACGGTCGCCCCGACGAAGGCGCTGGCACTGCCGATCGTCGGGCTCACCGCGTTCGCCGTCACCAGCCGGTCGGCGGCCACGACGTGCGGCAGGGCGGCGGACAGCGCCGCGAGCAGGAACCGGTTGACCGACAGGGCCAGCAGCACGAGCCCGTAGAGCACCGGACCGGTCCCGAGCTCGACCAGCGCCCACCCGGTCGCCGTGACGGTCACCGCCCGGACGACGTTCCCCCAGACGAGGACCTGCCGGCGCTGCCAGCGGTCCAGCAGCACCCCCGCCCACGGTCCGACCAGGGTGAACGGCAGGAGCAGGACGGCGAACGCCGAGGCGACCCCGGCGGTCGTGGCCTGTCGCTCCGGGGAGAAGAAGAACAGCGACGCCAGCGCCACCTGCATCAGCCCGTCGCTGCCCTGGCTCGTCACCCGGACGGCGAGCAGCCGGCGGAACCCCGGTCCGGCGAGGACGGCACGCAGGTCGCCGAGGGCGGTGCCGGGAGGGGTCACGCGGTCAACCTAGGGGCGGCCGGTGCGCGCGACGACGCCCGGGCGGGTCCGCCGGGACCCACCCGGGCGCCGGGTGCCGCGGGTCAGCTGCGGTGCCGCCTCAGCGGTCCACCTCGCCGCGGATGAACTGCTCGACCTTGGTGCGGGCGACGTCGTCCGCGTGCTGCTCCGGCGGGGACTTCATGAAGTACGACGACGCGGACAGCAGCGGGCCGCCGATCTTGCGGTCCAGGGCGATCTTGGCGCACCGCACCGCATCGATGATCACGCCGGCGGAGTTCGGGGAGTCCCAGACCTCGAGCTTGTACTCCAGGTTGAGCGGCACGTCGCCGAACGCCCGGCCCTCGAGCCGCACGTACGCCCACTTGCGGTCGTCCAGCCACTCGACGTAGTCCGACGGGCCGATGTGCACGTTGCGCCGGCCCATGTCGTGCTGGACGTTGCTCGTCACGGCCTGCGTCTTGCTGATCTTCTTGGACTCCAGCCGCTCCCGCTCGAGCATGTTCTTGAAGTCCATGTTGCCGCCGACGTTGAGCTGGTAGGTCCGGTCGAGCACGACGCCGCGGTCCTCGAACAGCTTCGCCAGCACCCGGTGGGTGATGGTGGCGCCGACCTGGCTCTTGATGTCGTCGCCGACGATGGGCAGCCCGGCGTCGGTGAACTTCTTCGCCCACTCGGGAGTGCCGGCGATGAACACCGGCAGGGCGTTGACGAACGCCACACCGGCGTCGATGGCGCACTGGGCGTAGAACTTCGCCGCGTCCTCCGAGCCCACCGGCAGGTAGCAGACGAGCACGTCGGCCTCGGCGTCCCGGAGGGCCTGGACGACGTCGACGGGGTCGGCGTCGGACTCCTCGATCGTCTCCCGGTAGTAGCGACCCAGACCGTCGAGGGTGGGCCCGCGCTGGACGGTCACCCCGAGCGGCGGGACGTCCGCGATCGTGATCGTGTTGTTCTCGCTGGCCAGGATGGCCTCGGAGAGGTCGAAGCCGACCTTCTTGGCGTCGACGTCGAAGGCGGCCACGAACTGCACGTCCCGGACGTGGTAGTCCCCCAGCTGCACGTGCATGAGGCCCGGCACGGTGCCGGCCGGGTCGGCGTCGCGGTAGTAGTGGACGCCCTGGACGAGCGAGGCGGCGCAGTTGCCGACCCCCGCGAGGGCGACGCGGACGGAACCCATTCGGTTGCTCCTTCTAGTTGTCGTCGTGGCCTGCCGACGGCCGGCCTCGGGTGCTGGCCGAGCCGTCGGACCGACCGAGTCGTTCGTCCTCGATGAGGGTGTCCAGCCAGCGGACCTCCCGCTCCACGGACTCCAGGCCGTGGCGCTGCAGCTCGAGGGTGTACGAGTCGAGCCGCTCCCAGGTGCGCGCCATCGACTGGCGGACGCCGTCCAGACGCTCCTGCAGCCGGCTGCGCCGCCCCTCGAGGATGCGCAGCCGGGTCTCGGCGTCGGTCCGGCCGAAGAACGCGAAACGGACGTCGAACTGCTCGTCCTCCCACGCCGTCGGGCCGACCTCGCCGAGCAGGGCCTGGAAGTGCTCCTTGCCCTCAGCGGTGAGCTGGTAGACGATGCGGCCCCGCTTGCCGGACAACGGGTGCGGGAGCGCGGCGTCCGCGGTGGCGGTGCTGGACTCCGCGATCCAGCCGTTCGCGAGCAGCTCCTTGAGGCAGGGGTACAGGGTGCCGTAGGAGAACGCGCGGAACGAGCCGAGCATGGAGTTCAGCCGCTTGCGCAGCTCGTAGCCGTGCATCGGGGACTCGTGCAGCAGGCCGAGGACGGCGAGCGTCATGACGCTGCTGCGACGGCTCACCTGGCACGCCCCCTTCTCGACTGGCCGGCCGGCGGTGTCACGGGCACGGTGGTGATGTACCGGCTCCACGTCCCGGCCCGATGTACCGGCTCGATGTATCGGTTCGATGTATCGGTTCGATACATCGGAACGATATGCGGGGGCCGGGGTGTTGGCAAACCGGGAACCGGCCCGTCGGTTCGGCGTCACCGCCGGTACACCGCGTGGCTACCGGCGGGGGGCACCGGCCGATCTCGTCCATACTTGACCGGGCTGCCGGCAGGCAGCGTCCCGTAGACCTGGAAGAGAGACCGTGGCACGTCCAGACCAGCCTCGTCCCGCCGGTAACCGGTCGGCCCCCGCCGGACGCCGCGAGCGCCCGGGCAACCGCGGACGCCGCTGGGCCGCCGTGCTCGGGGGACTCGTCCTGCTCGGCGTCGTCCTGGCCGGGGGGCTGTTCGCCGTCGGCTACGCGGCCACCGACATCCCGGACCCCAACGAGCTCGTCGATGCCCAGACGACGACGGTCTACTACAGCGACGGCGAGTCGGTGATGGGCGAGTTCGCCGCCCAGGACCGCACGATCCTGGCTCCCGAGGAGATCCCCGAGCACGTCAAGCAGGCCGTGATCGCCGCCGAGGACCGCACCTTCTACGAGAACCGCGGGATCTCCCTGACCGGTATCGCGCGGGCCTTCTGGAACAACCTGCGCGGCAACTCCACCCAGGGCGGGTCGACGATCACCCAGCAGTACGTGAAGAACTACTACCTGGAGTCCGACCGCACCCTCACCCGCAAGATCCAAGAGGCGTTCATCGCCATCAAGATCGACCAGCAGCTCGACAAGGAGCAGATCCTCGCCGACTACCTCAACACCATCTACTTCGGGCGCGGCGCGTACGGGATCCAGTCCGCCGCCCAGGCCTACTTCGGCAAGGACGCCGGGGAGCTGACCGTGAACGAGGCCGCCCTGCTCGCCGGGATCATCCCGGCCCCGAGCCGGTGGGACCCGGCCGAGAACCCCGAGCGGGCGCAGGAGCGCTACGAGTACGTGCTGTCCGGGATGGCCGAGCTCGGGTACGTCGACGAGGCCGCGGCGTCCCAGCCGATGCCCGAGACGATCGCCTACGAGCCGACCGACCGGCTGGCCGGGCCGACCGGCTACCTGCTCACCGGCGTCCGGGACGAGGTGCTGGCCCGTACCGCGTTCACCGAGAACGACCTCGACCGCGGCGGCCTGTCCATCGTCACCACCATCGACAAGGACGCCCAGGAGGCCGCGGTGGCGGCCGTCCAGGACCCGGAGAACCTGCCGGTCGAGGGCCGCCCGGAGACGCTGCAGGCCGCGCTGGTGTCCATCGACCCGGCATCCGGGGCGGTGCGCGCGATGTACGGCGGCGAGGACTACCTCACCCGCCAGCGCAACGCCGTGACTCAGGACATCGCCCAGGCCGGGTCGACGTTCAAGCCGTTCACCCTGGTTGCCGCCCTCGAGCAGGGCATCTCCCTGCGCACCGAGCTGCCCGGATACAGCCCGATGGAGTTCCCCGACTTCTACGTCGACGAGTCCGGCGAGCCGGTACCGGTGAACAACTTCGACAACGCCCAGTACGGCGAGATCGACCTGGTCCGGGCGACCCAGAACTCCGTCAACACCGTCTACGTCGGTCTCAACGAGATGGTGGGGCCGGACGCGACGGCCGACGTCGCCGTCCGCGCCGGCATCCCGCAGGACGCGGTCACCCCGCCCACCCCCTCGAACGTGCTGGGCAGCCCGTCGGTGACCCCGATGGCCATGGGCGAGGCGTACGCGACGTTCGCCGCCCAGGGGGTCCACCACGAGCCGTACCTCGTCGAGCGGATCGACCAGGACGGCTCGACGGTCTACGCCGCAGACATCGAGGAGCGGAGGGTCATCGCCGAGGACGTCATGGCCGACACCACGTACGCGCTGCAGGCCGTCGTCGAGGCCGGCTCCGGCCGCGCCGCCAGCGCCCTGGGCCGCCCGGCCGCCGGCAAGACCGGCACCTCCAACGACAGCCGGTCGGCCTGGTTCGCCGGCTTCGTGCCCCAGCTCGCCACCGTCGTCGGCATCTACAACGTCGGGCCGAACGGGGAGCAGCTGGAGATCCCGCCGTTCGGTGGGCGGCGCTCCATCACCGGCGGCTCGTTCCCGGCGCAGATCTGGACGGCGTACATGAGCTCGGCGCTCGAGGGCGTCGAGGTCGTCGACTTCCTGCCCCGAGCGGACGTCGGGGAGGTCCCGCGCGAGCAGGTCACGCCGACCCCGACGCCGACGACGACCACGACCACCCCGACCCCGACGACGACCACGACGACGACCACCCCGACGCCGACGACGACCACGACGACGACCACGCCGACGCCGACCCCGACCACGAGCACACCGAGCCCGACGACCACGCCGCCGCCGCCGGAGGGCGACCGGCGCCGGTTGTGCGAGATCGACCCCACGCTGCCGTTCTGCCCCGACCCGGAGCCCACCGGCGGGGACGTCGGGGACGCGGGGGACGGCTCCGGGGAGCAGCCGCCGGTCGAGCCGGGCGCCTGACGGGGACCCCGTGACGAGGCCGGTCGCGCCGACCCGCGAGGACCCGGTCGCCCGGGTGGCCAGCGAGGTCGCCGGAGGACCGGCCGGCCGGCACCTGGCCGCCGGGCGCGGGCGGTGGCCCGCCACCTCGGTCCTCGCCCTGCTGACCGTCCCCACCCTGGTGCTCGCCGTCCTGCTGCGGCAGCCGTGCCGGGCGCTACGGTTCGCGTCCCCGGACCAGCTCACCCACGCCTGCTACTCCGACGTCCCTGCGGTGGTCTCGGCCGCCGGGCTGGACCGCGGCGTGCTCCCCTACCTGTCGACCCCTGACCCGTCGAGCGCGGACGGGACACGTCTGACCGAGCCGATCGGCACCGGCTGGCTGCTCGCCGCCCTGGCCGCGCTCGCCCCGGACGGGGCGGACGCCGTGGTGTGGGTGTTCGACCTCGCGGTGGTGCTCGTCGCCGTCGCCCTCGTCGTCACCGTGCTGGCCGTCGCGGCCCTCGCCGGTCGGCGGCCGTGGGACGCGGCGCTCGTCGCCGTGTCCCCGGTCGTCCCGGCTGCCGCCCTGGTCTCCCTCGACCTCGTCGCGGTCGCGCTCGCCGTGCTCGGCGTGCTCGCGCAGGCCCGCAGCCGCCCCGGCGTGGCCGGCGTCCTGCTCGGCCTGGCGGTCGTCGTCCGGCCGACCGCCCTGCTCGTGCTGCTCGCCGTGCTCGTCCTGGCCGTGCGCGCCGGGCGGCGCCGGACGGCCGGCACCCTCGCCGGGGCGGCCCTCGCCGGGTGGGGGGCGGTGAGCCTGCCGGTGCTCGCGGTCAGTCCCGCCGCCTTCACCGCGTCGTGGCAGGGGACGCTCAGCCTGGACGCCGGCTACGGGTCGCTGTGGCTGCTGCCCCAGCTCGCCGGGGCGCCGCTGCCCGCCGGCGTCGTCCGGTGGCTGGCGCTCAGCGCGGTGGTCGCCGTCGTCGTCGGGGTGCTGACCTGGGCACTCACCCTGGCGCACAGGCCCCGGCTGCCCGCGCTCGTCGTCGTCCTCGTCGCCGGCGTGCTCGTGGTGTCCCCGGCCGTGCCGGTGCAGGCGTCGCTGTGGCTGCTGCCCTTCGCCGCGCTCGCCGTCCCGGTGTGGCGCGACCACCTGCTGTGGGGCGCCGCCGAGCTCGGCTACGCCACCGGCACCTGGCTGTACCTGTACGGGCTGCAGGAGCCCGACCGCGGGTTGCCGCCGTGGGCGTACGGCACGCTGCTGGTGCTCCGGCTGGCCGCGATCGGCTGGCTGGCCGCCCGAGCCGTGGCCCTGTCCCGGTCCCCCGAGCGGGACCCCGTGCGGGCTCCGGCCGACGCCCCGGGGCTGGGCCGCGACGACCCCGCGGCCGGTCCGCTCGAGGGGGCCGCGGACGCCGTCGTCGTCCGCTTCCGCTGACAGCAGGTACCCTGGACCGTCGGACGCCGCAGGTCGGCGTCCGACGTCGTGACGCACCAACCCTCCTGTCACGGAGAGACCGTGACCGCCGAGTCCAGAGGAGGTGGGTTCTGAGCATGCGTCGTTATGAGCTGATGGTGATCCTCGACCCCGAGCTCGAGGAGCGCACCGTCGCCCCGTCCCTCGACAGGTTCCTCAACGTCGTCCGCAGTGGCGGCGGCTCCGTGGAGAACGTCGACATCTGGGGCCGTCGCCGGCTGGCGTACGACATCCAGAAGAAGTCCGAGGGCATCTACGCGGTGGTCGACCTCACCGCCACCCCGGAGGTCGCCAAGGAGCTCGACCGGCAGCTGAACCTCAACGAGGCCGTGCTGCGGACCAAGCTGCTGCGCCCCGAGGTGCACTGACCGCTCTGCTTGTCGGAGCACGTCGCTACCGTCCTGCAGACACGTCCGAGACGAGGGAGGCCCCATGGCCGGCGAGACCAAGATCACGGTGATCGGCAACCTCACGAACGACCCCGAGCTGCGCTTCACGCCGTCCGGGGCCGCGGTCGCCAACTTCACCGTGGCGTCCACCCCGCGCAACTTCGACCGCCAGACCAACGAGTGGAAGGACGGCGAGACGCTGTTCCTGCGCTGCTCGGTGTGGCGGGACGCGGCGGAGAACGTCGCCGAGTCCCTCGTCCGCGGCAGCCGCGTCATCGTCACCGGCAACCTCGTGTCGCGCTCCTTCGAGACGAAGGAGGGCGAACGCCGCACCGTCAACGAGGTGCAGGTCGACGAGGTCGGCCCGTCGCTGCGCTACGCCACCGCCAAGGTCAACAAGACCAGCCGCGGCGGCGGGGGCTTCGGCGGCGGCCAGGCCGGTCAGGCCGGTGGCCAGCAGCAGGAGGACCCGTGGGCCACCGGCCCCGGCTCCGGCGGCCACTCCGGCGCAGGTCAGGCCGGCCAGGCAGGCGGCGGCTGGGGCGGCGGCTCGTACTCCGAGGAACCGCCGTTCTGATCCGCTGAACCGCTCCCTGAACCACTCATCCACCCCCATCCCGGGTCACCACAGCAGAACCCGGGCTCCCACCGAAGGAGCACCACGATGGTCAAGCCGGCTGTGCGAAAGCCGAAGAAGAAGCAGAACCCGCTCAAGGGCGTCGAGTACGTCGACTACAAGGACACCGCGCTGCTGCGGAAGTTCATCTCCGACCGGGGCAAGATCCGCGCCCGCCGGGTCACCGGGGTCACGGTCCAGCAGCAGCGTCAGATCGCCAAGGCCGTGAAGAACGCCCGCGAGATGGCCCTCCTGCCGTACTCGAGCTCGGCACGCTGAGGAGGGACGACAGATGAAGCTCATCCTCACCCAGGAGGTCACCGGTCTCGGCGAGCCCGGTGACGTCGTCGAGGTCAAGGACGGCTACGGCCGCAACTACCTCGTCCCCCGCGGCCTGGCCACCGCCTGGACCAAGGGCGGCCAGAAGCAGGTCGAGGCGATCCGCAAGGCCCGGCAGAGCCGGGAGATCGCGACGCTCGAGGAGGCCCGCTCGGTGAAGGCCTCGCTAGAGTCCGGCCGGGTCCGCCTGCCGGTCCGGGCCGGCCAGTCCGGGCGGCTGTTCGGCGCCGTGACCCCCGCGGACGTCGCCGAGGCCGTCAAGGCGTCGACCGGTGCCGAGATCGACCGCCGCAAGGTCGAGATCGACCAGCCGATCAAGTCGCTCGGCTCGCACCAGGTGCAGGTCCGCCTGCACCCGGAGGTCCAGGCGACCATCGACGTCGAGGTCGTCGCCGCGTCCTGACGCCGCGCAACACCTCCACGACAGCCGCCGTCACGACGGGCCTGCCCCCGCTGGGGCAGGCCCGTCGTCGTCCGGTGTCGTCGTCCGGGATGGTCAGCGGGCCGCCCCGGTGACCAGCCACGCGTCCCCTCGCGCCCGCAGACCCAGCGTGACCGCTCGCGCCAGCATGAAGCCCAGCCCGAAGGCCACCCACAGCCAGACCAGGCCGGTCGTGCCGCCCGGGGCAGCAAGGAGCACGAGTCCGGCAAGCGGCAGGTAGGCGACCAGGGTGAGCACGCCGGCCACCGCGAGGTACCGGCCGTCACCGGCGCCGATGAGCACCCCGTCGAGCACGAACACCCACCCGGCGACCGGCTGGGCGAGCGCCGCGACCACGAGTGCCGCGGTGACCGCCGAGCGGACCGCCGGGTCCGGCGTGAACAGGGCCGGCAGCACCGGGGAGGTGGCGAGCAGCAGCGTGCCGAGGACGACACCACTGGTCACGCCCCACTGCAGCATCCGGCGGGTGGCGCCACGGGCCTGGGCCACGTCGCCGGCGCCCAGTGCCCGGCCGGTGATCGCCTGGCCGGCGATCGCGACCGCGTCGAGAGCGAACGCGAGGAACGTCCACAGCGTCGAGACCACCTGGTGGGCGGCCAGTGCGGTGTCGCCCTGCCGGGCCGCGACGGCGGTGGTGACGAGCAGGGCCACCCGCAGGGTCAGCGTCCGTACGACGAGCGGCAGACCGGACCGGCCGGCGGCCGCGACCCCGCGACGCCGGGGGGCCAGCGGCACGTCGTGGCGGCGCGCTCCCCGGACGACGACGACCGCGAGGGCGGTGGCCATCCCGAGCTGGGCGAGCACCGTCCCGATCGCCGACCCGGCGATCCCCAGCCCCAGCCCGTGCACGAGCACGACGTTGAGGACGACGTTCGCCCCGGCGCCGGTCGCCGCCACGACGAGCGGGGTCCGGGTGTCCTGCAGCCCCCGCAGCACCCCGGTCGCGGCGAGCACGACGAGCATCGCCGGCAGCCCGGGCAGCGACCAGCGCAGGTACGCCTCGGCGTGCGGCGCGGCCGCGGTCGACGCCCCCAGCGCAGCCACGATCTCGGGCGCCCACACCCAGCCGGCGAGCGCGGTCGGCACGCCGAGCCCGGCGGCCAGCCACATCCCGTCGACCCCCTGGGCCAGTGCGGCCCGCAGGTCCCCGGCGCCGAACCGGCGGGCCACGGCGCCGGTGGTCGCGTAGGCGAGGAAGACGAACAGCCCCACCGCGGTGGCCAGCGCGGCCCCGGCGACGCCGAGACCGGCGAGCGGGGCGGTGCCCAGGTAGCCGATGATCGCCGAGTCGGCGAGCAGGAACAGCGGTTCGGCGACGAGCGCGCCAAACGCCGGCACGGCCAGCCGGAGGATCTCCCGGTCGTGCCCCCGCCCCTCCGCCCGCCCCCTCCCTCGGTGATCATGCAATCCCGCCACCCTGCCGTTCTCCCTCCCCTCGGTGAGTGCTCGCGACGGCCTGGTCGCGATCAGTCGCAATCCCCCCGTCGTGATCATGCAATCCCGCCACCCTCCGGCTCGCAGAATGCTGGGTTGTGGGCGCGACACGCCGGTGAAGCTGTGCCGGACGCAGCATTCTGTGGTGGAGGCGCGCCACCGGACGTGGACTGGCATGGCGACGAAGACCAGCTTTCATCTCTCGGGGTGGCGGGATTGCATGATCACCGAGGGGTGCGGCTCCGGGGGGTGGCGGGATTGCATGATCACGGGTGGGTCGTGCGGGGTGGCGGGATTGCATGATCACGGGTGGGAGTCGTGGGTGATGGGGCAGGCGTCGGCCAGTTGAACCACGCGTGAACAGCCCCCGTCCTCCCGGAGTCGATGTCCCGCGAGAAAAGTTCTGTCCACAGTCGGTGGAGGAGCGTCGACGCCGGTCAGGAGCACGCGCCGGAGTTGTCCTGTCATGGTTGTCCCCAGGGTTGTCCACGACCTGTGGACGACGCGCGTGCGGGCTTCCACACGGCGTCCACACGCTGTGCACAGGTGGGTGCACAGCGGCGTTTGGGACTGGGTCGGCACCGGGCCTAGCGTGCCACCGCGCAGCAGCGAGCAACGGCCGGCACCGGCGTTGTCGGTGGTCCGTGTCGTACTGGTGTCTGACAGGCCAGACGGCGGACGCGGACGGCACGGACGTCGCGACGCGGCGGTGCCGAGGAGGAGGCGGACATGACGACGGGGGAGCAGGTGACGCGGCGATGACCTCGGTCGCGGACCTCGGCGAGTACGAGCCGGCCGGCCCGCCGTCGGAGGACCTCGGGCGCACCCCGCCCCAAGACGTCGCGGCGGAGCAGAGCGTGCTCGGCGGGATGATGCTCAGCAAGGACGCCATCGCCGACGTCATCGAGGTGCTGCGCGGCACCGACTTCTACCGCCCCGCCCACGAGCTCGTCTACGAGGCGATCCTCGACCTGTACGGCCGCGGGGAACCGGCCGACGCGGTCACGGTGGCCGACGAGCTGACCAAGCGCGGCGAGCTCGCCCGGATCGGCGGCGCGGCGTACCTGCACACCCTGATCTCCTCGGTGCCGACGGCCGCGAACGCCGGCTACTACGCCCGGATCGTGCACGAGCGGGCGGTCCTGCGGCGGCTCGTCGAGGCGGGTACCCGGATCGTCCAGCTCGGCTACTCCGCCTCCGGGGACGTCGACGACATCGTCAACAGCGCCCAGGCCGAGGTGTACCAGGTCACCGACCGGCGCAGCAGCGAGGACTACCTGCCGATCTCCGATATCATCGAGGGCACGATCGACGAGATCGAGGCCTCGAGCCACCGCGGCGACGGCATGATCGGCGTCCCGACCGGGTTCGCCGACCTCGACCGGCTCACCAACGGCCTGCACCCGGGCCAGATGATCGTCATCGCCGCCCGACCCGCGATCGGCAAGTGCCTCGCCGCCGGGTCCTTGATCACCGACGCGTACACCGGACGCCGGATGACGATCGCCGAGTTCGTCGCCCGCGGCCAGGCCGGTGAGCGCCTGGGTGTGCACACCCTCGACGAGCGGTGGCGACTGCGGATCGTGTCGCCCAGTGACGTCGTCGACAACGGGCTGCGGCAGGTGCTGCGGCTGCGGCTCGCCTCCGGCCGCGAGGTGACGGCGACGCCGCACCACCCGCTGCGGACTCTCGAGGGCTGGGTGCCGTTGGCGGACCTGCGCCCCGGGGACCGGATCGCGGTCCCCCGGCGGCTGCCCTCGTGGTCGCGCCGCCGCCCCTCCCCGTACGGGGACGCCGTCGTGGCCCTGACCGGGTTCGTGCTCGGGTCGGGCCGGCTGGTCGCCGCGGACGTCGTCGGTGTCGACGTCCGGGACGACGCGGTGGCGGCGGACGTTCGCGCCTGGGCCGCCGAGTCGGGCCTCGACGTGCGGGCCAGCGGAAGGACCCTGCTGCTGGGCCCCGGGACCAGCGGACGCAACGACCTCGCGGTCGCGCTGCACGCCGTCGGTCTCGCCGGTCTGACCGGTACGGGGATGCGGGTGCCGGACGGCTTCTTCGCCCTGCCGGACCGCCAGGTGCGCCTGCTGCTGCGCCGGCTGTTCGCGGCCGCCGGAGAGCTGAGCGCCGGTGCCGGCCGGGTCGAGGTGCGCCTCGCGGCGCGCACCGAACGGCTGGCCCGGGACGTCGCCCACCTGCTGCTGCGGTTCGGCGTCCTGGCCGAGGTTCGCCGCGACGACACCGCCGGCTGGCGGGTGCTGGTCCGCGACCCGGAGCAGGTGGCCACCTTCTGCCGAGACGTCGGCGTGCTCGGCCAGGAGAACCGCTGCGCCGAGGTGCTCGCCGCCTGCGCCCAGGCGGCACTGGTGGAGACCCTGCCGGCCGAGGTCACCCGGCTGCTGGTCAAGGCCGGGGCCGCGACGGACGACGTGACCCCCCCAGCCGCCGCCGGTGACGGGGCCAGCGGTCACTCCCGGGGCGCGGGTCTCGGGCGGGCCGACCTGGCCCAGGCAGCCGAGGACCTGGCCGCCGAGGGCCTGGCCGCCGGGGACCTGGACGCCGGGGGCCTGGACGCCGGGGAGCTGCGGGCGCTCGCGACGTCCGACGTGTGGTGGGACGAGGTGGTCGCGGTGGAGCCGGCCGGTGTCCAGCGGGTCTACGACCTCACCGTGGAGGGCACGCACAACTTCGTCGCCGACGACGTCGTCGTCCACAACTCGACGATCGGCCTGGACATCGCCCGGTCGGCCGCGATCCGCCACCAGCTCGCCACCGTGATCTTCTCCCTGGAGATGAGCCGCAACGAGATCACGATGCGGCTGCTGTCCGCCGAGGCGCGGATCCCGCTGCAGAACATGCGCAAGGGCACGATGCGCGAGGAGGACTGGACCAAGCTCGCCCGCACGATGGGCCAGGTCTCCGAGGCGCCGTTGTTCATCGACGACAGCCCGAACATGACGCTCATGGAGATCCGGGCCAAGTGCCGCCGGCTCAAGCAGCGCCACGACCTCAAGCTCGTCATCGTCGACTACCTGCAGCTGATGACCTCGGGCAAGCGGGTCGAGTCCCGCCAGCAGGAGGTCTCGGAGTTCTCCCGCGCGCTGAAGCTGCTCGCCAAGGAGCTCGAGGTGCCGGTCATCGCCATCTCCCAGCTCAACCGCGGCCCGGAGCAGCGCACCGACAAGCGGCCCGCGATGTCGGACCTGCGCGAGTCGGGGTGTCTCACCGCCGACACGCGGATCCTGCGGGCGGACACCGGTGCCGAGACGACGATGGGTGAGCTGTACGCCGCCGGCACCACCGACGTGCCGGTGTGGGCGCTGGACGACTCGCTGCGGTACGTGCGCCGTCACCTCACCCATGTCTTCCCGACCGGCCGCAAGCCTGTCTTCCGGCTGCGGCTCGCCTCGGGCAAGCAGGTGCGGGCGACCGCGAACCACCCGTTCCTCACCTACGACGGGTGGACGGCGCTCGGCGACCTGCGGGTCGGCGACCGGCTGGGCGTGCCTCGGCACGTGCCGGCACCCGAGCTCGTCGCCGTCTGGGACGACGCCGAGGTGGTGCTGCTGGCGCACCTGCTGGGTGACGGCTCGTTCGTCCGGCGGCAGCCCATCCGCTACGCCAGTGTGGACGAGGCGAACCTCACGGCGGTGACGGACGCGGCGCGGCACTTCGGCGTCACCGCGGTCCGTGACGAGCACGCGGCGGCTCGGTGCACCACGCTGCGGCTGCCCGCGCCCTACCACCTCACCCACGGGCGCCGGAATCCCATCGCGGCGTGGCTCGACACCCTCGGCCTGTTCGGCCTGCGCAGCCACGAGAAGTTCGTGCCGGAGGGCGTGTTCCACCTGCCGAAGCGCCAGATCGCGCTGTTCCTGCGGCACCTCTGGGCGACTGACGGGTCGGTGACCGTCCAGAAGGACGGGGCGGGTGGGCGCATCTCCTACGCCTCGACCAGCCGTCGCCTGGTCGACGACCTGTCCCGCCTGCTGCTGCGCTTCGGCATCTCCGCCCGGCTGCGTACCGCGACCGCGAAGGGTGACGACCGGCGCGGGTACACCCTCGACATCTCCGGCGTCGACGACCAGCGGCGCTTCCTGCAGGAGATCGGCGTGCACGGCGAGCGGGCCAAGGCGGTGGCGCGACTGCTGCCCGTCGTCACGACACGGTCCGGCAACCCGAACGTCGACACCGTCCCGGTTCAGGTCTGGGACCGGGTGCGCGACGTCCTCGCCGAGCAGGGCATGAGCCACCGCGAGCTCGCCTTCGCGATGGGCACGCAGTTCTGCGGGAACGCGATGTGGAAGCCCGCCCCGTCACGCGAGCGCCTGGCGCGTGTCGCCGACGTCCTCGGTGACGCCGAGCTCGAGGTGATGGCGGTCAACGACCTGCTGTGGGACCGCGTCGTGGCGATCGAGCCGGACGGCGAGGAGGAGGTCTTCGATGCCACCGTCCTCGGCACGCACAACTTCGTGGCCAACGGCATCGCCGTCCACAACTCGATCGAGCAGGACGCCGACATGGTGATCCTGCTGCACCGGGAGGACGCCTACGAGCGGGAGTCACCGCGGGCCGGCGAGGCGGACATCATCGTCGCCAAGCACCGCAACGGCCCCACGGACACCATCGTCGTGGCGTTCCAGGGCCACTACTCGCGCTTCGTCGACATGGCGCACGGCGTGTGAGGAGACGACCACGAGGAGCCCACGAACAGCCGACGACGACCCCGAGCCGGCAGGTCCCGTGACCTGTGACGGCCGGCAGGTTGTCGCCGCACCCCTCCAGCGCTCAGACTTCGCCGCATGACCACGCGACGGATCACCCACTGGATCGGCGGCAAGCCCTGGACCGGCGACGCGGCGCGCACGGGCCCGGTGTACGACCCCGCGACCGGCCAGGTCACCGGTCACGTCGACCTCGCGGACGCCGGCACCGTCGACGAGGCGGTCGCCGCCGCCCACGAGGCGTGGCAGGAGTGGCGGCACGCCTCGCTGACCCGGCGCACCCAGGTGCTGTTCGCCGTCCGGCAGATCCTGAACGAGCGCAAGGCCGAGCTGGCCGAGGTGATCACCTCCGAGCACGGCAAGGTCGTCTCCGACGCGCTCGGCGAGGTGACCCGCGGCCTCGAGGTCGTCGAGTTCGCCTGCGGGATCCCGCACCTGCTCAAGGGCGGGTTCTCGGAGAACGTCTCGACCGGGATCGACAGCTACTCGATCCGTCAGCCGCTCGGCGTCGTCGGCGTGATCTCCCCGTTCAACTTCCCGGCGATGGTCCCGCTGTGGTTCGTCCCGGTCGCCATCGCCGCCGGCAACGCGGTGGTGCTCAAGCCGAGCGAGAAGGACCCCTCCGCCGCGGTGCTGATGGCGCAGATGTGGGCGGACGCGGGCCTGCCCGACGGCGTCCTCAACGTCGTCCACGGCGACAAGCCGGCGGTCGACCGCCTGCTCGAGCACCCCGACGTCCGGTCGGTCAGCTTCGTCGGGTCCACCCCGGTCGCCCGCTACGTCTACGAGACCGGCACCCGGAACGGCAAGCGGGTCCAGGCCCTCGGCGGCGCCAAGAACCACATGGTCGTGCTGCCGGACGCCGACCTCGACCTGGCCGCGGACGCCGCCGTCAACGCCGGGTTCGGGTCGGCCGGCGAGCGCTGCATGGCGATCTCGGTGCTCGTCGCCGTCGAGCCGGTCGCCGACGAGCTCGTCGCCCGGATCGCCGAACGGATGGCCACCCTGCGCACCGGCGACGGGCGGCGCGGGTGCGACATGGGGCCGCTCGTCACCGCCGCCCACCGGGACAAGGTGGCCTCCTACCTCGACGCCGGCGTCCAGGCGGGCGCCGAGCTCGTCGTCGACGGCCGGGACGTCCACCCGGACGGCGAGGACGGCGGCTTCTGGCTGGGCCCGACCCTCTTCGACCGGGTCACCCCGCAGATGCCGGTCTACACCGACGAGATCTTCGGTCCGGTGCTGTCCGTGGTCCGGGCCGCGTCCTACGACGAGGCGCTCGCGCTCGTCAACGCCAACCCCTACGGCAACGGCACCGCCATCTTCACCAACGACGGCGGCGCCGCCCGCCGCTTCCAGCACGAGGTCGAGGTGGGCATGGTCGGGGTCAACGTGCCGATCCCGGTGCCGATGGCGTACTACTCCTTCGGGGGGTGGAAGAACAGCCTCTTCGGCGACTCGCACGCGCACGGCACCGAGGGCGTGCACTTCTTCACCCGCGGCAAGGTCGTCACCTCCCGGTGGCTCGAACCCTCCCACGGCGGGCTCAACCTCGGCTTCCCGACCCAGCAGTGACCCAGCCCCAGCAGTGACCCCAGCAGTGACCTAAGCAGTAAGGACGGACATGACGCTCCCCGACCTGACCCCGCAGCAGGTCTACGACCTCGACCGCAAGCACGTCTTCCACTCCTGGGCCGCGCAGGAGCGGATCACCCCGATGGTCATCACCCGGACCGAGGGCAGCTACGTCTGGGACGGCGAGGGCCGCCGGCTGCTCGACCTGTCCTCCCAGCTGGTCAACACGAACATCGGGCACCAGCACCCGGCGGTCGTCGCCGCCATCCAGGAGCAGGCGGGACTGCTGTGCACGATCGCCCCGCAGCACGCCAACGCCGCCCGCTCGGAGGCCGCCCGGCTCGTCGCCGAGGTGACCCCGGGCGACCTGGACCGGGTGTTCTTCACCAACGGCGGCGCGGACGCCGTCGAGCACGCCGTCCGGATGGCCCGGCTGCACACCGGCCGGCCCAAGGTGCTGTCCCGCTACCGCAGCTACCACGGCGGCACCCACCTGGCGGTGAACCTCACCGGCGACCCGCGCCGCTGGCCGTCCGACTCCGGCACGGCCGGCGTCGTCCACTTCCACGGCCCGTTCCTCTACCGGTCGGTGTTCCACGCCACCACCGAGCAGGAGGAGAGCGAGCGCGCACTGGCCCACCTCGAGCAGGTGATCGAGATGGAGGGCCCGGCGACCATCGCCGCGGTCATCCTGGAGACCATCCCCGGCACGGCCGGGATCATGCCGCCCCCGCCGGGGTACCTGGCCGGCGTGCGTGAGCTGTGCGACCGCTACGGGATCGTCCTCATCGCCGACGAGGTGATGGCCGGCTTCGGCCGCACCGGCGCCTGGTTCGCGGTCGACCACTGGGACGTCGTCCCGGACCTGCTGACCTTCGCCAAGGGCGTCAACTCCGGGTACGTGCCGCTCGGCGGGGTGGCGATCAGCCCGGCGATCGCGGCGACGTTCGCCGACCGGCCCTACCCCGGCGGGCTGACCTACTCGGGCCACCCGCTGGCCACGGCCGCCGCCGTCGCGACGATCACCGCCATGCGCGAGGAGAAGATCGTCGAGAACGCCGCGCGGATCGGGGAGGAGGTACTCGGCCCCGGCCTGGCCCGGCTCGCCGACCGGCACCCCTCGGTCGGTGAGGTCCGCGGGCTCGGGGTGTTCTGGGCCGTCGAGCTCGTCGAGGACCGGCAGACCCGGACGCCGCTGGCTCCCTACGGCGGCACCAGCCAGGCGATGACCGACCTCGTCGCGGCCTGCAGGGCGAACGGCGTCTTGCCGTTCACGAACTACAACCGGCTGCACGTCGTCCCACCGTGCACGATCACCGCCGCCGAGGCGGAGGAGGGCCTGGCGGCCCTGGACGTCGCGCTCGAGGCCGCCGACGCCCACGTCCGCTGACCGGGGAGGTCAAGTAGCCTTGACATTCAAGGTCAAGGCAACTTGACTTGCCGTCGTGGTTCCCCGACAGTCCGCGCCGGCCGGTCCGGTCCGTGAGCTCCGCACTCGGCGGGGCCTCACCCAGGCCGAGCTGGCCCGCGAGGTGGGCGTGAGCAGGCAAACGGTCATCGCCGTGGAGCAGGGCGACTACGCCCCCTCGGTCCACCTCGCCCTGCGGATCGCACGCGTCCTCGGCGGCACGGTCGAGGAGCTCTTCGGCGACGGGACGGGAGAGGGACGATGAGCGGACGACGCGGCGCACTGGACCGGCTGGCGGAACGGGTGATGGACCTCGACAGCCCGGCCTACGGCGACGAGCGGGAGAAGGCGGTGTCACTCGAGGCGAGCGGGTTGGGGCTGAGGGTGGCCTTCTGCGCCGGGATGGTCGGGAGTCTGGTGGCGGCGGTTACCGGTCACCCGGTCGTCGCGGTGGCGCTGCTCGTCATGGTCTTCATGCCGGCCGGAGCGGCCGTCTGGTATGCGCGCAGGCGCGGGGTCGACCTGCAGCAGCTCCTCGAGACCGCCGGTACTCGGTCGGCATACACCGCGACCGTGCTGTACGGGGCCGGGACCACCCTGACGTTCACGGCGCTCACCTACCTGGCGTTCGCTGGCCGGCCCCTGCTCCGCCTGCCGGAGGTCGAGGTAGTCCCGGGCGAGGGGTTTGTCGGTGGGTTCGTTCAGGGCGGCGCCGCCGGAGGCGTGGTCGGTGGACTCGCCACGGTCGTCGCCGGCGTCCTGGGGATGCGGCGGGCGGCCCATCGGTCCGCGTCCTCGGGGGACGGCGACCCCGTCGGCTGACAACCGGCAGTCAGCCGGCCGCGTCCGGCCAGCGGGGCACCGCGTCGTCCGGCCGCTGCTCCTCGAACCAGGCCGCCGCGTCGAGCACGTCGGCGTCGGCGAACCGGCGCCCGGCGAGCTGCACCCCCACCGGCCGCCCGTCGCCGGTGAACCCGGCGTTGACGGTGGCCGCCGGCTGGCCGCTCATGTTGTACGGCGCGGTGAAGGCGATGTGCGCCATCTCCCGGCCCGGCTCGGTGAACGGCATCGGCTGCTCCGCCGGGAACGCGGCCACCGGCGCCACCGGGGACAGCACGAGGTCGAACCCGGACGTCGCGGCGGTGGTCTGGGCCGCCAGCTCACCGATCGACTGGTAGGCCTGCAGCACCCGGACGCCGGTCAGGTCCGCGCCGCCGAGCGCCCACTGCGCCACGAACGGGTGCGCCGCAGCCCGCCGCTGCGGTGGCAGCGACCGCACGTCGTTCCACGAGCGCACCCGCCAGAACAGATCGAGGTCGTCGAGCAGGTCCTGGGTGGCGAACGGGGGGATCTCCTCGACCCGGGCGCCGCCGTCGGCGAAGACTGCCGCCGCCCGCTCCACCACTGCTCGCACCTGCGGGTCGACCGGTGCGCCGCACCCCGCGTCCAGGTGCACAGCGACGCGCAGCCCCCGCGGCGGGCGGGGCCGCACCACCCGGTCGGCGTCCCCGGCGGGTGGCAGGCTCGTCCAGTCCCGGGCGTCGGGCCGGGCGATCACCGACAGCAGCACGCCGAGGTCGCCGACGGTGCGGGCCATCGGCCCGGCCACCCGGCCCAGGTACGGCGCGGCGAGCGGGACGCGGCCACCGGTCGGTTTGAGGGTGGCCAGGCCGAGCCAGGTGCCCGGCAGCCGGATCGACCCGCCGATGTCCGTGCCGACGTGCACCGGTCCGTACCCGCCGGCCGCGGCTGCCCCGGCCCCCGAGCTGGACCCGCCCGTCGTCCAGGCCGGGTCCCACGGGCTGCGGGTGACGCCGTGCCTGCTCGACACGCCCGAGGAGAGCATCCCCCAGTCCGGCATCACGGTGGAGCCGAGGACGACCGCCCCTGCCTCCAGCAGCCGGGCGGTCACCGGCGCGTCGTCGTCGGGAACCACGGGGTCGACGGCGGCCGTGCCAGCGGGCATCGGGACGCCGCGGCGGGCGAGGTTCTCCTTGAGCGTCACCGGGACGCCGTCCAGCGGGCCGAGGGCCTCACCGGACCGCCAGCGGCGGGCGCTCGCCTGGGCCTGGGCCCGGGACGCGGTGGCGTCCCGCACCCAGAACGCGTTGAGCACCGGCTCCCGCCGGTCGATCACCGCCTGCACGGCGTCGTGGACGTCGACCGGGCTCAGCGTCCCGTCCCGGTAGCGGGCCACCAGCTCCCGCGCGGTGAGCGTCGCCGGGTCGCGGTCCCGGCTCGCCGCCGTGGTCCGCGGGTCCGCGTGCTGCGTCATCCTTCGGCACCTCCCGGTCGGTCCGGCGCCCCGCTCGCCACGTCTGGGCGAGCACACCGGCCCGGACAACGCAACGTCAAGTGTGTCCCAGGTCTCACCACGGACGAGGTCCGGGCTGTCAGAATGCCGCAACCACCGGCCGCTCCGGCGGACGGTGACCGCGACAGCGGTGGGCCGGCGCCCACCGGCACAGGACGGAGACCTGACGTGAGGCACCACAGGAGGCGGGCCGCCGTGGCGGCCGCCGCGGCCGCGACCCTGCTGCTCGGCGCGTGCTCGGCCGGGTCCGGCAGCGAGCCGGACGGCGACGCGACCACCGGCACCACCGGCACCAGCGGCACCACTGGCACGACTGGCTCCGGCGGCAGCGACGACACGCTGGCCGTCGGCCTCGTCGCCGAGCCCGCCAACCTGGACTTCACCACCACCGACGGGGCCGCCATCCCGCAGGCGCTGCTCGTCAACGTCTACGAGGGCCTCGTCAAGCTGAACCAGGACGGCGACATCGAGCCGCTGCTGGCGACGTCCTGGGAGGTCTCCGAGGACCGCCGGACCTACACCTTCCAGCTGGTCGAGGACGCCGTGTTCAGCAACGGCGAGGAGTTCACCGCCGAGGACGCCGTGTTCTCCATCGAACGGGTGCAGCAGGACTGGACGACGTCGCTGAAGGCCGGGATGGACGTGGTGGAGAGCGCCGAGGCGGTCTCCCCGACCGAGCTGCGGGTCACCCTGAGCCGGCCCAGCAACGACTGGCTGTACCGGATGACGACCCGGATCGGCGCCATGTTCGACCAGGAGGGCGTCGAGGACCTGGCCAACAACCCGGTAGGCACCGGCCCGTACCTGCTGGGGGAGTGGGCCCGCGGCGACTCGATCACCCTCGTCCGCAACGACGACTACTGGGGTGAGGCGCCCTACTTCGCCGAGGTCACCCTGCGGTACTTCGACGACGCCACCGCGCTGAACAACGCGCTGCTCACCGAGACCATCGACGTCGTCGGCACCGTGCAGGCTCCCGAGTCGCTCGGCCAGTTCGAGGGCGACGACCGGTTCCAGATCATCGAGGGGATGACGAACGGCGAGGTCGTCCTGTCGATGAACAACGCCGAGGGGCCGATGACCGACAAGCGGGTCCGCCAGGCGGTGCGCCATGCCATCGACCACCAGGCGCTGCTCGACACCTGCTGGGGTGGGCGCGGCACGCTGATCGGCAGCATGGTCCCCCCGACCGACCCGTGGTACGAGGACCGCACCGGCGACTACGAGTACGACGTCGAGGAGGCGCGCCGCCTGCTCGAGGAGTCCGGCGTCGCGGGCACGCCGATCCGGCTGCGGATCCCGGCCCTGCCCTACGCGGTGTCCTGCGGCACCGTCGTCGAGAGCCAGCTGGAGGAGGCCGGCTTCACCATCGAGCTCGACCAGCTCGAGTTCCCGGCCGCCTGGCTGCAGACCGTGTTCACCGACCACGACTACGACATGTCGATCATCGCCCACGTCGAGCCGCGCGACCTCGGCGCCGTGTTCGGCAACCCCGACTACTACACCGGCTACGGCGACCCCGAGCTCGTCGCGCTGCTCGAGGCGGCCGACAGCGGCACCGAGGAGGAGCAGGTGGAGAACATGAAGGCCGCGGCGGCCCTCATCTCCCAGGAGGCCGTCGCCGATTTCCTGTTCCTCCTGCCGAACCTCATCGTCGCCGAGCAGGGCATCACCGGCCTGCCGGAGAACGCGATCGGCGAGTCCTTCGACCTGACCGGGCTGGCGCGGTCCTGACCGTCCCTGCGCCGCGCCAGTCGGGCCCACCGAGCCGATGACCGTCCGGGTGCTGCAGCGTGTCGCCGTCCTGCTGGCGAGCCTGGCGGTCAGCTCGGTGCTGGTGTTCGCGTTCATGGCCGTGCTGCCGGGCGACCCCGCCCGGGTCGCGCTCGGCGTCAACGCCTCCGAGGAGGCCGTCGCCCAGCTACGGGCCGAGTTCGGTCTGGACCGGCCGGCGCTCACCCGTTACCTCGACTGGGTCGGCGGGCTGGTCACCCTGGACCTGGGGACGTCGTACGTCACCGGCGCCGAGATCGGCCCGCAGATCACCGACCGGCTGCAGGTCACGCTGTGGCTCGTCGTCACGGCCATGGTCCTGGCCGTCGTGGTCGCCGTCCCGGTGGGCGTGCTGATGGCGGTCCGGCACCGCCGGCTCTCCGGCGTCGTGCTGTCCGCGCTGTCCCAGGTCGGCGTCGCCGTCCCGGCCTTCCTCGCCGGGATCCTGCTGATCACCGTGTTCGCCGTCGGGCTCGGCTGGCTGCCGGCGAACGGCTGGACGCCGCCGAACCGCGACCCGGGGATGTTCCTGCGCCAGCTCGTCCTGCCGGTGCTGTCCCTGGCGCTCGTCCAGGGCGCCGTCCTCACCCGGTACGTCCGCAGCGCCGTCCTGGACGTGCTGCGCGAGGACTACCTGCGCACCGCCCGGGCGACGGGCCTGCGGCCGGGTCAGGCGCTGGTGCGGCACGGGCTGCGCAACGCCGCGATCCCTGTGGTCACCGTTCTCGGCCTCCAGCTGGCCACGCTGCTCATCGGCGCCGTCGTCATCGAGCGGGTCTTCGTCATCCCCGGTCTGGGCAGCCTGCTGCTGGACGCCGTCGCCAACCGCGACCTCATCGTCGTCCAGGACGTCGTCATGGTGCTCGTCGTCGCCGTGCTCGTGACCAACTTCGTCGTCGACCTGCTCTACCTGGCCATCGACCCGCGGCTGAGGACGGTGGCGACGTGAGCGCACCGGAGACCGCGGGACTGCCCGCCGAGCCCGCCGCCGGCCCGCCCGAGGAGCCGGGCCCCACCACGTCCCGCCGGCGGCTCGGCGGCAACCTCGTCGTCGGCGGCTCGCTCGTCGCGCTCGTCCTCGGCGCGGCGCTGCTGTCGTTCCTGTGGACGCCGCACGACCCCACCCTCGTCAACGCCACCGACCGGCTGCTCGGCCCGTCGTCGTCCTACTGGCTGGGCACCGACAAGTTCGGCCGTGACGTGCTGAGCCAGATCCTCGTCGGCGCCCGCACCACCCTGTTCGTCGGCGTCGTCGCCGTCGGGGTGGCAGCCGTGGTCGGCGTCCCGCTGGGCATCCTGGCCGGGATGGCCCCGCGCTGGGCCGGCCAGCTCATCATGCGCGGCAACGACCTGCTGCTCGCCTTCCCCGCCCTGCTGCTGGCGATCATGTTCGCCGCCGTCTACGGCGGCAGCACGCTGACCGCGATGGTGGCCATCGGCATCGCCACCGTGCCGAGCTTTGCGCGGATCATCCGCAGCGGCACGCTGCAGGTCATGCGCACCGAGTACGTGCTCGCCGCCCGCGCCGCCGGCCGGCGCCCGGTGGCGATCGGCGTGCGGCACGTGCTGCCGAACGTCGCCGGTCTGGTCATCGTGCAGGCCTCGGTGAGCTTCGCGATCGCCGTCCTCGCCGAGGCTGCGCTGTCCTTCCTCGGGCTCGGCACCCCGCCGCCGACGCCGTCCTGGGGCCGGATGCTGCAGGAGAGCCAGGAGCTGCTGTGGACGGCGCCGCGCCTGGCGGTCGTCCCCGGGGTCGCGATCGCGCTCGCCGTCCTGGGCTTCAACCTGCTCGGCGACGGGCTGCGTGACCGCTTCGACCCCCGGTTGGAGGACCTCCGGTGACTGACGTGCTGACCGTGACCGGGCTCGGCGTCACCGCCGGCGACGTCCGGCTCGTCGACGACGTCGGGATGACGGTGCGCGCCGGCGAGCGGGTCGGTCTCATCGGCGAGTCCGGCTCCGGCAAGTCGCTCACCGCGCTCGCGCTGATGGGCCTGCTCCCGGAGGAGCTGCACCCGCACGGGTCGGTCCGGGTCGCCGGCGTCGACCACGACCTCGTCGGCGCCGGCGAGCGACGCCTGTCCCGGGTCCGCGGACGGCGGATCGCGATGGTGTTCCAGGAGCCGATGACCGCGCTGGACCCGACGATGCGGGTCGGCCGCCAGGTCGCCGAGGCGCTGCGCGTGCACGGTGCCGCACCGAGCCGCCGCGCCGCCCGGGAGCGCGCCGTCGACCTGCTCGACCAGGTCGGCCTGCCCGACCCGCGGGCCGCCGCGGCGGCCTACCCGCACCAGTTCTCCGGCGGCCAGCGCCAGCGGATCGTCCTCGCCCTCGCGCTGGCCAACGACCCGGCCGTGCTCGTCGCCGACGAGCCCACCACCGCCCTCGACGTCACCGTCCAGGCGCTCGTCCTCGACCTCCTGGTCCGCGCCGCCGGTCGGCACGGCTCGGCGCTGCTGCTCATCACCCACGACCTGCCCGTCGTGGCCACGGCGTGCGAACGAGTGCTCGTCATGTACGGCGGCCGGGTCGTCGAGTCCGGGCCCGTGCACGAGGTGCTCACCCGGCCACGGCACCGGTACACCGAGGGCCTCGTCGGCGCCTCCGACCTCACGACGGTCGACGAGCGCGGCCGCCTCGCCACGATCCCCGGCTCCGTGCCGCCGGCGGGCCGGTTCCCGGCCGGGTGCGTGTTCCGCACCCGGTGCCCGGCCGCCACCGCCGTGTGCGCCCAGCGCCCCCCGTGGACGGCGACCGGCCCGGACACCGGGTACGCCTGCTTCCACCCCGCGGGCGGGGACCGCCGTGGCTGAGCCCGTGCCCGCGGGGACGGCCGCGGCCGAGCCCACGTCGGCGGTCCGGGTCCGCGGCGTGACCCGCACCTACCGGCGGCCCAGGACCTCGCTGCTGCGGGCGAGCCCCCCGGTGCACGCGCTGCGCGGCATCGACCTCGACGTCGCCGCGGGGGAACGGTTCGGCATCGTCGGGGAGTCCGGCTGCGGCAAGTCCACCCTGCTGCGGATCCTCGCCGGCCTGGACCACCCGACGTCCGGGTCGGTGCTCATCGAGGGTGAGGAGATCGCCGGGGTCCCCGAGCGCCGGCTGCGCGGGCTGCGGCGCACCCTGCAGCTCGTCTTCCAGGACCCGATGAGCTCCCTGGACCCGCGGATGCGGGTGCGTGACATCGTCGCCGAGCCGCTGGTCGCCCAGGGGATCGGTGACCGTCGCGCCCGGGTCGTGGAGGCACTGCGTGAGGTCGGGCTCGGCCCCGAGGCCGCCGACCGGTACCCGCACCAGTTCTCCGGCGGCCAGCGGCAGCGGATCTCCATCGCCCGAGCGCTGGTGACCCGGCCGCGGATCCTGCTCGCCGACGAGCCGGTCAGCGCCCTCGACGTGTCGGTGCGCGCCCAGGTGCTCAACCTGCTCGCGGACCTCGTCGAGGAGCTGTCCCTCACCCTGGTGCTGGTCTCCCACGACCTGTCCGTCGTCCGGCACGTGTGCGACCGGGTGGCGGTCATGTACGACGGCCTGGTCGTCGAGACCGGCCCCACCGAGCGGGTCTACACCGACCCCCAGCACCCCTACACGCGGCGGCTCGTCGCCGCCATCCCGACGGTCGAGCGGGCCCTGGCCGGCGCCACCCCCGCCGACCTCGTCGCCGACCCCGATCCCGAGCTCGACCCCGACCTCCAGGAGGACCGGCCATGAGGCCCGGACCGACGAACACCCTCACCGACGTCCGTGGCCTGCGCGTCGGGCACGCCGAGCGGCGCGGCGGCGGCTGGCTCAGCGGCACGACCGTCGTCCTCGCCCCGGACGGCGGCGCCACCGCCGGCGTGGACGTGCGCGGCGGCGGCCCCGGCACCCGGGAGACCGACCTGCTCGACCCGCGGGCGATGGTCCCCCGCGTCGACGCCGTCGTGCTGAGCGGCGGCAGCGCGTTCGGCCTCGCCGCCGCCAGCGGTGTCGCCGACGCCCTCGCCGCCGACGGCACGGGGCTGCCGGTCGGTGGGCCCGGCGAGGTGGTGCCGATCGTGCCCGCCGCGGTGATCTTCGACCTCGGCCGGGGCGGGGACTTCACCTGCCGGCCCGGTCCCGAGCTCGGCGCCGCCGCCTACGCCGCGGCCCACGGCGACGGCGGGGACGGCCCGGTCGCCCAGGGCTGCGTCGGGGTCGGCACAGGCGCCCGCGCCGGCACGCTCAAGGGCGGCGTCGGCTCGGCCAGCGCCGTCCTGGACGACGGGACGACGGTCGCCGCGCTCGTCGTCGTCAACGCCGTCGGCTCGTGCGTCGACCCCTCCACCGGCGAGCTGTACGCCACCCGCTTCGGGCTGCCAGGAGAGTTCGACGCCGTCCGCGCCCCCGACCCCGCGGACGTCGAGCGGGCCAGGGCGGCCGCGGCCGCCGGGGCGCCGTCGCTGGCGACGACGCTCGCGGTCGTCGCCACGGACGCCACGCTGACCAAGGCGCAGTGCGCCAAGGTCGCCGGCATCGCCCACGACGGGATGGCCCGCGGCATCCGGCCGGTGCACACCATGCTCGACGGGGACACCGTGTTCGCCCTGGCCACCGGCGAGCGCGGCGAGCCGGACCTGGCCGGGCTGCAGTCCGTCCTGGGCGCCGCCGGGGACTGCCTGACCCGCGCCGTCGGGCACGCGCTGCTCGCCGCCGACGGCGCCGACACCCGCGACGGCCGGCTGCCCTCCTACCTCGAGGCGTACCCGTCGGCGGGCCGCCCGGCCGGGGCCGCAACCAGGACCTCAGCCGGCCCCGCCACCGGGGGCGGACGGTGAGCGGCGCGGCCCGGCTGCTTAACCGGCTGCCCGCGGGCCTGCCGGTCGGGGACGGGTGGGTGCAGGTCGCCGAGCGGGCCGAGGTGCGCTTCCCATACGACGGGACGCCGGTCGCCGCCGCCCCGGTGGGGGACGTCGCCACGGCGACGGCGGCCCTCGACGCGGCGGTCGCCGTGCGCGACCGGGTCGGCCGGCTGCCCTCCCACGTCCGGCGCCGGGCGCTGCTGGAGGCGAGCGACGTCCTGGCCGCCGCCGGCGAGGACCTCGTCGAGCTGCTCGTGCTGGAGACCGGCAAGCCGCGGGTGGACTGCCGGGTCGAGGTCGAGCGCACCCTGCTCACCCTGCGGACCGCGGCCGAGGAGGTCGCCCGGCTGCACGGCGAGACGGTCCCGCTGGACCTGCTGCCGTCGGGGGAGGGGCTGATCGGGTTCTGGGTCCGCAAGCCGGTCGGCGTCGTCGTCGGCATCGCCGGGTTCAACTACCCGCTGCTGCTCGCCGCGCACAAGGTCGCCCCCGCGCTCGCCGCCGGGTGCCCGGTGGTGGTCAAGCCGGCCCCGCAGACCCCGCTGGCCACCCTGCTGCTCGTGCACGCCGTCCGGGAGGCGCTCGCCGCGGCCGGTGGTCCGCCGTCCGCCGTCCAGCTGGTCACCGGCGGGCCGGACGTCGGGCGCACCCTGACCACTGACCGCCGGGTGGGGGCGGTGTCCTTCACCGGCTCGGCCGCGGTCGGCCACCGGATCGCCCGGGACGCCGCACCGACGAAGGTGCTGCTCGAGCTCGGCTCCAACTCCGCGCTCGTCGTGGCCGCGGACGCCGACCTCGACGCCGCCGCCGACGCCGTCGTCCGCGGCGGGTACTACGCCTCGGGGCAGGCGTGCATCAGCGTCCAGCGGGTGCTCGTCGTCGAGGCCGTCCGGGAGGAGTTCCTGCGCCGTCTCGCCGACCGGGTGGCCGGCGTCGTCGTCGGCGACCCGCGGGACCCCGCGACCCGGGTCTCCGCGCTCATCGACCCGGCCGCGACCGCCCGGGTGCAGGCGTGGGTCCGGGACGCCGTCGCCGCCGGCGCCACCCTCGTGCACGGCGGCCGGGTGGGTCCGGATGGCGTGCTGGCCCCGGCCGTCCTGCTCGACGTCCCGGACGGGGTCGCCGCCTGGGACGAGGAGGTCTTCGGCCCCGTCGTCGCCGTCCGGTCGGTGCCCGACCTCGACGCGGCGCTGGCCGCCGTCAACGCCTCCCGCTACGGGCTGCACGCCAGCGTCTTCACCTCGTCGCTGGAGAGCGCGCTGCGGGCCGTGGACGAGCTCGAGGTGGGTGGCGTCGTCGTCAACGAGGTGCCCGGGTTCCGCTCCGACGTCATGCCCTACGGGGGCGTGAAGGACTCCGGGACCGGTCGGGAGGGACCGCGGTTCGCGATCGAGGAGCTCACCGTCACCCGGATGGCCGTCATCCGGCCGACCCCGAGGAGCAGCTGATGGACCTCTCACCGGAGGTGGCCCGCTACGCCGACCTGTTCCGCCTCGACGGGCGCACCGCCGTCGTCGTCGGCGCCGGCAGCGGTATCGGCCGCGAGAGCGCGTACGCCCTCGCCGCCCACGGCGCGAGGGTCGTGTGCGCCGACCGGGACCTGGCCGCTGCCGAGGCGACGGCCACGGCCGGAGGTTCGCTGAGCGCCTACCCCCTCGACGTCCTGGACGCCGACGCCGTCGCCCGGGCGGCCGTCGAGCTGCCTGCGGACGTGCTCGTCGTCACCGCGGGGATGAACGTCCGCAGGCGCGTGCTCGACTACACGGCCGAGGACTTCGACCGGGTCGTCGCGCTCAACCTGCGCGCCGCTTTCCACCTCGTCCAGACGTTCGGTGCAGGGATGCGTGACCGCGGCCGGGGCAGCATCGTCGCCTTCTCCTCGATCCGCGCCGTCACCGTCGAACCCGGCCAGGGGGTGTACGCGGCCACCAAGGCCGGGCTCGTCCAGCTGCTGCGGACCGCGGCCGCCGAGCTGGGGCCGCACGGGGTCCGGGTCAACGCCATCGCCCCCGGCGTCGTCGAGACGCCGCTGACCGCGCCGATCCGGGCCGTGCCGCAGTGGGCGCAGGCGTACGCCACGAAGAGCGCGCTGGGCCGCTGGTCGACGCCGTCCGAGCTGGCCGGTGCGGTCGTCTACCTCGCCTCGGACGCGTCGTCCTTCGTCACCGGCAGCCAGCTGTTCGTGGACGGGGGCTGGACGGCGGTCGACGGGCGGTTCACCCCACCGGAGGCGTGAACTCGGCCACCGCGGGGTACCCGGTCGGGTATGAGCGTGGACACCGGGACCGTCACGACACACCTCGACCGGCGCCGCTCCGTCACGGCGGCGCTGCTGATCGGGCGTCGGGATCATGGCCGCCATCGACGAGATCGTCTTCCACCAGGTGCTGGCCTGGCAGCACTTCTACGACCGGTCGACTCCTGCGGTGGGCCTCATGTCCGACGGTCTGCTGCACGCCGCGGAGCTGGTGGCGATCGTCGGCGGGTTCTTCCTCGTCGCCGACCTGCGCCGCCGGCAGGCGCTGGCGGTACGGTCCGCCTGGGCCGGGTTCGTCACCGGGCTCGGCGTCTTCCAGCTGTTCGACGGGATCGTCGACCACAAGGTGCTCCGGGTGCACCAGGTCCGCTACGGGGTGGACCTGCTGCCCTACGACCTGGCGTGGAACCTCGTCGGCGTCGTCCTGCTCGTCGCCGGCCTCGTCATGCTGCGCCGCAGCCGGGACGAAGGCCGTGGGTGACCCGCTGCCCCTCGGGCCCGCCGTCGGCCTCCTGCTGGCCGGGGGCTACCTGGGTGCTGCGGCGATCGCCAGGCGGCGGCTGCGGCGCTCGTGGCCGGCGTGGCGGACGGCGGCGTTCCTCCTCGGCGCCCTGGCCGTCGCCGTCGCGCTGTCGCCTCCCGTCGCCGGGTTCGCCGCCCACGACGCGCGTGGCCACATGCTCCAGCACCTGCTGCTGGCGATGTACGCGCCGCTCGGGCTGGTCCTCGGCGCTCCGGTCACCCTCGCCCTCGGCGCGTCGTCGCCCGGTGGCCGCCGCCGGCTTGTCGCCGTCCTCGGTTCGGCGCCGCTGCGGGTCCTGGCTCACCCGGTGGTCGCGGCGGTGCTCGACATCGGCGGGCTGTTCGTGCTCTACCTGACCCCGCTGTACCACGCGGCGATGACCGACCCCGTCGTGCACCACCTCGTCAACCTGCACCTGCTGCTCGCCGGCTCCCTGTTCACGTGGTCGGTCGCCGCGGTCGAGCCGGCCCCCGGCAGGCCGGGGACGACGACCCGGCTCGGTGTGCTCGTCGTCGCCGCAGGTGCCCACGCCTGGCTGGCGAAGCTCGTCTACGCGAGGGCCGCCGAGCCGCCGCTGGCCGGGATGCACCCGGTGGAGCAGGTCCAGGCCGCCGCCCAGTGGATGTACTACGGCGGGGACGTCGCGGAGGTCGCCCTCGCCGTCCTCGTGCTGGCCGGGTGGTACCGACGGCAGGGTCTGCGGCAGCGCCGGGTCGCTCGCGTCAAGCCCGCTTGACGCGGGTGGTGACGCCGGTCTCCGGCATCCGGACGCTCAGCACCGCGCCGACGGCGAGGACGGCGGCGGTCACCCAGAACGCGGCCCCGAACGACATCCCGTCGATGAGCCAGCCGGCGACGAGCGGGCCGGCGACGGCGCCGACGTCGGAGGACATCTGGAACGCGGCGACGACGGTGCCGCCGCGGCCGCGGACGACGTCCCCGACGACCGCGGCCGGCGCGGCACCGAGGAAGGCCGCTCCCCCGCCGTACACCGCCATCGCGACGAGGAACACCGGCAGCGTCTGCCACAGGGCGAGGGCCGCCACCCCCGCCGTGGTCACCACCGTCCCGGCGAGCATCGCGGGGCGGCGTCCGACGGCGTCCACAACCCGGGCGGCCGGCCACAGCAGCGCGGCCTGGGCGGCGGAGCCGACGAGGAAGCCGATGCCGACCCAGAACGGTCCGCGGCCCAGCGCGTCCGCGACGAACAGCGGGATCACCGCCGACCGGACGCCGAACAGCGCCCAGCCCGTGCCGAGGTTCACCACGAGTGCCGCCTGGTAGGCGGGCCGGCGCAGCGCGGCGCCCAGCGTCATCCGCTGCGGCGCGCCCTCCCCCGTGCCGACGTCGTCGCGCAGCCGGGCGCCGGCGAGGGTGGCGACGGCGACGACGCCGCCGAGGGCGAGCGTCCCGGCGTAGACGAAGAACGGGGCCCGCAAGGAGATGGTCGCGACGATGCCGCCGAGGGCCGGTCCGGCGAGCCCGCCGACGAGAAAGCCGGCCTGCCACAGGCTCGTGGCCCGCCCGCGCTGCTCGGGCCGGGCCACCCGGAGCAGCAGGCTCATCGCCGAGACGGTGAACATCGCCGACCCGACCCCGCCGAGCCCGCGCAGCACGAGCAGCTGGGTGTAGGTCTGCGCGAGGCCGGCGAACAGGCTCGACACCGCGACGATCGCGAGCCCGGTGGCCAGCACCCACCGCTCGCCGAACCGGTCGACGAGACGCCCACCGGCGAGCGCGAACACCAGGCGCATGAACGCGAACGCGGACACCACCGCCGCGGCCGCCGTCGCGCCGACGCCGAACTCCTGGGCGAACAGCGGGATCGCGGGGGCGACGATGCCGAACCCGATGGCTACCGCGAACGCGACCGCGGACAGGGCCCACACCTCGCGCGGCAGGTCGCCGGGCAGGCGTGGTCGCGGGACGGGCACGGGGGTCCTCCTGGGCACGGACGTCGAGCGGAGGCTACCCGGGCGGGACCGAGGTCCCGTCGTCGGATGGCGACTGGACACTTAGTTCAACGAATGTCGGTGTGCTATCGGCACGTTGGGCAAGCGAGCCAGTGAAACGGGCTCTTCGCAGTTGACGGTGTAGGTGGCGACGGCGCGTCGTTGGCCGGGTAGGGGTCGAGGTCTTCCGATGATGGGAGTTCTGACGCTGCCCATCC